>JBJMGV010000113.1:0-87047 GCA_045807725.1 Blastocatellia bacterium | reverse complement strand
CGCGACGTGCTTGCCATTATGCCGACGGGCGCGGGCAAGTCGCTCACTTATCAACTACCGGCGCTGCACTTGAAAGGCACGACCATCATCGTCTCGCCGCTCATCGCGCTGATGAAAGACCAGACCGAGAAGCTGCAAGCGCTCGGCTTCGACGCCACACAGATCAACAGCGCGCTCACCGCCCGCGAGCAGAGCGAAGCGCTTGAACAGATCGAAAGCGCGCAAAGCGAGTTCGTCTTCGCCACGCCCGAACGCCTGGCCGAGCCGTCGTTCATCACAACGCTTGCGACCAACAAGATTGATTTTATCGTGATCGACGAAGCGCACTGCATCTCGCAATGGGGCCATGACTTTCGCCCGGCCTTTCTCGCCTTGAAAGAAGCGCTCGGCGCGCTCGGCGACCCACCCGTGTTGGCGCTGACCGCAACGGCGACCGACGAAATCATCGCAGACATCAAGCATCAGCTTGGACGGCCAGAGATGCAGGTCATCAAGCTCGGCATCTATCGCCCGAACCTGCATTACGAAGTCGCCCGCGTCACCAACGATCTTGAGAAGCGAATGCAGATTGCGCGCCTGCTTCAAGAGACGGATGGCGCGGGCATCGTCTACTGCGCGACGGTCAAGGCGGTCGAGGCGCTGACCGACTACTTGAAGTCGGCAGGCTTCGACGTGGCGCGCTATCACGGGCGATTGCCGGCCCGCGAGCGGCACGACACGCAGGAGCAGTTTATGGCCGGCAAGCTCAAAGTAATGATTGCTACGAACGCCTTCGGTATGGGAATTGACCGGCCCGACCTCCGCTTCGTCGCGCATTACCAGATGCCGGGCACGTTGGAAGCTTACTACCAGGAGTCGGGCCGCGCCGGGCGCGATGGCGAGCCGTCACGTTGCGTGCTGCTTTATCTACTCGACGACCGGCGCACGCAGATGTTCTTTATGGGCGGTCGCTATCCGAAGCCGAGCGACATACAGGCGGTCTATACGGCGCTCGAACGATTACGAGCCGACGAGCGCGCGGCGAAGCTGGCGTTGATTCAAGAGAGCGCCAGTGAGGTAGCAAAGTCGAAGGTGCGCGTGATCCTGTCGGCGATGAAAGAGATGAAACTGGTGAGAGAGTCGCGCGGCGCGCAGTATCGCTTGATTAAGACGGGGCTGTCGTCGGCAGAGCTTGAGACGATAGCCGCGCAGTACGAGGCCAAAGCAGAGAAAGACCGCGACAAGCTCGAACAGATGATGCATTACGCGCAGAGCGCCGGCTGTCGCTGGAAGCTGTTGCTTGATTACTTCGGCGAAGGCGAAGGCGTCGCGCCGTGCGGCCATTGCGATAACTGCCTGCACCCGCCCGACGCCGAGATCGCGCCGCCGGTCAGCCGCGAGCGCCAGATCGGGCTGGCGCTGGCTTGAGCCGCAGCGCGCCGATCATTGCGGTTTCTTTTCGTCCATCAGCCGCGAATTGAAAACCTGCGATTGGCCTCTTGGGATACTGAGCGACTGCCAGTCCCCTTCAGTCAGGATGCGTGCCAGCAAAACAATCTGGCCGACGTGATAGGCTGTGTGCGCGACCGAACGACAGAGCGCCTGGTGAACCGTGTGCGGCTCGCCGCGAATCGTCACCAGCCGTTCGAGGTCGGCGGCGGTCATCGCATTCAATTGATCCTCGACCACCTGAAAGCCTTCGGCCCACATTGATTCAATCGCCTGCCGGTCATAGGTCGTATCAGCGAACTCTGAATCTCTATCGCGCCAGGATTTTTCGCCGTCGCTCGTCAAAAAATCCGTGAAGCGCGAACGCAGGTTGCCGTTGATGTGACGAACGATCACGGCGATTGAGTTATTGTCCGCGCCGAGCACTTTATTGAGCGCGTCATCAGAAACTTGCTCGATAGCCTTCAGCCCGAGGCGGCGATAGGTCTGATACTCTTTCAAAAAGTTTTCAATCATAGCGTCCCACCAAAATTAGAGGCTAGAGGCTAGGGACTAGAGGCTAGTAAGAAGGCCGCAGCGCTTCCGTTTCCTGCTGGCCTCTAGTCCCTAGCCTCTAGCCCCTGCCGTTTATCGCCCCATCACGTCAACCAGTTCTTGCACGGCAGCCGCCGAACGATGCAAGGCGGCGCGCTCGTCGGTCATCAGGTTGATCTGGATGATCTCTTCGATGCCGCGCTCGCCGAGCTTGACCGGCACGCCGACGAACAGGCCGTTGACGCCGTACTCGCCTTCAAGGTAAGCGGCGCAGGGCAGAATCTTCTTCTTGTCTTTCAAGATCGCCTCGGCCATCTCGACCGCCGCCGCCGACGGCGCGTAGTAAGCCGAGCCGGTCTTGAGCAGGCTGACGATCTCTGCGCCGCCGTTCGCGGTGCGCTTGACGATGGCGTCGATCTTGTCCTGCGGCAACAGCTCGGGTAGAGGGATGCCGGCTACGGTCGAGTAACGCGGCAGCGGAACCATCGTGTCGCCGTGCCCGCCGAGCACGAACGCGGTGACGTTTTCGACCGAGACGTTCAACGCGTCGGCGATGAAGCAGCGCATACGAGCCGAATCTAAAACGCCGGCCATGCCGATGACGCGCTCTTTCGGCAGACCCGAATGCTTCAACGCGACGTGGCACATCGCGTCGAGCGGATTCGAGACGATGATGAGAATCGGGTTGCGCGAATACTTCATAATCTCGTCAGTCACCGAGCCGACGATGCCGGCGTTGGTCTTGAGCAGGTCGTCGCGGCTCATGCCAGGCTTGCGCGCAAGGCCCGATGTGATGATGACGATGTCGGAATCGGCAGTCTCTTTGTAGCCGTTCGTGCCGATGAGCCGCGAGTCGTAGCCTTCGACCGGCGCAGTCTCGGCGAGGTCTAACGCCTTGCCCTGCGGCATGCCTTCGATGATGTCAACCAGCACGACATCGCCGAGTTCTTTATCAACCAGTCGTTGAGCGGCGGTCGCGCCGACGTTGCCCGCGCCGACCACCGTGATCTTCTTTCTAGCCATAGTTCCTCCGTGTATAGAGGCTAGAGGCTGGAGGCTGGCGGCTAGTTCGTTCCAGCTAGCCTCCAGCCTCTGTCTCTGGCCTCTGCATGATTGCAGAAGCGGAATTTTAGCGCATCGGCGGTCGGTTGTCAGGCGCGGCAACAAGTAGCCAGGAAGCAGGAAGCAGGAGGCAGGAGGCAGGGGCCGGGGATCAGGGGCCGGGGGCCAGTTGCTAGTTGATGGTTCCCCAAGCTCCGTCAGGAGCGTGATGTTTATAGTCAACGATGCTAATAACGGTACAAGCTCCGTCAGGAGCGCGATGTTTATAGTTCACGATGCCGCAGATGAAGCAAGCCCCGTAGGGGCACGATGTCAACATTGCGCCCCTACGGGGCTTCGTCACATTCTTCTGCCATAACTATAAACAGGTCGTCCCTACGGGACTGCTGACCACTGGCTCCCGGCCCCCGGCCCCTGCCTCCTGCCTCCTGCCTCCTGCCTCCTGCCTTCTACCCACTTACATGGATGGCCGGGCGACGTTCGGGGTCTTCTTCGGCCTGGCGCAACACTTCGCGCGTAACCGGCGCGGTGTCGCCTTCGCCGAAGAAAATATACTTGAGGATGTAGACCAGCGGGTTGCCTTCGGTCCACGCGAAGTAGGCGTGCGGAATCTTTTGGGTGCGGTCGCGCAGGTCGAGCAGGAAAGCGGCAATTGCGTTCGGCACCGTCGAGGCTTCGGCGCGCAGCACGCGGTAGCCGTCTACGTCCACGCCTTTGACCGTCATCACATCGTCGAACTCTGACGCATCGCAGATTTTGATTTCGAGAAAGGCGACCGGGTCTTCATTGGGGATGTGATTGTCGGCGCGTTGCTCGATCTCTTTATCGTGGTACTCGGCTACATCGCCGCGCTGGCAGCGATTAGCGATGATGCGAATCTCGCCGCGACTGATCTCGTCAATGATCTGTTTCGCGCGCTCATCCAGCTCGATGTGCTGGACGCGAAGCTCGGTCGAGCGGTAGATGCGCGATACCAACGACGTGAAGACGATGAAGCCGATGAAGAACGACGCGATCTTGATGCCTTCAGGCCGCTCGATGATGTTGGTGATTGTCGTGTAAATGAAGACCAGCGAGATTAGCAGGAACGCATAACGAATCGGCCCCTTCGGCCAAACCGACAGCGTCACGGCGACGGCGGCAGAGGTCATCAACACCAGCACTCCCGTAGCGTACGCGCCGCCCTGCGCATTCACATCCGCGTTGAAGATGACCGTCACCGCGAACGCGATGGCGATGAAGATCAGCACCAGCGGTCGCGTCGCCCGCGCCCAGTCCGGGGCCATGCCGTAGCGCGGCAGGTAACGCGGCACGATGTTCAACAAGCCCGCCATTGCCGACGCCCCCGCGAACCACAAGATCAAGATCGTGCTCAAGTCATACGCTGTGCCGAAGAGGTCGCCGAGATAGAGGTGGGCGATGTAAGCCAGGGCCCGCCCGTTGGCCTGGCCGCCGTCTTGAAACTCGGCGGCGGGGATCAAGAGCGTCGTCGCAAAGCTGCTGGCGATCAACATCACGCTCATAATCAAGGCCGCTGTGCGCAGCAGCTTGCGCGTGTTGCGTATGCGCCCCTCAGGCTTATCTTCTGTATCGCCGGCATCGCCTTCGACTAAAGACATCACGGCGACGCCGGTCTCGAATCCCGACAGTCCGAGCGCCAGCTTCGGAAAGACGAGCAGCGCCATACCGACCATCGCCAGCGGGCTTGAGTGAGCATTGAACAGCGCCGCTTTCCATTCGGGCAGCGCGTGCGGGTGCATCAGTATCTCGTACAGCCCGCGCCCGATGACGACGGCGTTCAGCAACAGGTAGAGCGCCACCAGCAGCACGGCAATGCCAATGGCTTCTTTGAAGCCTTTCAGAAAGATCGCGCCGAGCAACGCGATGAGCACGAGCGTTATGCCGAGAGGATGACGCAGAGCGTGCGGCGTGAACGGGTTCTCGATGACGTGGGCTGTAGCGTCGGCGGCTGAGAGCGTGATGGTGATGATAAAATCTGTGGCCACGAAGCCGAGCAGCGCGAGCACGAAGAGCTTCGCTTGCCAGCCCGGCAACAGGTGCTCAAGCATCGCAATCGAGCCTTCGCCGTGCGGGCTTTCTTTGGCGACGTGATTATAGATGGGCAGCGCGCCGAGCAGCGTCAGCAGGATGAGGATGAGCGTGGCGATAGGCGACAGCGCGCCGGCGGCGAGAAAGGCGATGCCCGGCTGATAGCCGAGCGTTGAAAAATAATCGACGCCGGTCAGGCACATCACCTGCCACCAGGCATGCTGATGCTGCGCCGATTGCGTGTGCGAGCCTTCGTGTCGCGCCGGCTTGCCTTTGAGCAGCCAGTGTTTGAATCGGTTATTCTTCATCGCGCGTCAGCAGTGATGGAAGATGTCCGCGTCACAGAGGTTGGAGTCCGGTTCAGGTACTTCGTTACTTAATAAAGCAAAACGCGCCGCCGCCGCGCAAGGGCAAAAGTTCAACGCGCAAAGCCAGGAGAAAAGCAATCACAGATGACCACCGATGAACACAGATAAAGAATGACCATCGCTCTTTTCCCTATCTGTGTTTATCTGTGTTCATCTGTGGTTCCATTTTTCATTCATCGATAAGACGCATTTGGCTTGCGGGCGGCGCGCTTCTCCGAATAGGATTCGCCTGCAATGGGTTTCTGGGAAATCGTGCATATGACGGCGGGGGTCGGCGGCGGCCTCGTGTGGCTGGTCTTCGGCTTCATCGCGGCGGCGGCAATGCTGTTCGCCGCTGCGCCTGCCGAACGGCGCAGCATCCGCGCGGCGATGATGCTGTTTGCGCTGTCGTTCGTGGGGTTGCTCGCGGCCAGCGCCCTCGTCTATTCGGGCGGAAGCCTTGAAGGCTTCGGCTATCGCTTTCTGCGTTTCGCCTCGCTCTTGATGATCTCGACGGCGGCGATCAACCTGACCGGCGTGCTTGCCTTCTCGGTGCTGCTGCAACCGCTGCGGATCAGCCTGCCGCGCATCCTGCGCGACCTGCTTGTGGCGCTGGCCTACGTTGTAGCGATCATTACATTGTTGTCGCGCAGCGGCGTTGACCTTGCGGGCGTCGTCGCTACCTCGGCAGTCATCACGGCGGTCATCGGTTTCTCGCTACAGGACACGCTCGGGAACGTGATGGGCGGCCTCGCCTTGCAGATGGAGAGCACCATCCGCGTCGGCGACTGGGTGCGCATAGACCAGCACGAAGGGCGCGTGCAGGAGATACGCTGGCGGCAGACTTCGATTGAGACGCGCAACTGGGATACGGTGGTGATCCCCAACAGCGCGTTGATGAAATCGCAAGTCGTGTTGCTCGGACGCCGCGCCAACCAGCCGCGCCAGCACCGGCAGTGGGTCTACTTCAATGTGGATTACCGCTACGCGCCGACGCAGGTCATCGCGGCGGTCGAGAAAGCCTTGTGCGCTGAACCCATCCCGAATGTCGCTAAGGACCCGCCGGCGCATTGTCTGGTGATCGATTTCAAAGACAGCTACGCGTCGTACGCGGCACGCTACTGGCTGACGGATATGGCGCTCACCGACCCGACCGATTCGGTCGTGCGTTCGCGCATCTATTCGGCCTTGCGGCGCGCGGACATTCCGCTCTCCATTCCGGCACAGTCGCTGTTCGTCACCAATGACAGTCGCTCACGCCGCGAGCGCAAACAGAAGGAAGAGATCGAGCGCCGCCTCGAAGCCATCGGCCACATCGAACTCTTTCATTCATTATCAAACCAGGAGAAGCAGCGGTTAGCCGCGCGGCTCAAGGCGACGCCTTTCGTGCGCGGCGAGGCGATGACGCGACAGGGGGCCGAAGCGCACTGGCTCTACGTCATCGTCGAAGGCGAGGCCGAAGTGCAAGTGACCATCGAAGGCAAGAGCGAGCGCGTGGCGATGCTTGGTGGCGGAGATTACTTTGGCGAAATGGGGATGATGACCGGCGAGCCGCGCGCGGCAACGGTCATCGCGCAGGCGGATGTGAAATGTTATCGCCTCGACAAAGAAGCCTTCCGCGACATCCTGCGCGAACGCCCGGAGATTGCCGAAGAGATTTCGCACACGCTGGCCCGCCGCCGCGTCGAACTTGACGCCGTCCGCGAAGCCTTGACCGAAGACCTCATTCAACAGCGTATGCAGCACACGCAGAGCGCTCTGGCGCAACGCATACGCGACTTCTTCAAGCTCGACTCGGAACAGGCGATGAAGGCATAAGCACGAATCAAACTTGACCGCACGGAGGCAACACCGATGAAGCGATATCTAACGACGCTCGCACTGATCGTGGCCGCGACTTTGGTTCTGGCCGTGACGTTGGCTGGCCCGGTGGCGGCGACTAACGCGGCGACTAACGATGTCATCAAAGTCGAAGGCGGATTGATCTCAGGCACGGCAGCCGAAGGCGTCCGCAGTTACAAAGGCATCCCTTTCGCCGCGCCGCCCGTAGGCGACCTGCGGTGGAAAGCGCCGCAGCCGGTCATCAGTTGGGAAGGCGTGCGCGCCTGTAATCAATTCGGCCCGGAGTGCCCGCAAGCGCCCTACCCTGCCGGCTCGATCTACGCGCGCCCGCTGGAGAAGCAGAGCGAAGATTGCCTCTACTTGAACGTCTGGACGACGGCCAAAGCCAGCGACCATCGGCCCGTGATGGTGTGGATTCACGGCGGCGCGCTGACGCGCGGGTCGGGCGCGAACCCGGCTTATGATGGCGCGGCGCTGGCGAAGAAAGGCGTCGTGCTGGTGACGATCAATTACCGGCTGGGGCCGTTCGGCTATCTCGCGCATCCTGAGCTGACAGCGGAATCATCGCAGCACGCGTCGGGCAACTACGGCGTGCTCGATCAGGTTGCCGCTCTCCAGTGGGTGCAAAAGAATATCGCGGCTTTCGGCGGCGACCCGAAGCGCGTGACCATCTTCGGCGAATCGGCAGGCTCGTGGAGCGTCAATGTGCTGGTCGCGTCGCCGTTGGCTAAAGGACTGTTTCAACGCGCCATCGGCGAGAGCGGCGGTTCATTCAATCGAATGGCTTACTTGAAAGAAGACCGCAGCGGATTGCCATCAGCCGAAAAGATCGGCGTTGCTTTTGCCAGAGCGGCGGGCACGGATTCGCTCAAAGGCTTGCGCGACGTGCCGGCTGAAAAGATCGTCGCGCTTTTTAACAACGACCCCGAAGGAAAGAAATTCCGCACGCAGCCGAATGTCGATGGGTGGGTGCTGCCCGACGAGATTCGCAACCTCTTCGCGCAAGGCAAACAGAACGACGTGCCGGTCATCGTCGGCTCGAACGCGAACGAGATGACGACTCTCACGTCGCCCGAAACGCTGCCGAAGACATTGACCGAATACCGCAAACGTATGGCGACACAGTACGGCGAAGTGATTAACGAGTTCGACGCCGCTTACCCGGTCAACAGTGATGAAGAAGTCGCCGCCGGCTATCTCGCCAGCCTGCGTGACACGGCCTTCACGCTGCCGATGCGAACGTGGGCGCGGATGACGGCGACGGGCCGCGCGAAGGCTTATCTTTACTTCTTCAGCCACGCGCCGCCGAACCCGCAAAGCAAAGTGCTCGGCGCGTATCACGCGGCTGAGATTGTTTACGTCTTCAACAATCTCAAGCAGGTGGACCGGCCTTTTCAAGATGTGGACTATCGATTGGCCGATCTGATGTCGAGTTACTGGGTGAACTTTGCGACGACCGGCGATCCGAACGGCAAAGGCTTGCCGAGGTGGACGCCGTACGACAACAGCGCCGAGCCTTATCTGGATTTCGGCGACACGGCGCGTTCAAGCAATCATCTTCTGAAGCCGCAGCTCGACTTCCTCGAACGGCTTCAGAAGCGTTGAGGCAAACGAGCGACGGCGCGCTCAAGCGGCTTGATCTTCGGGCACGCTTGCGCTCGCCTGTTGCCGACGGCGGCGTAAGAAGTAGACCGCAATGGCGATGGCGGCGAGCACGGCAAGACCAATGAGCGCCCACAGCATCACCGTGTAGTGGCGCATCAAGAAACGGAAGACGCGCTGGCCGTAGAGCGAGGCCAGGTAAGCCACGAGCGTGAAGCGCAGGGCGCGCGCTACGGTGAGCGTCGCCAGGAATTTTGGCAGCGGATAATTCATCGCGCCCGCGCCCATAAGAAATGGGCCGAGCGGCGCGGGCGGCGGCAGCAGCGCCGGCACGAAAATCGTCGCAAAGCCCCAGCGCTCGAAGGCGCGATTGACCTTCTCCATCTTCTTCTTCGAGAGCTTCTGCTCCAGGGCTTTCTCGCCGCCTTTGCGACCTAAGCGATAGCTGATGTAACCGCCGAGCACCGATCCCAGAGTCGCCATCGCGGCGTAATAAATCCACTCGTCGCGCTCGTGCGCCGTCAACACGATGGTCAGCGCGTCAAGCCCGCCCGGCGTCGGAATCACCGAGCTGTCGAGCAAACCCATCAGGATTAAGCCAAGCCCGCCCAGCCGCCTGAGCGTTCGCCATATATTAAACAGGATGATTGTAATTAAGATCATTGCGTGTCCATTTCAAACGAAATGCTCACGCCCACAAAAACATTATACCTGCCAATTGAGGATTCGGCGCAGATCGATTGGTAGCGAGCCTGTTTTGAAATTGAGCCGTTGCGCCGAAGGCGCATTGAGAAGGTAGCCAGACGTGCAACGTCTGGGATGCAGCGCACCAAGTAACCGCGCTCTGAAGGAGCGCCAGAACGTCTATCCGCGTCTTCAACGCGGGAATATGGATGCCGTTGGTTCCAGAGGTTTCACCTCTGGCTACCTTCTCGCTGCCGCTTCGCGGCACCGCATAATTTCAAAACCTGTTTGAGAGGAATATGGCCGCGCGGTCATTTCTGCCCGGCGGCTTTTTCGTGCAGCGCCTTCCACGCCTGCGCGTAGCGGGCGGCTTTGGGGTTGGCTTCGTTCCAGCGCGGCGCTTGCGGATTGTTGGCGATCATCAACAGGGCGAGCGCGACACAGCGATCCACTTTGGCCATGTTCTCATAATCAATCTTCTCCCAGTGGTCGCCGGCTTTGTGATAATCGGGATAGACGTAAGCGACGCAGAGCGTGTGCGCCGGCACGCCCTGATCGGCCAACGCCTGATTGTCGCTCGCACCGAAGAAGGCGTCGCTGTTGCGGGCGTGCTTGTAGACATTGATGCCCGCGAGCTGGCCGGCGGCTTTGAAGATCGTGCCGACATCCGAAAAATCGATGCCGGTCATCGACGCGTTATTCAACTGCGGCCCTTCGTTGCTGTCGGTGCGCCCGACCTGCTCCAGATTAATATCGGCGACGGTCTTATCAAGCGGGAAGATCGGATGCTGCCCGTAATAACGCGAGCCGACCAGCCCCTTCTCTTCGCCGTAGAACGTCATAAACACGAGGCTGCGACGCGGGCGCGGTTTCATCGTCGCAAGCGCCGATGCCAGTTCGATGACAGAGACCGTGCCGCTGCCATCATCGTTCGCGCCGTTGTAGATCGTGTCGCCTGCGCCCGGCCTGATGCCGAGGTGATCGTAATGCGCCGTCACCAGCACGTAGGTGTCTTTCAATGCCGGGTCAGAGCCGCGCAGCAGGCCGATAACATTGCGCACCTTGGCTGGCTCGGTCGCGCCTCTCGCCTGAAAGGTGGCGGTTTGAAAGTAACCATCATCACCAACAGGCTCAAGGCCAACGCGGCGGAACTGCGCAGCGATGTATTCGGCGGCGATGTCCAATCCGCGCGACGGCGTGTTGCGCCCTTCGAGCGCGTCCGAGGAGATGAACGAGAGATGGCCGCGCAACGAGTCGGCGGAGATGCGGTTGAGCATCGCGCTGATGGCGGGCGTCACGCGGAAGGCTGGCGCTGTCGGTGCGCTCAACGCCGAGAGCGTGAAGGCGAACAACAAGAATGCCTGCGCAAATCGAGTTGTGATTTTCTTCAAAAGAATCCTCTCATTAGTTGAACCAGACTGCTGGGCTTTGAGCAGGGCGTGATGTCCAATAAGTGCCTTAGGCACGCAATGTTTATCGAGCGTGTCTGAGAAGCCCTGAAGGGGCGCGATTCAATAGCCCGGCGCAGCGCGCCGGGTACACACAGCGACCATTCCGCAAGCCCTGAAAGGGCGCAATAACCAATCACCTAGTGCGCCCTTTCAGGGCTTGCCGGTTTGCCCCGCCTGTCGCCCAAGGCGATGCTCTGGGCTGTCGAATCGCGCCCCTGCGGGGCTTTCTTTGGCTTTTCAGACACGCTCTATAAACATTTCGCTCCCACGGAGCTTGATACTTCAAAACACTTTTACTTTGCTGCCGCCCGATCCGCCTTTTCAAGCATCGGCTTCAAGTACTGATAAACCGTGTCGGCGACGATGCGCGCGCCCTGCGCGTTGGGGTGAATGCCGTCGGCTTGATTCAACGATTGAATGCCGGCGACGCGATCCAGGAAGAACGGAATAATCGGCACGTTGTGCTCTTTCGCCAGCTCGCCGAACGCGCCGTGCGTCCAGCGGCGATAGTCTATCCCGGAATTGGTCGGCGCTTCCATACCGGCGAGCAAAACTTTCGCGCCGCGCGATCTGGCGCGTTCGATGATCGTGCTCAGGTTCTTCTTCATCTCGGTGATCGGCTGGCCGCGCAGGATGTCGTTCGCGCCAAGCTCAAGAATGACGACCTTCACTTCGCCATCTTGCAGCGACCAGTCGATGCGGCGCACGCCGCCGGCGGTCGTGTCGCCGGAGATGCCCGCGTTGATGACTTCGTAATCGAAACCATCTGCCGCAAGCCGTTTTTGCAGCAATGTCGGGTAGCTCTCTTCGGGATTCAAGCCATAGCCGGCGGTCAGGCTGTCGCCGAACGCGACGATCTTCGCTACACTCTTAACGGACTGCGTAGACGTGGGCGTGCCGGCGGCTGGCGCAGCAGGAATTTCTTTCGTCGGCCCGCCCTTGCAGGCGACAATGGCTGACACTGTGGATAACAACAGACTGAATAAAACTACTCTCATAATTCAATTATAACAGCCCGCGCCGACGGCGTGGTGAGATTAAGATTCGTGGGAAAGACCTGATGATCGAACTCCACAACGTGACGAAGATCGTGCCTTCGGGCGCGGAGATGTTGACCATATTGCACGCGCTCGACCTGCGCATTCCCGACGGCCAATTCATCTCGGTCATCGGCCCTTCGGGGAGCGGCAAATCGACGCTGCTCGGATTGATCGCCGGGCTTGATGAGCCGACCGATGGGCGCATCCTGATTGACGGCGAAGAGATCACCGCGATGAACGAAGATCAATTGGCCGAGTTGCGCGGCGCAAAGCTCGGCTTCGTCTTCCAGTCGTTCCACCTGATCCCTTCGTTGACGGCGCTTGAAAACATCCTCGTGCCGATGGAGATTCGCGGCTTGCGCGACGCCCGCGCGCGCGCGCAGGCGTTGCTCGAAGACATCGATCTGGTGGCGCGCGCGCATCATTATCCCGCGCAACTGTCGGGCGGCGAGCAGCAGCGCGTCGCCATCGCCCGCGCCTTTGCCAACAACCCGACCATCATGCTTGCGGACGAGCCGACCGGCAATCTTGATTCAAAGAATGGGCGGCACGTCTTTGAGATGATGGTCGAGATGAATCGCCGACGCCGCGCCACGCTCGTGCTGGTGACGCACGATCACGAACTGGCGGCGATGGCCGACCGGCAGATCGCGCTGCGCGAAGGGCGCGTCGTCAGCGACAGCACGACCGTAGACGCACAGGCGGCAGATTCGCCGACCGCAGACACAACGGTGGAGGCGACGCGATGAGATTCGTTTTTCAGATGGCCCGGCGCGAGCTTCGCAGTTCGTGGCGCAGATTACTTTTCTTCTTCCTCTCTATCGCCGTCGGCGTCGGCTGCATTGTCGCCGTGCGCTCGATGATGCAGAACGCCAACGCCGCCATCGCATCAGAGGCGCGCGTGCTGCTGACGGCGGACGTGCAAGTTGACACCAACCGCCCGTGGGACAAAGAGACGCTCGATAAGATCAACCGGATCGCCGAACCGCTCGTGACCGGGCGCACCGAGACAATCGATTCGGCGACGATGATTCGACCTGCCGACTCGCAACACCCCGGCGCAATGATGATTGAGCTGAAAGGCATCGAGCCGCCGTTTCCGCTTTTCGGCGAATTCAAGCTGCAAAATGGTGAGCCGTTCAGTTACGCGCTGCTTGAAAATCAGGGCGCAATCGTCGCGCCGGCTTTGCTCGAACGCCTGAGCTTGCAAGTCGGCGATGATGTCTTGATCGGCGCGACGAAGTTTCAGATTCGCGGCGTGCTCGACAAAGAGCCGGGCGGCACGAGCGGCTTCCGCCTGGGGCCGCGCGTCTTCATCGAACGCAGCGCGCTCGAATCCGCCGGGCTGACCGGCTTCGGCAGCCGCGCCCGCCGCCGCATTCTCTTCAGCACGCCCGAAGACCAGATGGAGCCGCTCGTCAAACAACTGCGCGCCGAGTTCAAGAACGACAATGTCGTCAACGTGCGCTCGTACAAGACCTCGCAAGAGAACCTGACCGAGCAACTCGCGCGCGCCGAAGATTATTCGTCGCTGACGGGCCTTGTGATTCTCGTGCTCGGCGGCATCGGTATACTCAACGTCACGCGCACCTTCATCGAGCAGAAGAAAAAATCCATCGCCGTGCTGAAGTGCATCGGCGGCAGCGGCACGCGCATTACGCTCGTCTACCTGCTACAAGTCGTGCTGCTCGGCATCACCGGCTCTCTGGTCGGCGTCGCCTTTGGCAAAGGCGTGTTGATGGTCATCGCGCAATTTTTCGCCGACCGCTTGCCGCCGTATATGACTTATGGACTCCGTCCGGGCGCGGCGCTGCAAGGCTTCACGGTCGGCTTGTTGATCTCGTTATTGTTTTCGGCGCTGCCGCTCTTGCGCATACGCCACATCAAGCCGAACGTGCTGCTGCGCGAAGACGTAGCCCCGACGGCGCGCCGCTTGGATTGGGGGCGCTGGGGATTGGCGTTCGTCATCGTGATGGGCTTGCTCCTGCTGGTTTCGTGGCAAGCCGGCTCGGTGCGCATCGGCCTGATCTTTCTCGGCGGATTGATTATCACCGCAGGCTTGCTGTACGGCGCGGCGACCTTGCTGATCTGGCTCGTGCGGCGCGTGGGCCGCGTGCGCTCGTTCGCGTTCAAGCAGGCCATCAACAGCTTGCACCGGCCCGGCAATCAAACCCGCATCACCGTGATGGTTGTTGGCCTCGGCGTCTTTCTCGTCATCTCGATTCAGTCTGTGCAAGCCAATCTGGTCAACGAATTCAATGCGACCTTGCAAGGCAATTTGCCGAATATGTTTTTGATCGACGTGCAGAAAGATCAGGCCGCGCCGCTCGCCGAATTTGTCGAGCAACAGACCGGCACGCCCGCCGAGATGGTCCCGACTGTGCGCGCTCACATCAAGGAGATTAACGGCACAAGTTTAGACCTTGATAACGAAGAGATGAAGCGCGACCGTAGCCGCTGGGTGCGCGAATACGTTGTCACCTATCGCCCGAACCTCGACACCAACGAGACGGTCGTCGCCGGCAAGTTTTGGGACGGCACGCCGTCGAACGAGCCGGAGGTCTCCATCGAAGAGAACGTCTGGGGCCTGGGCGGCATGGGGATCGGCAGCCCCGTCGTCTTCGACATTCAAGGCCGCAAGATCACGGCGCGCGTCACCAGCGTTCGCCGCATCGAGTGGCGCAACTCGCGCACAGGTTTTATGTTCGTCTTTCGACCGGGCGTGCTCGAAAGCGCGCCGCAGATGTGGGTCGCCGCCATCAACGGTCCCGAAACCGAACCCGACCGTTCGCGCTTTCAACGCGCGCTGGTGGACAAATATCCGAACGTTTCGGTGATTGACGTGGGCGACATCTTAAAAGCGGTGACGCGAATTGTGAATAACATCACACTGGCCGTAACCTTCGTCGGCGCGTTTGTGTTGTTGAGCGGCGCGCTCATACTGGCCGGCTCGCTGGCGATGACGAAGTTCCAGCGCGTCTACGAAACGGCGGTGCTCAAGACGCTTGGGGCCAAGCGTAAAACGATTCTGCTGATGCTGCTCGCGGAGTATGGCTTGATGGGATTAGTGGCGGGGCTGGTCGGCTCGCTCGCGGCGATTGGCTTATCGTACGCGACCTCGCATTACGTCTTCGAGATCAAGTGGAGTCCGACGCCGGAGATCAACCTGATCGGCATTGCCGCGACGGTCGCGTTAGTGACCATCGTCGGCGCAGTCTCGACGCTCGACGTGCTGGCCCGCAAGCCGCTCGCTACGTTGCGCGCGCAATGAAAATTCTACTGGCGGCAGTGCACAGAGTTGCCGCGTAGCGGCAATTGAGTTTGGGCAGGCGTTTGCCACGTAGCGGCAAGTGAGTTTAGGCAGGTATTTGCCGCGTAGCGGCACGTGAGTTTAGGCAGGTATTTGCCGCGTAGCGGCACGTGAGTTTAGGCAGGCATTTCAATGCCTGTGTTCAGCAGCGAGATGGATGTCGCGTCGCATAGCGACGGTTGAATGCCCCAGGAGTCAGGCCTCGCTACGCGACGCGAACACGGGCAACACCTATTCCAGGCGTTGAAACGCCTGGCTAAATTCATGCCGCCGCTACGCGGCGCAACAGTTCCGGGCGTTGAAACGCCCAGCTAAATTCATTGCGCCGCGATGCGGCGCACACTGGCGGCCAGACAACCATACTCCTATCTTTCAACGCTGCATTGCTACCAATGAAGAAGGGCCGCTGTCTCTTGATGAGACAGCGGCCCTGCGCTTCCGAGCATCTTCGGCAACGGGGGATTAGAATCCGCCCATACCGCCGCCGCCCGGCATCTGCGGCGCTTCCCTCTCGGCTTCAGGAATCTCCGACACCAGCGCTTCAGTCGTCAGCAGCAGGCCGGCGATTGAAGCGGCGTTCTGCAACGCCGAGCGCGTCACCTTGGTCGGGTCAACAACGCCCATCGAGATCATATCGCCGTACTCTTCGGTCTCGGCGTTATAGCCGTAGTTGGCTGCCTTGTTCGAGCGCACCTTGTCAACGATGACCGCACCTTCCTGGCCGGCGTTAGCGACGATCTGGCGCATCGGCTCTTCGAGCGCACGCTTGACGATGCCGACGCCGATGTTCTCGTCTTCGACATCGAACTTGACGTTTTCGAGCGCCTTCTGAGCGCGCAGGAAAGCGACGCCGCCGCCCGGCACGATGCCTTCTTCGACAGCCGCCTTCGTAGCATGCATCGCGTCTTCGACGCGCGCCTTCTTCTCCTTCAGTTCGGTCTCGGTCGCCGCGCCGACTTTAATCACGGCGACGCCGCCGACCAGCTTGGCCAGCCGCTCCTGCAACTTCTCGCGGTCATAATCCGAGGTTGTGTCCTCGACCTGCGCGCGAATCTGTTTGACGCGGCCTTCGATCTCGGAGTTCTTGCCAGCGCCTTCGACGATGGTCGTGTTGTCTTTGTCAACGACGATCTTCTTGGCGCGGCCCAGGTCAGTGACTTGGATGCTTTCGAGCTTGATGCCGAGGTCTTCGGTGATGGCCTGACCGCCCGTCAGCACGGCGATGTCTTGCAGCATCGCCTTGCGGCGGTCGCCGAAGCCCGGAGCCTTGACGGCGCAAACCTGCAACGTGCCGCGCAGCTTGTTGACGACCAGCGTCGCCAGCGCTTCGCCTTCAACATCTTCAGCGATGATCAGCAGCGGGCGGCCCTGACGCGCTACCTGTTCGAGCAGCGGCAGCAGGTCTTTCATCGACGAAACCTTCTTTTCGTGGATGAGGATCAGCACGTCATCTAGCGATGCTTCCATGCGCTCAGGGTCGGTGACGAAGTACGGCGACAGGTAGCCACGATCAAACTGCATACCTTCGACGACTTCGAGCGAGGTTTCGAGCGTCTTCGACTCTTCGACGGTGATGACGCCGTCCTTGCCGACCTTGCTCATCGCTTCCGCGATCAACTGGCCGATGGTGGTGTCGCCGTTGGCCGAGATCGTGCCGACCTGGGCGATAGAATCACCCTTGACCGGCTTCGACAGCCGCCTGATCTCTTCGACGGCCTTCTCGACGGCCTTGTCAATGCCGCGCTTCAACGCCATCGGGTTTGCGCCCGCGGCGACAGTCTTGACGCCTTCGCGGAAGATGGCCTGCGCCAGCACGGTTGCGGTCGTGGTGCCGTCGCCGGCCACGTCCGAAGTCTTGGAAGCCACCTCGCGCACCATCTGCGCGCCGGTGTTTTCCATCTTGTCTTCGAGTTCGATCTCCTTAGCGACCGTGACACCGTCCTTGGTGATGGTCGGCGAGCCGAATTTCTTTTCGATGACGACGTTGCGCCCCTTGGGGCCGAGCGTCACTTTGACGGCGTCCGCCAGACGGTTCACGCCGCGTAACAGACTGCTACGCGATTCTTCGCCAAACGCGATATGTTTTGCCATAGTTCTATTCTCCTACCTTATGAGATTTTAGATTTTGGATTGCCGATTTTGGATTGCCGGAAACGCGACTCACGATGGTTCCCCAATCTAAAATCGCAGGCGCGCAGCGCTAAGCCACGAAAATCCAAAATCCAAAATCGAAGTGTTTCTTACTTGCCTGCCTTCTTGGATTTGTTCTCGCCGGCGCGTTCGATGACGCCTAGGATGTCGTCCTCGCGCATAATGAGATACTCCTCGCCGTCAAGCTTGATCTCGGTGCCTGCGTACTTGCCGAACAGGACGCGGTCGCCGTCTTTGATGTCCAGCGGCACGCGCTCGCCGTTATCGAGTTTCTTGCCTTCGCCGACGGCGATGACCTCGCCCTCCTGCGGTTTCTCTTTGGCGCTGTCGGGAATAATGATCCCGCCGCGAATCTGTTCGCCTTCCTCAATGCGTCGAATGATCACGCGATCTTGAAGCGGTTTGATGCTAGCCATAACTGGTCTCGACTCCTTTCTATTTAGAAAATGGCACTGCTGATTGGCCGGGTTGGCATAAAAGTTAGCACTCTCTCATCGAGAGTGCTAATTATATTTTTTGAATCTGAGGCTGTCAATAATTTCGGCAGGCAACGGAGAAAAATTTATCTAAAATTTTCTGGATAGGGTTTACCGCAGAGGGACGCAGAGGATCGCAAAGCGTCAACCAGCGCTCTATGTTCCTCTGCGCCCGCTGCGGTTTAAAACAGTTCGGGACAACATTTAGCGGCTGGTCTGGCGGTTGGTGGCTTGAGCCTGAACCGCTGTGATGGCCACCGTATCGCGTATATCTTCGGCCTTGCAGCCGCGCGACAGGTCGTTGGCCGGTTTCGCCAAGCCTTGCAGCACCGGCCCGACCGCCGACGCGCCGGCCAGCCGCTCGACCAGCTTATATCCGATGTTACCGGCTTGCAGGTCGGGGAAGATCAGGGTGTTGGCCCGCCCGGCGACCGGGCTGCCGGGCGCTTTGCTCGCGGCGATGGCCGGGAGCAAGGCCGCGTCGAGTTGCAGCTCGCCGTCCACGAGAATCTGCGGAGCGCGGGCGCGCACGGTTCGGGTCGCCTCGACGACTTTATCAACGAGCGGGTCTTTGGCGCTGCCTTTGGTCGAAAACGAGAGCATAGCGACGCGCGGCTCGACGCCGAGCAGCGCACGCGCCGAATCCGCCGACGCGATAGCGATCTCGGCCAGCTCCGCCGCGCCCGGATTAATGATGACGGCACAGTCGGCAAAGATGAACGTGCCGTTCTCGCCGAGCGGACTGTTCGGGACGACCATCACGAAAAAGCTCGATACCACCTTAAGGCCGGGCTTGGGGCCAATGCAGCGCAGCGCCGAGCTGACCGTGTGGCCGGTCGTGTGCGTCGCGCCGCTGACGCTGCCGTCGGCGTCGCCTTCGCGCACCATCATATTGCCGAAGTAGAGCGGGTCGTCCATCTGCTGATGGGCTTCTTCGAGAGTGACGCCTTTAGCACGGCGAATCTCGTGATAACGGGCCGCGTACCGCTCACGTTGCGAGGCGCGGCGATGATCGAGGATAGCGATGCCTGTTAAATCGACGCCGAACTTTTCGGCCTTGCCGCGAATGACCTCTTCGCGCCCGATCAGCGTGACGCGCGCGAGGCGCTGAGCGACGATGAGCGCAGCAGCGCGCACGGTGCGGTCGTCTTCGCCTTCGGGCAGAACGATGTGCTGCGGATCGGCGGCGGCGCGCGCATAGATTTGATCGAGAATATTCATGGATGGATTAAACCTCCGGGCAGGGATTAGCAGATTAACGTTCCAGCAATGAAGAAGTCATTGTAGCGGATTTTTCTGAGGCGGGCGATAGAAGAGCGTGAAATGACTACAGCGCCGGCGGCGGACAGTTGCGTAAAAAGCGCGTGAACTCTCCCCTTTTCTCGCGCACCCCGCGTGGACTCTCCTCAATCCGCGCGAGGTCTTCAACCGTTCGCCAACGGCGCTGTAGGTGTCGTTGAGCCGTCGGCTCGATTGCAAGCTTAATCACCGCCGCCCGATCCGTTCGATGTTTGCGACGGGCGGGTCATCAATTCGCTGAAGAGGATGTCGGTGAGGTCCGAGCCTTCGCGGCGGTCGAGGTCGCGTTCGATAGTTTGCAGGCGCGACTGGTGCTGCTGGACGCGGGCGACGATCTTCGCCAGTTCGGTCGAGCGCATCGCTTGAAGGTCACTTTGCAGGCTGACGAGTTGAGCGCGGAGTTCTTCTTTCTGCTGCCGCTCGCTGTCGGCAATCTTCTGCGACACGAGCGCCGCGAGGTTGGCGCGCAGTTGCTCGATCTGTTCGTTGCTGGCGTATTGCGGCTGCGCCGGATTCGTCTTCGTCGCAGGCGGCTCGCTCGGCGATGAAGTGCCGATCATCCTGGCGCTGAGCGAAAAGCCGTCGCGGTTGATGCGAATGTTCGTGCCGGTCATGGCCATAACGATGAGCGCCACGGCGGCAACGCTGGCGGCTTTCACCCACAACGGCATAACACCGAACAGTTCTTTGAGGACGGCGAGGAATGACCGCCGCGCCGGTTGCGCTTCGGCGACGACGCGCACGACCGGCAGGTCTGCGACCTGCCATTGTTGCAACTGTTCACGGACGCGCTCGAACCCGACCATCTCCTGCCGGCACGCGGCACACTCGTCGAGGTGCGCTTCAAAGCGGCGCGCTTCGTCTTCGGTCGCCTCTTTGTAGAGATAGGCCATCATCGCTTCCTGCATCTGGCAAGTCTTATTTGTTTCGCTCATCTCGTCACCTATCAATCAGGATTCAGGATACAGGAGTCCATGGCGCAAGATGCGCTGTCGCGCGGCGCGGATTCAGTTTGACATCAAATGCGGAAAGCTGCGGCTGAATCGGCACGCTGCCAAACGGCGCAGCCCCTGAATCCTGACTCCTGTATCCTGAATCCTGTCCCTTCACATCGCTTCGCGCAGGTGCGCGAGCCGCTTTCTGAGTTCCGACAGTCCCGTGTACATACGCGTCTTCACGGTCGAGACGGGAAGGCCCAGGATGTCGGCGATCTCAGAGAACTTCAAGCCTTCGTATTCCTTCATCACGATGACCTGCCGCATCTCTGCCGGCAGCCCTTGCAAGGCGCGGCGCACGGCGCGCGTGACCTGCTCTTGTTGGATGTTGCTGCCGAGGTCTTCGGTGTCGGCGGCCAATTCAAAGCCGGTCGCTTCGCGCTGCTCGTCGAGCGAGATGACATTGCGCGAGCGGCCACGCAGCCGCGTGTTGCAGATGTTCAGGGCGATGCGATAAATCCACGACGAGAACTTGGCTTCGCCGCGAAACTTCGACAGGTTGCGGTAGGCCGAGATGAAGGTCTCCTGCGTCGCGTCGCGGGCCTCGTCGTCGCGCCCCAGCATGCGCAGCGTCAGGCCATAGATGTGCCGCTCCCAGCGGCGCACCAGCAGGTTGAAGGCGTCGGGTTCGCCGCCCAGCGTGCGCTCGATTAATTGCGTGTCGCTCAAATCCAAGTCGCTTTGGCCTATCCGAAAGTTAACCCCTCCATCCGCTTCATAGCTATAGACTGAAGCGCGGCGGAGAAAGTCTGAATTTATGCCGGCCATTCTATCACGCCGCACACGTCGGGCGGCGGCGCGGCAGCATTACGCTATGGCGGCTACAGCAGCGGGCGATTATAATCGCGCCGAACCCAACGACCGAACGATCAGAGGTGCGTGTGCCGTTTCAAGACCTGCTCAAACAACTGGTGGACAACGTCGAAGGCGCGAGCGGCGCGATCCTGCTCGAATCCGCCGGCGAGGCCGTGCAATGGCACGTGGTGGACGAGAGCCGCACCGAACGCTTGCGCCTGCGCAGCGCCTACGTCGCCGTCGTGCTGCAAAACAGTCAACGGCTTGCAGCGCGCACCGATGCGGGCGAGGCCGCCCATCTCGTCTTGCAATATGACGGCGCGAGCTTCATCGCGCAGGCGGTCGAGAGTGATTACTTCATCGTGCTTGAGCTGTACCCGTGGGCGAACGTCGGGCAGGCGATCTACCGATTACAAACGATCATCGAAGGCTTGCGCCGCGCGATGGCTGAGTGACGCGAATCAATAGTGAACGTCGATATAGACGAGCACGCGCCGCACAGTGACGGGCACGCCGTTGACGGTGGCTGGACGGAATTTTGAGCGGCGCAATGAATCAATTGCCGCTTCGGTCATATACTCGACCTGATTGACGACTTCAATATCCGTGATCGTCCCATCGGCATTAAAGGTCGCGCGAAATAAGACTCGACCACTGGCTTTATGCTCCTGAGCTTCGGGCGTGATGATGGGGGTCGCGCGGCGAATCCAGGTGAAGGGCACATAGCCCGGCGGCTTTGTGCCAGTATAGGTAATATCGGGAGTCGTAGCCGTGCCTTCAGGCGTGCCGTTGGTGCGGCCTTTAGGATCATTGCTCGCGCCTTTGTTGCGCCCTTCGCCCGGCCCGTCACTGCTGCCTGCGCCAGAGCCATCACGCCCGCCGATCCCATCTTTGCTTCCGGGGCCGGGCGAAGGCGGCGCATCGGTCACGCCATTGGGCAAGCCGGGAACCTGACTCACAGTCGGCGGCGCGCTCTCAGGTCCTTTAATCGTCGGCAGCACAGGCAATGCGGCATGCTCTTTCGGAGCGACGAACGGCTTAACGATCTGCGGCGCGGGTGATGTCGGAGGCGGCGTGCCTTTCGTGACCGGCGGCGCCTCCTTTGAACCGCCGCCGCCGCCGTGTCCGTGATCGCCAGTCGGCGCTTCGGTCTTTGTTTCAGGAGCTTTTTCAATCAGCGGATTCGGCAGATCAATTCGATGGACGACGTAGCCTTCATCCGTCGAAGCGTTCAAGTGACGCCAGCCGATCACAGCAATGACAGTCAGCAGCGCCGCGTGAAAGACGAACGCGCCGGCCAGCCCGAAGTAAAGCCGGCGGCGGCGCTTCGCATCCTTGGTGTCGTCGGCAAACAGGTCGCGGAAGAAGCCGCGCGGGTCGCGGCTGATGTCACGCCAGACGCGGGCGAGTTCTTCGGCTAGGCGCGCGGGCAGGCTCTTTTGCTCAATGAGCGAGAACGGCGGCGCATTGGGTGGCGTCGCCGTCGTCACAAAGTCGCCTGTCGTTACTGAAGCCATTATCGAGGGAGAATCATCGCGGCGGGAAACACCTGATTGACGTGCGAAGGCCGCGACTGAGTGAGCAATCGCGGCCTTCGGCAATTGTCTGCTTAACGCAAGTTGAACTCGATGGAGACCGCTTGCCAGAACGACACCGGCTGGCCGCCTTTCATCGCGGGCCGGAAGCGCAATTGGTAAGCCGCTTGAATTGCTTGCTCGTCCAGCCCATCAGGCAGTCCGCGCGTAATACGCACTTGCTTGACCGAGCCGTCCGCGGCAACCAGCACGCGCGCGATCACCGTGCCTTGAATCTTGTTCTTGCGCGCTTCTTCAGTGTAGCGCGGCTGCGGCGCATTGAGCGGCTGCGGGCGCTGGTCAACCGCTGTGGCCACGGCGTTGCGGTCGCCGCCGCCGATTCCCGGACCGCCGCCGCCCGTGTTGAAACCGTGCCCAGGCCCATAGCCCGTGCCGTCGCCAGTGCCGATGCCGCCACCTTTACCGTTACCGATGCCACCGCCGCTTCCTGGGCCGGGCGAAGGCGGACCGGGCACGCCTTTCGGATCGCCCGTCGGCATATCGGCGATGCGCGGCGGCTCAAGGCGCGGGTCAACCTGTATGGTCTCTTGCACAGGCAATGAAGGCGGCTTGAGTTGCGGCTCAGGGCGCGGCGGGATGATCGGCGGCGTCAGTGAGAACTTCGGCAACTGGCCTTTCGAGGCAGGCGTCGGAGCCTGGCGTCCGCCGCCGCCGCCGCCGCCGGCGCGCTTCTCGGCCTTCGGCATGTCTATCTCTTGCGGCGGCAGGTCAATCAGCTTCACCACCGCGACTTCTTCCTGCGGCAGTCCATCATTGCGATGCTTGATCCAGAAGGCGATCAGCATCGAGGCGATGATCATAGCGAAGACGAACATAGCGACGGCGAATCCGAGCATCAAGCGATCCTGCCGGAGCCGCCCGCCGACGCCGTCGCCTTTGAACGCGCCGACGACGAATGCTCTTGGATTCTGTCGGAATTCGCTGCTGGCTTCGGTGAACCCGGCGGCCAGCCGCTTGAGAATAGAGGGTTGATATAGGAAAGCGTCAGCGAATAAGGCTTTCTGTTGTTGCATGTCCTTTTTTTCTCCCGGCTCCTGCTTGGCTCTTGCGACCTTTACTCGGCTCCAGAGTTTGAGGAGAGACCTGAACTCTTTTTACCATTCTGTCTATGGGCCGCCTTATCCCCATCCTCAAAGACGGCCCCATACATTTTCCCTTGACCTTGAAATCAGTGTCAAGAAATTTCATTCCCGCCGCGCATTCAACTTTCGGCCTGTTCATTTGCATGAGGCGCGGCAGCGAATCTCTACCTTGTAGAATGCCGCCCGGCAATTGCCTTGCAGAAATAGTCCTGAACCGTCGATTGCTTAGTGCATCCGAGTCGCCTTCGAGATGCCTGAAAGTTAGCGGCTAGAGGCTAGGGACTAGGGACTAGCCGCGCACGCTCAAAAGTCTCTACTTCGTATTTGTCCCATCATCAAAAAAGAATAAATTACGGTTGGATTCCTCTCAACTAGCCTCTAGCCTCCAGCCTCCAGCCTCTAGTCTCTACCGCGCCTCGTACTTCCAGACGACGCCGTCCAGGCCGGCGGCGTAGCCTGTGCGCTCGCTCGGAAAGACGACGAAGAGCAAGCGCGCTTCGGGAAACGGCGCAATGGCCACTTGCCATTCATCGCCGCCGTCCGTGGTGTAGAGGATGTTGCCGCCATCTCCGACCGCCCAGCCGCGCCGCGCGTCAACGAAGTAGAGGCCGCGCATCTTAAATTCATCTTTGACCTGATAGAGCTTTTCCCACGTCTTGCCGCCGTCCTTCGTCCGCACCATTCGCCCGCTGCGCCCGACCGCCCAACCGTGCGTGTCGTCGGTAAAGCAGATGCTGCGGTAGACCAGATCGCCCGGAGGCCGCGCCGCCTTGCTCCAATTCAAGCCGCCATCGGTCGTCTTGTAGAAGCCGCCGCCGTCCGTGCTCGCCCACGCCGTGCGGTCATTGAGGAAGAAGATCGAGGCCGCCGCTTGCTCGAACGGAAAAGGAATTTCATTCCAGTGCTGGCCGCCGTCGGTCGTGATGATAAAAGTTCCCGGCTGCTCGGTGTACTCGTCTTTGCGACCGCCGCCCCACGCCCAGCCGTGTTGCGCGTCGATGAAGCGCAGGTTGTCGAGTTGTTCAGGCTGATCCATCTCCGGCGGCTTGTAGCCGGTGATCTTAATCTTGACCTTGCCGGCCTTGCGCTGCGTCGTCCACGTCGCGCCGCCGTCGGCAGTGTGCAGGATGTCGCGGTCAATCGTCAGCGCCCAGCCGGTCTGTGGATCGACGAACCAGACATGGCGGATTTTGTATTTGAACTGGTCGGGCAACTGCTTCCACGTCGCGCCGCCGTCGGTCGTCCGCAAGACCTCGAATCCTTGATTGGCTTCAAACGCGTCTGGAGGCTTCTTCGCGCCCGGTTTCGGCTTCGCGGCTTTGTTCGCATTCGCGTTGCCGTTGCTGTTGTCGGCCCCTTCGGGCGGCACGTAGTTGCGCCCCGTCTGGCCGTTGAGCCACCCGAAGTCTTCGTTGACAAAGTTGATGCTGAAGAACGCGTCGGGCGTCTCTGTGTCGAGCGCCTTCCACTCACCCGTCGCGCCACGTTTCGCGCAGGCGGCGCTAAACAGACTGGCCGCCGCGATGACGGCGACAACGAATCTCGCTTTAACCATTCTAATTCTCATATCTATCATTTCACTTCGCGGGCTGTTGCTGGGTCAGGCAATGCAGCGTGCCGAGTCCCCAGACCAGATCAACCGCGTGTATGCCGACGACCGCGCGATCCGTGAACAATTCGCCGAGTATGCCGAGCGCCACGCGATCATTCACATCATTAAAGGTCGGAACCAGCACCGCCGCGTTGCCGATATAAAAGTTTGCGTAGCTTGCCGGCAATCGCTGCCCGCGAAAGATGAGCGGCGCGGGCATCGGCAACTCGAAGACTTCGACGCGCGAGCCGTCTTCCAATCTCATATCCTGCAAGCGCTCGCGGTTCTCGGCCAGCGGCGCGTAGTTGGCATCCTTCGGATTGGTTTCGCTGCACAGCACGACGGTCGTCTCGTTGACGAAGCGACAAAGATCGTCTACGTGTCCGTGCGTGTCGTCGCCACTGATGCCGCGACCGAGCCACAAGGTGTTTCGCGCGCCGAGGAATTTCGCAAAGACCGTTTCATAATCCTTGCGCGAGAAGCCCGGATTGCGCGTCTGCGTCACCGGATCAAGCAAACACTCTTCAGTCGTGATGATCGTGCCGCGCCCGTTTACGTCAAGGCTGCCGCCTTCGAGAACGACGCCGCGCCCATCGAGTTGCGCGGAAAAGATCGAGCAATCGAGGGCGCGCGCGGCCAGCTCAGGCACGCGCTCGTCCTGCTCGTAGTCGGGATACTTGGCCCACGCGTTGAAGCGAAAGCGCACGATAGCCGTATCACTGCGCCGCCCATCGCGCCGCACAAACATCGGCCCGAAGTCGCGCGTCCAGCCGCGATTGGTCGGGAAGCGAAAGAACTCAACACGATTTCGATCAATGCCGGACTTGTCGAGCACGCTTAGCGCCTGCGCTTCGTGAACGTCTGAGTTGACGATAATGCGCACGACTTCATCCGCCGCGAGTTTGCGGACGATCTCGCCGTAGACCCATTGAATCGGGATGATCTTGCCGGGCCAGTCCGTGCGGTTGTGCGGCCAGCCGATCCACGTCGCTTCGTGGCGTAGCCATTCGGCAGGCATCGCGTAACCCGCCGCTGCCGGCGGCTTGTCGGTAGCAGTCGCTGAATTCGCTTTCATTGTTGGTCGTCGAGGAAGCGGCGCTCGATGCCCGCATATGCATCGATGCGCCGGTCGCGCAGGAAAGGCCAGTTGCGCCGCACGTCTTCGATGCGCTTGCTGTCTACTTCGCCGATGAGGATTTCTTCACGGTCGATGGAGCCTTCGGCGAGGACGACGCCGAACGGGTCGGCGAGAAAAGACGTGCCCCAGAACTCGACGCCCGCGCCGCCCGCAGGATTTTCGTGGCCGACGCGATTGACCGCCGCGACATAAACGCCGTTGGCAATCGCGTGAGCGCGCTGGATTGTTCGCCACGCGTCGCGTTGCTGCGCGCCGAACTCATCCTTCTCGTGCGGGTGCCAGCCGATGGCGGTTGGATAAAAAAGGATGTTCGCGCCGCGCAGCGCCGTGAGCCGCGCGCCTTCGGGATACCATTGATCCCAGCAGATCAGCGTGCCGATGCGACCGACGCCTGTGTCGAAAGCGCGAAAGCCGAGATCGCCCGGCGTGAAATAGAACTTCTCGTAATAAGCCGGGTCGTCCGGTATGTGCATCTTGCGATAGATGCCGGCGACGTTGCCTTCACTGTTAATGATGGCGGCGCTGTTGTGATAGAGGCCCGTCGCGCGCCGCTCAAAGATGGGCGCAATGACGGTGACGTGATGAGCGCGAGCGACGCGGCCCAGTTGTTCGGTCGAAGGGCCGGGCACTGACTCAGCGAGATCAAAGAGGTCGGCATCTTCCTTCTGGCAGAAGTACTGCGACCGGAATAGCTCAGGCAAACAGATGACCTGCGCCCCTTGCCGCGCGGCGTCTTCGACACGCGCTACGGCTTTCTCAAGGTTAGCGTCGAGGTCTGCGGTGACGGACATCTGCACCAGCCCGACGGCAAATTTCTCTGCGTTGTGCATAGAGAAAGCTTACACAAAATCGCTCGCACTCTCCAAGCTGCCCCATCGCCAGTTGCCGCCGCTTACTTCGGCTGTAGTTTCTTCAGCATCTCGATGGCGTTCTGGTTTTCGGGATTCATCTCGATGGCCTTCTGGTAATTTTGAATAGCCAGCTCCCGCTCGCCGTTTTCCATATAGGCTTCGCCGAGGCTGTCGTAGACGTTCGATGATTGCGGGAACAGTTCGACATTCAGCTTGAAAATCTCTATCGCCTCTTTGATCTTTTTGTCGCGCAGGTATTGATAACCGAGGCTGTTGATGCGGCCTTCATTTGCTTTGAAGCTGTCGGGGTGTTGCCGTCTCTCTTCGCGGAATTGTTTGACGGCGGCTTCAACGCCGACCATCCCGATGGCTTTGCGCAAGCGGCGGCCCGGCGAGTTGTACTCCTCGACGCTGAGCCATGCGAAGGTCGGCGAGTTGCCGCCGAGCATCTCCTTGACGATCTCCGGGATGATGCCTAGCCCGTTGTCGCTGTTGGTCAGGATGACTGCGCCCGATTTCTGCTGCGGGAAGGCGATGACAAAATTCTTGAAGCCGGGATTGTCGCCCCAGTGCCAGAAGGCGTCACCTTGAGCAGTGTGTTGCAAGCCGACGCCGAGTCCCCACGCCAGCGACGTTGACGGCTTCATCACTTTGCGGCCCAGGCAGGTCACGCAGCCTTCATCAAGCTTGACCTGCGGCGTGAGCATCTGCCGAACCGTCTCGGCTTTCAACCCAGTGCCGTTCACTACCGCGATGACGAACTTCGCGTAATCAGTCGGCGTCGTGCGCAAAGAAGCCGCCGCGTTCGCCTCTGAGCTTTTGCGCAACGGCAACGATTTGCCGATCTGTGAATGGCCCAGCGCCATCCGCGACGCAATGGCATCTTGCCAGATGTATGTGCTGTCGTTCATACCGAGCGGCGCGAAGACTTCTTTGCGCATCACGTCGTTCAATGGCTGGCCGGTCAAATGCTCGACGACCTTTTGGAGATAGACGAAGCCTTCGCCTGAATAACTGAACCGCTCGCCCGGCGCGAACATAATCACGAGCGGCTTGCCATCGGGCCGCCAGTTCGGAAAGCCCGTCGTGTGGCTCAAGACGCGGCGCGCGGTGATCAAGTTCAGACGCTCGTCGTTTTCAAGGTAAGCGGGCAGGTATTTCGACAGCGGCGTATCTAAATCCAGCTCGCCCCGCTCAACCATCTTCAAGACCGCGTAAGCGAAGACCGGCTTGCTGAGCGACGCGGCTTCAAACATCGTGCTGGCGTCTATCGCTTCTTTTGTGCCGGCGTCTTTCAGTCCGAAGCCGCGCGCCCAATAAATCTTTCCGTCACGAATCCACGCCAGCGATAGACCCGTCACGTCGCCTTCGCTCATCAGTCGCGCGATGAGGTTGCCGAGGCGCGGCGCATCTCTCGACGAGTCGCCTATGGGTTTGTGTGAAGCGGCAGCGGGCTTCGCCTGTGATCGGCGACGCTGAGCAATGGCGTGTGGCGCGAGCGGCCACGACAGAAGCGTGATCAACAAGACCACGATGGCAACGTGCAGACGGTTATTCATTGAGTGGCTCCGGCACTATGTGATTGAGCGTGTCAACTTCGATACGCCGGCTGAGCAAAGAAAGGTTCACTGAACCAGCGCGTCAGAGGGTAAGTGACCGGATTGGGGCGAAGGTTACAGAATCAGCATCGCGTCGCCGTAGCTGTAGAAGTGATACTCGCGTTCGACGGCGTGGCGGTACGCGCTCAAGATCAGCTCGCGCCCGCCCAGCGCCGACACCAGCATCAACAGCGACGATTGCGGCAGGTGAAAATTAGTAATCAAGCCGCTGATGACGCGGAACTCGAAGCCGGGATAAATGAACAACTCTGTTGTCGCTGTTCCGGTAGCAACACCCGTCGCATCGCTTCGGCGAGCAGCCGATTCAAGCGCGCGGGTCGTCGTCGTGCCAACGGCGATGACGCGGCGGCCCTCGGCTAACGCTCGATTAATCATCGCGGCGGCCTCGTCGCTGATCGTGTAGCGCTCGGCTTCGATGTGATGATCCTCGACGCGCTCGACGCGGATGGGCTGGAACGTGCCATAGCCGACGTGCAAAGTAATTTCGGCCACTTCGACGCCGAGCGCGCGGATTCGCTCAAGCAACTCGGCGGTGAAGTGCAGGCCGGCGGTCGGCGCGGCCACCGCGCCGCGCTCGCTGGCATAGACGGTTTGATAGCGGTCTTGATCGAGCCGGTCTTCGTCGTCGCGCTTGATGTAAGGCGGCAGCGGCGTGCGGCCTATGCGGTCAATGATCTCGTCAAAGTCGCCTTCAGTATGAAATCTCACAATGCGGCGACCGAACTCGCGCCAGTTGATGACTTCGGCAGTGAGCTTGCCGCGCGCGAACTCGATCTTAGCGCCCGGAAGCAGATGCTTGCCGGGTCGCACGAGCGCTTCCCACATCAGCGGCTCAAGCCGGTTGACCAGGAAGACTTCGACGCGCCCGCCCAGCATCGTTTCGCCGCGCGGCGTCTTCCTCAATCGCCTGCCGATCAGCCGCGCCGGAAAGACGCGCGTGTTGTTCAAGACCAGCACGTCGCCCTTGCGCAAGAACTCCGGCAGATGATTGAACACCGTATCCGCGAGCGCGCCTGTCGCGCGGTCAACGACCAGCAGCCGCGACTGGTCGCGCCGCGCCGCCGGCTCCTGCGCGATCAATCGTTCGGGCAATTCGTAATCGAATTCGGAAACAAGCATGAGCAGTGGTCAGTGGTCAGTTATCGGCTGTGAGTTGTCAATCCGTCCCGTAGGGACGAAATGTTTTAGAAACATTGCGCTCCTAACGGAGCTTGAGGAACTATCAACTATCAGCTATCAACTATCAACTGATTACTGGCCACTGATCACTGCCTCCTGCCTACTCTTGAAAGAAGCGGCTGCGCTGGAAGACGCGGTCGTCAAAGTAACTGCGCAACAACTCGATTTGCGCGCCAGTGGCGCACGCAATCACGGTGACGACATCATAGCGATAGGCTTCGTCGGTGACGTTCATCAATCGGCGATAGCGGCGCGCGGCGCGGGCAATCTGCCGTTGCTTGCGCAGGTCAACGGCGCGTTCGGGCGCGGCGAACTCGTCTGAGCTTCGCGTCTTCACTTCAACGAAGCAGAGCGTCGGGCCGTCGTAAGCGATGATGTCGATCTCGCCCGTCAGCTTCTGCCCTGTCAGGCCGCGCCCCAGAGGTACGAGGAAATTGGTAGCGACGATTTCGTAATCTTCGTTATATTTCAAGTAATCGAGCGCCAACGTTTCGCCGCGCTCGCCCAGCGCCAGGTGCGCCGCGCTCGCGGCTGGTGCGCGCTTTAGTGACTGCCTCTTCGATCTGCCGAACATCTCGCCTCCTGCCGCCTTCATCGCAAGGTTGCCGCCTGATTATAGCGGGCTTCGCTTTTCACGGAAACTCGCATACGGGTCAGGTTGACAGCCTCGCGGGCATTGCTTATAGTGCGGGCTGAATCCAATCAACCCAACATCAGGAGAGGCGAATGAGCGCGCAGGAAAAGCTGTCTTTCATCAACGATCCCAATCTCAAAGTGCTGATCAGTGAAGAACAGTTGCGGGCGCGCGTGCGGGCGATGGGCGAGCAGATCACCCGCGATTATGCGGGCAAGAATCTGCACCTGCTCGGCGTGCTCAAGGGCGCGTGCGTCTTTCTGTCCGACTTGATGCGGGCGATTGACCTGCCGGTGTCGCTCGACTTCATCGGCATATCCAGTTACGGCGCGGCGACCAAATCATCGGGCGAGGTGCGCATTACGAAAGACCTCGATGTTAGCCTCGCCGGTAAAGATGTGCTGGTCGTCGAAGACATCATCGACACCGGGCTGACGCTCAACTACATGGTCAACATCTTCAAGGCGCGCGAGGTGAACAGCCTGGCCATCGCGGCGCTGCTCGATAAGCCCGACCGCCACCAGATCGAAGTCGAGGCGCGCTACATCGGCTTCACGATCCCGAATGAGTTCGTCGTCGGTTATGGTCTGGATGTCGGCGAACTCTACCGCAACCTGCCCTTCATCGCCGTGCCGCAAAATCCCGAAGAACTGGTGAAGAAATAACTCATCACTCATTGCGCGGTGTTGGCGCGCTCGACGAAGGCTTCGACCTTCGCCGGCGTGTCGAAGTTTTCCGGGCGCAGATCGTCATTCGTAACGCGAATGCCGCATTCGCCTTCGACGCTATTCACATTGCGCAAAGCCTGAGTGCATTGACCGCAGAAGACCCGTTGACGCCCGTGACCCGGCGCATTATCGTTCAGGAATGAACGTGCCTGATGCAATGACGCAGCCGCTGGTTGGCATCATTATGGGTTCGACCTCTGACTGGGAGACGATGGCGCACGCTGCCGAGACGCTCACCGCGCTCGGTGTGCCGTTTGAAGTTCGCGTCGTCAGCGCCCACCGCACGCCCGACCTGCTGTTCGAGTACGCCGCCACCGCCGAATCGCGCGGCCTCGAAGTCATCATCGCCGGCGCGGGCGGCGCGGCCCACCTGCCCGGTATGACCGCCGCTAAGACCGCGCTGCCGGTTCTCGGCGTGCCGGTCGAATCGAAAGCGTTGCGCGGCATGGACTCGCTCTTATCCATCGTGCAGATGCCTGCCGGCATCCCCGTCGGCACGCTGGCCATTGGTCGCGCCGGCGCGATCAACGCGGCGTTGCTGGCGACGGCGATGCTCGGCAACAAGTACCCGCCTTTGCGCGAGGCATTGAAAGCCTATCGTCAAAAGCAAACACAGACGGTGCTCGACCGGGCCGACCCGAGGGAGGCGTGATGCAGGTCGGCATACTCGGCGGCGGACAATTGGGGCGTATGCTGGCGCTGGCCGGCTACCCGCTCGGCCTGCGCTTTCGCACGCTCGACTTGTCATCTGAAGCGCCCGCCGGCCACGTCAGCGAGTTGATGGCCGCAGACTTCAACGACACCGATGCGCTGAAGCGATTCGCGCGCGGCCTCGACGTAATCACTTATGAATTCGAGAACGTTCCGGTTGACACGGCGCGTTTCCTGAGCCGCCGCGTGCCGGTCTTCCCACCACCCGAAGCCCTCGAAGCGGCGCAGGATCGTCTAACCGAAAAACGTTTCTTCGAGCGGCTGGGCATCCCGACGCCGAGCTTTGTCGCGGTCGATACCTGGGATGATCTGAAGAACGCGCTGAATGATATGGGACTGCCGGCGGTGTTGAAGACGCGGCGCTTCGGTTACGACGGCAAAGGACAAGTCGTCATTCGCAAAACCGAAGACGTGTCGCAAGCTTGGCAGTCGCTGGGCGGCGTGCCGCTGATCCTCGAAAGCTTCGTCGCCTTCGAGCGCGAAGTCTCGATTCTCGCCGTTCGCAGCCGCAGCGGCGAGACGGCTTTCTATCCGCTGGTCGAGAATCACCACCGCGAAGGCATTCTGCGCTTATCCCTGTGCCCGGCTTCCAAAGCCACTTCCGAGCTACAACGCGAAGCCGAAGGCTACGCCTGCGCGGCGCTCGAAGCGTTGAATTATGTCGGCGTGCTGGCCATCGAGTTCTTCGAGCGCGACGGCCACTTGCTTGCAAACGAGATGGCCCCGCGCGTTCACAACTCCGGCCACTGGACGATTGAAGGCGCGGAGACGAGCCAGTTTGAAAACCACCTGCGCGCTATTCTCGGTTGGCCGCTCGGCTCGACCGCGCCGGTCGGCTACGCGGCGATGCTCAACCTGATCGGCACCATCCCCGACTTGCGCAGCGTGCTCGCGACAGACAACGCCCACCTGCACCTTTACGGCAAAGCGCCGCGCCCGTATCGTAAGCTCGGTCACATTACCTTGCGCGCCACAAGCGACGAGGCGCGCGAGGCCGGACTTGCGCAGCTTCGCCAGATTGCCGACAATTAACACGCTGTTGGATTCTCCAATTTCGTTCGACTGCGGACGCCTGAATAATCAAAGGCTTTCCTGTAACCGCGCTACTTTTCACTTCGTCTAAGAACTGTGGCAAGATTAAGAGAATGGACTTCATCATAGAGTGGAGAAGATTCTCAAGGATGAGGATTCGATATGGCAGAAATACTCAGCAGAATCAGCGCGACGTTTAAGCGACGCAAAGGGCTACTGGCCGCTCTCTTGTTGCTCACTTGCGCTGCCATCGCCGCCTTTATGTTGTGGGGCAGGAAGGCGGCAGCCGGCGATTACATCACCGCCAAAGTCGAGCGCGGCAATGTTGAAGTCAGCGTCTCGGCGACCGGAACCGTGCAGGCGGTGACGACTGTGCAGGTCGGCTCGCAAGTCTCAGGCACGGTGCAGTGGCTCGGCGCGGACTTCAATTCGCAGGTCAAGCGCGGGCAGGTGATCGCGCGGCTCGACCCGGCCATCTTTCAGGCGCAAGTAGATAACGCACGCGCCAACGTGCAGAACCAGCAGGCGGCCATCGTCGCGGCGCAGACCGACATCGTTAACCAGCAGGCCAACGTCAAGGCGTCACAGGCCAACGTCGAAGTCAACCGCGTGCAACGCGAAGACGCCCTCGACGTGGTCAGGCGCAATCAGGAACTCAAGAACGTGATTGCCAGCCGCGACATCCAGGCCTCACAGGCGGCTGCCAACGCCGCCGCCGCGCGCTACGAACAGGCTGTCGCCCAGCTCGGACAGGTGCAGGCCGGACTGGCGCAATCGCGCGCCAAGCTCGATCAGGCCAAGGCGGGGCTGGCGCAGGCGCAGGCCCAGCTCACACAGCAGCAGGCCAACCTCGACCATTCGATTATCGCCTCGCCGATTGATGGCGTCGTGGTGTCGCGCGCAGTTGACATCGGGCAGACAGTCGCTGCCAGCCTGCAAGCGCCGACGCTCTTCACGATTGCCAACGACTTGACGAAGATGCAGGTGCTGGCCTCGATTGATGAAGCCGATGTTGGCCAGATCAAGCAAGGCATCAAGGCCAATTTTAACGTTGATGCATTTCCGGGCGAGACCTTCACCGGCGAAATCACCCAACTGCGTTTGAACGCGCAGACGACGCAGAATGTCGTCACCTATTCGGCGGTCATTGACGTAGCGAACCCTGACTTGAAGCTGCGGCCTGGGATGACGGCCAACATCACGATCCCTGTGGCGCGTAGCGAAAACGTGATGACTGTGCCGAACGCGGCGCTGCGCTTCAGGCCGAACCTCTCTGAAGAAGAGATGCGCGCCAAAATGGATGCGGCGAAACAGAAGGCGGAAGAGCGCCGCACTCAGCGACAGGCCGAACGGCAGGGCGGCGATCAAGGCGCGCAAGGCCAGCAGCCCGCCGCACAGGGACAGCCGCCCGCCGCGCAAGGCGAGCAGCAAGGCGGGCGGCGCGGCCAGGGTCAGCCCGGACAAGCCGGACAGGGCGGCGAAGGCAATCAAGCTAATCAAGCCGGCGGTGGTGGCGGCGACGGCCAGCGGCGACAAGGACAGATGATCTGGGTTATGGTCGGCGACAATAAACAGATCGAGCCGCGCTTTGTGCGCACGGGCCTCACGAATGGCCGCGTCACCGAGGTCACCGGCGATTTGAAAGAAGGCGACATCATCGTCATCGGCCAGAACGATAGCGGCGGCAACAGCAACCGTTCGCAGCAAGGCGGCTCGCCCTTCCAACAGCGCCCGATGGGCGGTGGCGGCGGCGGGCGCGGACGGTAGAAAGAAGAAGTCAGGAGTCAGAAGTCAGGAGTCAGAATAAAGCGGAGGCAATAGCCGGCTTCATTTTTCATTCTGACTTCTGACTCCTGACTTCTGATCTGGGAGATTCTATTGGACACGCGGGTCATCACTGAAAAAGAGAGCGCGGTTGACGGGGTGGGCGCGTCGCTGATCCAGCTCGATCACATCCACAAAATTTATAAGATGGGTGATGTCGAGATTCACGCGCTGCGCGGCATCAACCTGCAAATCGAGCGCGGCGATTTCGTCGCCATTATGGGCGCGTCGGGTTCAGGCAAATCGACGACGATGAACATTATCGGCTGTCTCGATAAGCCGACGCGCGGGCATTACTTTCTTGACGGGCAGGATGTCTCGACGCTCTCGAAAGACGAGCTGGCCGACATACGCAATCGCAAGATCGGTTTCGTCTTTCAAGGCTTCAATCTTCTATCGCGCACGTCGGCGATTGAAAATGTCGAGCTGCCGATGCTCTATCTTGGATTGAAGACCGCCGAGCGGATCAAGCGCGCCACCGAGGCGCTAGAGATTGTCGGCCTCAGTCAACGCATGCACAACATGCCGAATCAACTGTCGGGCGGCCAGCAGCAGCGCGTCGCCATCGCGCGGGCGCTGGTCAATCAGCCGGCCATCATCCTGGCCGACGAGCCGACCGGCAACCTCGACAGCCGCACCTCGATTGAAGTGATGGATGTCTTCCAGCGACTGAATGAAGAGCGCGGCATCACCATCGCGCTGGTCACGCACGAGCCGGACATCGCGCAGTACGCGCGCCGCGTTGTCGTCTTCAAAGACGGGCGCATCAAGCGCGACGAACGAATTGAAGAACAGCGCTCGGCGCGTGAAGAACTTGAAAGCCTGCCGCCGATGGAAGACGACGAGGAGGACGACGACGAATGAATCTCTGGGGAACTTTTAAGATCGCTTTGCGGGCGCTGTCGCGTAACAAGATGCGCTCTATTCTGACGATGCTCGGCATCATCATCGGCGTCGGCGCGGTCATCGCCGTTGTCGGCATCGGTCAGGGCGCGTCGGCGGCAGTGCAGGCGCAAATCTCGCAACTCGGCAACAACATGCTCTACGTCTTTTCGGGTTCGAGCAATCAGGGCGGCTTGCGCGGTGGCCAGGGGTCTTCGCCGACGCTGGTGCCCGAAGACGTGGACGCTATCGAGCGCGAATGTCCTTCGGTGCGCGCTGCAAGTCCCGGCGTACGCGCCAACGGCCAGCTCGTTTTCGGCAACCAGAACTGGTCCGCGTCGAGCGGCATTCAAGGGACCAACGAGAAGTTTTCTGAAATCCGCGCGTGGCCAATCGCCGAAGGCGAATTCTTCACCGAAGGCGACGTGCGCACCGCCGCGCGCGTTTGCGTCGTCGGCAAAACGATCAAAGACAACCTGTTTTCCGGCGGCGACCCGATTGGCCAGACGATGCGCATACGCAATCTGCCGTTCCGCGTCATCGGCATCTTGAGCGTCAAAGGCCAGAACCAGTTCGGACAGGATCAGGACGACACCGTGATCGTTCCCTACACGACGGCGCAAAAGAAGATGCTCTCGATCACCTGGATTCATTACGCAATGGTCTCGGCGGTCAGCCCGGCGGCGACCTTCTCGGCGGAACGTCAGATCACCGAGTTGCTGCGCCAGCGCCATCGCATCGCTCCGAATATGGATAATGATTTCACTGTGAGAAATCTTACAGACGTAGCCGAAGCAGCGGACGAGTCGAGCAAGATCATGACGAACCTGCTGGCCTCGGTCGCTATCGTGTCGCTGATGGTCGGCGGCATCGGCATTATGAACATCATGCTGGTGAGCGTCACCGAGCGGACGCGCGAGATCGGCATACGCATGGCGATTGGCGCGCGCAGCGGCGTGATTCGCCGCCAGTTCCTGATTGAATCCATCACGCTGTCACTGGTCGGCGGCCTGATCGGCGTCATCTTCGGCGTCGTCGCTTCAATCATCATCGCCAGAACGTTGAATTGGCCGATGCTGGTGTCGCCGTTTTCGATTGCCGCATCGGTGCTGTTTTCGATGTTGGTCGGCATCGGCTTCGGCTACTACCCGGCGCGCAAGGCCGCCTCGCTCGACCCCATCGACGCGCTGCGATATGAGTAGGATACAGGATTCAGGATTCAGGGCGGCTGCGCCAACCGCAAGCGATAGGATTCAGCGATAGTCTTTCCATTGACTCACTAACTGAATCCTGAATCCTGTATCCTATTCTTGCGATTCCCTTGTGCTTGATCGCTAACTGTCCCCTCAAACGGCGGGTTCGGGTATAATCAATAATCGAACCGGGACGCGGCCCCGCGCGTTTGGGAATGTGTTGATGACGACAAAGCGCATCCTCAGTTTGATCGCCCTTTCCGCCATACTGGCGAGCGGCTCGCCGCTGGCGCACGCCGCTTTTGCGTCCGACCGCGCGCAGGAAGTCAAACAGGAACTCGTGCGCGACACCAAGGCGGCGGCTGAACGTCACTTTCAGCGCGGCGAAGAGGCGTACAAAAGCAAGCAGTTCGATATGGCCCGCCGCGAGTTCGACGAGGCCGTCGATTCGATTCTCACGGCCACCATCAATATCGCCACCGACGATGAGCTTCGCGCTTACTACCGCGAGTTGATCGAAAAAATCAATCGCTACCAGATCATCTCGATGGAAGCGAAAGACGGCGGCTTCAGCGAGCAGCGTTACGAGCCATCGCCGCTCGATAAGCTGGCCTCGCTGTCGGAGGCCGATCTTGAAGAGGTCGCCGCCGACGATCAGGAGATCAACGCGCGCTTCAACTTCAGCTTCGACGCGGCCTATCCCATAAAACAATTCATCAGCTATTTCACGCGCGGGCGCGGGCGCGCGACGATGGAAGCGGGCCTTGCGCGTTCTGTGCGCTATCGCGCGATGGCCGAGCGCATCTTCAAGGAAGAAGGTGTGCCGACCGATTTGATCTGGCTGGCGCAGGTCGAGTCGGGCTGGAATCCTTACTCGCTATCGTCGGCGGCGGCGAAAGGCATCTGGCAATTCATCCCCGCGACCGGCTCGCGCTTTGGCCTTCAGCAGAATTACTGGGTAGACGAGCGCGCCAACCCTGAAAAGTCAACGCGCGCGGCGGCTCGCTATCTGAAGTTCCTGGCAACGCGTTATCACAACGACTGGGCGCTGGCGCTGGCGGCTTACAACACCGGCGAGGGCAATGTAGACTCGGCGATTACGCGCGCCGGCACGCGCGATTTCTGGCGTTTGCATCGCAGCGGCTTTCTCGCGCAGGAGACGCGCAATTACGTGCCGGCCATTCTGGCCGTTGTGACAATTGCCAAGACGCCGAAGAAGTATGGCTTCGAGTTGCCGCCGGCCTACCCTTACCGCTACGAGACGCGCTGGGTCGCCAAGCAGACCGACCTGCGCCCGCTGGCTAAGAAGCTGAACATTTCGTATGGCGCATTGCTGGATTTGAACCCTGAGCTTCAGCGCGGCTCGACGCCGCCCGGCAAACACGCGCTGCGCGTCCCTGCCGCCGGCGCGCCGAAGGTCGAGGCTACCGAAGAACCCGCCGCTGTCAGCAACAACCAGATGTGATCGCCGGTCGCCGTCCAGCCTGCATTTATCCGCCTTTTGCTCTCCGTCTCGCCCGCATCACACCGCGCGAACAATAGTATTGAAGCGACTGGGGCGCTTTGCTATCATCGCCGCAGTCCGCTGGCACGCCACGCACGCCAGCGCGTTCGCTGCCCCTCCAGAAGTTTGCCTCTCGACCTGTGAGGTCTCGCCATGCTCGAACTGTTCATCTTCATCTGCATCATCATCTTTCTCGCCGTGATCGGCAGCTTCATTCCCATCGGCAACGAGAATTCGACCGTGCGCCGCCTGCCCTGGGTGACGTTCACCATTATGGGGCTTTGCGTGCTCATCTATTTCGCGTCGTTGCCGGCGCAGGCCAGCAATATGAAAGATGTCGTGAAGAGTTATGGCGAGTTGTCGCAATTCCTCGACCGCAACGAAGCGCTGGCGGCTGACGACGACGTGCGCAACAAGCTGGTTCAGTACGGCCTGATGAGTAAAGATGAGGCCGAGATGATTAAAGACCAGATGAAGCGCCACCCGGACACGGCGAGCGAGTATGAAGCTTGGCTGCGCACGGCTGAAGCCGCGCAGTTACGCGAAGAGTTCAACAAGAAACTGATGGCCTTCGTCGATGCGAGAAAGGGAACCGTCAACTACCGCTATGGCTTCGCCCCGAACGGCGAATGGAAGTTCTATCAACTGATCACCTGCGCCTTCCTGCACGGCGGCTACGAGCACCTGTTCGGCAATATGATCTTCTTCTTCGCCATCGCTTTCGTGCTCGAAGACTTCTGGGGGCGCGGCGTCTTTCTGAGCTTCTATCTCGTCGGCGCGGTGGCGGCGTGCATTCCATTCATCGTTTCGCCTTCAACCGTACCGCTGATCGGCGCGTCGGGAGCGATCTCGGCGACGATGGGAGCCTTTCTGATCCGGCTGCCGCGCACCAAGATCAAGCTGCTGTTCTGGCCGGGCAACTTCCTCGGCTTCCTGCTGTCGAGGAAGCGGCTCGTCGTGATGCTGCCGAGCTATCTTTTCTTGATCTCCTACTTCATCGAGAATCTCATCCTCTGGTACTTCAACCGCAAGAGCAACGGCGGGGGCACGGCTTTTTCGGCGCACATCGCCGGCTTCATTTATGGGGCGGCCTTCGCCGGCGTAATGAAGGCTACAAAGTACGAAGAGACGCACATCAACCCGAAGATCGAAGCCAAGGTATCGTTCGCCGCGCCGCAGGCTGTGCAAGAGGGTCTTGAGATGATGGATCAGGGCAAGCTCGATATGGCCGAGCGCAAGCTGCGCTCGCACCTGATGAAAGATCACGACAACCTCGAAGCCATCCTGGCGCTGATTCACGTCTACGAGCGACAGCAGAATTACGATCAACTCAACGCGATGTATGGGCGCTTGATCCGCTACCACCTGCAACGCAACGACAAGGAGGCGGCGCTACTGGCTTACGACAACCTGCTGTCGGTCTTCCCCGATAACGACGTTCGCCCGCGCATCCCGACGCGCGAATGGATAACGATCTGCGATTACCTGCGCGAAGCGCAGATGAACCGCGAGGCGGCGGTCGAATACGAGCGCCTGGCCAACGCCTGGCCCGACGATGCCAACACAGTGCGGGCGCTGGTGCAGGGCGCGGAATGCGCGCTCACGGTGCTCGATCCTGAACGCGCGCTCCGAATGTTTGAGCGCGCCGAGAAGCTTGCGCCACCGCAGGCGCTCGCCTCGAAGATCGTCGCCGGCCTTGAGAAATGCCGCCGCATTCTTGAGAACCACCCGAACTTCAAGAAGCGCAACCAGCCGAAGAAACCCGTCTGGACTTAGGAAGCAGGAGGCAGGGGGCAGGGGGCAGGAGGCAGCCGGTCGCATAGGTCTAAGCTCCGTTAGGAGCGCGATGTTTATAGCCAACGATGCAATAGATCAAACAAGCTCCGTTAGGAGCGCAATGTTTATAGAGCGTGTCTGAAAAGCCCTGAAGGGGCGCGATTCGACAGCCCAGGGCATCGCCCTGGGAGAGAGGCCGTGCAAACCGCCAAGCCCTGAAAGGGCGCAATAACCGATCACCTATTACGCCCTTTCAGGGCTTGCGGAATGGTCGCTGGGTGTACCCAGCCCGTTGGGCTGGGCTATTGAATCGCGCCCTTTCAGGGCTTTTCAGACACGCTCTATAGTCAACGATGCCATAGATCAAACAAGCTCCGTTAGGAGCGTAATGTTTATAGTTACACAGTTGATTGAATCTTCAAGCTCCGTCAGGAGCGTGATGTCAACATTGCGCCCCTACGGGGCTTCGTCACATCCTTCAGCCATTTCTATAAACATTGCGCTCCTAACGGAGCTTGCATCATCTGTGGCATCGTGAGCTATAAACATCGCGCTCCTAACGGAGCTTGTTTGATCTATGGCATCGTTGGCTATAAGCATCGCGCTCCTAACGGAGCTTGAAGATTAAACCGCCCGCGCAACTATAAACATCGCGCTCCTAACGGGGCTTGGGGAACTATCAACTGTCAACTCACAACTTTCAACTTTCAACTTTCAACTGGCCACTGGCCACTGGCCACTGGTCACGGCCTCCTGCCTCCTGCTTCCTTCAGAACCAAGCCTTGAGACTCAACTGAATCGTGCGGGGCCGTTGTGTGCGGCGCGGCAACAGGAAGTCGGCGTCGTTCCGATCAATGAACTCTGCGCCGAAGTTGAAGTTCGTGTTGTTGAAGAGATTGAAGACATCAATCGCAGGCCGCAAGCGAAGGTGCTCGTTGATGCGAATCGTGCGCGAGGCGCGCAGGCTGATGGACTCGGTGCCAGGCCCGCGACCGAAGTTGCGCGGCAGGTTGCCGTCCGAACCGATGGGCGCGAGTTGCAGCCGCGCTTTTATATCGTCGGCGGTAGCGCTGCCTGGGCGACGCCACTCGATAGGGCCAATCGGCGCGATGAAGTTGGGGCGGTCGTTATCAATGTCATTCAGATTACGATCCGAGCCGGAGCCGATGTTGAACGGGCGCGATGAGCCGAATGAAATAATCGGCGCGAGGTCCAGCTCGATGCGCGGAATCTGGAAGATGCCGCTGAAGGTGAATCGATGGCGCTGGTCTTGCAAAGACAGGGCGCGCTCGGCGCGGCGGTCGAACAGGTCTTGCGGCGAAGCGGTATTGGTCGTGCCTTCGTCAATCAGCTTCGACAGCGTGTAGACGCCGCGTAGCTGCACGCGCCGGGCTGCCCGGTAACGCAGCGAAAAGATGCCGCCGTGATAAAACGAATTGCCAGTCGATTCCAACATCTCAACTTGCGTGAGCGTCGCGTCCGGGCGCAGGAAGCGAACCGCGTTGAGCGCGGCGGTGATGTTGGCCGATCCCGGCGTGTTGAGGCCGAGCGTCAGAATGCGTACGCCATTGACTGTTTGAATCGCACCCGATGTCGTGGAGGTACTCGCGCCGAGATCGAAGCGAACTACGTCGGCAGTCGCGCCGCTGACGGGCCGCCTGCCCGCTGTGTTCGGGCGGTTATCGAAATCACGGCTCAACAGGTAATCGGTGAAGCTGGCAGAGCCAGCCGGCAGGCGCGGCGCGTTGATATTGGTCTCGCGCCACAGATGCGCCCCGCGCGTGAAGATATAATCGGCGGTGACGACCATGTTCTTTGTGATCTGCCGCTCAATGCCGAGGCCGGTTTGCAGCGTGTAGGGAATCTCCAGATCAGGACTGATGCGCCGCAGGAAGCTCGATTCACGAATGCCGAAACGGTCAACCAGCGCGCGGTCAGAGATGGATGTAGGAAACTTTACAGAATCGAGAATGGCCGGCGTAATGTCTGAATCAACTGTCAGCGTCGAACGTCCGAGCGAGAAGTCATCAATCGTCCGCAGCAAAGCGCGGTTATAAAATAAGCCGAAGCCGGCGCGCACAACCGTCTTGCCGGGTTCGGCAAACTTCTTGAATTTGCGAAACAGCTTACCGCCGAACGGGTCCCACGCCACCGCCACGCGCGGGCTGAAATTATCCTGATCTTTCAAGATGGATTCATTGTCCCAGCGCAGCCCGAACGATAGCGTCAGGTTCGGGCGCAGGTGCCATTCATCCTGCGCGAACAGGCCCATCACATTGTTCGTCGCTTCGCTTTCGGTGTCGAAACGCTGGACGAATTGCTCTGGACTATTAGCCAGAAAATCCTGAACGCTTGCGAAGGTGAACTCGCCGCCGGTGGCAAACAGGTCGGTGAACGACGAGCGCACCAGTTGCGCGTCAACGCCGGCCTTGACCACATGATTGCCGAAGATGAGCGACAAGTTGTCCTGAATCTGAAAGCGGCGTTCTTCTCTGGCGAAGGCCGGCGAGCCGTCCGTGCCGGTGTACGCGCCGGCGGTGACGCGCTCGGGCTGGCGGATGATGAGGCTGATCGAATCGGCGCTGGCGCGGTTGCGCGGCAACAACTGCGAATATTGCGCGCGGGCCTGATTGACGAGGTGGCTTGAGAAAATATAGTTGTCGGTGAGGCTGATCGACTCACTGTCGCGCCCTTCGATCAGGATCGTGTCGAGCAGGCGCGAGCCGCCGGGAAAGCCGCGCTTGTTCGCGCCGCGCTGCGCGTCGAAACGCACCGAAGCGTTGTGCGAAGCGGCAAAGTTGAAATCGCCACGCGCATTGATGACATTGCGCGTTTCGGGCGTCGAGATATCATCCGCGAACAAGCCGACGAGGCTGCCGGCGCTGACCGGCTGATTCGGCGGCGGCAGCGGAAAGAGCGGATTCGTAGCGACCGGCACAGTGGCGTTGATCTCGGCGAAGTCGGTCACATCCAATCGTTCATAGTTGGCGAAGAAGAAATGCTTGTGCGGCAGAATCGGCCCTGAAACGGTCGCCCCTTCGCGGCGCTGCTGCTGCGGGACACGGCCCAGGCCGCGCGCGTTGCGAAAGTAGGTGTTCGCGTTCAGCGATTCGTCGCCAAAATAAAAGTAACCTTCGCCACGAAATTGATTCGCGCCGCCGCGCGTTCGCAGGTTGATGCGTCCGCCCGAGGCGCGGCCATACTCGGCGGCGTACTGGTTGGTGATGATCTGCACTTCGGCAATCGCTTCGGGGTTGAGCGTGATGCGTTCGCGGGCGGCGCGGTCGTCGTTATTATCTAGCCCGTCAATGGTCAGGTTGTTGGAAGTGGCCGGCGAGCCGGTGAGCGAAAAGACACCCGCTTCTTCGGGCGAGTTGCGCACAAAGACGCCGCGCCCTTCGTCGGCAAGGTCTGCGGTCGAGAGCGGCGCTTCGGCAACGCCGCCGAGCAGGAAGACCAGTTGCAGCGGGTCGCGGTTGACGATAGGCAATTCATCAAGCTCGCGCATCGTAATCGTGTCGCCGGTAACGGTGCGCGTCGTGTCAACCAGCGGCGCGTTGGCCGCTGTGACCGTGACCTGCTCGGTGACGCCCGACGGTTGCAGCGCGAAGTCCATTGCCACAACGCGCCCGCTGGTCACGGCAACCTCACGGCTTTCAGTCTCGCGGAAGCCGTCGGCAATGACTTTAATCGTGTAGCCGCCGGGCGCATTGACGATGACACGATAGCGCCCTTCATTGTCAGTGACGACGGCGCGCTCGACGCCGGTGGCGGTTTGCATAACCTGAACGCGCGCCCCGACGATAGCCGCGCCGGCGCTGTCGCGCACGGCGCCATGAAAGGTGATGTTATCGAGATCGTCCGCGCGAGCCGTGATGTTGAATAAGAGAATGAAGACCGTCGCGGCACAGATTGCCGCTTGAAGGGTGAGAGACTTTCTCATACGCCCGCGCCTCCGCTAATCGCCTGGATTAATCCTGAACCGAATCAACCTGGATTGGGGAAATGAAAGCAATACAACGGAAGGAAGAATAGCGAAAATTGGCGGGAAAGCAAGAGAATGATGGATCAAGGCGTACAGACCAGAAATCAAAAAGCCCGGTCGGGGCGACCTGTTTATAGAGCGTGTCTGAAAAGCCCTGAAGGGACGCGATTCGACAGCCCAGGGCATCGCCCTGGGTGAGCGGCGCGGCTAACCGCTAAGCCCTGAAAGGGCGCCATAACCGATCACCTAGTGCGCCCTTTCAGGGCTTGCGGAATTGACGCTGTGTGTACCCAGCCCGTTGGGCTGGGCTATTGAATCGCGCCCCTTCAGGGCTTTTCAGACACCGCTCTATAGTTATCGTTGCTGAAAGAGACGTGCGCCCCTACGGAGCTTGATGTTCAAACCGACTGATGACTATAGACATTGCGCTGCTAACGGAGTTGAAGGATCAACGCCCTTCCTCCCAGACACTAGCCTCTTAATCGAGGCGCTTGCCGCCTTTGACGACCAGCTCGATGCGGCGGCGCGGAACCAGCGCGCTCTTTGAGTGCTCATCAACGCGGAAGACTTCCTGGCCGATGTTGTCGTGAATGTACTGCAAGAAGCTCTCGAACTCGCGCTGCATCTGCCGCATCTTTTCGCGCATGTTCAGAATGATCTCAACGCCGGCGAGATTGACGCCGAGGTCGCGCGTCAGGTTCAAGATCAGTTCCAAATGCTCGATGTCTTCTTCGGTGTAGTAGCGCGTGCCTTTCTCTGAACGCGACGGCTTGATCAGCCCTTCGCGTTCGTACATACGCAGCGTCTGCGGGTGAACGCCGTATTGCTCGGCCACCACGCTGATCGTGTACTTCTTGGCTTTCTTGTTTCTCGACATAGCTACTCGCTCGCCGTGCGGCCAAGGTCATCGCCCTTGCCGCCGGTCTTGGTCATTCCCTGCCCTTCGTCTTTGATCATCTCGACGGCGGCGCGTTTCTCTTTCTCATTGACGAGAAACTTATCCAGCTCAAGCATGCCTGCGCGCAGCATCGAGTTGCGCGATTCGGCGAGGTCGCGCTCGTACTCCTGCGCCGTGCGGTTCTTCAACCGCTCGCGGTCACGCACGAGCGCCCAGAACATCAAGGCGATCAACGCCAATATGACCAGCCAGACGAGCGCGTCCGTCATTGTAGCCTCCGCTACTCAAGCCCCATCTCAGCGCGCGGGTTGTCAGGATTGCGCCGCGCGTATTCGTGCAGCAACTCTTTGGTCTCTTCGCTGATCACCTTCGGCAACGTGATACGCACTTCGACGTACTGATCGCCGCGCACGCCGCCGGCGCGCAACGAAGGCACGCCGCGCTCGCGCAGACGGAACTTCTGCCCCGACTGCGTGCCGGGCGGCACTCTGAGCAGCGCCTTGCCGTCAACGGTCGGCACTTCGATCTTCGCGCCGAGCGCCGCTTCGGGCACGGTCACAGGCACGACACAGTGGATGTTATCGCCGCGCCGCTTGAAATAAGGATGATCGCCGACGTTGGTGGTGACGAAGAGATCGCCCGGCGGGCCGCCGTACTGGCCGGCGTGACCTTTGCCGGGGACGCGAACGCGCGAGCCGGTTTCAACACCGGCAGGAATGCGCGCAGCGATTGTTTCACGCTGCGCCGTGACGCCGCTGCCGTGACAACGCGAACACGGGCGCGGCGCTTTGCCCGTCCCGTTGCAGTTGCCGCAACGCGCCGCGCCGCCGAGCATACGATGTTGCTCGCCGCTGCCCTGGCAAACCGGACAGGTGACGGTTTCGCCGGCCATCTCGCCCTTGCCGTGACAGGCGGCGCAAGTTTCGCTGCGCTGTATTTCAATGTTGGTCGTTAGCCCGCGCATCGCCTCTTCAAACGTGAGGCTCAAGGCGTACTCGATGTCCGCGCCGCGCGCCGCTTGCTTGTGCTGTGGCGACTGGCCGCGCACGTTGCTGAAGATTTCAGAAAAGATGTCGCGGAAGTTGGCTGCGCCAAAATTAGAAAAGTCGAACGGCACGCCGCCCGCCGCCGCTGCCTGCTCCGAGTAGTAACCGAGCCGGTCGTAGACTTCGCGCTTCTTCGGGTCGGACAGCACGTCGAAGGCTTCCGAGATCAGCTTGAACTGTTCTTCGGCGTCCTTGTCGCCCGGATTCACGTCCGGGTGATAGCGCCGCGCCAGCCGGCGGTACGCCTTCTTGATCTCGTCGGTCTTCGCGCCACGCGGCACGCCGAGCGCTTTGTAGTAGTCGTGGTTTGCAGGCATAGAAACAGGGGTCGGGGGTCAGGGGCTGGGGGCCGGATTTCGGTTATTCGAGAGAGCTATCCTCTCCGAGATAAACCGGCCCCTACCCCCATCACCCAGCCCCAGTTTTACTTCTTGTCGTCAACGTCAACGAAGTCGGCGTCAATGACATCATCGCCGCCCGTCGCGCCCGCCGATGCGCCAGCCGCGCCGGTGTTGCCGGGTTGGCCGCCGCCGCCCTGCTGCGAGGCTTGCTGGTACATAATCTCGGCCAGCTTATGCGTCGCCTTCACCAGATTGTCGTAGGCGCGGTTGATCTCGTCAGCCTCGTTCGAGTCGAGCTTGCTCCGGGCTTCCGTAAGCGCCGACTCGATATTGCTGATCGTCTCCGCATCGACCTTGTCGCGGTGCTCGGACAAGGTCTTCTCGGTCGAGTAGATCATACCGTCCAGCTTATTGCGCGCTTCGATGCGCTCGCGCTGGCGGCGATCTTCTTCGGCGTTCGACTCGGCGTCACGCATCATACGATCAATCTCATCTTTAGCAAGACCCGACGACGCGGTGATGGTGATCTTCTGCTCGCGGCCCGTGCCGAGGTCTTTGGCCGAGACATTGACGATGCCATTGGCATCGATGTCGAACGTGACTTCGACCTGCGGGACGCCACGCGGGGCCGGCGGAATGCCGACCAGATGGAACTTGCCGAGCGTGCGGTTCTGCGCCGCCATCGAGCGCTCGCCCTGAAGCACGTGGACTTCGACCGACGTTTGACTGTCGGACGCGGTTGAGAAGATTTCCGACTTGCGGGTCGGGATCGTCGTATTACGGTCGATCAACTTCGTGAAGACGCCGCCGAGCGTTTCGATGCCCAGCGAAAGTGGCGTCACGTCGAGCAACAGCAGGTCTTTGACTTCGCCGCCCAGCACGCCTGCCTGAATGGCTGCGCCGACCGCGACGACTTCATCCGGGTTGACGCCCTTGTGCGGCTCCCTGCCGAAGAACTCCTTGACCATCTGCTGCACCTTCGGTATGCGCGTCGAGCCGCCGACCAGAACGACTTCGTCAATCTCGCTTGACTTGACGCCGGCATCGCTCAGCGCGGCGCGGCACGGCTCGATGGTGCGTTGCAGGAGGTCCTCCACCAACTGCTCAAACTTGGCGCGCGTCAGCTTCATCACCAAGTGCTTCGGCCCCGACTGATCGGCGGTGATGAACGGCAGGTTGATCTCGCTCTCCATCGTTGAAGACAGCTCGATCTTGGCCTTCTCCGCCGCTTCTTTCAGTCGCTGCAAAGCCATCTTGTCTTTCGACAGATCGATGCCCTGGTCTTTGCGGAACTCGTCGATGATCCAATCAATCAAGCGCTGGTCGATGTTGTCGCCGCCCAGGTGCGTGTCGCCATTTGTAGACTTCACTTCAACGACGCCCTCGCCGACTTCCAATATCGAGATGTCGAACGTGCCGCCGCCGAAGTCGAAGACGGCAATCGTCTCGTCCTTCTTCTTGTCGAGTCCGTAAGCGAGCGCCGCCGCCGTCGGCTCGTTGACGATGCGCTTCACGTCGAGGCCGGCGATGCGGCCCGCATCTTTAGTCGCCTGGCGCTGTGAGTCGTTGAAGTAGGCCGGCACGGTGATGACGGCTTCAGTGACTTTCTGGCCGAGAAAGTCTTCCGCCGCCTGCTTGAGTTTCTGGAGGATCATCGCAGAAATCTCCGGCGGCGACCAATCCTTGCCGCCCGCCACGATGCGCACGTCGTTGCCCGCCTGCGTCACTTTGTACGGCACCATCTTCATCTCTTCGGAGACCTCGTCAAAGCGCCGGCCCATAAAGCGCTTGATCGAGTAGACCGTGTTTTCCGGGTTGGTGACCGCCTGACGCTTGGCAACCTGGCCGACCAGCCGGTTGCCGTCCTTGGTGAAAGCCACCACAGAGGGCGTTGTCCGCGCGCCTTCCGCATTGGTGATGACGACCGGCTCGCCCCCCTCCATCACGGCGACAACCGAGTTGGTTGTGCCTAAGTCAATTCCTATAATCTTACCCATTTCTTTACGCCTCCAGATTTTAAGGTCAAACTCATATTAATATCTGAGTGTGCCACTGTCAAGTTTATTGTTATGCAAACAGTCAAATTTATAAGCGCGAGCCTCTACAGCCGCCCAAACAAGCCGGGCTTGCTACAAAATAGGTAAGAAGAGGAGTTGGCGGAGAGAGAGAAGGGCTTTAGTCATCGGTTGGAGGGCGTTTGAAGTGAGCGAGCGTGAAAGCGACCGCCGCGTAGATGACCAGCAGCGCGCCGGGCGGCACTAGCCACACAGCAAGGCCCGGATCGCTTTCCGTATGCCAGATGCCGGCAATAAAGAATCCAACAGGCATCAATACCGCGCCGACGCGCAAGGCGGTCACGGCGATGGCCGGGACGGTTACGCCGCGCGCAATGACGAGCGCCGCGACGACCAGCAGGATGCCGAGCAGCGTGCCGTGCGTGTGGGCGAGGCGGAACAGCTCGCGCCGCTGCGGGTCGTTCAGGTAAGCGGGAATCTTATAGCCGAGCAATCCTTCAAGCAGCAGCCCCAAGCTCATCCACACGGCGACGCTCGCCCAGCCCTGGCGGAGCAGGCGGTCGGCGAGACTCAGCGGCGCAGTTGTTTTCGCGGGCGCAGGATTCGTTTTCGGTTTGCTCATTCTGGTTTTCTGCAAAGAAGAGTTGACGATTGCTGGCCACCGTTCGCTGTCTGCGCTGACCACATCGTTACTCGCCGACTTCCACATCAACCTCTTTGCGGCGGGCGCGCAACTCGGCGGCAGACTGCGCGACGCGCTCGGCTGCGGACGTATCGAAGAGGCCGCGCCAACGCTCAAGCGCCGCCTGACGAACTCCAATGGCCGCCAGGTAATCGGGCTTCGGCAATTTCCAAGGACCAGCCGCAAGACCGTTGGCCGCGAAGAAGCGCACGATGGGGTAGTTATCCGTGAAGGCTTCGACGAGATAAGGCGCGGCCCACTGCGCGTCGGGTTTCATCATCCCTTCGCCGCCCATCGCTTCGGCGGCGAGCGCCCGTGAAAGCGCATCGCCGGCAAACAGCATGCGGGGGCCTTCGGCCATTTCAAACTGCGCGTCGGCGCTCGGCTCGATGGCGCGATAGCGGTCCGGCCACAGTCGTTTCGATTCACGAATGGCCCAGTTGACCGACTTATCCAGGTGGCAGAGATTACAGGCGTTCGGCACGCTTTGGGTCGCCGTCAGTTCGGGCCGTGGCACACTGATATCGTGTGACGGGTGAAAGGTCATCACGCCGTAGACAGCGCGTGGCATATGGCAAGTGTAACATTCGCTACCCGACGAGTCGCTCTTGTGGCCGGTGTGTTTGGCTAAGGCTTCGGGCGCGGCGTACGGCTGATGGCACGCGAGGCACGGCTTATTCGTGCGGTTCTCTTCGGTAATCATCCCCTTCGGGTCGCCGCCGTGCATCGTGTGGCAAGTCAGGCAGTTGATGCGATTCGCCGCATCGCCGGCGGTGAAGCACTTCGAGCGCAGGATGCCTTGATACTCGTAAGCGGTCAGGCGCGGCGAGCCGTTCGCCCAGAAACGGCTGGCGAATGAATACGGATTATCGTGACCGTCTTTGTCTTTGCGTTCGATCACGGTTTCGCGCGTCACCGGGCGGTAGTAACGCGACAGGTCTTCGCCGGCGTTGAACGGGTCGCCCTTACTCATCACCTCTTGTATGCGGCTAAAGGGTTCGGGAACGCGCTGGCCGTGACAGTGGCCGCAGACCATCAGCGAGCGTTCAGGCGTTAGCTTCATCGGCTGGACGATCTGTTTCTCTGCGCTGCCCGACCATTGCCACAGCGTGCGCGTCACTGGCGAAGCCGCTTCTTCAGCGTGCGCCGCCGCCGCGCCGTGACACGCGCCACAGGCGATGCCAAGTTCGGCCACTTCAGTATTGAAGCGCCGATTGCCATCCATATTCGGCTGCGCTTTGACGTTGTGACAGAAGACGCAGTTGGCATCCCACGCCGACTGGTGCTGGAAGAAGTTGTCGCTGTCCGGGTAAAAAAACGAACCGTTCAGGCTCATCCAGCGACGATTCACTAAATCGTAAGCGAGCGGCAGGCGTATGTACTGGCCGTTCTGCCGGGTCACGTACTGCTCGATGCGACGCGAGCCAACAGTGCGCTCAATCGGGTAGACCTGCGTGCGGCCATCGGCGAAGGCAAGGGTCATCGAGAACTTGCCGTCACGCTTTTCCATTCGCGCGTGAACGCCAAGATAATCGAACGTGTTGTTGCGCTCGAAATCGCCTTGCACCGATTCGACGCGCGCTTCCTGCGTCATACGACTGTGATAGGTGCGCGCCCATGAATTGTAATGCTCGGCGTGACAGGCCCGGCAGGTCTTCGATGCGATGTAGCCTTCGTCGGCGTGGCCGGCGCGCGTGCCGGTGTAGGCGGGACGCAGAGCGAACACGGTCACGGCGACGAGAGCCGCCACGACGAGCGTCAGGATGAATGATTTGATTGCGAGGCGCTGATGCATCATTGAACGTTGAGCGCGGTGGCGGTGCGGTACAGCTTCATCGACTTCACCTCATTGATTGGCCGCTTCGCTTGCCACAGGCTGGCGCGACGTGCGCACGATGCGCGCGCCCATCCAGACGTACTCGATGCCCGAAGCGATGACCGAGGTGATGACAATCCCATACATCAAGGGCAGCAGAATCTTCAGCGGCTTCATCGCCTCAAGCTGAAACATGATGAACCAGAAGATCAAGCCGATTTCGAGAAACGTGTTCAGCTTGCCGAGCGTCGTCGGCTTGAACGACTTGTAGCGAATCGTCAAATAAATTACTAATGAGCCGAGCAGGATCAGCACATCACGTCCGACGACGGAGACGGTCATCCAGAGCGGCAGCGGCTCGAATCCCGCGCGCGGCAACGCCATCACGATGTATGAAGCCGTCGTCAACAGCTTGTCCGCCGCCGGGTCGAGGAAACGCCCGAAGGCGGTTTGCTGATTGAAGCGCCGCGCCACGAACCCATCGAAGAAATCGGTTATGCCGGCGATGAAAAATACAATCACTGCCAGGCCGAAGCTGCCGACCTTGATCCAATAAAGAAACGGCACGAGCAGCGCGACGCGCAGCATCGTTAGCATATTCGCCAACGTCCACAGCCTTGCTTGCGGAGCGGTTGGCAATAGCGGTTCACTGGATTGAATCGGTGTCGTCGGCATGCGCGCAAGCGATTATAAGAGCCGCCGACAATGCAACGCAACCGGCCCGGCCAAAAGCCAAAAAATCGCCTGTTTCCAGCCCTTTTGGCGATTGCGGCGAGTCTTTCTTGCGAAAAGGTTGAGGACATCTTGCGAAAAAATTGTAATGCTGGCGGGCATATTGTAGCCGTCAAGGGCAGCCTCTATGCTTGTATCTCTGACACAGTTGTGATGGCAAGCATCTGAGTCAAGGCTATCAGGTTCGCAAAGACTATACAGGGGATCAAAGGGGATTAATGACGTTGTCGTTGAATGTTGTGAAGCAGGTTCTTTTCAAACTCACCATATTGGCCATCATTGTTACGGTCGCCGCCGCGCTGCAAAGCCATGCCAACGCGCCGGTCGGCGTCGTTGAGGCGCAGAGCGAACAGGCCACCACGATTATCCCGGACGGGCTGACGACAGGTTACACGGAACTCGATCAGAAGATTGTCGAGGCGGGCGCGAAGTACGGCGTCGATCCGAAGCTGATCTATTACGTGATGCGTCAGGAGTCGCGCTTCAAGAAGCAGGCGCTATCGCCGAAGAACGCGCAGGGCTTGATGCAATTGATCCCTGCGACCGCCGAGCGTTTCCACGTCAACATCAAAGACCCGCACGAGAACATCCTGGGCGGCGTCGCTTACCTGCGCTGGCTGTTGAAGCATTTCGATGGCGACGTGCGGCTGGCGCTGGCGGGCTATAACGCCGGCGAGCGCACGGTCGAGAAGTGCGGCAATCAAGTGCCTGAGATCACCGAGACCAAGAACTACGTCAAGAACATCACCGCCGCTTACGGCAAGACCTATCACCCTGTGTTGCAGCCTGACGAAGCGCGCGAGGCGTTCGGCATCGCTTCGGTCAACGTCGAAGCGGAATAGTCCCTCGCTGATTCAAGTAGACAAACAAAAAGCGCGGCGCGTGATTCGTCTTCACGCGCCGCGCTTTTTGTTTGTCTGATTAATTATCGCCCGCGCAGCCTGCCGCCTTTGCGCGCCGCCGGCTCTGTTGTAAGCTGCCTTACAATTAACCGCCCGCTGCTGTCGCGGCTCGTTTCAAATTCAATCGGCACAGGCTTGCCCGCTTCGTCGAGCGTGCGGATCGTGAAGCCTTTGCGCCCGCCATTGATGCCAAGCGTCACCGGCAGCACGCCGCGATAGCCATCCTTGATGAACGCGCCGTTGTAGCGGCCCGAATCCGCCGAATAGGACAAAACCCAGACGCGCGTGAAATCAATCGGCCCTTCCGTGCTCAAGCTCTTCATCAAGCCGACGTAGTTGTTATGCAGCGCGCCCTTCTTGTCTTTCGTCTGATCGAGCACGACCCAGCCCGTAAAGCGGCGGCCTTCGCCTTCGAGGTGAAGAATCTCGTCGGGCACGTCGAGCTGCACCTGTTGTGCGCCGACCCAGCCGGCGCGCAGCACTTCGGATTCGGGCAGCCGTATCTGATACCAGAGCACCGTGCGCGTTTCGGTGTCTTCGTCGGTGTCGTCGGCGTTGTCATCGTCGGCCTGCTTTTCGGGCTTATAAGTCGTGCGCGCTTTGCCGACGATCTCGACGGGCGTACCGCGATTCAAGTAAGTCACCACATCGCCGTCGGCTTCCTGGCGCAAGCGCGTCTGCACTTTCAGATGACCTGTGCCCTGCGACGGCAGCGACTGTGACTTCTCAAACAGCGTATTGATCTTATCAACAACGGACTTGTTGATGACGTAACGCGTCTCGACCCAGCCTTCGACCGCCGACTTATCTTTCGTGCGGACCTTGTACCATTCGACCGTGCGCGTCGGTGTTTTGAATTGCGCCTGTTCGATGATGTCCAGCCGGTCGCCGCGTTTGACTTCAGCCAGATCGAGCGCGGCGGGCGCGGTGGTCGAACGAATCTTGAGCTTGGGCGCGATGACGACGCCTTCGTCAATCTTCGTGTCGCCGGAGATCAAGCCGCAGCCGGCCAGCAGCAACGACGACAACACGAGCGCGCTGCCCGCCAGGAGGTGTCTCTTCGTCAAGGTATTTATGATTCGCATCGGATTATACAGTGGGGTCACAACTAACCTATCCGAGCGCCGCGCGCGGTGTCAAGCAAGGCCAGGCTGACTTGAGGCCAGCACAAAAACAAAGCGGGACACATTAACCGTGTCCCGCTCGATGAACGATTGAGAGGTGGCGCGTCTAGCTGTTGGTGTTCGCCGTGTTGCTGTTGCGGCGAGCCGGACGGCGGCGCGGCGTACGGCGGCGCGTGTTGCTGTTGGTCGCCCCACTGGTTTCGTCGGTCGTTGGCGTAGCCTGCGCGTCGGGTGTGGTCGGCGTCGCCTGCGTGTCGGTCGTCGCCGCGCCGCTGGCCGGCGTGCGTCTGCCCCGCCGCGTGCGCCGCCCGCCGCCTGACGATGTTCCGGTTGAAGCGGACGCAGAAGCGGTCGCGCCCATCTCTTGCAGCGACGAGCGCACGCCCGCCGCATCATTCATACGCCAGTGGTTGGCCAGAGCGACCAGTCTGAGGCGCTGCGCCTGATCGCTAACCACGCACTTGCCGTTCGTCCACAGTAAGCCCTCGTTGATGATGCGGCTCGGCTCGCCTTCATAAGCCGGCAGCGGCTCTCTGGCCGCGAGCGTGGCGAGCCGGTTCAGACAACTCTGGGTATCGGTCGGCATCGCCATCGCATGAGAAGCCGGCCTGTTGCGCTTCCTCGCCCTCGGCTTGGCCGAAGCGGCAGACTTGTTGGCGTTCGCTTGAATGGCGAATGCTGCGACAGAAGACTCGGCGGCCAGCGCGACCCCGACAGCGACAGCCATGAACAGGGTTAGCAGTTTCGATCTCATAAAGAAACCTCCGTCAGTTTTGTTGGTCGCGCGAGCGGCGACCGAAGTTGTTTGCAAGGCGAGGCAAAAAATCAAGCAAGCGCCCTGTCAAGATTTAAGAGTCCACCTGCCTTGGATTGCGAGCAACGGCATGATGAATGGGGAGCGCGAAGGCCGCGATCCGTCACCCACAACTCTGCATTCTGCGGAACGCCGGCAAGATAGTCAACACGGATGCAACTAATTCTCTTTATCGGCGGCGTATGCGGTCAATCGCCTGACGAAAACTTTCGCGCATCTGTTCGAGGCTGGAGGCGAGCCGGCTGATCTCGTCACGCGCGGTGAAGCGGGCGGCCCACCACATTACCGGCTCGCGGTCTTTGGCCGGTGATGACAGTTCACCGACACCCCAACGCGTCACCGCGTCGTTCAAGCCGTCGAGCCGCAAGCCGAGCGCGCGGCCATAAAAGAATCCGGCAGCGCCGGCTGCGATTACAGCCAGCGCCGCAATCACCAACAGCGTCGCGCGCGCCATCGATGTTGCTCCCGCTAGCGCCCGTGCGTTGCGCGCGACGCCAACATAACCGACCTCTTCGCCGCTCACAGCCTTCATCGGCTGCCACGCTATTGCGTAATGTTCATCACTTTGCTCGATCACTTCCTCGGACTGCCTCACGTCGCACGACGCGCCGATCAACGCCGTCTCGCCGCCGCCACTGCCTGCGACGCTCGACGTGATGACGACATTCTGCAAAGCGACGAGCGCGCCGCCGTCCGTCTGCGCATCGCGGTAAAGCGTCTGGCGAATCTCGGCCACGAGCGGCGTTTGCAGCGAAGTCGCGCCCGGTCGCGGCTTCCAGTCGTTGTTAATCATCTGGCCAACCAACACCAGACCGACGGCGCGCCCGCCGCCTTGAATGGGCGCGGCGGCTTCGACCATTAACGCGTCATCAAGCGTTGCGCCGTTGCTCAATTTAACCTGCGCGCGCAGATCGAGGCCGAGCGACCGCAAGCGCGCGCCGCGCTCGACCGCCGCCGCCGCAAGCGGCTGACCGCTCGTGAGCGCACGCTCGGCAACCGTATTGTGCTCGTCACCCGCAATTAAAGATTCGCCAGGCGCGGGCAGGTCGTTGTGGCGGGCAATAACACGGCCTTGCGTGTCGGCAACGATGGCGAAATCCAAACCGTAGTCTTGCAGCGCGCGCGGCAGCATATCCTGTATGCGCGCCTGCGGCGTCGCCGCCTGCCCGCCTTTAGCGTTCTCGGCATTGACCAGCGCGCGGTTAGCGATGTCATCGGCGAGTCGCTGCGCCGCCGAGCGCAATTCGCCAAGTCGCTTGTCGGTGAGGGCCGCCGCCGCTCTGGCTTCGCGCTGCAAGCTTTCACTCGATTGACGGCGCGCGTGTGAAGCGAGTTGAGACAGGACGACAAGCAGAGCAACGAGGAGAGGTAGAATCGCAGCAGTAGCGCACAACGCGCCCAGCTTTACGCTTAATCGCATAGGCAGTGGTCAGTGGTCAGGGGTCAGTAGTCAGTTGTTCGTTGTTGGTTCGGCCAAGCTCCGTCAGGAGCGCAATGTTTATAGTTACCGATACCACAGGTGATGCAAGCTCCGTCAGGGGCGCAATGTTTATAGTTCACGATGTAATAGATCAAACAAGCTCCGTTAGGAGCGCAATGTTTATAGAGCGTGTCTGAAAAGCCCTGAAGGGGCGCGATTCAATTCTCCCCTTTGGGCCGTCGCCGTCGCCCCCTGCCTCTGAGAAGCCCTGAAGGGGCGCGATTCAATAGCCCAGCCCAACGGGCTGGGTACACTCAGCAACCATTCCGCAAGCCCTGAAAGGGCGCACTAGGTGATCGGTTATTGCGCCCTTTCAGGGCTTGGCGGTTAGCCCCGCCGCTCACCCAGGGCGATGCCCTGGGCTGTCGAATCGCGCCCCTTCAGGGCTTCTCAGACACGCTCTATAGATGATCCGGCTTCCTCTTCCATTCATCATTCATCATTCTCTTCGTGTTGCTCATCCGCCGAGGCGCTGGGCATAATCATTAACAGCGACGCTTGCGATTAAACTACTCCGCGTCGTGCGCGACTTTTGCGAGCGCGCCGCGACAAATGAGGCAGGCGTGCCCGCTGACCAGATTAATCATTCGCTTTCAACGACTGAACGCCAGCAACGGACGACCACCGCATCACCCACGCAATTTCCGGTCTTCTTGTTCGCGCCGATTGGCGGCGCGGCGGCTGACCGGCGCAACCGCCATCGCATCATGGTCGGAACGCAGACCATGTCAATGCTGCTGGCCTTCGCGCTGGCCGGGCTGACGCTTTCGGGGCACATACAGGTGTGGGAGGTCTTCGCGCTGGCGGCGCAATCGCTCATCATCGCGCAGGAGATGGCCGCCGGTCATCCGCCTCAAGAAGTGACCGGCAACTCGCTGGCGAACCTCTCGGCCAGCGCCGAATCATAATGCGCGACACCTTGTCGCAAGTTGTCGCGCTCAAGACCAAGGCAGGCACGGCATGTCTATATCGATTCGTGAAGCGACAGGCAAAGAGGTCGAGGCGTTGATCCCGCTGCTGCTGCTCGCCGAGCCGCAAGAGAGCGCCTTGCGCTGGAGCTTGAAGAATCTCAGCGACACCGCCTACCGCCTGGACGAGGACGACGAGTTAGTCGGAGCGGCAACGATGCGATGGCAAAAAGCGCCTTGCGAGATTGTCGAGCTGGCCATCGCGCCTGAGCAACAGGGCAAGGGGCTGGGCCGACAATTTATTCAATGGCTGGTCGCCGAAGGCCGCCGGCGCGGCAAATCCGAAATACTGGTCGGCACAGCCAATGCGAGCATCGATAACATTGCCTTCTACCAGAAGTGCGGCTTTCGTATGCACGAAGTCCGCCGCGATTACTTCTGGTATCACCGAGAGCCAGTGTTTGAAAATGGCATACAGGTGCGCGATATGATTGTCTTCCGCTATGACCTGACGGAGCCGGACGCGGGGAAGAGAGACACGGTGACGCGGCGACGCGGCGAGGGAAAGGAACGAAGATGAACGGCTCGTCTTTCCCCGCGTCACCGTGTCTCCGCATCACCGCGTCACCGTGTCTCCGCGTCTCCTTCGCGGTTGCTATACTTGTTACTGTGTCTCGCAAGGAGAGGAAGAGGGAAGCAAGCGATTAATGAATCTGAAGACTCTCAGGACTTATGCGAAGTATGCGCGCCAGCACGGGCGGCGCTTTATCAATGAGCGCATCAGCGAATCGCGCACACCCATACCGCCCGCGCCATTGCGGCCCGACCCGGCGAGCTGGCGCGATGACGAGCTGACACTGGCGTGGCTCGGTCACGCGACCGTGCTCATCAACTTTTATGGGACGTGGCTGCTGACCGACCCGGCGCTGCGTTCGCACGTCGGCGTCAGTATTGCGGGTCTCACGTTCGGCCCGCGCCGATTGGTGCAACCGGCGCTGACGATCAATGAATTGCCGAGGCTTGATGCCGTGCTCGTGTCACACGCGCATATGGACCATTGCGACCTCGGCACGCTCAAGCGTTTGCCGCGTCAGACTGCCGCCATCGTGCAGAAGGGCAACCGCGATCTCGTGCGCCGCTTCCGCCGCATAAGCGACTTGGCGTGGGGCGAGTCGGTCGAGGTCAACGGCGCTCGCGTCGAAGCCATCGAAGTCAATCACTGGGGCGCTCGCCGCCTGACCGACCGTCATCGCGGCTATGGCGGCTTTCTTATCACTAAGCAGAACCGCGCGCTCGTATTCGGCGGCGATACGGCCTACACGCGCGCCTTCGCACGCTTGCGTGAGCGGTTGCCGCGCGTTGACGTAGCGATGTTGCCCATCGGCGCATACGACCCGTGGATCTACGCGCACGCCAACCCTGAGCAGGCGTGGGCGATGCGCGGCGATATGAATGCGACCTACATAATGCCGATGCATCATTCGACGTTTCGTTTGAGCCGCGAGCCGGCGGGCGAACCGCTCGCGCGACTGTTCAAGGCGGCGGGCCGCGAAGGCTGGCGCGTTTGCCTGGAGCAGGTGGGCCAGACGTGGAAGCTGCCCGAAGTCGCCGAGCAATCGGGTTACGAAAGCGGCGCGGCGGATTGAACATGAAAAGAAAGGGATTGCCACAGAGGCACAGAGACACAGAGAGAATAGATTAAAAAACTCTGTGTCTCTGTGCCTCTGTGGCCCTTCTTTCCTGGCGCTTGTGACGGTGGATTAAAGGGAAGGGAGCACGCGCGACAATATGTCCAATTCGGAAATGCCTTATCGAACGCTCGGCAGCACGGGCGAGCAAGTATCAGCCATCGGACTTGGCGGCTGGCATCTTGCGTTGAAACACGTGGACGAGCCGCTCGCCTTTCGCATTACCCGCTCCGCCATTGATCGCGGCATCAACTTTATGGACAACTGTTGGGATTACAACGATGGCGAGAGCGAGCGCCGGATGGGCCGCGCGCTCAAGGACGGCTACCGCGACCGCGTCTTTCTGATGACGAAGATTGATGGCCGCTCGAAGAAAGCCGCCGCCGAGCAGCTAGACGAATCCTTGCGCCGCTTGCAGGTGGATCACATTGATCTCGTGCAGCATCACGAAGTCCTGCGCTTTGAAGACCCGCACCGCATCTTCGACGATGAGGGCGCGAACGCCGCGCTCGAAGAGGCCCGCCGCGCCGGTAAGATTCGCTACATTGGCTTCACCGGCCACAAAGACCCGCATATTCATCACTACACGCTTGAGGTAGCCGCGCAGCACGGCTTCAAGTTCGATACGGTGCAGATGCCGCTCAGCGTGATGGACGCGCATTACCGCAGCTTTGAAAAGATCGTGCTGCCTGAATTGGTCAAGCAGAAGATCGGCGTGCTCGGCATGAAATGTATGGCCAACGGCATCCTGCTGCGCTCGAACACGGCGACGCGATTGAATGCCTGCACTACGCGTTGAACCTGCCGACTTCGGTCGTCATCACCGGCATTGACAGTCTTGAGATTCTCGATCAGGCGTTTGAAGCGGCGCGCACCTTCCGCCCGCTGAGCGATGATGAAGTCAACACGCTACTGGCGAAGACCGCGAGTGCAGCATCGCGCGGCGAGTTCGAGCCGTTCAAAACCTCTTCGATCTTCGACGGCACGGCGCAGCATCCCGAATGGCTCGGCGACGAACCGCCGCGCTTGCAGCAACTCATGTCTTGATCGCCATCCGCTGCCTCATTTGTTCAGCCGAGGTCGCGGAGTATAATGAATGTTGAACGCGGACGCTTTTGATCATCGGTTGCGAAATAGGTATCAATGGTAAGTCAAGAGGCCAGTGAGTCCGCACCAACTCGCCGCGACATCATCGTCATCGGCGGGTCATCCGGCAGCATCGAGCCGCTGAAGACCTTAGTCAAAGGGCTGCCGGCGAATTTTTCCGCATCTATCTTCATTGTCAGTCACACCTCTCCCGACCACGAGAGTTATCTGGGAGAGATACTGCGACGTCTGGGCGATCTGCCGGCGGCATCGGCGGTTCACGGCGAGGCGATACGACCGGGGCGCATCTATGTCGCGCCGCCCGATCATCACCTGATCGTCGAACAGGGCTATCTGCGATTGTGGCGCGGGCCGAAAGAGAATCATTCGCGGCCTTCGATCAATCCCACCTTCCGCTCGGCGGCCAAAGCCTATGGGGCGCGCGTCATTGGCGTCATACTTTCCGGCTTTCTCGACGACGGCACTGCCGGCTTGATCGCCATCAAAGTCAATCAGGGCGTCGCCGTTGTTCAAGACCCCGGAGACGCCGACCACGCCGACATGCCGCGCAGCGCCCTGCGTTATATCGAAGCCGATTACATCGTGCCCGCGGCGCGCATCGCGCCGCTGTTGCTGGAACTGAGCGAGGAGACTATCGAAACAGGAGCAATTAGTATGGGCGAGCCAGCCGATAAACATTCATTACAGGTCAAGCAGGATATCGCCGAAATCGAGGCGGGCGAAAAAGCCAACACGATAACGATGGTCGTCTGCCCGGATTGCGGCGGCCCGATGTGGGAGTTCCGCGATCACGAATTCAAGCATTTCCAGTGTCGCGTCGGTCACAAGTTCTCGCCCGAAAGCATACTGGCCAATCACGCCGAGACGCTGGAGCGCGCTCTCTGGGTCGCTGTGCGAACGCTCGAAGAGCGCTCGTCGCTGACCCGCGAGATGGCCAACGTCGCCCGCCACACGTCGGGCGAAAACGTCATTCAGAAGTTCGAGGGTGAAGCCGAAGAGGCGGCGCGCAATGCCGAGATCATCCGCAAAATGCTATTGAACGGCAACGAGCCATCGCGCTGATGAGCGATAGTGTTGGGAGAAGGGGTGAGACCGCCATGCCTTGTCCGCCACGTAGTAGCAAGTGAGTTGACGCCGCGTAGCAGCGGGCGAGTTGACGCCGCGTAGCGGCGGGTGATTTGACGCCGCGTAGCGGCGGGTGAGTTTAGCCAGGCGTTTCAACGCCTGGAAGTCAACGTCGCGGTGATCGCGTCGCGTCAGCGACGCCTGAATACCCGCCGATTCAAGCGTCGCTGACGCGACGCCGAACAATGCGGCCTTCAGGTGCAGGCATTGAAATGCCTGCCTAAATTCAATTGCCGCTACGCGGCATGCGGTGCGGGCGTTTCAACACTTGCCTAAGTTCATCTGCCACTACGCGGCCTTCAGTGCAGGCGTTTCAACTCTTCGAGTATCTTTGTAAAGCTCAAGGCTCGCTCGCTACGCGGCGTTCGGCGCAGGCGTTTCAACGCCTCCCTAAACTTATCTGCCTCTATGCGGCCTTCGGTGCCGGAATTGAAATGCGTGCCTAAATTCGACTCGCCGCTGCGTGGCGCAATTGCTGGCAGGACTTCTTTAGATAATGTTCAATCCTAACTGAGAAGACCTGATTACGTCTTACCAATGCGGTCGGCGATGGTTTGCAGCAGCGTTTCCATTTCGACGGGCTTGACCAGACAGCCCTGCGCGCCCGCCTGCAAGGCCGTGCGGATGTGCTGCTCGTAGGCCATACCCGTGTAGAAGAATATCGGCGTGTTGCCGTCGAACTCGCGCACGGCGCGGCAGAGATCGAGGCCGATGCCATCGCTCAGAAACCAGTCGAGCAGAATCAGATCGAATTGTTTATCGCGGGTCAGCCGCAGGCCATCTTCAACGCTGCGCCCCAACACCACCTCGTAGCCGGCCTGATTCAATATCAACTCGACCAACTCGCAGGTGTCGTCGTTGTCGTCAAGAAATAGTATGCGCCCTCTGGCAGACTTCGCCTTGAGGTTCGTGTCCTTGTTCAAGGTGATGCTCCCACTTACAAACCGTAGGGATGGTTTTTATATGCGTTATTGATAATGTGATTCATTGAGCTGACGCAGCGCGCTGATCTCCTCTGTGAGATCACTGAGCAACGACATCTCTTCTGTAATGCCGCGCGCATACCTTAGTGATTCTTTTAACGCTTCGATCCTTGCCAGATGATCCTTGCCAGCTTCACCCGATGTGGGACGCTCCTGCCATTCCTGCAACCTGTTTGCCATTGCTTGTACTCCTGATTGCCTGTGCTGGTGTATGGGGGGAATGCCAGCCGCTAGTGTGCTAATCACGTTATTGACGCAGACCCACTGCTACCTGCATCAACTCATTCAAATGTTCGGAGTCGGTCAAGAAAGTCGGACTTGAACGGACAAGTTATTATCAGTTGTTTCTCGTCGGCTTGGAAATCAGGAAGATAAGAAGGGGAATTGGGGAAACCCCTGAGGGGGGGGGCAGGGCTGCCCCTGATCATTCTTCGTTGAGCCAGCCCTGCGTCAACGCGAAGCGAACGATGTCTATGCGGCTGTGCAGGTCGAGCTTGCGCATCGCGTTGGCGCGATGCGCCTCGACCGTCTTGACGCTGATGTCCAGGCGCGCAGCGATCTCTTTGTTGCTGTAGCCCCAGCCGATCAGCTTCAAGACCTCTTCTTCGCGCTTGCTGATCCAGGGCTGGCGGTTGACTTTGGCCATCGTCGTTTCGCCGGCGTAACCGGCCAGCACCGTGCCGGCCATCGCCTGATCGAGATACTGGCGGCCTTCGGCGACGGCGCGAATGGCGCGCAGCAATTCGGTGGATGGACTCTGTTTCAGTACGTAGCCGTAAGCGCCGGCGCGCACCAGTTGTTGCAGGTAGGCTTTATCGGTGTGCCGGGTCAGCGCCAGCACTCGCACCTGCGGGCAAGTGTGATTGATCTTTTCAGTCGCTTGAAAGCCGGTGGCCTGCGGCATCGACACATCCATCAGCACGATGTCCGGCAGCAACGACTGAGCGCGGTCAACGACCGTTACGCCGTCTCCGGCTTCGGCCACAACTTCCATATCGGGCTGCGCGTTGATGAGCATCTTCATGCCTTCGCGCACCGTCTCGTGGTCATCGGCAATCAGGATTCGTAGTTTATTCATGGCTCTCGCTCTCGTCGGCCTGAATGAACGGCACGCGCACGTAAACGGTCGTGCCGCCGCCCGGCTCGCTTTCGATTTCAAACGTTCCGCCTACAAAGGCTGTGCGTTCGCGCATACTGATTAAACCCATACCGCGCCGCGCGCTTGCCGTCAATGCCTTATTCACATCAAACCCCGTGCCATTGTCGGCGATGATTAAGACGACTTGCGCGCCGCGCCGTTCAAGCATCACTTCGACCTGGCTGGCCCGCGCGTGCTTCGAAATGTTGTTGAGCGCCTCCTGTGCGATGCGATAGAGCATGGTTTCAATGTCGATGGACAGACGCTGATCGTTGAGCGTGGCGTGAAATTCGGCGGGCACGTTGAAATGCGTGCTCCACTCGTGCACGAAGTTGCCGAGGGCCGCCGCCAGCCCCAGGTCGTCGAGCGCCGTGGGCCGCAGCTCCCAGGCGAGGAAGTCGAGGTCTTTGTCGATGTTTGTCACGAGCTTCTGCGCTCGCTGAATCTGATCGCGGAAAGCGGCTTTGCCGCTTTCCGCGATCAGATTCAGCGGGCCGTTTTCTGTGAGCAGCGTTTCGAGGTGGAGTTTCAGCGTCGTGAGCTGCTGGCCCAACTGGTCGTGCAGCTCGCGCGAGATGCGGCGGCGCTCGTCTTCAAGCGCCGTCACTAGTTGCCGCGTGATCTTGTTGCGCGCGGCTTCGGCGCGGCGGCGCTCGCTGACTTCTTCGTTCAAGGCGAGGTTAGCCCGCTCCAACTCCGCTGTGCGCTCGGTGACGCGGGCCTCCAGAGTGACGCGGTGCTCTTCCAGTTCTGTGAGCAGGCGCTCGCGCTCGGCTTCGACCTTGTGGCGCTCGGTCAGATCAATGACGAACTCGACCCCTTCGCCGTCATAGAGCCGCGCCCCCGCAAACAGCGCCGACCAGCGCGTGCCGTCCTTGCGAATGTACTCCTTCTCATACGGCGAGATGCGCCCGCTGCTATTAAACTCGTCGAGCGCCTTCCGCGTTACCGGCATCCATTCCGGCGGCGTCAACTCGTCCCAGCGCAGCCGCCCGCGCTCAACATCATCGCGGCTGTAACCGCTCATCTCCATAAACGCGCGATTGGTGTTGGTGATCTGGCCGTTGGTCTTGAAGTAAATGACGCCGACCGTGCCGATCTCCATCGCCGCGCGCAGACGCTCCTCGGATTTGCGCAGCGCCTCTTCGGCCTCGCGGCGCTCGGTGATGTCGATGAAGGTGACGACGACGCCGTCTATGCGGTCTTCGAGGGTGCGGTAAGGCAGCAGCCGCACGATGAACCAGCGCCCGTCCGCGCTGGAGATTTCGCGCTCGATGGTCTTCAGCGTTCGCAGCACCTGCTCGGCGTCTTCGGCCAAACCGTTGTAGCTGAGCCTGTGAGTCAGGTGGTCGAGCGGGCGGTGGAGGTCGGTCGGGATGATGTTGAAGAGTTCCTGCACGCGCGGCGTGTAGCGTTTGATGTGCAGGGCGCGGTCGAGGAAGATCGTGCCGATTTCGGTCGAGGCCATCAGGTTCTGCAAGTCGCTGTTGGCGCGGCTGACCTCGTCCACCTTCTCCTTCAATTCGTTGTTGACGGTGGTCAGTTCTTCGTTGACCGACTGCAATTCTTCGCGGCTCGTCTCCAATTCTTCGGTAGCCGAGCGCAATTCTTCGTTGATGGCCTGCAACTCTTCGTTCGACGCTTTCAGCTCTTCGACAGAAGTCTCGTACTGCTCGATGGTGGCGCGCAACTGGTCGCGCGTCTTCTGTAACTCATCCTCCAATTGCCGGACGACCATATCCAATCCGTCGCCGTCGCCGCGCGCTTGCGACAGCGGCTCAGCGATCACCGGCGCGCTCTCTTTCACCTCGATAAAGGTGATCATCGTCAGGCCCAGCGTCACCTCAGGGTCGCCGACCGGCTCGACGTTGAGGTTGATGCTTAAAGGCTCGCCGTCCATCTCTGTGCGGACATAACGCGATTCGCTGTTGCTGCCATTCTGTTTGGCGGCGAACAGCGCCGCGCGCAGTTCTTGTCGCAGCGACGGATGCACGACTTTCATCAGGTTGCGCGACGGCTCGCCTTCGGCAAAGCGGAGATAGCGCCCGGCCTGGCCGGAGATGTGAAGGATGTCGTAGTTCTCGTTGACCAGCACGCTCGACGGCGTGTGCCGCTCAAGCAGCCAGTGCTGGTGCAGGTCGGCGAACGAGAGGGACCGGGCCGGCTGGGTCGTGGCCAGTTGCGGGAGCTTGATCTCCCACTTGCCCATCTGCGGCAGCGTCGGGAAAGGCGAGAAGCCGGATTCGCTGGCGCGTCGCCGGTAGATGCGATGCTTCTTGTCGCTGGGTGTGAACAAGGCCGGCCTGCCTTCTGCCGATTCCGACGAGCCGAGAAACAGAAAGCCGTCCTCACGCAAGGCGAAGTGAAAAACTTCGAGCACGCGCTCCTGGATTTCGCGGGTCAGGTAGATGAGCAGGTTGCGACAGGTGATGAGGTCGAGCTTCGAGAACGGCGGGTCGCGCAGAATGTTGTGCGGCGCGAACAGGACCATCTCGCGCACGTCTTTTTTGACGCGGTAGTGGTCGCCTTCTTTGATGAAGAACCGCTTCAGGCGTTCGGGCGACACGTCGTTGGTGATGGTGTCAGGGTACAGCCCGTTGCGCGCCCGTGCGATGGCGTCTTCGTCAATGTCTGTGGCAAAGACTTGCAGCTTCGGCGGCTCGTTCAGCCGCGCCGCGAACTCGCTTAACAGGATGGCTATCGAATAAGCTTCCTCGCCGGTGGCGCAGCCCGTCACCCAGACGCGCACCTGATCGAGAGCGTTCTTGCCATCGAAGAGGCGCGGCACCACATCGCGTTCGAGATGCTCGAAGGCTTCGTGGTCGCGGAAGAAGTTGGTGACGCTGATCAACAGGTCGCGCAACAGCGACGGCCCTTCTTCGGCGTGCTCGCGCAGGAAACCGACATAGCTGGGGATGTCGGCGATCTCGTTGACCTGCAAGCGGCGCTCGATGCGGCGCAGGATAGTCGAGCGTTTATAGCTGCTGAAGTCGTGGCCTGTGCGCGAGCGCACCAGGGCGAGCACGTCGCGCAGCGAGTCGGCGCTCTTTTCGGGTGGCGGCGGCGCGTCCAGCGGCGGCAGGACAATGCGCTCGGCGTTCTCGCGCAGCGACAGCAGCTTGACGGCAATCTCGGTGACCGGCAGCACGAAGTCCACCACCGTCGCGTTGATGGCGCTGCGCGGCATCTGCCCCTGCTCGGCTTCGCGCGGGTCTTGCACGATGGTCAGGCCGCCGTGCTCCTTGATGCGCTGCATGCCGAGCGTGCCGTCTGCGCCTGTGCCTGATAGCAGGACGGCAACGGCGGCGTTGTTATAGACTTCGGCCAACGAGCGAAAGAAGAGATCAATCGGCACGCGCTTGTTGCGGATTTCATCGACATCGGTCAGATGAATCATGCCGTCTTGCAGTTCCAGGTTCTTGTTGGGCGGGATGACATAAACGTGGTTCGGCTCGACCTTGACGGAGTCTTGAACCTGCGTCACCGGAATGCTGGCCGAGTGCTGCAATATCTCGGCGAGGTTGCTCTTGTGCGTAGGCGATAGGTGAAGGATGACGGCATAGGCCATGCCGCTGTCGGGGGGGATGCGCTTGAACATCTCTTGCAAGGGCTGAATCCCGCCCGCCGACGCGCCGATGCCGACCATAATGAAGTTGCCCGGCTGCGTCAGGTCTTTGATCTCTGTAGTAATGTCGCGCCCTTTGCGCGATTCGCTTTTCTTCTTTTCCATAACCGCTCGTTACGCGTGAATCAGTTCGTTAGCTTAGTAATGATGATGAAAGCAAGGGCGCACCGTGCCGGCTTTATAGTTGATGCTTCGACTACTGGACTAACTTTATAAATCCGATGCTGACAACATTCTACGCTCTTTATATACATATAGCGATTCGATTTGCCTGATGGCCAATCACGCGCTGAGGACATGAACAACAAGCGCACCCTTAACGTTGCCTCGCGCATTGACGCGCTCAGGTGAATCAAGTAAAACTCTTCGCGCCGGTTCGCTTGATTCCTCTTTTCAACCTGAACGCATCGCGGAGAGCAGAGATGACGCGCTCGATTCGCCTGACCGTTTTCATCCTCTTTATGATGGCTGCCGTCGCCGGCCTTTTGATGCCGCGTGCCGCCGCTCAGCAATCGGCTACGAAGCCTGTGGACTTCAACCGCGACGTGCGGCCAATCCTCTCGGACAACTGCTTCGCCTGTCACGGCCCCGACGACAAACAGCGAATGGCGCATCTACGATTCGACACCAAAGAAGGCGCGATGTCGAAAGCGGGCGTCATTGTGCCGGGCGATGCGGCCAGCTCAAAGCTCATCAAGCGCATCACCGCGAAAGACCCGGCCTTTCGGATGCCGCCGATGGATTCGGGCCACAGCCTGACCGACGCACAGATCAGTACGCTGACACGCTGGATCGACGAAGGCGCGCAGTGGAGCGCGCACTGGGCTTATCAACCCATCACGCGGCCCGACCTGCCCGCCGTGACTAACAATGCGTGGCCGCGTAATGCAATTGACCGCTTCATCCTTGCGCGTCTCGAACGCGAAGGCTTGCGACCATCCGTAGAAACCGACCGCGCGACCTTGTTGCGCCGCGTCTCGCTCGACCTGACGGGACTGCCGCCGACGCCGCAGCAACTCGATGCCTTTCTCGCCGACCGTTCGCCGGACGCATACGAAAAAGCGGTAGACCGCTTGCTCGCGTCACCGCATTACGGCGAGCGGCTGGCGCTGATGTGGTTAGACCTGGCGCGCTATGCCGACACGCACGGCTATCACATCGACAGCCACCGCGATATGTGGCCGTGGCGCGACTGGGTGATTCGCGCCTTCAACGACAACAAGCGCTTCGATCAATTCACAATCGAACAACTGGCCGGCGACCTGCTGCCGGCAGCTACGACTGAACAGAAGATTGCATCGGGTTTCAACCGCAATCACATGATCAACTATGAAGGCGGCGCGATTCCCGAAGAGTACCAAACCGAATACGTCGTTGACCGATTGGAAGCGACGGCGACTACGTGGATGGCGATGACGCTCGGTTGCGCGCGTTGTCATTCGCACAAGTACGACCCGCTGACGCAGAAAGAGTTCTATCAGTTCTTCGCCTTCTTCAACACCGTCTCTGAAGAAGGCTTGGATGGCCGCGAAGGTAACGCCAGGCCGATGCTGCCGCTGCCGACCTCTGAACAAAAGGCGCGACAGGAAGAACTGACGAAAGCCATCGCCGCGCGCGAAGCCGAATGGAAGACCGAAGCCGTTACGGCAGCGCAGACCGATTGGGAGAAGAGTTATACGGGGCGCGTTGCCGATGCTGTGCGCGACGGGCTCAGCGCGCATTACCCGCTCGACGGCAGCCTGTCGGACATATCGGGCCGTTATCAACACGGCACGACTGTTAAAGGCGACCCCACGTTTGGCGGCGGGCGCATAGGTCGCGGCGTCGGCTTTGATGGCGAAACGCAAGTGAGCTTCGGCAACGTCGGCGGCTTTGATCGTGACAATAAGTTCACGCTGGCGGCGTGGGTCAAGGTAGACAGCAATGTGCCGCTGACGTTGATGCACAAAGCCGCGAGCGAAAGCGACAGGCGCGGCTGGGACACATTCTTTGACGACATTGGACTGGTCGGCGTACAGCACTGGGCCGGCAAGCTGAACGTGCGCGTCATCGCCCGCGACCCCGAAGAGATGATTCACCTGCGCACCACAGAACGCATACCGTTCAGTGAGTGGCATCACATCGCGCTCGCTTATGATGGCACGAGCAAGGCGGCGGGCTTGCGACTTTTCATTGATGGCAAGCCGGCGGCGGTCGAAGCCTTAAAAGACAATCTCGCCACGTCGTGCGCGACGAATGCGCCGTTGCAGATCGGCTATAAGCCATTCGGCAAACCGTTCAAAGGCCAGCTCGACGACTTGCGCTTCTATGACCGCGCGCTTGGCGAAGATGAGATCAATCACTTAGCGATTCGCTACCCGGTGATGGTGATCCTGTCGGGCGTCAACGGCAAGCGCACGGCGAACGAAGGCGAGCAGGCGCGCGATTACTTTTTGACGGTTGCGGCGAGCGACGCGACTCGTCAACAATACGGCGAGCTGAAAAACCTGCGAGCGCAAAAGAAGGCGCTCGATAAATCAATCGTCACGACGATGGTGATGGACGAGATGATGAAACCGCGCGAAACGTTTGTGCTGGCGCGCGGCGACTATCGCAATAAAACCGAGAAGGTCACGCCGGGTGTGCCGTCGATCTTGCCGCCGCTGCCGAAAGACGCGCTCGCAAATCGCCTGACGCTGGCACGGTGGCTGGTTGATCCGCAGCACCCGCTGACGGCGCGCGTCGCCGTGAATCGCTTCTGGCAGATGGTCTTCGGCCTCGGACTGGTCAAGACGAGCGAAGATTTCGGCTCGCAAGGCGAACCGCCCACGCACCCGGAGTTGCTCGATTACCTGGCAAGCGAATTCATCCGTAGCGGCTGGGACGTGAAAGCGATGTTGAAGCTGATTGTAACCTCGGCTACGTATCGTCAATCGTCAAAGGTCACGCCTGAACTCAGGGAGCGCGACCCTGAAAATCGCTTATTGGCGCGCGGCCCGCGTTCGCGCTTGCAAGCCGAACTGGTGCGAGACAACGCGCTGGCGGTTGCCGGGTTATTGAGTGAGGATGTTGGCGGGCCGAGCGTCTCGCCTTATCAACCGGCGGGGTTATGGGAAGAGATGGCATTCGGTGATGGCTTCTCGGCGCAGAGCTATCAGCAGAGTCACGGGCGCGATCTCTACCGCCGCAGTCTCTACACATTTTGGAAACGCACGGTGCCGCCTGCGTCGCTGCTCACGTTCGACGCGCCCGACCGCGAGAAGTGCGTCGCTCGCCGCGCTGTGACCAACACGCCGCTGCAAGCGCTGGTCTTGATGAACGACCCGACTTACGTTGAAGCGTCGCGCGCGCTGGCGTCGCGTGCGCTCAGCGAAGGCGGCAAAGACGTGACGAGCCGCTTGCGTTACGCCTTTCGATTGGCGACGGCGCGCTGGCCTTCGCCGCACGAAGCCGGCGTGCTGCGCGAGTTATTATCGAAGCAACTCGCTTTGTATCGGCGCGACAACAAGGCCGCGCTGGCGTTGTTGAAAGTAGGCGAATCACCGCTCAAGGCGGAGCTAGGCGTAGCCGAGGCAGCAGCGTGGACGGTGGTGGCAAGCGCCATCTTGAATCTCGATGAGACCATCACCAGGGAGTAGCGCGATGTGCGACGAGAAAGACCAACGGATGAAGCGAGAGATTGAGTTGAGCCTGACGCGGCGACAGTTCTTCGGCGTCGGCGCAAAGGGCATCGGCGTTGCCGCGCTCGCTTCGTTGTTACAGCCAGAGATGCTCGCGGCGATCACGGACGACGAGACAGCGCGCGACGCGAAGACCGGCGGGCTGGTCGGCTTGCCGCACTTCGCGCCCAAAGCGAAGCGCGTCATCTTCCTTCACCAATCGGGCGGCCCTTCGCAGATCGAGACGTTTGATTACAAGCCGCCGCTCGAACGATTGCACGGCACAGAGCTGCCGGAGTCTGTGCGTATGGGTCAGCGCATCACCGGCATGACTTCGGGGCAGTCGTCGCTGCCGTGTGTGCGGTCGCTGTTCAAATTCAAACAGCACGGCCAGTCGGGCGCGTGGGTGAGCGAGCTGTTGCCGCACACCGCGAAGGTCGTTGACGACATCGCCATCATCAAGACGATGCACACCGACGCGATCAATCACGATCCGGCCATCACCTTTATTCAAACCGGATTTCAACAGCCGGGCCGTCCGAGTATGGGCGCGTGGGTGAGCTACGGAATGGGCAGCGAGAATCAAAACCTGCCGGCTTTCGTGGTGTTGTTGTCGCAGGCGCACGCGCTCAACACGGACCAGCCATTGTTCTCGCGGCTATGGTCGAGCGGCTTCCTGCCGTCGAATTATCAAGGCGTGCGCTTTCGCGGCGGCGCAACGCCGGTGTTGTTTTTAGACGATGCGCCCGGTGTAACGAAGACTACACGGCGACAGATGTTGGATGCGGTGGCGCGGCTGAACAAGATCAAAGCGGCAGAGTACGGCGACCCTGAGATTGAAACGCGTGTGGCGCAGTACGAGATGGCTTACCGGATGCAGACGAGCGTGCCCGACCTGATGGACTTATCGAAAGAGCCGGATTCCGTCTTCGAGATGTACGGGCCGGAATCGCGTCGCGCCGGCAGCTACGCCGCGAACTGTCTGCTGGCGCGGCGGCTGGCCGAGCGCAACGTGCGCTTCATACAGCTCTACCATCGCGGCTGGGATCAGCACAACGACCTGCCGCGTGACCTCGCCTTGCAATGTCGGGGAACCGATCAAGCGACGGCGGCATTGATTACCGACTTGAAGCAGCGCGGTTTGCTCGACGACACGCTGGTAGTGTGGGGCGGCGAATTTGGGCGGACGGTTTATTGCCAGGGCAAGTTGACGGATGGCAATTACGGGCGCGATCACCATCCGCGCAACTTCGTGATGTGGATGGCGGGCGGCGGCGTCAAGCGCGGCTTTGTGATGGGCGAGACGGATGATTTTAGTTACAACGCCATCGCCGATCCGGTGAGCGTTTTCGATTTGCAAGCGACGATACTGCACCTGCTCGGCATTGACCACAAGCGGCTGACGTTCAAGTTTCAAGGTCGCCACTTCCGCCTCACTGATGTGCACGGTGATGTCGTCGAGAAGCTTCTCGCGTAGAAGAGAGAGCAGTAATCAAAGGGAGGGTGGAAGCCGCCGCGTAGCGGCAGGTGAATCACGGTTAAGCATTGCCCCTTTACGCGCCTCGCCTCGTGGAAGCTGCCGCGTAGCGACACGTGAATTTTGATTCTTGATAGGGGAAGGGCTATCAAACGGTGTGGAGGCTGCCGCGTAGCGGCGCGTGAATTCCCTCGGACAATTTCATGTTAAATCTAACAGTGACATTTGGGCTGCCGCGTAGCGGCAGATGAATTTAGGCAGGTACTTTAGTGCCTGCGCCTATCGGCATCTTGCGACGGCGTCGCGTCAGCGACGCATAAATTTAGGTAGGCATTTCAATGCCTGCACACAACGGTAATAGATGCCGCGTCGCGTCAGCGACGCATGAATCAACGGGCATTCACGCGTCGCTGACGCGACGCACGCGCTGGTAGTCTGATCTTCCAGGCGTTGAAACGCCTGGCTAAATTCATCCCGCCGCTACGCGGCGTTTCATAACCTTTCAACCCGCTGCGACGTGGCGCTTCATAACCTTTCAAGCTGCCGCTACGCGGCGTTCCATAATCTCTCATCCCGCCGATATGCGACGTTCCATAATCTCTCAGCGCGCCGATATGCGGCGTTTCATAACCTTTCAAGCTGCCGTTATGCGGCGCGTTGCCAACCGCTATGTGGCGTTCTTCCATCAATCCGGCAGCGCGAAGGCGATGTAGGCATCACCCGATTTCGTGCCCATCTTGCCGCCGCCTGCTGCAATCACGACGTACTGCTTGCCTCTGACTTCGTACGTGCTCGGCGTCGCGTAGCCGCCCGCAGGCAATTGGGTTTCCCATAACAGCTTGCCGCTCTGCTTATCAAACGCGCGGAACTTCTCGTCTTTGGTCGCGCCGATGAAGATCAAGCCTCCCGCCGTGACAATCGGGCCGCCATAGTTTTCGGTGCCGGTGATGGGAATGCCGCGTTTCGTTAGCTCGGCATATTCGCCCAGCGGTATCTGCCAGGCAATCTCGCCGCGATTCAAATCAATGGCCGTCAACGTTCCCCAAGGCGGCTTGATCGCCGGGTAGCCTTCGGGATCGAGAAAGCGGTTGTAGCCGGTGTGAGTGAACGGCACTTCGATAATCTCTTCGCCGTTTCGCTTTGTGGTCGAGGCCACACCCGCAGTTTCTTCGTCGTAAAGGTAACGCAGGAGCGACTGCTTTTGCGCGTCGGTGAGATAACCGAATGACGGCATCCAGCCGCGCCCGTGCTCGATGATCTTTTGCGCTTCATCGCGTGGCAGCCGTTCGGCGAGATTCATCAACTGCGGCGCGTTCTGCTGCGTTGCGCCGCGCCGGTCAATGCCGTGACAGGCCGCGCAGTTCTGCCGATAGACCGCTTCGCCCGGCGACCGAGGCGCGATCTCGACCAGCGTCAGAATCCAGGGCATCTCGTTGGCGTTGACGTAGAGGCGTCCGCTTGCAGCGTCGAATGCCGCGCCGCCCCATTCGGCCCCGCCATCGAAGCCGGGAAAGATCACCGTGCCTTCTTTGCTCGGCGGGATGAACTGACGGCCCGTGCGCGTGGCGCGCAAGCGGGCGAGCACCGTCGCGCGCGCTTCGGGTGAGCGGTCGGTCACGTCGGCTTCGGTGAATGCCTGTCGTGCGTACGGCGGCGGCTTGAGCGGTAGCGGCTGCGTCGGGTGCGCCTGCTCGCCGGGGATGTCCGAAGGCGGCACGGGCTGTTCTTCAATCGGAAAGACCGGCTTGCCGGTCGCGCGCTCGAAGACGAAGACGTAGCCTTGCTTTGTAGTCTGCGCTACAACGTCAATCAATCGCCCATTGCGCCGCAGCGTGACCAGCACCGGCGCGGCGGGCAGGTCGCGGTCCCAGAGGTCGTGATGAACAAACTGGTAATGCCACAGCCTGCGCCCGGTCGCCGCGTCGAGCGCAAGCAAACAATCGGCGAAGAGATTCGCGCCTTTGCGATTGCCGCCCCAGAAATCAAAGGCCGCCGACCCCGTAGGCAGAAAGACGATGCCGCGCTTCGTGTCTACGCTGATGCCGCTCCACGCATTCGCCCCGCCGATGCGCTGCCACGCATCTTTAGGCCACGTATCGTAGCCATATTCGCCGGGCCAGGGAATGGTGTGAAACGTCCAGCGAATCTTGCCCGTGCGCACGTCATAAGCGCGGATGTGTCCGGGCGCGGCCAGCCCCGGCCCTTCGTTGACGCGTGTGCCGACAATCAACACGTCTTTGTAGATCGCGCCCGGCGTGTTCGACAGCACGAACAGTCCCGTCACGTCGCGGCCTAACCCTTCACTCAAATCAATGCTGCCCGCTTTGCCGAACGACGCGATGGGCCGTCCCGTGTTGGCGTCGAGCGCGTAAAGCCGCTGGCCTGCGCTGACGAGGATGCGCCGGTCATTGCCGCTCTGCCAGTAGGTGACACCGCGATTGGCTCCCAACGAACTCGCTTGCGCGCCGGCCTTGAACGGATCGAACGACCAGAGTTCAAGGCCGGTGGCAGCGTTCAAGGCAAAGACTTTGATCTGCGGCGAGGTCGCGTATAACACGCCGTTGACGATGATCGGGTTGCACTGTATCTGCGAGCGGTTGCCTTCGCGCGCGTCGCCGGTGTGGTAGACCCAGGCGACCTTGAGGCGAGCGACGTTGGTCTTGTTGATCTGAGCCAGCGGCGAATACTGTGTGTGCGCGGGGTTGCCGCCGTGCGTCGGCCATTCGCGTTCGTTGATCTTCGCGCCGCCGTCGGCGTGGCCGCTTGGAGAAAAGAAGGCAAGAGCCAGAGCCAACAACCCGCAGGTTGAGACAATGAATAGCTGAAGTCGCTGATGATTTCGATGCTTGCGCATAGCCGTCAGCCTACCATTGTTGACGGCTCACGAACCAGAGCCAGTCACGCGTTGCGTTTCTTGCTCGTTGGGCGACGAGCGGCTAGAGTGAGAATCGTGTGCGCTCCATTTCGCCGCCACGCGAAAAAGCAAACAGGACAGAACGGAGAAGAACAATGCAGAAACGAACACTCGGAAAGAGCGGCCTCGTTGTATCGGCAATGGGATTGGGCTGTATGGGGATGTCAGAATTCTACGGCGAAGGCGATGATCGGGAATCCATCGCCACCATTCACCGCGCCCTTGAGCTTGGCGTCAACTTCCTCGACACCGCCGATATGTATGGCCCGTACAAGAATGAAGAGTTAGTCGGGCGGGCGATTCGCGGTCGCCGCGATGAAGTTGTCATCGCCACAAAATTCGGTATCGTGCGCGACCCATCGAATCCGAACGTGCGCAGCGTCAGCGGCAAGCCTGACTACGTGCGCGCGGCTTGCGAAGGCAGCTTGAAACGGCTCGGCATCGAAACCATTGATCTCTACTATCAGCATCGCGTTGATCCGCAGACGCCCATCGAAGAGACGGTCGGCGCAATGGCTGACCTGATACGCGAAGGCAAGGTGCGCCACCTCGGACTTTCAGAGGCGGGCACAGAGACGCTGCGCCGTGCCTGTAGCGAGCACCCGATCACCGCTTTGCAGACCGAATATTCGCTGTGGAGCCGTGACCCCGAAGACGACATCCTGCCGACGTGCCGCGAGCTTGGTATCGGCTTTGTCGCTTACAGCCCGCTCGGTCGCGGCTTCCTGACCGGGCAGATCAAACGCTTTGATGATCTTGCCGAAGACGATTACCGGCGACACTCGCCGCGATTCCAGGGCGAGAACTTTGAGAAGAATCTTGATCTCGTGCGGCGCATCGAAGAGATAGCGCGCGAGAAGGGGTGCACACCGGCGCAGCTTGCGCTCGCTTGGGTGATGGCCTGTGGCGACGACATCGTGCCGATACCGGGAACCAAGCGCCGCGCTTACCTTGAAGACAACATCGCCGCCGTCAATGTCGAACTGACCGCCGACGACTTGCGCCGTATTGATGAGATCGCGCCGCAGGGCGCGGCTGCCGGCACGCGCTACCCCGAAGCGATGATGGGCATGGTCAATCGCTAGCGGCTGAAGCAGTAATTATTCATACGCGGGCGGCGTGGTTGCGTTGCCCGCATAAGCATCCCTTTGTTCCAGAGGAAAAATAGAATGAAACTCTACAAAGCGTTCATCGCGGCGGCTCTCTGGCTGGCGGCGTCATTGCCGGCATCAGCGCAGACGACGGCGCAGACGGCTGAAAATGTCAGGGCGCATTATACGAAGTACGAATATATGATCCCTATGCGCGACGGCGTGCGATTGTTCGCATCGGTCTACGTGCCGAAGGATGCGTCGCAACTGTACCCTTTCCTGTTGACGCGCACGCCTTACAGCGTCGCGCCGTATGGCGTTGACCATTACCCCAACCGGCTCGGCCCGTCGCCGGAGTTCGAGAAAGAAGGATTCATATTCGTTTATCAAGACGCGCGCGGTCGCTATATGTCGGAAGGCGAGTTTCAGCAGGTGCGCCCTTATCATCCCGACAAGCGCAGCCCTAAAGACATTGACGAGAGCACGGACACCTACGACACCATCGAGTGGCTGTTGAAGAATGTGCCGAACAACAATGGCCGCGTCGGTATGATCGGCATCTCGCAACCGGGCTTTCACGTCGCCGCCAGCTTGATGGATACGCACCCGGCGCTCAAGTGCGCGTCGCCGCAAGCGCCGACCGCCGACTACTACTTGAATGATGACGTGTATCACAACGGCGCGTTTATGCTGGCGGCGAACTTCTGGTTCTACTCGTCATTCCGTCCGCGCAAAGGCGGGCCGGAGCTGCCCGTGCAGCGCCCGCCTTTCGACGCCGGCACGCCTGACGGCTATGACTTCTTTCTGCGCCTCGGCCCGCTCAGTGAATTGAATCAAAAGCTGTTCAACGGCGAGGCCGGTTACTGGCAAGAGATCATTGACCACCCGAACTACGACGAGTTCTGGAAGCCGCGCTCGTTGTGGCGATTTATGAATAACGTGAAGTGCGCCGTGCTCAACGTCGGCGGCTGGTTTGATGCCGAAGACCCGATGGGACCCTTTCACACTTACCGCGCAGTCGAGAAGAATAATCCCGGCGCGACCAACCTGCTGGTGATGGGGCCGTGGTCGCACGGCGGCTGGTCGCGTGGCGATGGCGACCATCTCGGCAATGTCAGCTTTGGCGTCAAGACGGCGGCCTTCTTCCGCGAGCAGATTCAATTCCCATTCTTTATGCACTACCTGAAGGACAAGCCGGCCCAGCTACCCGAAGCCTATATGTTTTTGACCGGCCTCAACGAATGGCGCGGCCTTACCGAGTGGCCGCCGAAAGACGCGCAGCCGGTGACGTTCTACCTTCAATCAAGCGGGCGCTTGGGCGCGCAAGCGCCGGCGGACGACGCGGCGAGAGGCTTTGACGAATACATCAGCGATCCGAATCGGCCAGTGCCTTATCTCGGTTACATCGTCAAAGGGATGACTTCGGATTATATGACCGACGATCAACGCTTCGCCGCCGAGCGGCCCGATGTGCTGGTCTATCAGGGCGAGCCGCTCGCCGAAGATATGACGATTGCCGGGCCGATCAAAGTTGATCTCACGGTTTCGACTTCGACGACTGACAGTGATTTTGTAGTGAAGCTGATCGATGTCTATCCGGGCGATTACCCGACGCCGCCCGTGCCCGAAGGTCAGCCCGTGCCGGCTAACGCAATTAAGATGGGCGGCTACCAACAGCTTGTGCGCGGCGAGCCGTTTCGCGGCAAGTTCCGCAATGGCTTTGACCGCCCCGAACCGTTTGCGCCGGGGAAGCCTTCGGCTATTCATTTTGCGACGCCCGATGTCTACCACTGCTTCCGCAAAGGCCATCGCATTATGGTGCAGGTGCAAAGCTCATGGTTTCCCATCATCGACCGCAACCCGCAGAAGTTCATCGAGATTCCGAAAGCCACGGCGGCAGATTTTCAGAAAGCCACCGAACGCGTTTATCGCGCCCGCGACTTGAATTCTTCGCTGACTCTTTTGGTTGAGAGTAAGCCGAAGCAATAAGAGATCGTGTGGCTGTTTTGCAGGCTCAAACAAAAGAGCCACACGCGGCGAACGGCGAGGCCATCTGGCAACGCCCCAAAAAGAGCCGTGATTCGCTGCTTTTTTGCCATTTAATCGAATGCCGGTAATCGGGCGCGGCGCGGCACACACGTTGCTCTACTCAGAAGCGACAAGCTTATTGAGGTGAGCGGCGAGGCCGCGACATTCAATCGGCTAACAAAAAAATCTCTAGCGGAGGACAGTTTAATGAAGAAAGTTATTCTCTCGGCAGTGATGGTGTTGGCTCTGGCTGGCGGCTCGGTGTTCGCGGCCACGACGCAGAACAAGAACGCGGGCGGCGGCAAGACGGCTGCTTCGTCGGGCACGATGACCAAGAAGAGTGGCGGCACGAAGCGCCACAAGAGAGCGCGCAAGCACAAGGGGAGCAAGAAGGGTTCCGCCAACAAGAATATGTAGTTCGCTAGAAGCATTCAGAGGCGACAACAGCGGGTCGGCCCGGTGCTTGGGCCGGCCCGCTCTCTTTTTAAGCGCGGCGCGTTATAATTGAACTGACAGGTTCATTATGAGCAAGCTCATTCGCATCATCGTCATTATCCTTCTCGCCTTCGCGCTGGTGAGCCTGCTCATCTTTCGCCTGCGAATAACCGATGCGCCCGCCGGTCCCGCGCAATCGGCAATCAACTCGGACGTGCAGACCGTCGAAGGCCAGATCGGCGTCGTCGATACCGACACACGAACACTGACGCTGGTCGATGGTGATAAGCAGGTCACGTTCGACTTTGATGAGCGCACGGCCATTGTCGAATCCGGTCATTCAGTGCTACCGGCAAAGATTCCGCAAGGCGCAGCGGCCAGCGTGCGCTACACGCAGCGCGGCGGTAAGAACTGGGCGCGCAAAATCGAGCTTCTTTCTGCGCCCGCGTCCGACCCTTATTAACCCTCGCCGCATCGTCCAAGACCTTATAATTTTTCTCCCGCCGGCCCGCTCTCCAAGTTGCGCTTTATCGCTCAATTCGAGTACCCTCATTGCACTTCAATCAGGGAGACAACAAACGATGAGTCAGGAAGGGCAAGCATTCAGCAGTGGAGAACTGTTTTCAATCAAGGGCAAGGTCGCGCTCGTCACCGGCGGCTCGCGCGGCATCGGGTTGATGATCGCACGCGGCTACGTCGAGGCCGGCGCGAAGGTCTACATCTCGTCGCGCAAGAAGGAAGTGTGCGACGCGGTGGCGGCTCAGCTTTCCGAACTCGGCGAGTGCGTATCGCTGCCCGCAGACCTTTCGACCAACGAAGGCTGCAAGCAACTGGCTGACGATCTGGCCGCGCGCGAATCGGCGTTGCACGTCCTGGTCAATAATGCCGGCGCGGCGTGGGGCGCATCGCTCGAAGAATACCCTGAAGTCGGCTGGGACAAGGTGATGGACACGAACGTCAAGAGCCTGTTCTTTCTGACGCAATACCTGTTGCCGCAGCTCGAACGCGCGGCGCGGCCCGGCGACCCGGCGCGCGTCATCAACATCGGCTCGATTGATGGCATCAAAGTCCCGTTCGTCGAGAACTACGCGTACGGGCCGAGCAAGGCCGCCGTGCATCACCTGACGCGGGTGCTTGCGGTCAAGCTGGGCGAGCGCGGCATCACTGTCAATGCTATCGCGCCCGGCCCTTTCGAGAGCCATATGACGAAGTGGCTGCTTGAGCATCACCAGAAGACCATCGAAGCGAGCTGCCCGCTGGGGCGCATCGGCGAGCCTGCCGATATGGCCGGCGCGGCCATCTTTCTGGCCTCGCGCGCCGGCGCTTACGTCAACGGCGTCGTCATTCCCGTGGACGGCGGCATCTGCCTGAAATGAGCTTCGTCGAGAATGAGTGGGAGATTATGCTGAAGAGATTGATTGTAGCGTTCGTTACACTGACCCTGATGATGGCGGCGGGTTGTGGAAGGGGCGGCCCGCAAGGCGGCGCGGGCAAGAAGCTGACCATCGCCGTCGTCCCGAAAGGCACGACGCACGAGTTCTGGAAGAGCATTCACGCCGGCGCAGTCAAAGCGGCGCGCGAGCTGACGGAGCAGGGAACTGCGGTCGAAGTGATCTGGAAAGGGCCGATACGCGAAGACGACCGCGAGCAGCAGGTTCAAGTCGTCGAAGGCTTCATCTCGCAAGGCGTCAACGGGCTGGTGCTCGCGCCGCTCGACAACCGCGCGCTGGTGCGGCCTGTCGAAGAGGCGCAGCGCGCCGGCCTGCCGACGGTGATCATTGATTCGGGCCTTGAATCGAATAACATCGTCAGCTTTGTCGCTACGGATAACTACAAAGGCGGGCAACTGGCGGCTGACCGGCTGGGCGAATTGATGGGCGGCAAAGGCAAGGCGTTGCTGCTGCGTTATCAGGAAGGCTCGGCCAGCACCGAAGCGCGCGAGAAAGGATTTCTCGATGAGATGCAGGCGAAGTTTCCGGGCATCACCGTCTTGCCGTCGGACCAGCGCGCCGGGCCAACCCGCGACACTGCGAAGACGGCTTCAGAGAATTTGCTCAACCGCTTCGGCGACGAGTTGCAAGGCATCTTCACGGTCAACGAATCCTCGACTGCCGGAATGCTGCTGGCTCTTCAAGATATGAACAAGGCGGGCAAGATTATGTTCGTCGGTTTCGATTCGAGCGAGACATTCATCAATGCCTTGAACGCGAAACAACTGCATGGCTTCATCGTGCAGGACCCGTTTCATATGGGCTACCTCGGCGTGCGCACGATGGTCGATCATCTGCAAGGCAAGCCGGTCGAGAAGATGGTTGACACAGGCGTGCAGGTGATTACGCCCGACAACGTCAACAAGCCGGAGATGCAAACCCTGCTCAAGCCGCCGATTAATGATTATTTGAATTGAGGTAAGTATTCAGCCCGCTTCAGCGGGCTGCGGAATAATTGTTCAATGTTGAATCCGTTTATGCTGGCATCCTGATACTCGCTTAACTTCTTATGGCCCTGCTTGAATTGCGCGACATCGCTAAACGATTCGGCCCGACGGTGGCGCTCGACGGCGTTAGCCTGTCGCTCAATGCCGGCGAAGTGCACGCGCTCATCGGCGAGAATGGCGCGGGCAAGTCTACGCTGATGAACATCCTGTCGGGCGCGCTGCGAGCCGATGCCGGCGAGATGATTTTAGACGGACACGCTTACGCGCCCGCCTCGCCGGTCGAGGCGCGGGCGAGCCGGATTGCGCTCATTCATCAAGAGCTGTCGTTGTGCCCGCACCTGTCGGTTGCTGAAAACATTTTGCTCGGTGCGGAGAGCGCGCGGCTCGGCTGGTTCGACTGGGAAGGCGCAAGGCAGCAGGCATTCAAAGTGCTCGAAGTCTTCAACCACCCGGAGATTCGCCCCGAACGCCGGGTCAGCGAGCTTTCAGCGCCGGCCCGCCAGGTTGTTGAGATATGTCGCGCCATCGCCGCTCGCGCCCGCATCGTCTTGATGGACGAGCCAACCAGCAGCCTGCAACGCGAAGACGTTGATCGCCTCTTTATGCTCATCAACCGATTGAAGGCGTCGGGCGCGGCTATCATTTACATCTCGCACTTTCTTGAAGAAGTGCGGCAGATCGCCGACCGCTTCACAGTCTTGCGCGACGGGCGCAGCGTCGCTGCCGGCGCGATGGCCGACGTGACCAACGACCAGTTGATCGCGCAGATGGTCGGTCGCGCCATCGAGCAGTTGTTTGCCGAACGCCAGCATCACGAGGCCGGCGAAGTCATTCTCGAAGCCCGCGAGCTGAACGCGCCGCCGGGCTTAAAATCAGCGAGCTTCGAGCTGCGGCGCGGCGAAGTCTTTGGCATCGCCGGGCTGATGGGGTCAGGCCGCAGCGAGTTGGTGCGCGCCTTGTACGGACTGGACGCGCTGGCGGCTGGCACGCTCACGATCAAACAGCAGCCGGTCGCGCCGCGCAGCCCAGCCGCCGCGCGGTTGCGGCGCGGCCTCGGTTACTTGAGCGAAGACCGCAAAGGCGAGGGCCTCGCGCTCGCGCTTTCGATTGCCGATAACACAACGATGACGGCGATGCGGTCGTGCGCGACGGGCTGGGGCTGGCTCAACCTGACGCGGCAGAAGCAACAGGTCGAAGAGTTGATTGAGCGGCTCAAGATCAAAGCGCGCACACCACAGCAGCCGGCGCGCACGCTCTCCGGCGGCAATCAACAGAAGATCGCCGTCGCGCGCTTGCTTTATCAAGACGCCGACGTGCTCTTGCTCGACGAGCCGACGCGCGGCGTTGACATCGGCAGCAAAGCGCACATCTACGAGAGCATTGCCCGGCTCGCCGACGCCGGCAAAGCGGTGTTGATGGTCAGCTCGTATCTGCCCGAACTCTTCGGCCTTTCAGACCGGCTGGCGGTGATGAGTCGCGGCAGGCTTTCGGAAGCGCGTCCGATCAATCAATGGACGCCTGAGTCTGTAATGAAAATCGCCATCGGCGATGGATAGTGGCCAGTGGCCAGTGGTTAGTGATCAGTGGTTAGTGATCAGTGGTTAGTGGCCAGTGGTTAGTGGCCAGTGGCCGGAGATAATCCTGAGTCCCGTAGGGACGCGATGTTTATAGATACGGCTGAAGGATGTGACGAAGCCCCGTAGGAGCGCAATGTTGACATCCCGCTCCTGACGGAGCTTGAAGATTCAATCAACTGCGTACCTATAAACATTGCGCTCCTAACGGAGCTTGCTTCTTCTATTGCATCGGTAACTATAAACATTGCGCTCCTGACGGAGCTTGGGGAACTATCAACTGGCAACTATCAACTATCAACTATCAACTGACCATTGGCCACTGACCACTGACCACTGGCCACTGGCCACTGATAATCGAAATGACCGCACAAGCAAGACAGACGACTGCAATGCAAGCCTCCGGCTGGATGCGGCGATGGTTCACGCGCCTGGGGCCGTTCGTCGGCCTCGCGGTGGTGATCCTCATCTTCGTGGTGTTGATGGACTCCAATGCCCGTGCCCACTTTCTCGCTCCCTTGAATCTGCGCGCGGTGCTGACACAGACCGTGATCGTCGCCATCGGCGCAATCGGCATGACGATGCTGATCATCAGCGGCGGCATCGATCTTTCGGTCGGCTCGGTCATCGCGCTCACCGGCGTCGTCACAGCGCTCGGCCTGAGCGGCGGCCATTCGCCTCTGGTTGCCGTTGCGGCGGGCGTCGCCGTCGGCGGATTGATCGGCGTCGTCAACGGCCTTGCCATCACAAGGCTCAAGGTCGTGCCGTTCATCGCCACGCTCGGTATGCTGGGCATCGCGCGCGGCCTGGCGAAATGGCTGGCCGGTCAGCAAACCGTCAATGTGCCGGATACGTGGGTGAATGGATTGCTAGTCACATTTCCCGATCCGGCGTGGCTATTGCTTGCGCCCGGCATCTGGCTGACGGTCTTGCTTGCGATTGCGGCAGCGATTGTATTACGCAATACAATCTTCGGGCGGCGCGTGTTTGCCATCGGCTCGAACGAAGCGGCGGCGCGTGCCTGCGGCATCTCGACCAACAGATTGAAAGTCTGGATATATGCGCTTGCCGGCTTGTTGTTCGGGCTGGCAGGCGTGATGCAGATGTCGCGTCTGCGGCAAGGCGATCCGACCGTCGCCGCCGGCACTGAGCTTGACGTGATCGCCGCTGTCGTCATTGGCGGCGGCAGCTTGAATGGCGGCGAAGGCAGCATACTCGGTTCGATGATCGGCGCGTTGATTATGGCGTTCCTTCGCAATGGCTGTCAGCAGATGGGCTGGGCCAATTACGTGCAAGAGATCATCATCGGCATCATCATCGTCATCGCTGTCGCGCTCGACCGCTGGCGGCTATCGAGAGCGGCGGCTTGAGAGGAATATGAGATTCGTCGCACAACCAGCTTTGCATCAATCGAACAAACAATCGCGCCGGTCATTTCTTTTCGGCATCGGCGCTGCGGTCGCGGCCTCATCGGTCGTGCGCGCCTTTCCGGCCATCGTCACCTCGAAGTCAGCCGCCGACGCGCCGGTCTTTCTGGGCAGCGGCAGCCATCGCTACGAATGGGTGCGCGGGTGGGCGAAGCTGCCCGAAGGCATGCGCTTTGGCAACACGCATGGCGCGGTAGTCGTTGACTGGCAGGGGCGTGTGTTGATGAACACTGACAGCGACAACGCCATCATCATCTTTGACCCCGATGGCCGCTTCATCAAAGCGTGGGGCAAAGAGTGGCGCAACGGCACGCACGGCATGGCGCTACACCGCGAAGGCAACACCGAGTATCTCTACCTTACGCACTTCAATCGCCACCAGTTCGCCAAGTGCACGCTCGACGGCGAAGTCGTCTGGGTCAAAGATTATCCGCAAGCAGCCGGCGTTTATCAGAAGGCCGAAGAGTTCAAGCCCACCGGCATTGCCTTTGCGCCGACCGGCGATTTCTATGTGACCGATGGCTATGGCAAGTCCTACGTTCATCAATACAACGCGAAGGGCGATTACGTGCGGTCGTGGGGAGGCGAAGGCAGCGGCGTCGGGCAGTTGAAACAGCCGCACGGCATCTGGGTGGACACCCGCTTTCCGAAGCCGCGCGTGCTGGTCGCCGACCGCGCCAATCATCGCCTGCAATGGTTCACGCTCGATGGTCAGCCTGACGGAATGATAACGGAAGACCTTCGCCTGCCGAGCAATTTTCATCAGCGCGGGATGGAGATTGTCATCGCTGACCTTCAGGGGCGCGTGACGGTCATTGATAAGAACAACAAGGTCATCACACACCTTGGCGATAACGAAGACCCGAAGCTGCGCGGCCAGAACCCTGTGCCGGCCGAGCAATGGAAGGACGGTCAATTCATCTCGCCGCACTGCCCGCGCTGGGATTCGGCGGGGAACCTTTACGTCGCCGAGTGGCTATCGAGCGGGCGCATCACCAAGCTCAAGCGCGTGAAGTAAGAGGCAGGGGAAATATAACCACAGATGAACACAGATGAACACGAATGAGAAAGAGAGGTGAGATTCAGCTTCTCAGTTCTATCTGTGTTTATCTGTGTTCACCTGTGGGTTCTTCTTTTATTCGTCACTGCAACAGAGGCAGCGCGCGATAGTTCGAGGCGACGAATAGACTGCCTTCGGTTGTCCCTTGCGGCGCGACGCGGCGCAGGCGCTCGTATAGTTCGTCGCTCGATGTCTTGCCCGCTAGCCGCTTCTCAAACGCTTCTGTAACCTTCACTACCTGCTCGGCGGATTCGTGAACGAATTCGAGGCGGAAGTGGCGTATGCCCGCGCTCAACCATTCATCGAGATGGCGGCTGGCCTCTTGCGCCTCTGCGCCGAAGACCGTGTTGCGACAGCCAACGTCCGCCGTCACCGGATGCGCCCGGCCATTCACATCGCGCAAGGCGACGCGATGCGTCTCGCACGGTTGGCCGCAGTCTTTGTAGCTCGTGCCTTCCGAAAGAAAGCGACAGAAGACACAGTGCTCCGTGTAAAAGACCGGCAGGTGATGATAAGCCACCGCCTCAATTCGCTCCGCGCTGATCTGGCAAGCGAGCGCGCTAATCTGCGCGGCATTCAAATCGTGTGTCGGCGTCAGGCGCGCGAGTCCCATCCGCAAGAACGTATCAGCCGACAACGCATTCGCCGCGTTCAAACTGAAATCGCCGATCAACAAGGGGTGCTCGGCTTCCTGTAATGCATATAACAATCCAGTCGGTCGCACGACGATTGGGCAGTTGAGCTTGAGCAGAAAGTCCGTGATGCGCGATTCACCCGGCTTCAACACGCGCGGGCTGGCGACGCGAGCCATCAGCCCGGCGGCCTGCACTCGTTCGACCGCCGGGCGCAAGCCATAAAGATCGAGGTAATCGAGCGTGATGCTGGCGGGCCTTAGCCGCATCGCTGCTTCAAGTTGTTCAGGCGTTCGCACCAGCAGATGTAATTGGGCTGCGCCAGTGGAAGCAGGCGCTTGCTCTTGCATTCTTTCAGCAAGAAGCTTCGCGAGCGTCGCATCAGGATCATTGATGTTGATCGAGCGCGGCTGACTCTGCCGTGCGCTCAGCAGTTCGACGGCGCGACGGCGCAGGTCATTCAACAGCGAACTCGGCGCGAAAGGATTGCCCTGCACGTTGGCTTGCAGTTCAGTCAAAAAGTAAGGTGTATTACCGAGCCGGCCCAGTTGCTGGCGCAGCGATTCGACCGTGAGGCCGCGATTCTGCGCCGCCGACAGCGGTTCGTTCGATTGCACTCGCACACAAAGGTCAGGGTGATCCGCGAGGATGAATTCAATCACCAGCGGCTCGTCAATGCGGGCAGTGACGCGGGCGCGAAGCGACTGGCGATGGACGGGCGCAGCCGGTTGCATAAACGGGCGCGCGGCCTTATCGAGTTCGGGGTCGTGCGTGCGCCACACGAGATCGCCTTTGCGTATGCGGCGAAAGTTGATCGCGCCTTTGCCGAATTGCAATTGCAACTGACCGCCGCGCCTTTCGGTCAAACGATAAACTCGCCCGCCCTCTTCATCTTCTTGCGGACTGCGCCAACTCGCGGCATCAAAGACCAGCCCGTCGCCGGCCTTGAGCGGCGCGGCTTCGCTTGCCGGCTCTGCAACGATGATGACGCTGTCGTGCGAGACTTCCATCACGCGCCCCATCAGCACGCCACGATGGCGCGGCGAACGACCATTGACTACGGCTTGATGATTCGTCCCGCTGATGAAGTAAGGCCCCAGCCCGCGCGAGTAAACCTGCTCAAGCCGCAACTCTTCTTCACGGCTGATGCTCAGAGGCAGATCAGCCCATGCTTCATCAACGGCTTTGCGGTACGCCTGTGTGGTCAGCGCAACATAGTCGGCGTCTTTGTAGCGGCCTTCGATCTTCAACGCCGAAACGCCAAGGCGCACGATCTCTGGAATGTGATGCAGCGCATAGAGGTCGCCCGGCGACAGCAGGTAGCGCGCGTCGCCGAGCGGCTCGATCTGCTCGTCAACGATCATCTCGTAAGGCAAGCGGCAGGCTTGCGCGCACTGGCCGCGATTGGCGCTGCGCCCGCCCCACGCTTCTGATGAAAAGCACTGGCCCGAATACGAAACGCACAGCGCGCCGTGCACGAACATCTCCAACTCGCATTGAGTTGCGGTGCGTATGCCGCGT
>JBJMGV010000112.1:0-87701 GCA_045807725.1 Blastocatellia bacterium | reverse complement strand
GGGGGGCCGGGGGTCTGGGGTCGGGGATAAACGCGAGCGCAAGTTAGTAATCTGTTGCCGGCCCCCGGCCCCTAGCCCCTAGCCCCTATTCCTTCTCCGCTTTCGCCTGCGCGGCCTGATAGCCTTTGGCGATTTCGATGAAGGCTTCTTCGCGCAGCTTCTTCAGATACTTCTTGCGCGCATCCTCGGCGCGTTCCATCGTCGCGGCGCGGGCGACCATCTCCTGCACCTCTTTGTCTTCGTAAGGGCGCACGCTGGTCTCTTTGCGGGCGTCAACGCGAATAATCAGAAAGCCGTCCTGCATGCGAATCGGCTCGGTGATGTCGCCTGCCTTCAGCGAAGAGACAGCCGCCGCCATCTCTTCACGCAGTTCGGTGGGCTTGAACGTGCCGATCTTTCCGTCCACCGAGCGCGAGGCGCGCGTGACGGGCGTGTTGGTCTTGACGGCTTCGCTGAAGCTGCCGCCGGCGCGCAGCTCGGCGACGAGGCGGCGGGCGCGCTGCTCGACTTCAGCCGCCGTGTGGCCTTCGAGCGGGATGAAGATCTCCGACAGCGTCACTTCGCCGGGAACCTCAAGCTGTTTTTTGTTCTTATCGTAAAAGTCGCGCTTCTCTTTCTCAGACAATCGCTGGTAGATAGGCACGAGCACTTCGCGCTGCACGACGTACTGCTGCTGCAAGCGGCGGCGCAGGTTGACGCGAGCGCTCTCCGGGTCAACCCCCTGATTGCGCATCGCCTGTTCCAGTTCGGTTAGCGTTTTGAAGCCGCTGTCTTTGGCGATCTGCAACATCTGCTGATTGACTTCGGCCTCAACGTCAATGCCCAGCTCTTTGGCCTTCTGTTCGAGCAGCAAGTCTTCGATCATCATATCGAGCACGGTCGGCTTCAGCTTCTCAAACTCAGCGTTGACCTCCGCCTCGCTCTTGCCCTGCATCTGGCGCTTGAGTTCTTCTTTGAACGCATCGAGCGCCCCCATGTAATCGTTGCGTGTAACAATGTCGTTATTGACGCGGGCGACAATTTCATTGACCAGTTCCGGCTCTTGCGCGCGCGCCGTCGTGGCGAGCGCCAGCACGAAGGCCATCGCCAGTGTAGTGACTACGAATCTCATACAGCACATCCTCTCAATAGTTAATGATGAACGATGAAGGGTGAATGATGAATTAGCAGAAACTTGCCGCTTTTAATTCATCATTCTACGCTCATCGTTGAATTATCGGCTGATTTCGCAAAGATTAATTATGCCTGAGTTGGCCCGTGTATGTGAAGCCTAGCGTGGCGGCGCGGATTTGGATGCTGGCGTGTTCGAGCAGAGCGGCCAGCGCCGCGTCAACTGCTTGCTGATTCTTCTGCGCGATCAACTCTTCGGTGAGTTGCGAACGGCGGTCATCGAGCTGGGCGCGGCGCTCTTCGGGCGCGTGCGGCTGTATGCGCTGTTCGAGCTTGAAGAGGTGAAAGCCGTAGCCCGATTCGACCACCTGACTGATGTCGCCCGGTCGGAGCGGCTGGATGGCATGTTCGAGCACGTCCGGCAACTGGCCTTCGTCGTAACGGCTGAGGCCGCCGGCTTCGGCGTTCGGCGCATCGGAATGCAGGCGGGCGACGGCGGCGAAATCGCGCTTGCTCTCGGTGACTTCGCGGCGCAAGCGTTCGGCTTCGTCACGCGTCTGCACGCGAATCTCGCGCACGAGAAAGCCGGGCTTGTCCGTGAGCCGCGATTGATGCTGCTCGATGTAACGCTGCGCTTCGTCGCCGGTCACGCGCACATCGCGCAGCACGACTTGGCGGTAATATTTTTCGATCAGCATATCGCGCCGCATCTCTTCGCGCGACGAAGGCTCTGCGGCCATCGCGCGCAGTTGCGGGTTCTCTTGCGCGGCCTGCTCGATCTCGACTTCGGCGACCGCGAGGCCGGCGTGTTCGGCTTCGCGGAGCACCAACCGTCGGCGCAGGTACTCGTCTAACAACTGGCTGCGCAACATATCCGCCGTGTCGCTCGCGGAGACCTCGCCGAGCTTGGTCGCCACGAACTGCTCGAACTCGGCGCGCGTCACCTCTTCGCCGTTGACTGTGGCGATGACCGGCGAATTGTTGTGATGCCTTGCGCACGCCGCCGTCATCGCCAGCAGGCAGACGATAGTGGCAATGCGACTCACGAATCGACGGCCCTCAGTTGATGTGCAATCTATTATAAAATTCTTGTGGCTCTCAATACACATGACTAGTAGGTATCGCCGATGTTCAGGAATACAGATTCAGATGGACGGAGCACCCGTCGCCATTCTGCCAAGGCAGCAATCATAGCTGCAACGTATTCCTCTTTTCTTTGTGAAAGCATATGTGCCAATATGTGCAAAAATCCTTATTCATAACATCGGATCGGCAACTGAAGCGTGCCCATAATGAGTTGAAGAATACGACATTCAGGATTTAGTAGCCAAGTACTTTGCGCGATCATTGTATGCAGCCAAGTTCTTTAAAGGCTGATGAGCTGATCTGGGGTCACTTCTTCCTGTCGCGCTTCTCAAATCGCGGTCAGCTTGCTCGGCGCAAGCACGCTATCGAGCCGGCGGATGCGCCCCGCCTCGTCCAATTCGATATGCACGGTGTAACGAGTCGCGCGCGTCGCCGTCGAATGAACCTCTTCAAACACGAGCGCCGGCAATCCGTTCAGCTCGCGCCACTCGACGCGCGGCGCACGACTGAGCTTCGCGTTCAACGCGGCGATCAAGCGCAGCATCTTGTCGCGCCCGCGAATGGGTTGCAGCGCCGCCTGCACTTCGCCGCCGCCGTCAGACAAGCTCACCACGTCTTCGGCAAGCAATCGCTCCAGCCCTTCGGCGTCGCGCGCGTTGAGGTAGAGCAGGAACTGTTCGAGCGCCTGCCGCGTCGCTTCACGCCTGGATGGACTGAGGTCTGGGCGCTGCCGATCATAATCCTTCATGCGTTTGCGCGCGCGCAGCAGCGTGACTTTCACGTTCGCTTCCGTGAGGTCGAGCGCAGAGGCAGTTTCAGCGGTCGAGTAATCGAATACGTCGCGCAGCAACAACACGGCGCGTTGCTGCGGCGTCAACGCTTCAAGCGCCAGCAGAAAAGCGAACGAGATGCTTTCAAGCAAGTCGTAGCGCGCCGCCGGCGAGTCTTCCGCTGGCGCGGCAGGCTCATACGACGGCAGGCTCTCTTCGTCGGTCGCAATGGGTGACGGCAGCCACGGCCCCGTGTAATCGCGCCGTCGCCGCCGTCGCAAAAAGTCGCGGCTCAGGTTCATCGCCACGCGCACGAGCCACGGGCGCAGCGGCTCGTCTGTGCGTTGCGGCGGGCGTTCCAGCGCGCGCACGAACGTCTCTTGCACCAGATCATCGGCGTCGGCGGCATTGCCGGTCATTCTGTAACATAGACCCCAAAGCAGCCGGCGGTCGGTTTCCAGCGTTTCGGCGTAAGCAGTCATCACTAAAAAATAGCGATCCACGAAGGACACAAAGAAACACGAAGGATTCTTCTGATGAGTCGTGATCCTTCGTGCCCTTCGTGGATAAGCGTTCGAGTTATGGTTAATCCAAACGGTCGGCAAGCCCGCGCAGCAACTGCGCGCCGTCGCCGCGCCACGCGCTGCCGTGCATGCAGGCGAGCGTCTGTGGTTCGGTCGCCGCCAGTCGCTCGATCATCGCGCGCGTGTTGCGGGCGTGGGCGAAGTAATCGAGGCCGGCGCGCAAGGCTTCACTCGGTTCGAGGATGTCAGATTCGGTGAGCGCCGGCGTGTTCGCGCCGGGCTGTGTGAAGAGGTCGCCGCACAACAGCGTCCGCGTTTCGCGTTCCATCAGCAGGCCGCATTCCCAGCCGTGCGGCAGGTGCGGCGTGTCGAACCACTCAACCGTGTGACGACCGAGCGTCAGCCGTTCGCCGTCGCTCATTGCGCGTGGCGCGCGGTCGGCGAGGTCTTCAATCGAGGTCATCGCGGCGATGCGACCGCACACCGGCAGCGAGAGCGGCGCGGCGGCCAGCCACTGATTGAGCGCGCCGCATTCATCAGCCTCAACGTGCGAAAAGGCGATGTAGCGCAACCGCTCAATCGGTAAGATGTGAGCGACGGCTTCGCTCACCACCGGAAAGAGCTTGCGCATCCCTGTGTGATAGAGCAATGGCTCGTCGTCAACGATTAAGTATTGATTGAACGAAAAGCCGCCCGGAACCACGTCGAGCGGCGTGTTGATGCGATAGATGTTTTCAGCAATCTCAGCAATGTTAGTACCTGTCTGTGTGTTAGTGATCATCGTCTCTCCTGCAAAACTTTAAAAGTCGAATCGCGCTCCGAGCACTCGGAGGCAAGTAACCTCTTAAACGACAGCGCGCATCCGAAAAGTTCGCTGCTGGGCGATAACCTCTGCCGTGCGTTGCGCGCTCGCCAGCCCTGCGTCAACCAGCATGCCTTCTGCGCCGACCCAGTCGCCGACGACGTAGAGGCCGGGCACGTCATTAACCTGCGGGCCGGGCCGTCCTTCGCTGCCGCCTTGCGAGGCCAGCGCCAGCGCGTTCATCACGGTCATCGCCGGCAGAAAGCGCCGGTGCGCGATGCATTCGCGCCAGCCCGGCTGCACAAGATCGAGCAGGTTTTCTAACTCAGCTTCGACCTGCGCCGGCGATTCGTCTTCATCGGGCGCGAGGTACTTGGCAACGTGAATCAGCGCGCCGCCTGCGGGCGCGAGTCGCGCCGACGCCGAATGCACCGAAAGGTAAAGCGGGCGGTCGATGCCGAATGCATAAAGCGCCTTCGGCTTCGGCAGGCGAGTGAGCGCCAGATCGAGACACGCCGCCTTCACCGCTACGGATTGATCGGCCCAGCGCGCCAGTTGTGATTGTTCGCCGCGCTCGACCAGCCTCGCGGCGTCCGTTGGGCTTGAGGCGATGATGATGTGAGCCGCGCTGATGACCTGGCCGTCTGCGATACGGACTCTGCGCACCGAGCCGTCACTTTCGCGTAAGACGTGTTCGACCTTCGCGCCGGTTTCGATCTCAACACTGGCCTGGTGTGCCGCGTCAAGCAATCCGTCAACGATGGTCTGCCAGCCGCCATCGAGATAGAGCACGCCTTTGGCAAAAGCGAGTTGCAATTGTCGAAGCGCCGCGCCGGCGCTCATCAATTCGGGCGCGTTCGTGTAAGTCGCTATACGCATCGCGGCGATCAGGAAATCCTGAACTTCGCGGTGCGTGATGTGACGGTCGAGCCATTCGCGCAACGACACGCGCATCAACGACGCCGTGTCGAGCTTCGCCAGCGACGCGAGCCAGCGTATGGCTTCGAGCTTCGCCGACAATCCGAACAGCCCGGTTGTCAGCAGCGACGTGATGCCCGAAGGAAACGTATGCTTCTGTTGATCCTTGATAGCGAATGCGCCCGACACTGCCGGCACATTGCCGCTCACGTTGACGCCGAGTTCACGCAGCACTTCGATGCCGCGCCCGCCGCGATAAAGCGCGTGCGGGCCGATGTTGAAATAGAATCCGTCTTGCGCTTTGGTGCGCGCTCGCCCGCCGAGCGCGTGCGCTTGTTCAAACAACTTGACGCGCTTGCCCTGTCGCGCAACATAAGTGGCGGCAGCCAGTCCGGCCACGCCGCCGCCGATGACTATGACATCGTATGATGGATTCGCTTGCATCGTTTCAGTCTCCTTTCAACGACAGCACGTTTGCCGGAGCCGAAAGGTTACACGCGGGCCTGATTTTCTCACTTCAAATTTGACGACGCGCTCACTGAAGCGCGTCCCATTGTTTGAGGAACTGGCCGGGCGTGACGATCTGAAACTTGAGCTTGCGCTTGTCCGCATCGCTGATGTCGAGCAGGTCGCGGTCGTTGGTGATGAGGAATTTCGCACGGGCGGCGATTGCTACTGCAATGAACATATCATCATTGGGATCTCGGCTAATACGCAGGTTAATGTGTCCGTTGACGCTCTCGGTAAGTCGCTTGTTGTTAAATCTCTCCTGCCAGCGAAGCAGCAGATTATTATCAAATCCCAGCACATCGCTGAATATCCGTAGATATTCGGTTTCTATTTCTCGTGTGACTGCGAGCTTGAACGCCTTTTCGATCAGCCAGAGGCGAATCACACGACGATTAGGGCTGTTGGTACGAGGGGACAGAAAGTTGGCGAGAAAAACGTTGGTGTCAACAACCACATTATCGCGCCGCTTGCGTCTCGTCATAAGAATGATGCTCTATTCACTGGCCTCAATACTTATAGTCATTATCCTGCCTTCCTATCCTGAGACTTTTCATCCCGCCCTTCCCAATACAGGTAGCAATATCCTTCACCTGTTTCAGCGCCCAACTTCAGCAGCCAAGATATCGCCTCTTGTATGCTGCATTGGCGCGTTGCAGCACATTCGCGGATGCGAGATGCAGTTTCACTGTCAATTTCTAATATCTTATCCAAATCAATGTTCTGGTTTTGTCGCCAATCGCGGACAATCTGCGCGGCATCTCTTTCGCGCAAGCCGGTGCGCTTGGCTACGCGCGCAGATTCCTCTAATAGTTCTTCATCTTCCACCCGCTCAATGAAGACATCAACTGCCTGTTCAAGCAGTTGCTGGACGGATGATTTGTGGCGACGAGCTGTTCGTTCAAGAGCTTCCCGGCGCTTGTCATCGAGTTCGATTGAACCATTCATATCTCTTGCCCCTTTCTTGTAAAAAGGAGTATACCAGCAAGAAACGGGCGCGCATCAACTTTCCCTTTACACGCCCGATGGGAGCGAGAGCTGATCGCGGAAGCGGGTGATCTGCTCGTAAGTGCGCTTGATGTTGTCAGCGGTAATTACGACCACATCGCTTTTGATCGCCAGGCGCAGGCCGCGCTCGACGGCTTCGACTTCGTCGGGGACGATCTCGATCTTCTCTTCGGCCATACCGGCGTTCATCGCGCCGCGCTTCATCATCGTGGCCGACTGGCCGACCGGGCGACCGCGCCGGTCATCGTCCTCTTTGATGATTAAAAGATCGAAAGCCGCGCCGGCAATCTCGCCCATCGCCAAAATATCAACATCGCGGCGGTCGCCGGGCGCGGCGACGACGCCGACTCTTCGGTCTACGCGCAACAGCTTCACAAACGCCGCGACGTTGCGATAAGCCGCCGTGTTGTGCGCGTAATCCAGCAGCACGTGAAAGTCGCCGACCTGCTCGACGTTCAAGCGGCCCGGCGAAAGATAAAAGCCCGTCTCGAACGTCTGCAAGCCCGTGCGAATGTCTTCGACGCTCGTGCCCGACAGGTGCGCGCACAGGGCCGCGACCATCGCGTTTGCCACATTGAACATCGCCCGCCCGCTGAAAGTCGCCGGTATCAAGTCCACGTCCGAGATGACCACATCCTGCGCGCCGCGACGGATGATGATCTGCCGGTCGCGCAACGTCACACTGATGCCGCCGGCTTCGGTGTGTTTAACAACCAGTTCATTCGTCGGGTCGAGGGTGAACCAGCAAAGCGACCCGCCCGCCTTTTCGGCGAGTGACACCAGATGCGGGTCTTCGGCGTTCAAGATCGCATAGCCCGTGCGCCGCACTGTCTCGATGACTACCGATTTGACGTACGCCATCTCTTCAAGCGTTTCGACGCCGCGCATACCGAGATGATCTTCCGAGACATTGGTGATGACGCCGACATCGCAATAATCAAAGCCGAGGCCGGCGCGCAGTATGCCGCCGCGCGCTGTCTCTAACACGGCGAAATCTACGGTCGGGTCGCGCAACACCATACGCGCAGACCACGGCCCCGTCAGGTCGCCTTCGAGAATGCGCTTGCCGTCAATGTAGAGGCCATCGGTTGTGGTCAATCCTACTTTTCTTCCGGCCAGCTTCAGGATGTGCGCGAGCATCCTCGAAGTCGTCGTCTTGCCGTTCGTGCCGGTGATGGCAACGATGGGGATACGCGAAGGCGTGCCCGGCGGGAAGATCATATCAAGCACGCGACCCGCCACATCGCGCGGCTGACCGACAGTTGGATGAACGTGCATGCGAAAGCCCGGCGCGGCGTTGATCTCACAGATCGCGCCATTCGTGTCCGCCAGCGGTCGCGCGATGTCTGTCGTCAGCATATCGACGCCCGCGATATCCAGGCCGATGATGCGCGCGGCGCGGCGGGCGATTTCAATGTTCTCGTAATGAATGTCATCGGTGCGGTCAACCGCCGTGCCGCCCGTGCTGATGTTGGCCGTGTACTTCAACCAGACCTGCCGGCCTTCAGCCGGAACCGCGTCGAGCGCAAGGCCCTGCTCGTTGATCAGCCGCAGCGATTCGTCATTGATGAAGATTTTCGTCAGCGCCTTCTCGTGGCCCTGCCCGCGCATCGGGTTCTTGTTTTCAGTATCGATCAACTCTTGCAAGCTGTGACGGCCATCGCCGATGACGTGTGCAGGGACGCGCTCGGCGACGGCGACGACTTCGCCGTTGACGACCAGCACGCGGTGGTCGCGCCCTTCGACGTAGCGTTCAACGATCACATCATCCGCATAATCCAGGGCGCGCTCGAACGCGCGCTCGACCTGTTCGCGTGTGTTCAGGTTGATGGCGACGCCCTTGCCGTGATTGGCGTTGAGCGGTTTGAGCACGACCGGATAGCCGATGCTCTCAGCAGCAGCAATGGCCGCGTCAGTCGAATCGACGATGCGGCCACGCGGGACGGGTATGCCCGCTTCGTTGAGCATCTGCTTGGTCAGCTCTTTATCACAGGCAATGTCGGTAGCGATCAGGCTGGTCATCGAAGTCACCGTCGCCTCGATGCGGCGTTGATACTTGCCGTGGCCGAGCTGCACGAGGTTGCGCTCGTTCAGGCGAATGAAAGGGATGTCGCGCGCTCTGGCTTTATCAATGATGCTCTGCGTGCTCGGCCCATACGCCACGTCATCAAGAATGCGCGACAGCGCCGCCAGCTCTTGCTGATAATCGAGCGGCGCATCGTAAGCCAGATGCTCGACGATGCGGACAGCGGCGCGGCTCGCTTCTAACCCGACTTTCTCTTCTACATACTCGAAGACGAGGTTGTAGATGCCGTCGCGTTCGGCGGTGCGCGTTTTGCCATAACCGACTTCGGTGCCGACCAGGCACTGCAATTCTAACGCGACGTGTTCGATGATGTGGCCGGCCCATGTGCCTTCGCGCAGTCGCGTGATGAAGCCGCCCGGCACGCCTTCCGAACAGCGATGAGTGTAGAGGCTGGGGATCATCTCGATCAGGCGGTCGGTGAAGCCATCGATCAGGTTCGACGGTTTCTCTTCGAGGTCTTCGAGGTCGATCTTCATACGGATGACCGGGCCGAGGCTATAGACGTTGGGGCCGCGATAGACCTGCGTCTCTAAAACTTTCATGGCTAATCCTCCGCGATGTAAGCGCGCTTGTTGAGGTCGAACCTGCCGCCGTGCACGAGCGTGTGCAGCACCATGTTAGAGAATGGGATGGGCGACTTGTCGGGCGCGATGGCGAGATTCGGCGAATGCATATGGCGCGGGTCAATGATCGTCACCGTGCCGCGACCCTTCACCGAAAGCTGGCCGTCGTGCGTCACCAGCGCCGCCGTGTCTTCGTCCACGCCGATGCCGAGCATATCCGGGTAAGACATCACGGCGGTCAGCAGCCGGCCCAGCCGGTTGCGCTGATGAAAGTGCTGATCGATGAGGAGCGAAGTCGTCAGGCCCAGTCCTTGATGAAGCTTGACCATGCCTGAGCGCGCGAGGCTGCCGACCAGACCGCCGCCGACCATCGGGTCGCTCATCGCCGACGCGCCGGCGCTTGTGCCGCCGATGGTCGCGCCGTTCGCGTAAGCGATCTGAATGGCGCGCAGCGCCGCCGTGCCGTGCAGGATGCCGACGATCTTGTTCTGATCGCCGCCGGTCATAAAGATGCCTGTGGCTTTCGAGAGTTCCTGCGCGACATCGGGCAGCTCGGCGTCATCGCGGTTGAACAGCGGCAGGATCTGCACGTAACGCGCGCCGAAGCTGGTGAAGACTTGATGATAAATTGTGCCGCTGTCCTGCTCTTCCGAAGCGCTCGGCAGAATGCAGATGCGCGAGCGCCGCCCCAGGCTTGCCTCAAAGAAAACGTTCAACAGGTACTTCGCCTCGAACTTGTCTTCCGCGCCGCCGATCAGCATTAACGTGCCGGGCGCGGCCTTGCTCTTTTTGCTTTTTGCCATGTCATTCCGCTTGCCAAGGAAGTGAGCCTGAAGCCTGACATTTTACACAATCGCATACTTGGCCGTAAGGGGATGAGCCGAGCTGTGATATGCCGCAGATGATAGCAGTCCGTCAGTCTCGTAGGGACGCGATGTTTATAGTAACGGCGCGATTGATAACTCAAGCTCCGTCAGGAGCGTGATGTCAACATTGCGCTCCGACGGGGCGCACGTCTCTTTCATCAACAATAACTATAAACAGGTCGTCCCTACGGGACTCCTGCACGTGCGCCCGCGCCAAATCATGTAACACCGTGTGAATTTCCGCGCTTGAATTTTCCGCCGCGCTGACATATAACCGCGTGTGCCCACTCAAGCATCGAGTTCTGATCTGCGCTCTTTACAGCTCGACGCGAACAAGGCATGCGGATACAGGGGACGGAACGAAGTAAAGAGTCGTGTGCCGCTCATAATCCACCACGCCACTGAGGAGAGTGTCATGAAAACCGGATCAGCTTTCAGCCAGCTTCGCTACAGACTCATTTCTCTGATGCTGCTTGCGCTGCTCATTCCAGCCGCCGCCCGCGCGCAGTCGCAGGCGACGACGGGCGTCATCGAAGGCATCGTCTACGACCAGAGCAACGCGGTGGTGAACGGCGCGACCGTCACCGTCAAGAACAAAGAGACCGGCTTTGAGCGCACAGCAATGACCGATGATAACGGTCGCTTTCGCGCCGTGCTCTTGCCGCTCGGCTCTTACGTCCTCGAAGCGCAGAAGCAGGGCTTCGCCAAACTCATCCGCGAAAACCTTGAACTGACAGTCGGCCAGACGCTCAACCTGAGCCTGATCTTGCAACCGGCGGGCGCGAGCGAATCGGTCACTGTCACCAGCGACGCGCCGGTCGTTGAAACGACGCGCGCCGAACAGTCCACGCTGGTTGATAAGCGCTCGGTCGAGAACCTGCCGATCAACGGGCGCGACTTCACGGGCTTTATCAAGCTCGCCCCCACGGTTTCCATCGTGCAAGGGCCTGACGGCGCAGAGATCACCATCAACGGGCAGAAAGGTATTCAAAATAACATTTCGGTTGACGGCTCGGACGCCAACAACCCGTTCTTCGGCGAGCAGCGCGGCGGCCAGCGCCCGCAGTTCACCATCTCGCTCGAAGCCGTCAAAGAGTTCCAGGTCGTCAGCGACGGCGGCTCAGCGGAGTTTGGCAGATCAAGCGGCGGCTTCATCAACGTCGTCACCAAGTCGGGCACGAACGAATTGCACGGCTCAGGCTTTGTCTTTTATCGCGCCGAAAAGCTGACTGCGCAAAATCCTGATGCCGTGAAAGCTCAACTGCCGACCGACGACTTTCGCCAGTACCAGTTCGGCGGCTCGATTGGCGGCCCGATCAAGAAAGACCGCGCCTTCTTCTTCGTCGCCTACGACCAGAACGCCGGCAATAGCCGTAAGCCGAACCGCATCGACCCAACCTTGATTCAAATCTTCGCCACGCGCTTCAACGATCCCAATGAGCAGGGCGTCATCGAGCGCACCAATGACGCGAATGCATTGCTCGGCAAGCTGGACTGGAACGTCAACTCGAAAAACTCGCTCACCGTCCGTCACAACTACAGCCGCGCCGAGCAGGTCAATGGAACCTTCGACGTGCCGACCTGGGGCACGAGCGCCAACGGACGCGAGACTGACAACTCGAACGCCTTCATCACGCAACTGGTGACAACGTTTTCAGCGACACTGTTGAACGAGTTTCGCTTTCAGTATGCGCGCGAAAATCGCCCGCGCTTTTACGACGGGCCGGACCTGCCCGACGTAGCCATCGCCGGCAACGATCCGGTGACCGGCGAGTTCACCGCCTTTCGATTCGGTCGCCCGTTCTTTCTGCCCGTGCCCGAAACCGACACGCGCTTTCAATTCACAGACAACCTCTCTGTGCTGCGCGGCGCGCACTCGTTCAAGTTCGGTTTCGATTTCAACCGCACGCACACCAGCCAGACCTTCATCGGCTTCGGTCGCGGGCGCTACATCTTCGGCTCGGTGCAGGGATTTCAGAATTATCTGAACAATCCGGCGAACTCAAGCGACCTGTTGCTTTACTTACAATTCGCGCCGCTTGGCGGGCGCACCGTCGAAGAGGCGGGCACGCAGGCGTTCACGCAGATCGAGCCGGAATTCTATGTGCAGGACAAGTGGCAGCCGCGCTCGAACCTCTCGATCAGCTACGGCGTGCGCTACTACGCGCAGCTCGAAGACCAGCCGATCCTGCCGTTAGACCAGCGGCGCTATGGCCAGTTCGTCGGCCAACCGGGCTTCCCTTCCGACGGCACGATCCCTTCAGAGAAGCGCGGCTGGCAGCCTAGATTGGGCATCTCGTGGGACCCGAAGGGGGATGCGAAGACAGTGATTCGCGCCAACTTCGGCGTCTTCTACGCGCGCATACCGGGCTTAGTGCTTGCGGGCGCGCGCAACACGGACGGTTCGATTGCCGGCAACATTTTCACCTGCTGCGGCCTGCCTTTCCTGCCGACGCCGCCGGCGAACCTGGGCATCTACACGAACACGGCTTTCTTCTCGCCGTTCAACCCGGACGTGACCGTGTTCGATCAAAACTTCCGCAACCCGCGCACGCTGCAATGGGGCGGCTCGGTCGAGCGCCAAGTCGCCAAAGACCTGACGCTGACGTTCGGCTTCAACTACGCGAACTCTGTGCACCTGACGACGTTCATCAACCGCAACATTCCGGCCTTCATCGGCCACACGGCGGCGGATGGGCGCAGGCTGTTTGACGGCCCGCAGCCGTTTGCTAAAGCAGATGGTTCGGGCATCGGCGCGCTCAAGGACACCGATTCGTCGGGCCGTTCGCTCTATCGCGGCTTCGTCTTTTCGGCCAACAAGCGGTTCAGCAACCGCTTCCAATTCCAGGTCAATTATGTGTTGAGCTGGGACTACTCGAACGACGACAACGAGCGCGACCCGTTCACGTTCCGTTATGCCGATGTGACCGACTTCAAGCCGGAGTACGGCTTTTCGGATCGTGACCAGCGCCACCGCTTCAACGCGTTCGGCGTCTTCGATATGCCGTATCACTTCATCCTGACGACGATCTTCCAGGCGCGCTCGGCGCAGCCGGATTCGATCTTGCTGCCGAACGATGCCAACGGCGATGGCAACACGCTCGACCGCCCATTCGTCAATGGCGAAGACATCGGGCGCAACACCATTCGCAAGCACAATCAGTTTTACTCGTTCGACTTTCGCATCAGCCGCATCTTCAAGCTCGGCGAGCGCGCGCAGCTTGAGCCGATCATCGAAGTCTTCAACCTGTTCAACAACACGAATCTGGTTTCGGTGCCGCGCCCGCTGCTGTTCAACTTTGACGGCACGGTGCGCTCAGGCTTCGGCGACCCGCGCCAGGCGCAGCTCGGGTTGAAGCTGCGCTTCTGAAGCATAGAGGCTAGAGGCTGGAGGCTAGAGACTGGCGGAAAAAGGAAGCGCTCTGCGCCTTCTCCTGCTAGCCTCCAGTCTCTAGTCCCTGGTCTCTACTCCTCTGTCAGAATAGGCTTGACCGCCGCGTCCTGCACGCTCACACTGAGAGCGCACCGAATACGATCCACACAGATTGCCCCAGGCCGGTGTCGCTCAGGGTGCAAACCGTATGCTCTTCATGCTGATCATCCTTCTGATTGCCTTCGCAGGAGCGGCGGCGCTGGTCTTTGCGGTCTACCGACAGAATCGCGCCTTGCCTTCCGATGAGACGCGCGCCGAGATGCCGCGCGAAGCCGTGACCCTGTTTGCCGATGACACAACAGAAGCGAACCCTGATGTGAATCCGTCAACCGCTGCCGCTGCGTTGATCGCGCGCGCCGCCCAAGGCGACCTTGCGACGCTTGCGGAGGCGAGCCAACAAGCGGCGCTTTACGACGATGTGTTGAACGCGCTGATTGATTGGTACGAACGTCAGGCGAATCTAACGATGCTCGTCCGGCACATCACCAGAAGCGACGGTCTGCGTGGCAACGTCCGTTTGGCCGAGCGGGTCATCGCGGCGTGGGCTACCGCGCCGGATCGTCGCTCGACGGTTGAGATGCTGCATCTGGCGGCGCTCGCCGACGATCCCAACACCTATCGCCGCGCCGTCGATCTGGCGGTCGAGGCATTCAAGGCGGGCCGCCTCAAAACGTTTTCAGCCGACGAGCTTCTGGCTCTGGTCGAAAGCCAGATGTGGGTGCTCGCTTCGCAGGCGCAGCGCGGCGGCGACGGCTTCACCTTGAAACAGAGACTCGCAGAAGCGCGCCGCGAACTGGCGGCGGCGGCTTCCGCAAAGTAGCTGGAATTACTCAAACCTTTCGTCAGCCAGTGAGGTTCGATTATGAAACTTGATGCTAACCTTATGCCCTGGATCGTCCTCGGCTTTATCGCTTTCGTCATCCTGGTGATCATCGTGCGGCGCATCTTCGTCAACGTCGGCGCACGCGAGATCGCCATCAAAGAGCGCCGTTACTTCGGGCGCAAGATGCCGCCCGGTCGCGTCGTCGCCACCGAAGGCGAAGTCGGTATTCAAGCCGATGTGCTCAAGCCCGGCTTGCACTTGATCAAGTGGCCGTTCGAGAAAGTCGTGCGTAAAGTGCCGCTCATCGAGATCGGCCCCGACGAGATGGGCATCATCGAAGCCGTAGACGGCGAGCCGAATCCGCCCGGTCGCATCTTCGCGCCCGACCGCGCGCAGAACGCGCACAACAACTTTCAAGACCCGATTGCCTTCATCAAGCAGGGCGGCGTCAAAGGCATTCAGTTGCGCACGCTGCCGCCGGGACTGTGGCCGATTCACCCTTACCTGTTCCGCGTCTCGATTGCCAAAGCGACGGTCATTCCGCAGGGCAAGATCGGCATTATGACGACCGCCGACGGCGCGCCGCTCGACGCGGGCCGATTGCTCGGCAAAGCCATCAAGAGCCATCGCAACTTTCAGGACGCCGAGCAGTTCATCGCTTCAGGCGGCCAGAAAGGCCCGCAGGTTGAAATCCTCACGCCCGGCACGTATCGCATCCTCACCGATTCGATCCCGATTGAAGGCGGCCAGGAACGCAAGCTCGGCTTGTTCTTCGTCCGCCTCTACGACGCGACGGTGATTAGCGAAAACCAGATCGGCCTGGTCGAAGCGCTGGACGGCTCGCCGCTCAACCCGCGCGATTATGTCGCCGTGTCGATTCCGGGCCACGACAATTTTCAAGACGCCAACGAGTTCATCAGCAGCGGCGGTCAGCGCGGCCCGCAGAAAGACATCCTGCTGCCCGGCACCTACTACATCAACCCGCTGCTGTTCAAAGTGATTCTTGAGTCGGCGAAAGAGATCAAGCCCGGCGAAGTCGCCGTCATCGTCTCGAACGTCGGCAAAGACCCTGGCGAAGACGTGCGCCGCGCGATGGCCGCTAAGATTCGTGAGCGGTTGGAGCGCGAAGAACAGGATCATATCAATCAGGCGGCGGCGCGGCTCGACAAGCTCGACGACGAAAACCGCACGATTGCAGAGATCAAGCAAGAACTGAACACGGTCGATCCCGCCGACCGCCGCCTCGATCAGGGCGCGCACGAAGCCTACGTTGTGCCGGACGGTTATCGCGGCATACAGGAATCGGTCGTAGGGCCGGGTCGTTACTACGTCAACACGCTGGCGGTGTCGCCGATTGTGATCCCGACCACTAACCAGACGGTCGAGTGGACGGCGGGCGAAATGACGAACACCTTCAACCCGTTCGAGGTGATCTCGAAAGACGGCTTCACGATGCAGCTCGAAGTGCGCGTCGTCTTCCGCGTCAAGCCCGAAGATGCGCCGTTTATGGTCGCCAAGATTGGCTCAATCGAGAAGCTGATTCAAAACGTGATGCACCCGCTGATCGACTCGATCTTCCGCAATCAGGCATCGGAGTCGTCGGCGATGGCTTACCTGCAAAACCGTCACGAAGAACAAGAGCGCGCCGAGGCTCGCGTGCGCGCCCACCTGCTGAAGTATCACGTCGATGTGGTCAACGTCTTGATCTGCCACATACGCCTGCCCGAAGAGCTGATGAAGACGCAGACTGAAAAGATACTCGCCGAGCAGAAGCAGAGTATGTTCAACGCGCAGCGCGAGGCCGAAGAGAAGCGCATTCAGCTCGAAAAGACCAAAGCCCACGCCGACAATCAACGCGACTTGATGGTGGCGACCGTCGGCGTAGAGATTTCCGGCAAGCGTGCAGAGCAGCGCAAGGCTGAAGGCGATGGTGAGGCGCATTACATTTTGGCGACGGGCCGCGCCGAAGCCGAGAAGGTGCGCTTGATGGGCGAAGCGCAGGGCGTCGCTTACGCCGAACAGGTCAACGCCATCGGCCCGCAGGGCGTCGCGATGGTCGAAGCCTTAAAAGTCATCGGCGAAAAAGGTGTCCGCATTACGCCGGACGTGCTGGCGTCGGGCGGCGAGAGCGACGGCACAGGCAACCTCGGCACGTTGCTGTTGCTGAACCTCTTCCGCGAGCGCCTGCACATCGGCGATGGCAGCGATGATAAGGCCGCAAACAACGGCGAACAGAAAGCGATGGCCAAGCGTTAGTAGAGGCTAGAGGCTGGAGGCTAGAGACTAGCGGGAAATGGGAGCGGTTCACGCCAGCCTCCGGCTAGCCTCTAGCCTCCAGCCTCCAGCCTCCAGCCCCCGACCCCCAATTGATGTGATTTTGTTGCGATCATTGCGCTCGCGCGCCGAGCGATTTTATAATTACGGGCGTCTCCCAAATCTCCTTTGAATCAATGCAGGCAGGCTGCCCCGCGTAGCTGTCGGAGAAATTACGCAGCAGTCCAGCCCTGTCGCTATGAAGTTGTGTCGAGGTGAAAAATGAAGAAGCTCTTTATCGCTTGTCTGTGCCTGATCCTGGCGTCGCTTGTTGCCGTGCCCAATAAGACGGCTTACTCGCAAGCCCAAGCTCGCAAGTCGCCCGCTTATGTCGAGGGCGAAATTCTCATCAAGCTCAAGGCCGATGTCGCCGACCTCAACGAGCAGGACATTCCCGAATTCATCTTCCGCGCGCCGAACGCTCAGGTCGAACGACTGGGCGTGCGCGAGCATGGCGTCAATCTCGTTCGCCTCAATGGTCAGCTTTCGGTCGAGCAGGCGGTTGAGCAGGCGCAGGCCGACCCGCGCGTCGAATACGCCGAGCCGAATTACATTGTGCAGACCGACACGATGCCCAACGACCCGCGCTTCACCGATCTCTGGGGCATGAAGAATTCGATCTTTACGCTGAGCGGCGGCGCGACGCCTGCCGACATCGGCGCGACGCAGGCGTGGGACATCACAACCGGCGATGATAATCTGGTCGTCGCTGTCATCGACACGGGCATAGACATTTCGCACCCCGACCTTGCGGCCAACATCTGGACCAACCCGCGCGAGATTCCCGGCAACAGCGCTGACGATGATGGAGATAATCTGATTGATGACGTGCACGGCTGGAACTTCCATGATAATTCAGCCGATGTCTTTAAGAGCAGCAGCGAAGATTTTCACGCGACCCACGTCGCCGGCACGATTGGCGCAGTCGGCAACAACGGCGTCGGCGTCGTTGGCGTCGCCTGGCACGTCAAGCTGATGCCGCTGAAGTTCCTGGGCGGCTCGAAAGGCACGGGTTCAACCTCTGATGCCCTCAAGGCCATTGACTATGTGATCTATCAGAAGAATCACGGCGTCAATGTGCGGGTCATCAACTCTAGCTGGGGCGGCACCGGCTTTTCGATAGCGCTGCGCGACAAGATTCAGGAGGCCGGCGATAACGGCATTGTCTTCGTCTGCTCGGCGGGCAATGACGGAGTCAACAATGATAACGGCGGCGGCGATTATCCCGCCTCTTTCGCTAGCGTGTTGAGCAACTGCATTTCGGTGGCGGCGATTGATGCCAGCGATCTTATGGCTGATTTTTCCAACTACGGCCACGCGACGACAACCGTCGGCGCGCCGGGCCGCTCTATCCTGAGCACCTATCCCGGCAACGCCTACAGCCTGTTGAGCGGCACGTCGATGGCGTCGCCGCACGTTGCGGGCGTTGTCGCGCTGCTGCTCGCAAACGAGCCGCAACTGACGCCGGCAGAGGTCAAGCAGCGCCTCGTCGCAACGGCTGAACCGTCCGACGCGCTCGTCTCAAAGACAACGGCATCGGGCCGCGTCAATGCTTATAACGCCCTGACGAATCAGGTGCACCCGGCAGACCGCCCGCGCATCTTGCGAATGGACTTCACGAAAACGACGCTGACGATTGACGGCTTCGGCTTCATCAACGGCTCAGCGGTCATTGAAGTCGAAGGCAATGCCATTAGCGGCACAGCCTATGATCGCTCGTACGCCGTTGGCAACGGCACGCTGACGCATTTGAGCATCGAGCTTGGCAAGAAGCCGATGAAGAAGAAATTCCCTGTCGGCCAACCGGTCGGCGTGACGATCTTCAACCCGACGACCGGCGAACGCTCAGCGCGCTTTGTGACGGCGCGCTTCTAGACAGGGCTTCATCACACAGGTTGAAAGAGCCGCAGGCCGTGCGCTTGCGGCTCTTGTTTTTTGAATGCGAGCAGCGCCGGAGCAAATGGCGCGGCGTCTTGTCGGGCCGGCGCGAGCGGCTTAGAATACAGGTCCAATCTCAAGGACAGGACAGCGCCAATGAAGCAATACCTCGACCTGATGCAACACGTGCTTGAGCACGGCACGCCCAAAGACGACCGCACCGGAACTGGCACGCTCAGCCTCTTTGGCTACCAGATGCGCTTCGACCTGCGCGAGGGCTTCCCGCTGCTGACGACGAAGAAGCTGCATATGCGCTCGATCATCTACGAGCTGCTCTGGTTTCTGTGCGGCGATACAAACATCCGTTACTTGCAAGACAACGGCGTACGCATATGGAATGAGTGGGCGGACGAGCAAGGCGAACTCGGCCCGGTCTACGGCGCGCAGTGGCGGAGTTGGCGGGCGGCGGATGGCCGCTGCATTGATCAGATCAGTGAGGTCATCGAACAGATCAAGACCAATCCCGATTCGCGCCGCCTGATCGTCAGCGCCTGGAACGTCGGCGAACTGGATAAGATGGCGTTGATGCCCTGCCACCTGCTCTTTCAGTTCTATGTCGCCAACGGTCGGCTCTCGTGCCAGATGTATCAACGCTCGGCGGACATCTTCCTCGGCGTGCCGTTCAACATCGCCTCTTACGCATTGCTGACGATGATGATGGCGCAAGCCTGTGACCTTGAGCCGGGCGATTTCATTCACACGCTCGGCGATGCTCACCTCTATGCGAATCATTTGGAGCAGGCGCGCTTGCAGCTCACGCGCGAGCCGCGCCCGCTGCCACGTATGCGATTGAACCCAAGCGTAAAATCCATCTTCGAGTTCGACTATTCGGACTTCGAGCTGACGGGCTACGATCCGCACCCGCACATCAAAGCGGAGGTAGCAGTGTGATCGTTTCGTTGCTTGTGGCGATGGACGAGCGGCGCGGCATCGGTCGCGGGGGCCGTCTGCCCTGGCGTCTGTCAACCGACCTCAAGCGTTTCCGCGAACTGACAATGGGCCATCACATCGTCGTCGGTCGCAAGACGTTCGAGTCCATCGGCAAGCCGCTCGCCGGTCGCTCGATGATCATCGTCACACGCAATGCCGATTATCACGTGCAGGGCTGCGCCACTGTGCATTCCATCGCCGACGCGATTGAGCTGGCGCGGGCCGAGGGCGAGACGGAACTCTTCATCTGCGGCGGCGCTGAGATCTACGCGCAGACGCTAAGCCAGGCTGAGCGCATCCACCTGACGCGGGTTACTGCCAATTGCGACGCCGATACGTTCTTTCCTGAATTCGACCGCGACGAGTGGATAGAAGAATCGAGCGAGTCGCACCCGGCAGATGAAAAGAACGAGCACCCGTTCACTTTTTCATTGCTGGTTAAAAAGCGCGCCGCTTGATGGTTGTCAATTCCGTAACTGTTCCTCTACAATTTGTGTTTCCCATCATGCTCAGACGGCTCGCTAAGGCAGGCGAGCGCGGGCAGCAAACCTTTCGGAGGCCAAGGATCGTTATGTTGAAGTTTCTCAGCGGGCGCACGCGTTCGCGTAATCTGTTCTTAATCTTTTTCGTCCTCGTGATGACCCTGTCGCTGGTCGGCCTGTTCTCGGTTGCCGTGTCGGGCGGCGCGGCGGGGCTGTTCGGCACTAAAGCCGGCGGCAACGACACCACGATTGCCAAAGTTGGCGGTTACGACGTAACGCTCAAGGAGTTCAAGGACTCGCTCAGCGGCTTCAGCCGCCAGATTTCGCAGGGCCAGGGGCGTCCCGGCGTACAGAGCATGACCGCGACCTACGCGCTTTATGGCCAGCAGGTGCTTGATAATCTCGTCCGCGAGAAGCTCGTCCAGTACGAGGCCGACCGTCTCAGCCTCAACGCCACCGACGAAGAGGTCGAGTCGCGGCTCAAGCAGACCTTCAACCCGTGGCCCGGCCCCGAAGCCTACCGCGAGCGGCTGATCCAGGCCGGTATGACGCCCGTGCTGTTCGAGTCGAGCCTGCGCGCCAGCATCTCCGCCGAGCACCTGCGCAGCTACGTCACCGCCGCCGTGCAGGTATCGCCGCAGGAGGTCGAGGACGAGTACCGCCGCAACAACACCAAGTACACGGTGCGCTGGGTCGAGATCGATCCTGACACGCTGAAAGATAAAGTGACCTTCACTGACGCCGACCTGCGCGCCTACTTCGACGCGCACAAAGACGATTTCAAAATCACCAGCGAACAGCGCCGCGCTCGTTACATCTTCATTGACTCGGCCAAGGCCGGCGAGGCTGTGCAAGTTCCCGACGAAGAGTTAAAGGCAAGCTACAATCCCGACAGCAATATCAAAGCCGTGCGCGTCAGCCAGATCGTCTTCGATGTGCCGAAGGCTGCCGACAAGAAGCCCAACGCGAACGCCACCGCGCCGGCGGAAAAGGGCACAGACCCTGAAGAGGCCCTTCGCAAGAAAGCGCAAGACCTGGCCAACCGCGCCAAAGGGGCGAACGGTCAGCCCGGCGAGGACTTCGCCAAGCTGGCCCGCGAAAACAGCAATGATGCGGCGAGCAAGGGCAACGGCGGTGACATCGGCTGGGTCAACAAGGATGCCAAGCGCGAAACCGACGATCCGCTCAACAACACGTTCAGCATGAATGTCGGCGATGTCAGCCAGCCGATCAAAAAAGGTGATAAATATTACATCCTGAAAGTCACCGACCGGCGCACGGCCACCTTTGAAGAGGCTAAGCCCGGCCTGCTCAAGAACGCCCGCGTAAGCAGGGGCTATAGCGAGGCGGTCAATATCGCCAATCAGGCGGCGCAGCGTTTCAAGGAGAGCAAAGACGCGCAAGCAATCGTCAACCAGATCAACCAGCAGCGTGGCGTGCAGGTCGCAAGCGTCCGCGAGACGCCTTTCTTTACCCGAACCGACGCGCCCGCCGAGCTGAGCGCGATGCCTGAATTGCAAGCCGCCATCTTCGAGTTGCAGAACCCCGGCGACATCGGCGATTCGGTCAACATCAAGGACGGCTTCGCCGTGCCGCAGTACGTCGAGAAGCGTGACCCGCACGACCCGACCTTTGACGAGGTCAGGGCCAAGGTTGAACAGCGTTACCGCGACGACCGCGCGAAACAACTCGCCGAAGAGCGCGCCCGCCAGATCGCGCAGGCGAAGACGCTCGATGATATGAAGCGAATCGCCGACTCGCTCGGCATCAAGACCGATGAGCGCGCGGGTGTCGGCGAGACTGACTCCATTGGCCCGCTGACGACCGAAGAAGGACGCGCCTCGGTTTATAAGCTCAACGTTGGACAGGTGACGAGCGAGCCGCTGAAGACCGAGAACGATCATTACATGGTCATCGGCATGGTCGGGCGCAAGGACGCGGATATGAGCGAGGCGTTCCAGAAGGAGAAGAAGTCGCTCGAACAACGTCTGCTCGACGAGAAGCGCAACATCGTCTTTACGACCTACCTGGCCGAGCTTCAGCAAAAGCTGAAGGCCGAGGGCAAGATCAAGATCTACCAGAATCGCATTGACGACGCGATGGAAGCATTAGCGTCGCAGCCGGGCAATACACCGGATTTGCCGACGCCGGGCTTGCCGCAACGCACGCGCCGGCCTCAACGCGGAGCGGGCCAGTAAGCCTTCCGTAATGGCATAGGACGAAAGCCGGTCGGCGTTAGACCGGCTTTTCGTTTTGTGGTCCAGGTTATATTTCGGGTTATGCTGCGCGGCGGCGTTGCTACATTGATGCATCGGGCAGCCGCGCAACTCTTTTGAAACCTGCCGGCACGGTGAACTCATCCGCGCCTACGTCGAGTCGGATGTCGTGCCGCTCGATGGTCAACCGCGCGCCGTTCGGCGATTCGACTTCAATCAACAGCGGCAGGCCCGCGAGCGAGCGGGCGCGATGGCTGCGCGTAATCTCGACGCGACCATCGGCAAAGGTTGCGCGCGACTCGATCACTTGGCAAGCGTAGTCTTGAATGGTCTGATCGGCGAGCGCCCGCGACTCGACCTGAACCGGCGCGGGCGCAGTGTCGAAGGCGCGGTCAATCTCTTCAGGCTGAAGCGGGGTCGGCGCTGGCGCGGCATCGGCGCGCGATGCGGCGCGTGCCGCATCGGTCGGCAGCGCACTTAAGGGAGCGGCGAAATCAGACTCGATGTAGATGTGATGATCGAGATCGAGCAGATAGATTTTGCCGAGGTCGGGCCGCTGGATGAGGGCGCGCGCGCCGCCGGCTTCGCTCCACTGCTCGCGCCGCCAGTCGCCGCGCCGCGCTATCTGGCTCGTGCTCTGTTCGCGTGCCTCGCCGTCAACGGCAAGGCGCGTGATGGTCGCGGCGTAGACTTCCGGCTCGCCCGCCGCAATCATCGCGGCAGTCGTTTCAGCCGCGCGGCGCTGACAACTCACCGAGCACAGGGTGAGCAGCGCGAGCGCGGCGAGCCTTAGCCAATCTGATTTAGCGGGCGACTTCATAGCGACGGTGATTCTATCATTGCCGCGCAAGGTGTGGACGAATGATCTGTCGGCGTCGGTGAAGCGATTGCGCAATGAGCTTGCCTGAGTGTGCGCGCTTCACTGATAGTAAGAAGCGAGTGCGCGCGTTGGCATCAAGCGAGCAGCCAACTATGAAAGAGTCACCGCTGGCCAATCAAACCGTAGATCATTACCGCATCGTGTCGCGCATAGGCGCGGGCGGTATGGGCGAGGTCTATCTGGCCGAAGACACGCGGCTCGGTCGTCGCGTGGCGCTCAAGATTCTGCCGCCCGATATGACCGGCGACGACGAGCGCCTGCGCCGCTTCGAGCAGGAAGCGCGCGCCGCCTCGGCCCTGAATCACCCGAACATCATTACCATTCACGAAGTCGGCGCGCACGATGGCGCGCGTTACATCGCCACCGAATTCATTGAAGGCCGCACGCTGCGCGATCATTTGCGCGAACACCATCTGAGCATTCACGAAGCTCTCGACATAGCGATTCAGATCGCATCGGCGCTACAGGCGGCACATCAGGCCGGCATCATCCACCGCGACATCAAGCCTGAAAACGTTATGCTCAGGCCCGACGGTTACGTGAAGGTGCTGGACTTCGGCATCGTCAAGCTCACCGAAAAATTCGGCGGGCATTATGACGCTACTGATGGCGACTCGGCGACCGGCGGCGTGCAGACTGAAGCCAACGTTGTGATGGGTAGTCCAGGTTACATGTCGCCTGAGCAGGCGCGCGCGCAACAGCTCGACGCGCGCACCGACATCTTTTCGCTCGGCGTGATGCTTTACGAGATGCTCGCCGGCCACCGTCCCTTCACCGGCGAAACGGCGAGCGATGTGATCGTCGCCATTCTTGAGCGCCGCCCGCAACCGCTCACAGAGATTATCGCCGACGTGTCGCCGCGACTCGAAGCCATCGTCAATCGCGCGCTCGCCAAAGACCGCGCCGCGCGTTATCAATCCGTCGCCGATTTTGCCAGAGACTTGCGGCGCGAGAAGCGGCGCGTCGATTTCGCCGCAGGGACCGAAGATTCGTTGATGCCGGAAGACGCCGGCGGTCAGACGACGGTGATGCTGCACGCCGAAGACGAATACGCGACGCGGCGGCTGGTCGCGCAGTGCGATCAGTTGCAGACCGCGCGCGCCACGTCGAGCGCCGAATACCTCATCACCGGCATCCGCCGCCACAAAATCGGCTCGTTCGTTACGATGGCGCTGGTTGCTGCCGCCGTTGTGGTCATCATCTTCTTGTTGATGCGTGGCAGCGCCAACCGTACGATTCATTCCATCGCCGTGCTGCCTTTCGTCAACGAGAGCGCCGACACTGAAGCCGAGTACCTATCCGACGGCATCGCCGAATCGTTGATCAATACGCTATCGGAATGGCCGGCGCTCAAGGTGACTTCGCGCAATTCGTCGTTCCGTTATAAAGGCCGCGAACTGGACGCGCGCGGCATCGGGCGCGAGCTGGGCGTGCAGGCCGTGCTCGGTGGCCGCATCAGCGAGCGCGGCGACACCTTGCAGATTCGCATCGAATTGATCGATGCGCGCGATGACACGCAAGTCTGGGGCGAACAGTTCACGCGCCCGCGCGCCGACCTGATTGCATTGCAGAGCGACATTGCGCGCGAGGTCGCCGCGCGCTTACAACTGCGGCTCACAGGCGATGGGCATCGCGCGGGCCACCCGTCCACCGCGAACGCCGAAGCCTATCAGGCTTATCTGCGCGGGCGCTTCTATTGGAACAAGCGCACCGAAGAGGGACTGAAGAAAGGCATCGAGTATTTCAATCAAGCCATCGCGCTCGACCCGGCTTATGCGCTGGCTTACGCGGGACTGGCCGACTGTTACGCGATGCTTACGGAATACGCCTCTGCGCCGCCGGTCGAGACTTACCCGAAGGTCAAAGCGGCGGCCCGGCGCGCGCTTGAGATCGACGATAGCTTGGCCGAAGCGCACACCTCGCTCGGCGCGGCTTACGAGTACGAATGGAACTGGGCAGAGGCCGAACAACAGTATCGCCGCGCCATCGAGTTGAACCCGAATTACGCGACGGCGCATCACTGGTACGCCGTCTTTTTGGGCGCGCGGCTGCGTCACGACGAGGCGCTCGCGGAGATGCGTAAAGCGCTCGACCTCGATCCGCTGTCGCTGATCATCAGCACCTCGATGGGCCGCGCGCTGTACGCCGCTCGGCGTTATGACGAAGCGGTCGCGCAGCTTCGCCGCACGCTCGATATGGACGCGAGCTTTGCCGAGGCGCACTTTCACCTGGCGATGGTTTATGAAGCGAAGCGCATGTATGCCGAGTCACTGGCTGAGTTTGAAAAGGCAGTGGAGTTGTTCGCCGACCCGGCGATGAAGATATGGGAAGCGCGCGTTTACGCGCTGTCGGGCAACCGCAAAGAGGCCGGGCGATTACTCAACGAGTCAATCGCGGCAGAGCAGACGCGCTACGTCGCGCCGTATCCGCCGGCATCGGTCTATGCCGCGCTGGGCGATAACGACCGCGCGATGGCTTATCTCGAAAAGGTCTTCAACGAGCGCTCGTATTACGTCGTCTGGCTGAACGTTGATCCGGTCTTTGACCGCCTGCGCAACGACGCGCGCTTTCAAGACCTGCTGCGCCGCGTCGGCATTGTGCCAGATTAGTCGGGTTTTGCAATTGGGCCTTTGCGCCGAAGGCGCAGAAAGAAGGTAGCCAGAGGTGAAACCTCTGGGATGCAGCAATGAAATGTTGTCGCGCTCTGAAGGAGCGCCAGAACGTCTGGCCGCGTCTTCAACGCGGGAAGACTAATGCCATAGGTTCCAGAGGTTTCACCTCTGGCTACCTTCTTCCAGAGGTTTCACCTCTGGCTACTCTCTTCCAGAGGTTCCACCTCTGGCTACCTTCTCGCTGCCGCTTCGCGGCACCACACGATTTCTCAACGTGCTCTTGGAGTGGTTACTTCCCTTCAATCTCTAACGCAATCACGGTGTCGAACGCGTCGGCGACACGTTGCGGAATGGCTTTGATCAAAACGCCGCCGTTGACCTGTGTGACTTCTGCCACGCTGCCATCCTGCAAGAACTTTGCCGACGTGACGCGAGACGCCAGCGGCAGCCACAGCGCGTCCGCTTCGTTCCAGTCGAGCACGTGAACGTAAACGCGGTTGCCTTTCTGCGTCGTCACGCCCCACGGGCGCGGGCTGACCGGGCCGCCGCGCGTGCCATAGATCGCCTCGCCATACTTCGACAGCCACTGACCCACTTCGCGCAATCGCGTGACGAATTCGGGCTGAATCTTGCCATTCGGCATCGGCCCGACATTCAGCAGGAAGTTTGCGTTGTTGCCGGCAGCGCGCACCAGATAACGAATCAGATCGCGCGTGCTCTTGTATTTTCGATCATTGATGTTGAAGCCCCACGAGTCATTCATCGTCTCGCAGGTTTCGAGCGGCAACTGGCCGACCTCCTGCTCCTGATTGAAGCCCGAAGTCTTCTGGCCCGGCAAGTCTTTCTCGAACATCTGAAAGTCTTCGCCCGGAAACGGACGGCGGTGATGGTTGCTGCCGATCAGCGCCGCCGGTTGCAGGTCGTGAATCAGCTTGTAGGTTTCATCCAAGCGCCAGTTTGCATCCGGCCTATCCCACCAGCCATCGAACCAGATGCCGCCGACTTCGCCGTAATTCGTCAGCAGTTCGCGCAACTGCGCGTTCATATAATCAATGTACTTTGCGAAGTCGCCTTTGTCGGGCCGCCCACTGTCACGGCCCGTCCCGCCGCGCGGATAGTAGTCCGGGTTATGCCAGTCGAGTTGCGAATGATAAAAGAATATCTTCAGCCCTTGCCGGTGGCATTCGTCGGCCAGCATCTTCAACACGTCTTTCTTGTACGGCGTGCGACCTACGATTGTATAGTCCGATACTTTCGAGTCGAACATCGCAAAGCCGTCGTGATGTTTGCTGGTGATGGTGATGTACTTCATGCCGGCGGCCTTGGCGATGCTGACCCATTCCGCCGGGTCAAAGTCTACGGGGTTGAAGGCGCGCGGCAGCTTCTCGTAATCGTGAATGGGAATCTTGCGGTTGTTCATCACCCACTCGCCGTCGCCGAGCACGCTGTAGACGCCCCAGTGAATGAACAGGCCGAACCGGGCATCCTGAAACCAGCGCCGCGCTTCGAGGTTCGAGCTTGTTGGCTGATAGCCTGCCTGCGCCGCCGTGCGCGAGGGCGCGAGAGCGCAGAACACTGCGAGCAATGAGAGCAGACCTGAAGCGACAATTCGTTTATGTAACATATCTCACCTGAATAAAGACGCCGCGCCAATGGCGGGTTGAATGCCTGACCGTTCACGCCTGCGCTTCGACACGAAGCGCCTGCCGCGCGCGCGGCAAAAAAAACACCAGCAGGCCGGCGATAAACGCAGAGGCCGCGAGATACCACATCCCGGCTATCTCTGAGCCGGTCTTCTCCTTGAGGTAGCCAACGGCGTAAGGGCCGACGAAGCCGCCGAGATTGCCGAACGAATTGATCAGGCCGATGGCGACTGCCGCCGCCGATTCGGTCAGCAACCGTGTCGGCAATGTCCAGAAACTCGGTAAGTAACCATACAACCCGGCAGCCGCGACACTGAACATCGTCATTGCGATTGCGAAATGCTGCCGCGCCGCGACGCTGGCAAGCAAACCGGCGGTTGCCAGCAAAAGCGGCAGCGCCGTGTGCCAGTGGCGTTCTTTCATACGATCCGACGACCAGCCCAGCGCGAGCATCGAAGCCAGCGCCAGGCAGTAAGGAATCGCTGTGTATAACGTGACGATGAAGTTCGGCTGCCCGGACTTCTGCTTCACAATCGTCGGCAACCAGAAGTTGAATCCGTAAAAGCAGGTGACGCCGAAAAAGTAGACCAGCGCCAGCAGAATCACCTCGCGGTGTTTGAAGGCGGCGAGCGCGTGATGCGAGCGCGCCGCTTTCTTCATCTGTTTTTCGTGCGCAAGCTCGCGCTCAATCCATTCGCGTTCGTCTGCGGGCAGCCACTTCGCCTCGTGCGGCCAGTCGGTCAAGTAGAATATGGTGGCGATGCCAAACAGAATGGCCGGTATGCCTTCGATGATGAAGACCCAGCGCCAGCCGCTCAGGCCGAACCACTTCACGCTATCAAGGATCAATCCCGAAACCGGCGCGCCGATGATGCTGGTGATCGGCAGGGCGATCATAAAAAGGGCGACGGCTTTGGCACGGTCTTCCGAGCGGAACCAGTGACTCAAGTAGACGATGATGCCGGGAAAGAATCCGGCCTCTGCCGCGCCGAGCAGAAACCGCGCCCAATAAAACTGCGTCGCGTTGTGAATGAAGCCGGTGAGGATGGACAACACGCCCCACGAGATCATAATTCGCGCGATCCACTTGCGGGCGCTCCAGCGCTCGGCGATCAGGCTGCCGGGAATCTCAAGCACGAAGTAGCCGATGAAGAATATGCCCGCGCCGAATCCATAGATTTCTTCAGAGAAGCCCAGCTCGCCGGCCATCGTGAGTTTCGCAAAGCCGACGTTGACGCGGTCGAGGAAGGCGATGACGAACAGCGCAAACAGAAATGGCATCGTGCGGCGAAAGATGCGCCGTCGCGCCCGCTGTGCCACTTCGCTGAGTTGCGCCACGTCGTTCATCAATCAGTTCGGATTCATATGAGGATGATTACTCGTGATATCCGTTCGGGTGCGCCTGCCGCCACAGCCACGCGCTGCGGATAATGTCGGCGAGATCAGGGTGAGCAGGCTGCCAGCCGAGCACTTCGCGGGCGCGGTCGGCTTTAGCGATCAGGTGCGCCGGGTCGCCAGCGCGGCGCGGACTCATCTGCACGGCAATCTCGCGGCCCGTCACGGCGCGCGCCGCCTCGATGACTTCGAGCACCGAATAGCCTTTGCCATTGCCGAGATTGATGAACTCGGACTGACCGCCTTCGCGCAGGTGCTTGAGCGCGAGCAAGTGCGCCGTGCCGAGGTCGGTGACGTGTATGTAATCGCGTACCGCCGTGCCGTCGCGCGTCGGGTAATCGTCGCCGAAGACCGGCACGTGAGGCAGCTTGCCTTCGGCCACGGCGAGCACAATCGGGATCAGGTGAGTTTCAGGCTCGTGATCTTCGCCTAAGTGTTCAGTCGCGCCGGCGGCATTGAAGTAACGCAAGGCGACGAACTTCATCTCGTAGGCGCGGTCATAACTTTCAAGCACGCGCTCAATGAAGAACTTTGACCAGCCGTAAGGGTTGACCGGATATTGCGGATGCTTTTCGTCGAGCGGCATATATTGCGGCTCGCCGTAGGTGGCGCAGGTCGAAGAGAAGATGAACCGCCGCACGCCGGCTTCGTTGAGCGCGCCGAGCAACTCGATGCCCTGCTCGACGTTGTTCTCGAAATAACGCGCCGGGTGCTCGACCGATTCGCCGACATAAGCGAACGCCGCGAAGTGAACGCAGGCGTCAATCTGATGCGCTTCGGTGACTCGTTTAATGAGCGCGCGGTCGCCGAGATTGCCTTCGTAGAAGATGGCGTCGGCGGGCACAGCCTGACGATAGCCGCGCGCCAGACTATCGAGGACAACGACCTGCTCGCCCTGCGCCCTTAGCAACTCGACCGTGACGCTGCCGATGTAGCCCGCGCCGCCCGTGACTAAAACAGCCATGTAATTCTCACCCTACTAATGGATACCCACACGCCCTAAGCATGATAGATGAGACTGAGAGTATTCAAAAGCCAGGAGTCAGAAGTCAGAAGTTAGAATAGAAGGGATGTCATCGCTACAGCGATTCCTCTTTCATTTTGACTTCTGACTCTTGGCTCCTGACTTCCTTCTTCCTAATGCCCGCGCGGGCGGCGTTCGCGCTCTTCGCCGGTTTCGTGCTCGATCTCTTCGATCAAGCGGCCTTCGGCGCTCTGCTGCGCCGAGCGCATCGCCGACGTGCCGCGCCGCCCAAAGAGGTACATCACCACGCCGAAGATCAGCATGACGACGCCCCACCCCAGGTTGATGTTGACGCCGAGCGAGAAGCGATCATAAATCGCTTTGTCGCTGACCAGCCCGTAGAAGATCAACAGCGCCCCCAGAATTGCAAACATCAAGCCGATTGGCAGCCGTATGTCGAGTCCCATCTTTATCGCTCCTTATCGGAAGATGATGTTCAGCACGACGACCATCAGCAGCACGAAGATGCCGAGGTTGAGCGGTCGCGCATAAAACGGCAGGTGATGCTCTTTCGGTTTTTCCGTGAGCGAGTAGACCAGCCCGACCAGCTCTGCATCCTTGCGCGGTCGGGTCATCAGGCTGACGATGATGGTTATTAAAAAGCAGGCCGTCCACGCGTAGATGGCCGTCCAGAAGTTCTGCGCCATCTCGCTTGGGTATTCGTGAATCATACCGAGCCAGCCGCCTTTGATGCCCGCCGCCGCGCCTCTGGGCAAGGTCAGGCCGTGATGAATCGCCGCCGCGATTGTGCCCGACAGCAGGCCGGTGAACGCGCCGTGCCCGGTCGCGCGCTTCCAGAACATGCCGAGCAGGAAGGTCGCAAACAACGGCGCGTTGACGAAGGCGAAGACCAACTGGAGCATGTCCATGATGTTGTTGAAGCGCGTCGCCACATAGGCCGCTGCTATTGAAATGGCGATGCCGAAGACCGTCGCCATACGGCCCATCCACAGGTAATGCTGGTCGCTCGCGCCGCGCTTGATGTAGGACTGGTAGATGTCATACGTCCATACCGTGTTGAAGGCCGTGACGTTGCCGGCCATGCCTGACATGAAACTCGCCAACAACGCCGTCAGCCCCAGCCCCAGTATGCCGGTCGGGAAGTAATGCAGCAGCATCTGCGGGATAGCCATATCGTAATCGAGTTCGGGCTTGCCGTTCTGGTCGAACTTGGGCTTGCCCTGCTCATCAGTCTTTACGGGAATCAGTCCTTTGCCCTCAGGGGGACTTCCCGGCGCGCGCTCGACGACGGCCTGTGACGAAGCGGGATTAGTGAGTACATGGCTGGTGTCGCTCTGCGAGGTCACGGCGATGGCGATGATGCCGGGCAGGATGACGAGAATCGGGAAGAACATCTTCGGGACGGCGGCGATCAGCGGCGTGCGCCGCGCCGCGTCCATCGAGTTAGCGGCCATCGCTCGCTGCACCACCAGAAAGTCCGTACACCAGTAGCCGAACGAGAGCACGAAGCCGAGGCCCATCACCATGCCGAACCACTCGACGCCGAGCGGGTTTGTGTCCGGGCTGCTCATGCCCTCCCACGAATGCGTGAAGGCGGGAGGCACTTTCGCTTTCAGCCCCTCCCAGCCGCCGACGTTCTTCAATCCCAACCAGACCAGCGGCAGGAAGCCCGCGACGATCAGGAAGAATTGCAGCACTTCGTTGTAAATCGCGCTCGTCAAGCCGCCAAGAAAGATGTAACCCAGCACGATCAGGGCCGACAGAATAATGCTAACGTCGAAGATGTAAGAGGCCGGAATGCCGAGCCGCGCGAACAGCCCATCGAAGATGTGCAGCGTCTGAATGAGCTTGGCCATCGCGTACATCGAGATGCCGGATGAAAAGATCGTCATCACCGCAAACGAAACGGCGTTGAGCGCGCGCGTCTTCTCGTCAAAGCGCAGTTGCAGATATTCCGGCACCGAGCGCGCCCGCGAGCCGTAATAAAACGGCATCATAAAAACGCCGACGAAGACCATCGCCGGGATCGCCCCGACCCAGTAAAAGTGGCTCGTCGCTATGCCGTACTTGGCCCCTGACGCGCCCATGCCGATGACTTCCTGCGCGCCGAGGTTGGCCGAGATGAAGGCCAGCCCGGCCACCCACGCCGGGATCGAGCGCCCGGCCAGAAAGAAGTCCGTGCTCGTCTTCATATACCGCTTCAGCATGAACCCGATGCCGAGCACGAAGACGAAGTAAACCACCATGATGATCCAGTCTATGCTAGTCAAATTCATGCGGCAGACCTCGATTGAGTGTTTACAGACTGCTTGAATGCATTGTAGTTTAAGACACACTATCCGACTTAGTGTGCCTCAATGAAAACGCGCGCCAGGTTGATGCAAGCGATTGTTCCACAGACGTAAGACGACAGCGACATGCTTATACTGTCTGGCCGCGCCGCTTGTCAAACGATTCCGAATCGGCTCAAAGACCCAGGCATTCAATCGCAATTTCGGCGTCGCCCACACGGTAAGCGACCGCGCCGCGATAGCCAACAAAGCGTTCATCCATCTCACGCAGCCACGTTGGGCCGAGCACGACGAGGGCGGTCGAAAGGACTTCGCAGGTCGAAGCCGACTGGCCCACGACCGCCGCCGCCAGCGCCCGCTCGACCGGACGGCCTGTGCGCGGGTCGATGACGTGGCCATACGTGCGACCGCCCGCTGTGAACGCTCTGCCGTGAATGGCCGATACCGATAGCGCTTCATTGATTAGCTCGAAGGTCATCGCCGACTCGCCTAGCTCGAACGGCTCGCTCAACTGAATGCGCCAGCTTGTTTGAGCGGGCGGCGTGCCGATGACCGCCGCCGAGCTTGTGCCGCCGTGCAGCAAGGCGCTCGTGACGCCGTTCTCTTTCAACGAATCAACGGCGCGCTCAATGGCGTAGCCTTTGCCGTACGCACCCATATCAATCTGCATCCCCGGCTGTTTGAAGCGGACGGTGTAGGCTTCCGAGTCGAGCGCGACGTTCTGCATGCCGACCGCCGCGCGCGCCGCTTCGAGTTCATCGGTCGAAGGCACGGCCTCCGCTTCCGTGGCCAATCGCCAGGCGCGCACGAGCGGCCCCACGGTCACATCGAACGCGCCGTCTGTGGCGGCAGTGAAGGCGGCGCAGTGTTTGAGCAAGTGAAACAGGCGCGGCTCGACGCGCACGGCTTCGGCGGCGGCGTGGCGGTTGATCCAATTGATCTCGCTGTCGGCGCGATACGCGCTCAACTGCGCGTCGAGCCGTTCGATCTCCGCGAGCGCTTCTTCGCCGGCGGCGCGCAACCTGACCTCGTCCGCGCCATAGAGCACTAACTCGAAGCGCGTCGCCATCGTGTGCGTCGAAAGCGTGACCATCGCTGGTGTGTTCATTGCAGACTTATGAGCGGAAGGAGTGTCTATGGTCAGGCATCAATCGAAAACGAGGCGGCCCGCGCGGGCTGCCCCGTTTCGTCCAGTTGAGTTGGTGCCGGCAAGCGGCGCGACTAGCTGCTCATCTTCAACTTCGCCGCGTCGAATTGCATAGACTTGCCTTTGCGGTATGACGCTTCGGCCATTGAAACAATCGTCTGCACGCGCACACCTAACTCAATGTCGCAGTTCGGCGCGACGTTGTTGCGCAAGCTTTGGATGAAGTTCTTCTGGTGCTTGGCGTGCGTCTCGCCCGAATCCGGCGGCGTTTCGTCCTTCGCTTCGATCTCTTCAGCGTAAGGCCGTTCGGGAACGATCTCGACCTTGGTGCCGCCGCACAGCAGGTTCGCTTTGTGGCCGCGAATCACGTCTTCGACGCCGCGCTCGTTGACGGTCGAGCCGGCTAAAAAGATCATCACACCTGAAGGGAACTCGACCGTCATCATCGTCGTGTCGGCCACGTCGCGCGGGTCGCCGTTGCCCTTATCGGTGTCGCAGAGGATGCCGCCCATGCAGTTCACAGACTTCGGGAACTCCAGCAGGTTCATCGCCAGCATCAACGGGTGCAAGCGATGCGGCCACAGGTCGCCGATGATGCCGTTGCCATAGTCCCAGTACTTGCGCCAACGATAGTAACGTTCGGCGCTGAAGGCTCGTTTCGGCGCTTTCCCCAGCCACTGCTTCCAATCAATGTTCTGCTCGGTCGCCTCAGGCTCGATGGTGTAGTTCCATTCGCCCTTCGGGTTGTTACGGCAATAGCTGCCCTGCGCCCAGAGCAAGCGGCCCAGCCGATTCGCTTTTGCGATTTCGCGTGCTTTGTGCCACTTTGGGTCAGAGCAGCCGTGCGAGCCGACCTGCACCCATCGCTTGGTCTTGAGCGCCACCTCGCGCAGCTTGAACGCTTCGTCGAGCGTGTGCGTCATCGGCTTTTCGATATAGATATGCTTGCCGGCTTCCATCGCTTCCATACCGATCTGTGCGTGCCAGTGATCGGGCGTGGCGATGACGACAACGTCAATCTCTTTGTTCTCAAGCAGCTTTCGATAATCGCTGTAGACCTGCGCGTCCGACAGCTTGGCGGTCTGTTGCGCCTTGCGGCGGCGTTTATCGAACACGTCGCAGACGCCGAGTATAGCGACATCTTCTTCTTTCTTATCTACCCACGTGTTGATGATGTTGAGATGGCCGCTGCCCATGCCGCCGACGCCGATGAAGCCGTAATTGATGCGGCCATTCGCGCCGAGTATGCGCGCCGAGGTCGGCAACGACGGCGTTGGCGATGCCGCCGGCGTAGGCTGCGCTTCGCCGCCGATCAACGACGCGGCGACTAGCCCGGCGGTCGTCATCCCGGTCGTCTTGATGAAATCACGCCGGCTCAACTCGTTCTCTTTCTGCTTCTTGCTCATAACTGCGCTCCTCTCTGAATGTCTATTTGAGTTCAAACCATGACTTGTCAAACGCGATGCGTGTGCCCGCAAGCAAAGCTTCGTTGGCCTTGATCGTGGCGATGGTCGCTACGTAACCGTCGAGCGCCGTCGCCGGCGTCGCCGCGTCTGTGCGAATGGCGCGGGCGAAATTATCCAGCGCCAAATAGAGCGGCGTCTGCGTCGGCTCCAGCGGCCCGTCTTTGCCCGGCTCTTTTCCAGCTTCGATGATTTTTGTAGCGTCGGCTACCATCGCAATGCCCGTCTCGTTGTGGACTTCTTCTTTGCGCGCGTAGACTTCCCAGCCGAGCAGCGGCGAGTCGGCTTCCTTAATCAGCCAGCTCCGCTTCTCGCGCATCATCAGGCTGCTGTTGCTGCCTTGAAAGACGGTGAACGATTCGCTGAACGAGCTGACGAGCGTCGAAGAGAAGACCATCCGCACGTTGTTGGGATATTCAATAACACACTGCACCGTGTCAGGCACGTCGCGCCCGTCTTTCCAACTGACCAGCGCGCTATAGCCCGACGCGGCGATAGGCTGTAATTTCAAATACCAGTTTGCTAGGTCGAGATGATGGATACCGATCTCGCCGACGAGTCCTGCCGAGGTGGCTTTCGACAAGCGCCAGTTCAAATCTTTCTCGCGTTCGGGTGTTGCCGCCATACGCCGCCAGCTCTGCTTCTTGTTCCACTGCGCCGTGACCTGCGCGGGCGTGCCCAGTACGCCGGTCTTCACGAACTTCGACACGTGCCGGTAGAGCGCGTTCGAGCGCCCTTGCAGCCCCGACTGGAACTTGATCTTCGGCGCGGCCTGCGCGGCCATCGCAATGGCGCGGGCATCTTCGACGGTCGTTGCGAGCGGCGCTTCGCAGTAGACGTGCTTGCCGGCTTGAATAGCGGCGACGGCGATCTCTTTGTGCGTCGGCGTCGGCGTCGCAATGATGATGGCTTCAACATCGGGCGATTCGATCAGCTTGCGATAATCGCTGAAGGTCGCCGCCTTGGGCGCGATCTCTTTGCCTTTGGTGAGCGCCGCTTCGTACGTATCGCAGATGCCCGTGACTGCCACTGATTGCGAGCGCGCAAGCGCGGCGAGAATCTCTTTGCCCCACTGGCCCAGGCCCACGACGCCAAACTTGACGGGCGGCCCGACCGGCTTTTCGTCTTGCAGGATCGCGGCTTTGATTAATTCTTCTTCGGTGAAGACCACGAGCAAAGATGCCGCCGCCGTCTTCAAAAAATCGCGCCGGCTGGGTGTGTCGTTACTCATTGCTTGCTCCCTGGCCGGCCTTGCGGGCCAGCTCAATAAAAACGATTTAGCGGCGACTGCGCGCGACGCCACAATCTTCCTTTATAAACAGCCGCGCCCGTCTACGGCTGTGACCGCGAACACCGGGCGAGGTGACGGCGGTCACGCTCCGTTAAACATCGCACAGCGCGATAGCTTCGCCGAGCGATTTCAGCGGCTCGCGCGTCGGCACGAACTCGTGCGCGATGTAGCCGGTGTAGCCCGTCTCGACGATGGCGCGACAGACCGTCGCCCAGTTCAGCTCTTGCGTGTCGTCAATCTCGTGACGGCCCGGCACGCCGCCCGTGTGATAGTGCGCGATGTATTGATGGTTGTCGCGGATCGTGCGGATGACATCGCCTTCCATAATCTGCATGTGATAGATGTCGTAGAGCAGCCGCACGCGCGGCGAATCAACCGCTTTAATCACCTTGACGCCGAACGGCGTGTGATCGCCGAGATAGTCTTTGTGGTCAACCTTACTATTCAGCAATTCGACGCAGACGGTGACGCCGGCGTCTTCGGCGACCTTCTTGACGCGGTTCAAGCCGGCGACGCAGTTGTCGAAGGCTTCGGCTTCGGGGATCGAGCCGCGATTGCCGAAGAAGGCGATCAAGTTCGGCACACCCATCTTTGCGGCGACCGGCAGGCTTTTCGTGAGGCCGCGAATGATGGTGTCGTGGTTGGCCTTGTCGTTCAAGCCTTTCGGTATCTGCGCGCCTTCCGCCGGGTAGCCCATCGAACAGATCAAGCCCGCCGCTTTAACGACCGGCCACTGTTCTTCGGTGAGCAAGTCAATCGCCGTCAGCCCCATATCAGCAACGATCTTCGCAAACTCCGGCAGCTTGTAGTTGCGCTGATAACACCAGTACGAAACCGACTGTTTGAGGCGGCCCCGCTTGACGATCTTTTCAGCAGCAACGGCGCTAGCGAGCTTCGGCAGCACGAGCGCGCCGATTGCCGCCGCGCCCATCCCGATCATCGCTTCGCGCCGGTTCAACTTCGACATGGTATAGGCTCTCCTGGTCATTTATCCCGATGATGCTTACGAAGCATCTCTTGTCAGTCCCGTAGGGACACGATGTTTATAGATATGGCTGAAGGAAGGGACGAAGCCCCGTAGGGGCGCAATGTTGACATCGCGCTCTTGACGGAGCTTGAACATTTTACCAATCTCATAACTATACACATTGCGCTCCTACGGAGCTTCCTTTTCAAAACGACTCTCAATCCAATTATTGCTCGCGGCTAATAGTCACGTGATAAGAATGCGGCTTGGCCATCGCGCGGGCGCGTTCGGCCATCTCGGCAATCAAGCTGTCGAACGCCGTGACGACGTTGCCGGTCGTTTTGTACTCCGCCGCGTAAGGCACTTCGATCTGCCGCCAGCGCGTGAAGAACCAGTCGGCGCGCTTGCGAATTAAGCCGGCGACGGCGCGCGATTCTTCCTGGGCTTTCTTTGATAACTGATTCAACGCAATGCCGCGCGCCAATTCGTCCGCCGTGAAATTGATAGGATCGCCGCCGTCAACGCTGAGTTTATACTTGCCCGAAAGCGCGAGCTTCGGCACACGTAACTTCACTGCGCCCATCTCGATGATCTGCGGCCACACGGCGCGCAGCTTGTCGCTCGGCAGCGGATCGGGCCACGGGAGCGGCGCGTTGACGACTACCGTCTCTGTCGCCTGCGAGGTATCGAGAGCCATCGGATTGTGGATGGATGCGGTAGCTTCGACGCCGCTCGCTGGTGCGCCCCAGGCGCGCAGAATTTCCGTCGCCATTACCAACTGGCCGTCTTCCTGCGGGTGAACGCCGTCGGGCAGGAACGTATAAGCCGAGTCGTTCTTCTTCGCACGCATCAATGCGTCGGTGGTGGTGGCGTGCAGATCGATGACCGGCAACTGTTCACGCGCCGCAATCTGTTTGGCGGCTTCGCTGTAGCGGTCAAGCACATCGTTGTAGCGCGTCGTGTGCGACCAAGGCGTGTTGCGCGTGCCGTCATACACGGTCGGCGTCATCACGTAGATGCGCGCCTGCGTCTTGCTTTTTATCTCGCGGATGATCGCCGTCAAGCCGTCAACGTAAACCTTCAAGGTCGGCTCGTCGAAATCGTAATAGCGGCCATCGTTCATGCCGAACAGCAAGGTCACGACTGTAGGCCGATGGTCAATCACGTCGCGCTTGATGCGCGCCAGTCCGCCGACGCCATTGCACGGCGCGCATTCGTTGCGCGTCACCTGATCGCCGCCCCATCCCGTATTGATGAAGGCGACGCGGCGCTCAGGGTAGCGGGTCAACACGTAATGCTCGACGTAAGTCGTATAGAGCCGCTGCTCGGTGATGCTGTCGCCGTAAAAGAGCACGCGGTCGCCGTCCTTCAGCGCGAAACCATCTTCGGCTTTTGCCGCTTTGGTTTCATCCGCGCCAACGCGACCCACGCCTGCCGCAAGCGTCGCCGCGTTCAGGCTGATGATGATCAGAACGATGATGAATAGCCGTTTCAAACGCACAATCATTACCTTTCCCGGCACACGATGGATTTGCTGTTACGCTTTTGCGAGGCGTGCCCCGACCCGTTCAATTCAGGATTCAGTCCAGCATTATCGAGATTAAGAGCATTCGGATCGTGCCTCTTTTAATATCGCAATTCATCGTGCCGCGCAAGCCGGCCCGCCAAACTTGAACCGCGACCGGCGGCTGTGTTACCGTCTCAACAATCTAGCCGACAATCCAGAGCGAGCAAGCCGAGGTCGGTCATTATCAGGCAGTTTTCAACGAGGAGGCAGCAGTTGAGAGCGCAAAAAATTTACGACGCTATCATCATCGGGTCGGGCGCGTCGGGCGGCATGGCGGCGAAACAACTCACCGAGCATGGCTTTGAAGTGCTGGTCCTCGAAGCCGGGCCGCCGGTCATTCCCGAACGCGATTTGAATTCGCACAAGAACCCGTGGGAATCGATGTATCGCGGCTTTGGCCGACCCGGCTGGCGCGACCATGACCAGTGGATGCAGGACACGGCGGGCGAGTTCTCGCGCCACTTCTACGTCAAAGACACCGAGCACCCGTACACGACCGATCCGGGCAAACCGTTTATGTGGGTGCGGGCGCGCATCGTCGGCGGCAAGAGCCTGCACTGGGGCCGCTTCTCGTGGCGTATGTCGGACCTCGATTTCAAAGCCGCCTCTCACGATGGCTTCGGCACTGACTGGCCGATCAGTTATAAAGATGTCGAGCCGTATTACGACAAGGCCGAAGAGTTCGTCGGCGTCGCCGGTAATCAAGATCACATCTCTTACCTGCCGGACGGCAAATTCATGCCGGCTATGCCGCTCAGTTGCGGCGAGCAATTGCTCCGGCGCGGCGCGGAAAAGACCGGAAGGCGCGGCATCTCTGCGCGCGTCGCTATGCTGACTTCAAAGCCGCTGCCGCATATGAAGGGGCGTAATAAATGTCACTTCTGCGGCAACTGCGGCGACGGCTGCGACGTGAACGCCAGCTTCAGCTCGATTGCTTCGACGCTGCCCATCGCGCAGGCAACGGGCCGTATGACGTTGAGGCCCAACTCGGTCGTCCGCCACATCATCACCGACACCAACACCGGCAACGCGAAAGGCGTAGCCTTCGTTGATCGCGTCACCTATCAGGAACAGGAAGCCTTTGGGCGCGTCGTTGTCGTCGCCGCATCGACGCTCGAATCCACGCGCATCCTGTTTAACTCGCGCTCGCGTCAGCACCCAAACGGGCTGGGCAACTCGTCGGGCGTGATGGGTCATTATCTGGTCGATCATTTCGGCGGCATCGGCGCGGGCGGCTTCTTCCCAACGCTTGCGGGCCGCACGCCTGTCAACGAAGACGGCAAGTCGGACGGCCTCTACATCCCGCGCTTCCGCAACGTCAGCAAAGAGACGAAGCACTCGCGCTTCCTGCGCGGCTACGGGTTCGAGTGCGCTTCGCAAATCTGGCGTTATCCCGGCGTCGCTAAAGACCCACAACGCGCGCCCGGTTTCGGCAGCGAGTTCAAAGCCAGGGTGCGCCGCTGGTACACCGCGCCGGTTTATATGACGACGCGCGCCGAGATGCTATCGCGCTTTGAGAACTACGCCGAGATAGACCCGAATGGCGTCGTTGACGCGTGGGGCATCCCCGTGTTGAAGATCACCTGCCAGCATTCGGACAACGAGCGCGAGATGGCTAAAGACGCCGCCGAGTCGAGCGAAGAGATTCTGCGCGCGGCGGGCGCAGAGGTGACGTGGAAAGGCGGGCAGTTGACCGCGCCGGGCCGCATCATTCACGAACTCTGCACGGCCCGCATGGGCAGCGACCCGAAGACCTCTGTGCTGAACCAGTGGAACCAGTGTTGGGACGCGAAGAATGTTTTTGTGACCGACGGCGCAGCCTTCACGTCGAGCGCCTGCCAGAACCCGACGCTAACCATTCTGGCTTTGACAATGCGCGCCTGCGATTACATCGCCGACGAACGCAAGCGGGGAAACCTGTAACGATTTTGGATTTTGGATTTTAGATTGAGGAGCAAGCCGTGACTGCTTGATGCTTCACTCTGTTAATCCAAAATCCAAAATCGCCGGCGCACAGCGCCAAGCCATGAAAATCTAAAATTGGATTGGGATTATGTTTTTTAATCAGGCGAACAAGAAAGCGAAGCCGGCGGGCAAAGGCGCAATGCAAACGCGCGGCGCGAAAGCCGCCAGTGCTCGCAAGCTCTATTCAGTGCCGGTGTGGATGCAAGAGCGCGCCTTCGTCGGCGAGTTTGAGATTGGTGGCAAAGATTACCAATTGATTTTTGCGCCTTCGCAAGCTGAGATTGCCGACAAGAGTTTGCGTTTGCGCGGGCGGCTGTTCGTCAACAATGGCAAGGCGGGTCTGGCTCAAGTCAAAGACGCGCACGCTACACTGGCAGGCATTCAGGGCGGCATTGGCTCAGGGCCGGCGCGCTATAAGATGCTGGCGACCGGAGCGACGCCCGCGCCAACGCAATCGCCTACGGAAAAGCAGCAGAAGGCCGGCGAGAACGACAAGAAAGCGGATGAGCCTGCGCCGCCCGAAAGGTCGCGCATAACGGTGACTGAAAACACCGGGCCGACGGCGTTCGCGGCGGTGATGTTCTTTCACCTCGACCCGCTCGACAACCGCGCTCTCAACGTGCCCGCCGACCTCAGCCGCGTGCAGCTTAATGCGCGGCTCGTGCCCAAGGATGCGACGGCGCATTCGCTGCACAGCCTCTACACGGCCTTGACGCACGCGCTTGCCGGCGAGCAGGCCGATGAAAAATTAGCGGCGGCGCTGGTGCGCGAGTTGAATCAAGTTCTAGCTGGCTAAGGCGAGCCACCATTAATCACCATTGAGGGAGAAGGAGTTCGTGAGAAGGATCAAGATTCTGCTATCGGTTTCTTTGCTGGCGGGAGTGGTCGCGGCGGCGGCGACACAGTCGGTCGCTTACCCGCCGTTTCTGGCGCAGGCGAAAAAGTTCGGCGCGAAAGATTGTCGCTTCTGTCACGTCAACGCGGCTGGCGGTGCCCCGTTCAATGAGCGCGGCAACTGGCTGGTCGCCGAAAAAGAGCGCCGCCACGCCGACGCTGTTGACCCGGCCTGGCTGACCGGCTACAAGAAGTTGGCGAAGAAGAAAAAGTAACGGCGTCGCTCGCCACCATCATCACGTCTGAGACGAATGCCTCGCACCGCTGCTGTACGCGCCGCGCGAGGCATTCGTCTATTCTTCAGACGTGCGCTTGAGTCAACACGCGGGAGAGGTGCTATGAGAACCGCGCTTGCCACCACGCTCTCACTGTTAAGCTTGCTGATATCGTGCAGCCGGACGGCAGAGCAGCCGCCCGCGCTGCCTGCGGAACAGGCGACCATTGACGGATGGCGACAATTGTTCGATGGCCGCGACCTTGAAGGCTGGCAGCACGTCGGGCCGGGCAAGTTCGTCGTAGAAGACGGTCTGCTGCGCAGCGAAGGCGGTATGGGCTTGCTCTGGTACACCGGCGAGACGTTTGGCGATTGTAAGATTCGCGTCGTCTTCAAGACGACCAGCGCAGCGTCGAACTCCGGCGTCTTTGTCCGCATCGCCGACCGCCCAAAAGACGAATGGTTCGCCGTGCATCACGGCTACGAAGTGCAAATCTGCGATAGCCAGGATGAATACCACCGCACCGGCGCGATCTATTCGCTGTCGAAATCCGCGCGCCTCGCCAGCCGCCCGCTCGGCCAGTGGAACACGATGGAGATCACGCTCGACGGCCCACGCATCCGCGTCAATCTGAACGGCGTCGCCGTCACCGATTTTGATCCGGCCCAATCGGTGCCGCCGCGCACCAAAGAGTTCGAGCCGGAGCGTGGCCCGCGCCCCACCGCCGGTTACATCGGCATTCAAAACCACGACGACTACGCGACGGGCGAGCACGTCACCTTCAAAGAGATCAGCGTGAAGAGATAGGAGTCAGGATTCAGGATACAGGATTCAGGTGCTGCGCCGCTCGCAAACATTCTGATTCAGCGGCAGCATTTCTCATGCGACTCCCTGACCGAATCCTGAATCCTGACTCCTGTATCCTGACTTCTGTATTCTGTTTCTTTGACAGACGGCGCGCGATCTCTATTATTAGAGCAGTGGAAATCCCCTGACTGGAAGGACGCACGATGAAAAGGAAGATTACTGTGATTGCTCTCGCGGTCATCGGCGCGGCGGTCGTATCCGTCGTTGCCTTGAGCCGCGCCAACGACAAAACGGAGGCAGCGACAGTGGCCAATTCGGTTTACGACTTTACGATGAAAGACATTGACGGCAAGGACACGAGCCTGGCGCAGTATCGCGGTAAGGTGCTGCTGCTCGTGAATGTCGCCAGCCGCTGCGGCTTCACGCCGCAATACGAAGGGCTTGAAAAAGTCTATCTCAAGTACAAAGATCGCGGCCTGGTCATCCTCGGCTTCCCGGCCAACAACTTCATGAGCCAGGAGCCGGGCACGAACGAAGAGATCAAGACCTTCTGCTCGCTCAAGTACAACGTCACCTTCCCGATGTTCTCCAAGATTTCGGTGAAGGGCGATGACATGCACCCGCTCTACAAGTACCTGACCGATAAACAGAGCGACCCGCAGTTCGGCGGCGATGTGAAATGGAACTTCAACAAGTTCCTCGTCGGGCGCGATGGCAAAATCGTTGGCCGATTCGAGCCGGCGGTCAAACCCGAAAGCGAGGAAGTAACGAAGGTCATCGAGAAGGCGCTGGAGTAGATGATGGACGAGCAAGCTGACAAAGAAGTCGCCACACTCGCGGGCGGCTGCTTCTGGTGTCTGGAGGCGGTATTCAAAGACCTGCGCGGAGTCGAGAGCGCCGTCTCCGGCTACAGCGGCGGCAGCGTCGCCAATCCGACTTACCAGCAAGTCTGCGCAGGCACGACCGGCCACGCCGAAGTCGTGCAGGTGACGTTCGACCCACGCGTGGTGACGTTCCGCGACATCATCGAAGTCTTCTTCACGATTCACGACCCGACGACGCTGAATCAACAGGGCGCGGATGTCGGCACGCAATACCGCTCGGTCATCTTCTATCACTCGCCCGCGCAGCGCGAGGTGGCCGAGCAGGTTATTGCAGAACTTACAACGGAGCAGCTCTGGCGCGACCCCATCGTGACAGAGCTGACGCCGCTCACCGAATTCTACGCGGCAGAGGATTATCATCAGGATTACTTCGAGCGCAATCCTTACCAGCCTTACTGTATGGCGGTCGTCGCGCCGAAAGTCACCAAGTTCCGCAAGAAATTTCTCGACCGGCTGAAGAAGTAATTGCTTGGTCGCAAGCACTCAGGTGGACGCTATGAAGATTCGACTCGTCGCTTTGCTGATTCTCTCTGTGTGCCTGTGCTACGCGGTCAGCGCGCAGACCGCGAACGCGCTGCACACGCCCGAAAAAGGCAGCGCCGAACGCAAGGCCATCATGGACGCGCTGCGCGAAGAGTACCTAAAAGGCAGCGGCCAGCGCGTCGTCTTTCAGGTCAATCATCTGAAAGTGCACCAAGGCTGGGCGTGGGCCGATGTGACGCCGCTCGACGACAAAGGCAAGGCGGTGGGCGAAGGCGGTCCGAACTTGCTGCGTTATGAAAAAGGCGCGTGGGTGGTGGTCGATCTTTCGGGCGTCGAAGATGACCCCGACGACCCGCTTGGGCCGATGGACCCGACGCCGCGTTACATCAAGAACCTGCAAAAGAAATATCCCGGCGTGCCGGCAGATGTCTTTCCCGCAAGACGCAAATAGCTATGCGAAGCAGCAAGCAGAACGTTCGCTCGATCATTTCAGCGTTTGTGACCGTCATTACATTCGCCGCTGCTGTCTCTGTTGCCTCGGCGCAGAGCGTGCCGTTGCGCGTCGCGGCTGAACGGCGCGGCTTCTACATCGGCGCAGCCGTCGCTATGCAGCCTTTCCGCAACGACGCGCAATATCAAGAGACGCTCAAGCGCGAGTTCAACATGCTCGTCGCCGAAAACGCGTTCAAGTGGACGGGTCTTCGTCCCGCTAAAGATAAATACTATTTCGCAGACGCAGACGCGCTGGTCGCTTTTGCCGAAGCCAATCATATGAAGGTTCGCGGTCACACGCTGGTCTGGCACAAGCAACTGCCGCGCTGGATCACCGCGAGCAGCTTCACCCGCGACGAAGCGATCAACCTGCTGCGCGATCATATCAACACGGTGGTTGGCCGCTACAAAGGAAAGATCGTCGCGTGGGACGTGGTCAACGAAGCGATTGATGACAAGAGCGGTGATTTGCGAACGGACTCGTTCTGGTATCAGAAGATCGGCCCCGACTACATTCGTATGGCGTTCGAGTTCGCGCGCGCGGCTGACCCGGCGGCAAAGCTTTACTACAACGACTACGAGGCCGAAGACCTGAGCAAGAAATCGGATGGCGTTTATCGCCTGTTGAAAGAGTTGAAGGCGGCGCGTGTGCCGGTGGACGGCATCGGCTGGCAGATGCACGTCGAGAACGGCTTCCGCATCACGGACGCGAACCGCACGAACGCGGCGCGGCTTCAGGCGCTCGGCTTAGAGATGATGATTACCGAACTCGACGTGCGCGCCAAGTTGCCAATGAGTGACCAGGACCGCGCGACGCAGGCGACGACCTACGCCGACATCCTCGCCTTCTGCTTGAGCCAGCCGAATTGCAAGGCGGTGTTGACGTGGGGATTCACCGATAAGTATTCGTGGATTCCGGGCTGGTATCCCGGCCTCGGCGATTCATTGTTGTTCGACGCGAGCTACCGACCAAAGCCGGCTTATCGAGCATTACAGCAAGCGATGCAACCAGCGCCGCGCTCGCACCAAAGCAGACCGAAGCGTCAACGCTAAACGGCTCGACCTCAAACCTGCCGCGCACGCCGGCGATTCAACATCGCGTAGACCGTCGGCGTGACGATAAGCGATAACAACAAGGCGATCATCAAGCCGCCGATCACCGCGATAGCGAGCGGCTGTAAAATCTCTGCGCCCGCGCCGAGCGCCAGCGCAAGCGGCAACATACCGAACATCGCCGCAAGCGATGTCATCAGCACGGGACGGAAACGCCTGCGGCCCGATCTCATCAACGCCTGTCTCAAGTTGTCGCCTGCGGCCAGGTGGTCGTCAACCGCATCCAGCATCAGTATGCCATTCTTGGCGACGATGCCGATGACCATAATCATCCCCATCCGCGAGACAACGTTCACCGTCGTGCCGGTGACGAATAGCGCCACAAGCACGCCGCTCAAGGCCAGCACCGCGCCTGTAAGTATCGCTACAGGATGCGAGAACGAGCGGAACTCGATGAGCAAGGTCACGAAGACGAGCGCGACGGCGAGCGCCAGCGCCAGCGTCAACTCGCGGAAGCTCGATTGTTGCTCGCGGTAAAGGCCGCCGTATTCGATGGTCATTCCCGGCGGCAGCTTTACCTCGCGGGCGAGCCGTGCTTGGATGGCGTTGATGGCGCTGCCTAAATCGGTGCCTTCCAATCGCGCCGTCACGGCGATGGTCGTGCGCAGCCCATCGCGCGCAATCTCGGCTTGTCCTTTGTCGTATTCAACGTCGGCGACTTGATCCAATCGAAAGAGCACGTTCTTTGTGGCCGAGCGAATCGGCAGCGCCTTGAGCGTATCGAGTGACGCTCTAGCGGTCGGCGGCAAGACGACGCGCACGGTAATCAAGCGGCCCTGTTGCAGGATCGAAGAACTGGCATCGCCGGTCATCGCCGTCGCTACGGTGTTGGCGATGTCTGTCGCGGTGACGCCCAATTGCGCGGCGCGCTGCGGGTCAACTTTGAAGATGATGGCCGGGCCGCTGATCGTCACACCGTTGAAGACATCAACGACGCCGGGAATCTTTTCAATCGCCGTTGCCACCTCGTCGGCCTTCTGTTGCAAGGCGGCAGTGTCTTCGCTGAACAATTTGATTTCGATAGGTTCGGGCGAACTCGTCAGATCACCGATCAGGTCGCTTAAAATGCCCGGAAATTCGACGCGCGACAGGCTCGGCTCTGTGCTGGCGATCTCTTTGCGCAAGTCGTCTATGACCTCTTCGGTCTTGTGCTTGCGGTTGTTCTTGAGCTTGACGAGAAAGTCGCCGGTGTTCGGCTCGGTGATCGACAGTCCAAGTTGCAGGCCGGTGCGCCGCGAGTAGCTTTCAACGTCTTCGTTCTCCTGCAACATCTGCTCGACGTGTTTGAGTATGCGGTCGGTTTCGGTAAGCGACGTGCCCGGCGGCGTGAAGTAATCGAGCACGAACGCGCCTTCGTCGAACTCCGGCAGGAACTCGGAGCCGAGGCCGCGATAGACGACATAAGAAACAACCAGCACCGCCGCGCAGACGGCGAGCACGAGCAGGCGATTATCGAGCGCCTTGCCGAGCAGCCATTCGTAACGCACAACGATGGCGCGCAGCCAGCCGCCCATCTGCGCTTCTTCTTCGCGCTCGGTGGCGATCAATTCGCGCTGGCGTTCGGTTAAGTCAGGCTCACCTTCGTTCACAGCCTGCGGCTCGTCGGGTTGTCGCTCACGCGGTTTGACTTTGACGAAGAACTCAGCGAGCACAGGCGTGAACGACAAGGCCAGCACCAGCGAAGTCAATAACGCCACCGCCATTGTCAGCGCCAGCGAGCGAAAGAAGACGCCCGTCACGCCGGTCAGCAAGGCCAGCGGCAGGAAGACGACCACAGGCGTCACGGTTGAGCCGATGATTGGCACAGTGATTTCACTGACTGCCGCTTGCACGGCTTCGCGGCGCGACCCGGTGCGCGCAAGGTGCGTGAAGATGTTTTCGACAACGACAATCGCGTCATCAATCACTAAACCAATCGCTGCCGCGACGCCGCCCAACGTCATCAGGTCAAAGCTCAAGCCGGCGAGCCACATCGCTAAGAAGGTCGCCAGTATCGTAACCGGGATTACTAAGATAGCGACGAGCGTCGTCCCCCAGTTGCGCAGGAAGCCATAGAGAATCGCCACCGACAGCAGCAGGCCGATCAATATCGAATCGCGCACGGACTTGATGGCTTCGCGCACGAGCAGCGATTGATCGTAGAACGGCGCGACCTTCACGTCTCTCGGCAACAGCGCGCGCATACTCGCCAGCTCAGCGCGCACTTCATCAACCACGGCGACGGTGTTAGCGTTCGGCTGTCGCGTGACATTGAGCAGCACCGCCGGGTGGCCGTCGGCGGTGACGATGGTGTAGTTGGGCGCGATGCCTTCGCCGACCGTCGCCACGTCGCCGACCGTGACCGACGCGTTATTGACCGTAGCGATGACGATAGCGCCTAACTCTTCGGGCTTGCGTGCCTGGCCGCTAACGAGTGTGAGTTCGAGTTGATGATTCTCTTCCAGCAGTCCGGGCGAATCAATAACGTTGGCGTTGCGCACAGCGTCTACGACTTGCTGCAACGAAACGCCGCGTGCATTTAACCGCTCAGGGTCAACGGCAATGTGATACTCGCGCGTCTGCCCGCCGGCCACAGCGACTTCGGCGATGCCGGCGAGCCGCGCCAGTCGCGGGCGAATCGTGTAAGCGGCCAGCTCGCGCAACGATTGCGGGTCGCGCGTGTCGGAGGTGAGGCTGTAACCGGCTACGGGAAAGACGGCAAAAGTTAAACGATCAACGCGGCGAATGGCAGCCGTAGGCGGCAGGCTCGCGGCCAGTTGCGACAACCGCGCCTGCACGAGTTGCAGCGACTGGAGAATGTCTACGTTCCAGTTGAAGAAGAGATCGATGCCCGTGCTGCCGCGTTGCGTCGTCGAGCGTATGCGCTGGATGCCCGGTATGCCATTCATCGCTTCTTCGATGGGCCGCGTGACCGACACCAACATTTGCGGCGCAGGCACGACGCCGTTATCGACGATGATGACGATGCGCGGGAAATCGGTCTGCGGAAAGATGGCGATGGGCAGTTGAAAGGCGGCGTAGATGCCGGCGGCGCACAGCAGCGCGACAAAGACGACGAGCGCCCGCGATTGATTCGATATCAGCCGCGCCAGGTTCACCGTCGGCCTCCGGGTTGGGCCGGCGTCTCCGCGCCGCCTTTCGTGTTTGGCGAAGCGCTGGGCGATGTGCCGGTGTCGGTATCGCCTTCGTGCTTCTCTTTCTCGTCTTCATCGCCGCCTTCTTCGGTCTTCACTTTCGTACCGTCAGGCAGCGCATAGTTGCCTTCGATCACCACCGTCTCGCCGCCCTGTAGCCCGGCGGTGATTTCTATTTGCTCCTCTGTGCGGATGCCGACCGTCACTTTGGTTTCGTGCGCCACCGAGTCTTCATCGACGACCATCACCGTGCCTTCGTCGGCGTTGGTCGCTTTCAAGGTGACAGCAGAGGCCGGGACGACGATTACGTCGGTTGCCGTATTAGTAGTGACCGCTACTTTCGCGGCGCTGTTAGCGCGCAGGCGGCCATCGGCATTCTTCAGGTTGATCCAGATTTCGACGGTGCGATTCTGCGGGTCGCTTGAGCGGCTGATGAGTGAGAGCTTCGCCTCGATCTTTTCGTCGGGCAGTTCCTGCGGCAACACGGTCACAGGGTCGCCGACTTTGAGGCCGGCGGCGACGGTGTCAGAGATGGGAGCCTTAACGATCACTTCGCTGACATCGGCGACGTTGAGCAGCTTCGCGCCGGCGGCGGCGAACTCGCCTTCATACTGAAACTGATCGGTGACGACGCCGGTGAACGGCGCGCGGATGACGGCGTAGCTCAGTTGCGTGTCGAGCGCAGCCAGCCGGTCCTGCGCCTGCTTGACGCGCGCGGCGGCGGCGGCGCGGTTGTTGGGATTGGTTGCGGTCTGGTGCAAACGGGCGGCGGCTTCGGCGGCGCGCAAGTCGTTTTCGGCGGTGGTCAAGGCCAACTGCGACGCTTCGAGGTCTTTCTTAGAAATGCCGCCGCGCTCGAACAACGTCAGCCTTCGTTCATACGTTGCCCGCGCGTTGGCGACATTGGCGCGAGCGTCACGCAATGCTTTCTCGTCCTGCACGTTCGTTTCAGGAATCGTGCCGCCACTGAGCAAGCGCAGATTGGCCTGTGCTTCTTCAAGAGCCGAAGCCGCTTCGGCGCGCTGTGCCTGAAGGTCGCGCGCTTCGAGCGTGGCGAGGACTTCGCCGGCTTTCACCGGCCTGTTTTTGAGCAACGCCATACTCTTGATTTGCGCGTTGATCTTCGGGCTGACGGTCGCCTGTTCGCGCGGGAAGACGGTGCCGAGCGCCGTCACTTCCGACGAGATCGTGCCACGCTCGGCCTTGGCGACGCGAACGCTGACGACAACATCAGCGGCCTCCTCTTCGGCGGTCGCTTTCTTCGAGGGCCACAGAAAATGAATCAAGAGAGCAAAGGCGATGATCGACGCAACAGTAATCAGCCAGAAGCGCGCGCTGACCCGTGAAAGGCGCTCCCGGAGCCGGTTTCGCGCCGTGCGCGGTTCTTCGTCCAGCGGCCTGTCTATGTGCAAAGGCTTGTCTTCTTCGCGTGCCATTATTGTCCTGCGGCTTGGGCGAGGCGCGTCCGCGCAATCTGATAATCGAAGAGCGCCTGAAACAAGGCGGCGCGCTGAGTGGCGAGTGTGGTCTGCGCGTCGGTGACTTCGAGCAGCGGCGCTTCGCCGGCGCGATAGCGCGCAATCGAAGTCTGCACGTTGCGCTCAGCGTCCGTCACTGCCGTTTGCAAGATCTGCACGCGCCGCGACGCCGACAGCGCCTGCTCGCGCGCCGAATAGAACTGTTGATTGAAGGTGCGCAGCGCAAGCTGACGCTGCGCTTCGACCGACTGCGCGCGCAACTGCGCCTGTCGCTCGCGGCTGCGGCTGATGCCCCAATCAAAAATGGGAATCGTCAGGCTGATGGAGGCCAGCACGCCGGTGTGCTCTTTGAGCGGCGACGGTTTCAATGAATCGGTGTCGAAGCCGCCGTTGATGTTATACGAAACTTGCGGGCGGCGGTCGGCGCGGGCGATGTTGATCTCTTGTTCGGCGGCGCGGCGCTGCGCGTCGAACTGCCGCAGCTCCGGGCGGCCTGTAATGCCGGTTACAGTGAAGCGATTCAGCTCGTTGATGTCGGGCGGCGCGATGGTCAGATCGGTCGTCGCAATCGGGCGGCTGAAATCATAACCGACGAATACGCGCAAGGTGTCTGCGGCGACCAGCTCGGCGGCGCGCGCCTGCTCCAACTCGTCGCGCCTTGTGGCGGTCTGCAAACGCGCCCGCGTGTAATCGACTTCGGCGACTTCGCCGGCTTGAAACATCAACTCGGTGATGTGCTCGAACGCTTCGGCGGCAGTCAGGCTCAGTTCTGCCGAGCGGCGTCGGGCGGCGGCGAGCGCCAGCCCGTAATACGCTTCGTTGACTCCCTGCACGAGGGCGCGGCGAGCGACTTCCGTCCCGGCGCGGGCGGCTTCGAGCAAGGCGACGCTGCGCCGCAGTGAAGCACGTAAGCGGCCCGATAGATCGAGGTCGCCGGTCACGCCGACCAACGCTTCATATTCGCGCACGGCGTTGGCGCTGATAAAGCTGAACGGATCAGGATGCGGGTTCGGGCCGAGCGCCGGCGAGTTGTAGATGAACGATAGCGGGCTGGTCAATCGCGGCAGAAAAGCGAGCCGCGCCTGGCGCACGTCTTCGGCGGCGATCAATTCTTCGATGCGCGCCTGCTGAAAGCTCGACGCCTGCGCGATGGCTTGCGTCACAACATCGCCAACCGCTAAGGGAGCGACAGTCTGTGCGGATGATTGAGCTTGCGGCTGTGCAGGCGATTGTGACGGCGGCGTGGTGGGCGCGGTCGGTGTGGGCTGCGCCTGATTCTGCTGGCCGGGATTTGGTGCGGGCGTCGGCGGATTCTGATTCGGCGCGGGCTGCGGCGGATTCTGTTGCGGGTTCTGCTGCGGACTCTGATTCGGTGATGAAGGCGGCGCGTTCGGGTTCTGCTGTTGGGGCGACGACGCCGGCGGATTCTGCGGCGATGATTGCGCCGGTTGCTGCCCGCGTACGGTTGTAATCAACGTAACAGAGAGCAGTGCCGTCATAAGACTGGCAACGATGCGTGAAGCGAAAGCCTGATGGATGATGCAAGCAGCGCGATTTGTAGATGTCATCATCTCGTGCAACGTTCAAACCACGCGCCCATCGCCTCTGCCCGAAGTCAATCCGTGGCGACGATCAGCCTGGTGCTTTGAACTCATGTTAAAGATCGCCCACAGATTCATCATAGCACCAGCTTGTTACGCACGCACCCTTCCAGCAAATGCGAGCCATTACTTGCCGAAGACGAGCACGACGAACGAGCCGGGCACGATGCTGGGACGCGGGCGCGGGCGGTCGGGCGTCGCCGCAGGTGGCGGCCCGAACTGCGCCGTCGCCAGATAGACCATATGCGTCTTCGGGTCCAGCGTCATTGTGCGCGCCCCTCTTTGCGTCGTCGCGTTCTCGATGACACGGTATTTATCAGGCGAGTCTTCGTGAATGACGGTCAGCGTGCCTTCGCCGTTCGAGCTGAAGGCCAGCTTCGTTTCAGGATCAAAGGCGGTCGCGTCCGTGCCTTCGCCGGTCGGCAGGTCGGCGACGACGTGGCCGTTGTCGGCGTTCATCACAATCATCTTCTTGTTGGAGCAGACGACGAACAGCCGCCGCGCCTGTCGATCCATCGCTAACCCGCTCGGCTCCTCGCCGGGCGCAAGCGGCCAGCGCGCTTTGACTGTGAGCTTGTTGGAATCTATCGCCACCACTTCGCTCTTGTCTTCGATGTTGACGTAGATCGTGCCTTTACCGTCAGCGGCGGCGAACTCCGGTTTGCCGCCGAGCGCAATCGTGCCCGCGACATTGCCGCTTGCGGCATCAATCGCCGTCGCGTCGTTGCTCCGGCCATTGAAAGTGAAGACGCGGCGCGACGCCGGGTCATAGATGATCGCGTCGGGGTTGGTGCCGGTCTTGACCTGGCTGATGACTTTTAGCGTCTTCACGTCGAAGATCGTCACATTGTTGTCGCGCCCGTTGCTCGTAAAGCCGCGACCCAGCTCCGGCACGATGGCGATGCCGTGCACGCCATTCGTATTCGGTATCTCGCCGACGACCGCGTTCTTGTCGAGATCAATCACGACCACGCGCGTCGCGTGCGAGACGTAAAGCCGTCGCGCCGCGCTGTCTACGGTCAGGTAATCCCAGCCACCTTCGCCGCCGACTTCGATGCGCTTCAGCAGATGATAGCCCGCCGCCGGCTTTGCCGATTGCGGCGGCTGCGCCTGTATGTTGAGGCTTGCGATGACAGTGAGCAGGAGTGCGAATGACAGATGAAGAACGGGCTTGCTTTGATGGACACGCATGAAAGAGGTTTCCTTTCACGAGAGACGGTTGAAGCTCTCGTTGACCGATGATAAGGGGAGCCACGGGCATTGATATTTCTAAAGCGTCTTCGACCCGATGTCAACAAGCCCGTGCTTTGGTGACGGTGAATCAATTCACAAAAGCTCTGCTCGCGGCGCGCTTCGATGGGGGTGAAAGGCAGGTCGTGGGGGAGTTGTCGCAGGCGCTCATCCGTGATGATGCGTCAGGTGATGCTTGATCGCCTTGCGGTGTTTGACGACCTGATAACCGACACTGCCCGCCGGCCCAAAGGCTGCGCCGATGGCGATGGGCGCGGCAATCGAAGCGATCTTCTTCGCCTTCGAGTGATGATGATGATGATGGTCTGCGTGATGCATCCGCGCATGATGACTGTGATGATGATGCGCGCGAGCCATCGCTTCCGGCGCGCTGCCGACCAGTATTAATCCTGCGGCGAGAATCAGAGACACCAATCCTTGCCTGTGCATAAAACCTCCTTCGCTTGATGCGTCCCCTGCAATTGATTAAGGCAAGATCAGTGCCAAACCTGCTATTCGGGTTGCGAAAAAACGGGAGCGCCAGTGAATCAACATTGGCGCTCCCGTTTTCATTGGCGCGGATATTCAATGTGCCGATGAATACCGACAGCCGATCATTTCAAATCAGCGCTTGCCGAACACTTCGTGGATGACGTTCGACAGCCCGCGATAGGCGACGTGCAATCCGAAACGGCTCAGGGTGCTGCTGACGGTGCGGTCTTCGGGGCGCGACCACACATTCGATATGCCTGCCGTCACCAGCCCGCCGGCGAAGAACGACGCATTGAACTGGTTGTGGCCATTATCGCCTTGCGTGATGACGACGCGACTCAGGGCATAGCCGATTCGCCCGAAGCCGTGCCGGTCGGAGCGGAAGTAGCGCGGGTCTTGATGGAAGGCTGCGGCAAAGGCGAACTTCTCGAAAAAGTTGGCGGTCACGCGAAAGGCCATGCTGCGCGCCGCGTGCGTTGCCGAGTCGGCTAAGAAATCGCCGGCGCTCATATGCCGCCCGTGATCTTTGTCGGTCGCTTCGCTGAAGACGCCCGACAGCGCCGACAGCGCGTAAGGCGTCGGCGGCTTGAATGAACTGCGCAGCGAATACTTGAATTTCTGTCCCGGCGTCAGCGGCGTCTGCGCGGTTGCTGAAGAACTCGCCTGCCCCGTGTTGCCAATGGCGACTGTAACGGCGGCAGGCTGAGTCGCTGATTCCGGCTCGGCTGGTTGAGCAGGCGGCGTCTGCGTTGTTACAGCCGGCTCCTGATTCTGCTTCAGGTCGGCGGCGATGGCGCGGCCTGCCTGTGTCAGCAAGAAAAGGCCAGCCAGAAGTAAAACGGTTGCGACACGGATGTGGGATCGAATGATCTCATCACGCATGGGCTACCTCCATAAAGCGTCGTCCACGTTGATTAAATCTTACCACACGCCCGGCGACTCCGCGCGAAGGCAGAAAGAACGCCGCATCGCTATCAGACCGCACGGCGCTCGCCTAGTCGCCGGGCGCGGGTTCAGGCGCGGCTTCAAGCGTGCGGCGCTTGCTGCCCGACAGCTTCTCAACGACATAAAATGTCGCCGGGATCAGAAAGACCGCGATCATCGTCGCCGCCAGCATACCGACGATGACGACGGTGCCGAGAATGCGACGGCCCGACGCGCCCGACCCCGTCGCAATCCACAGCGGCACGCAGCCCAGGATGAACGCGAACGAAGTCATCAGGATGGGCCGCAAGCGCAGCTTCGCGCCTTCGAGCGCCGCATCCATCAGGTCGCGCCCTTTCTCGAATTCAGCCTTGGCGAATTCAACGATCAGAATCGCGTTCTTCGCTGAAAGACCAATCAACACGATCAAGCCAATCTGCGCGTACACATCCAGATCATAGCCGCGCAGCAACAATCCGACGAACGCGCCGAAGACCGCAATCGGCACGGTCAGCAACACAGAGATGGGCAGCGACCAGCTCTCATACAACGCCGCAAGAATCAGGAACACGAAGATCAGCGACAGCGCAAAGCCGGTGATGGCTGCGCCCGACGCTTTCTTTTCCTGGTACGACAGGTCTGCCCAGTCGTAGCCTATCTCCGGCGGCAGCACTTCCTTCGCCACCTCTTCGAGCGCGTCCATCGCCTGCCCAGAGCTGTAGCCCGGCGCGGGGCTGCCCTGCACCTGCGCGGCACGGTAGACGTTGAAGCGGTTGGTGTATTCCGGCCCATTGATGCGCCGCGTCGTCAGCAGCGATGACAGCGGAACCATGTTGCTCTCGTTGTTGCGGACGTAGTATTGCTTGATGTCATCTTCGCTCAGCCGCTCGGCCCCTTCGGCTTGCAGGAAGACGCGCCACTGACGCCCGAAGCGATTAAACTGATTCAGGAACAGCCCGCCGAGATACGCTTGTAATGTTTGATACACATCGTTGACGGCGACGCCCTGCTTCAAGACCTTGTCGCGGTCTACATCGGCATAGATCTGCGGCACCGACGCGGAGAACTGCGAGTAGACCGCGCCGATCTCAGGGCGTTTGTGGCAAGCCGCGAGAAACTTCTGTAGGTTCTGATCGAGGAAGTCCACAGAACCGCCGCTGCGGTCTTGCAGCCAGAACGAGAAGCCGCCGGCGGCTCCGAGTCCGGGAATCGAAGGCGGCAGAAACGCGAGAAGATCGGCTTCAGGAATGGAAGGCCCCATCTCTGCGTTCAATTTGTTCGAGATGGCCCGCGCTTGCAGCTCGCTCGAACGCCGCTCGTCCCAGGGCTTGAGGATGACGAAGAAGAAGCCTGTGTAGCTCGCCGACACGCGCGTCAGCAGGCTGAAGCCGCCGATGGTGTTGTACGCCTGTATGCCTTCGGTGTGATCGAGTATCGCTTCGATCTTCTTCAACACCGCGTCCGTGCGTTCGAGCGAGGCGGCGGGCGGCAACTGCACGTTCAACAGCAAGTAGCCATAATCTTCGTCGGGCAGAAAGCTTGTCGGCAATCGCTGGCCGACCACTCCATCAAGCGCGAGGAACGCGCCGATGATGAGCATGGCGATCAGCCCTTTGCGGATCAGCGTGTGGCTGAAGCGAACGTAGGTGCGCGTGCTTTTATCGAACCAGCGATTGAACAGGCCAAAGAAACGACCGGCCAGCCCGCGCTTCTCGCGGCGCGGCTTGAGCAGCAGGGCCGAAAGCGCAGGGCTAAGCGTCAAGGCGTTAAACGCCGAGATCAACACAGAGATGGCGATGGTCACGGCGAACTGATTGTTCAAGCGGCCTTGAATGCCCGGCAGGAAGGCGACCGGCAGGAAGACCGACGACAGAATCAGCGCGATGGCGACAACTGGCCCCGACACCTCTTTCATCGCTTGCAGTGTGGCGTCGCGCGGCGACATACCTTCTTCGATGTGGTGCTCGACGGCTTCGACGACGACGATGGCGTCGTCAACGACGAGGCCGATGGCCAGCACCAATCCGAACAAGCTGAGCGTGTTGATCGAAAAGCCGAGCAGCGGGAAAAACGCGAACGTGCCGATCAGCGACACCGGCACGGCGATCATCGGGATCAGCGTCGCTCGCCAGTTCTGCAAGAAAAGAAACACGACCAGCAACACCAGCACCATTGCAATCAACAGCGTGTTGATGATGTCGTGAATGCCTGCGGTGACCGGCAGCGTCGTGTCGAGCGTGATGACGTAATCGAGGTCTGCCGGGAAGCGCGTCTTCAAGTCGGCGATGGTCTTGCGCACGCCGTCGGCGACCGCCAGCGCGTTCGAGCCGGGCGCTTGAAAGATGGCGACGATACAGCCGGGCTGGCCGTTGACGCGGCCAATCTGCTGATAGTTTTGCGCGCCCAGTTCGATGCGGGCGACATCTTTCAAGCGCACGACCGAGCCGTCGGAGTTCGAGCGCACGACGACCTGCCCGAACTCTTCGGGCGTCTGCAAGCGCCCTTGCGCGCGCACAACGTAAGTCTTCTCTTTACCCGGCGGCGCGGGTTCCGCGCCGACCTGACCGGCGGGGTTGACGGTGCTTTGTTGCTGCACGGCGCGCGTGATGTCGGGAACCGTCAGGCCGAGCTTCGCAAGCAAGTCGGGCTTGACCCAGATGCGCATGGCGTAATCGCTCGCCCCGAAGAGAATAATCTGACCGACGCCAGGCACACGATACAGGGCGTCGGTGAGATTGATGTTGGCGTAGTTGGACAGGAACAGCGAATTGTACGAGTTATTCGGCGAAAACAGCGAGATGACCAGCATCGGCAATCCCGTGGACTTACGGAGCGTGGTGCCGAACTGATTGACATCCGCCGGCAGATTGGGCTGCGCCTGCGCCAGCCGGTTCTGCACGTTGACCTGATCGGTGTTCGGGTCCGTCCCGATGTCGAAGGTCACGGTCAACTGCATGGTGCCGTCGTTGGCATTGGTGCTCTGCATATAGAGCATGTTGTCAACGCCGTTCATCTGCTGCTCAATGGGCGTAGCGACCGACTGCTCGATAGTCACGGCGTCCGCGCCGGTGTAGGTCGTCGCGGCGATGATCTGCGGCGGCACGATGGAGGGGAACTGTGCCAGCGGCAACCCGCGCATAGCAACAAGGCCCAGGATGATCGTGACGATGGCGATCACCATCGCCACAATCGGTCGGTTGACGAAAAACCTTGAAATCATGAACTCAATCCTTACTTAGGAGGGGCTAGAGACTAGAGGCTAGGGGCTAGTGAGAAGGGGCGCAAAGCGCTTCCTTTTTCCGCTAGTCTCTAGTCCCCAGTCCCTAGCCCCTTTTATTTCGCTTCGGCTGTAGACGCGGTGAAGGGTTTCGGAGTCACGACCATATCGGGCCTGACTTTTTGCGTGCCCTCGGCGACAACCGTCTCGCCGGCTTTCAAGCCGTCTTCAATGATCCACATCGAGCCGACGCGCTCGCCGACGCGGATGGGCCGTATGCTGACTTTGTTGTCGGGGCCGACGACGGCGACGCGATAGCCGCCCTGCAACTCGGTGACGGCGCGTTGCGGAACCAGCATTGCGCCGGCTCTGGTGCTGATGATGGCGCGCACGCGGCCATACTCGCCCGGCCTCAGGGCGTTGCCGGGATTCGGGAACAGGCCGGCCAGCTTGATCGAGCCGGTCTTCTGATCCACGTTGCGGTCGGCCATATAAAACTGCCCTTTGTGCGGGTAGACTGTGCCGTCCGACAGCACCAGCTCAAGCTCGACCTTCTTCACCGGGCCGTGCCCGTTTTCGATCATTGTGCCGCGTATGGTCTTCAGGTATTCCTGCTCGCCCGCCGTGAACCAGACGCGAATCGGGTCTACGGCTGAGATGGTGGTGAGCGCCGGGCTGTTGGGGTTTACCGGGTTGACGAGGTTGCCGACCTGCACGGCGGCGACGCCGGCGATGCCATCAATCGGCGCGATGATGTGCGTGAAGCTGACATTGAGTTCAGCCGTGCGCACGCTCGCTTCGGCAGCCTTGATCTGCGAGCGCGCCGCTTCGACGCCGGCGCGAGCCGTCTTGACGCCGGCCTCCGCCGCTTTCACATTGGCTTTGGCCGCGAGGTTAGTCTGCACGGCGTTGTCGTATTCCTGCTTGGTTCCCACGCCGCTCTTGAGCAATTGTGTGTAGCGGTCGGCGTCGAGCTGCGTCTTGCCCTGGTTGGCTTCGGCTTGAGCGAGTTGCGCCTGCGACTGCTGTAACTGCGCCTCGGCCTGTCCGAGCTGACCCTGCGCCTTGGCCAGTTCGCCTTTGGCCTGATCGAGCGACGCCTGGAACGGGCGCGGGTCGATCTCGAACAGCAACTGGCCTTTCTTCACGAACGACCCTTCAGTGTAGTTCTTGGTCATCAAGTAACCAGTCACCTGCGACTTGATATCAGCGTTGACTGTACCATCGAGCGTGCCGATCCATTCGTTATAGATTGGCACGTCGCGCTGCTCGACCTGCGCGACTTCGACTTCGGGTGCGGCAGGCGGCGGCGCGGTGGCTCTCGCCTTTGAGCAGCCGACGGCAAAGAGCGCAACCAGCAGGCAGGCCGCCGCCGTCGCTCTGGCTACGGCTTGTTGAATAGATGTGGCAGAAAGGATTCTGGAATCTTCGTGCCCTGCGTTCGACTCTCCATGCTTGTTCATCACTGTCTCTCTTCTTCAACGGCCACCGTCGCCTCAGTAGCAATATCAACAACCGCCGGCATCTGCTCTATCAAACGAGTGAGAGCCGGTCTTCGGTTTCCACTGTATAATTCGGGACGCGCTTTGCGTCTCGCGCTCAGGCTGATCGGATGGATACCGCCTCTTCCTTTGTTTTAATCGTAACCTGTGACTTTGGCGAGAGCAACCCATCGTGATGATGACAGGGCCGGGCTGTATCGCGCAGGGATTGACGGGATGCTAAAATGAATCGTCCGTAAACGCGAGCCGCCGGCGACAGGACAGGCGTTCGCAATCCAGGTCGCTTTTCGAGAGAGGCCTATGGAGTTGAAAGCTGGATTTGTTTGTGATCGCGGCTTGAATCCCAAACGCCCGGTCAACCAGGATCGCTATCTATCGATGCCCGAGCGCGGGCTGTTTGCGGTCTTCGACGGCGTCGGCGGCCAGCGCGCCGGCGAGGTCGCCAGCGAAACCGCCGCCGAGACTATCGAAGAATCGCTCGCCCACATCACCGCCGCCTCAAGCGTCGAGCTGATCCGCCGCGCCATCCAGTTCGCCAACCGCGACATCTTCGAGATGGCCGAAAGTGACCCGGCTTACAAAACAATGGCGACCACCGTCGCCCTCCTGCACATCGAAGGCGACCGCGCAACCATCGCGCACGTCGGCGACAGCCGCGTTTACCGGCTCGAAGAAGGCCGCTTCTCGTGCGAGACGATTGACCACACCGATTATCACGACGACCTGCGCGCCGGCGTCGCAAGCGGCGCGCGCGACGCCGGTAACAACGTTATCAACCGCGCGCTCGGCGTCGAAGCGGAAGTCGATGCCGAGATCAAAACGATTCAAGTCCGCGACGGCGTGCGCTTCCTGCTGTGTAGCGACGGCATCTATCGCCACCTGTCGGATGAAGAGATCGCGCGCGTGCTGGCGCAGTTCAAAGACCCGCAGCAAGCCGCCGATGAACTGAAGCGCCTGGTCCACGAGCGCGGCGCGGACGACAACTTGACGGCTATCGTCGTGCAGGTGGGCCGCGCCCGGCAGGGCATTGTGCGGGCTATCGAAGACCCGCTCGCGGCGTCACGCGCAACGCCGCGCGGCAAGGCGCGGGTAGCTGAAGCGCAAGGCGGCGCGGGACGCGGCAAGCGCATCGAAGTGGACTTTGGCAAATCGTCGCGCGGACAAGCGAGCTTTGATGACCGACCGTTGGAACGCCGCGCTACGCTGGACGCCGCGCCGGCGCTGGATCATCAACACAAGTCACATTGGCTGATCTGGTCGCTGATTGTGTTGTTGCTCATCGGCGGCGCGTTTTATGGCGGCCTGCGCGCGTCAGATTGGAAGAAGAAGTCGGCGTCTGATCCGGCTTCAATGAATGACCCGATGAAGGCAGGACGCGCCGCGTTCGATCAAGGCAATTACGCGGCGGCGGCGGCGCAGTTTGCGACCGCGACGGAGCGCGACGCGCAGAATGCCGAAGCGCCCTACTGGCTGGGCCGCGCCCAGATGGAAGCGGGCGATTACGTCAAAGCGGCGGCGAGCTTTGAAATGGCAATGCTGCGACGGCCCACGCTTTTTGATGCATACGCGCAGGCAGCGCAAGCGTATGAACTGGCGGGCGACAAGTTGAAAGCCGCGCAGGCGCTTCAGCGCGGTGCCGAAGAGCGGCGCAAAGCGATGACGCCGGCGCGAGTCGAGAACGCCAACGCGACGCGCTGAATTGTAGGTGGTCAGATGATTAGCCACAGAAGCACAAAGGCACAGAGCCTTTCATTTATTCTCCTCTGTGTCTCTGTGTCTCTGTGGCAATATCTCCTGGTGATGATTAAGAGCCGTGCCTGAACTGAAACTCGAAAACAGCATCGTTGACGACCGCTATTATGTGGCGCGGCTGCTCGGTCGCGGCAGCTATGCCGAAGTCTTTGTCGCTCACGATCAATTGCACAATGATGCGCCGGTCATTATCAAGGCGCTCAACGTCACGCTGCAAGGCACACCCGACGCCGAGTTAGAACAGACGCTGATCGAGAATTTTCAGAACGAAGCCGTCGCGTTAGACAAAGTTCGTCATCCGAATATCATCCGCCGGCTCGGCCACGGCACGGCGGCTGATCTGGAAGGCACGGCCTTTCATTACCTCGTGCTCGAATATATGCCGGGCGGCGACCTGCTCGGGTTGTGCCGCCATCATCCGCTCGCGCTCGACGACACCTTGCGCTACTTTCAACAGGTCTGCGAAGCGCTCGCCTTCGCGCACAGTTGCGGGGTGATTCACCGCGACTTGAAGCCGCAGAACCTGTTGCTGTCGGCAGATAAAAAAGTAATCAAGATCGCAGACTTCGGCGTCGCCAAGATGACGCACGACACCTCGGACGAGATCACGCGGGTCGGCACGAATGTCTATGCGCCGCCCGAACATCACCCGGACGCGCCCGATCATATGCGCGAGCGGCTGACGCCGGCAGCCGACATCTATTCGCTGGCGAAGACGGTCTACACGGTGATGACGGGCCTTGCGCCGCGCCGCTTCTCGCGCCAGCCCATCAGCGAATTGCCCGCCGCTTTGATGGCCGAAGAGTGGGGCCAGGGGCTGCGGGCGCTGCTCAACCGCGCAACGCAGGACCGCCCAGGCGAGCGTTACCAGTCGGTGCAAGAGTTCTGGGACGTGTTCGCGCGGCTCAAGCTTGGCGAAGCCGCCGCCGCCGAAGTGGACGATGAAGCGACCGTCGTGCGCCGCCGATTGAGCGGCACGAGCACGGTCGAGCGCGCCGCGCCGCAGCCGCACTTTCAAACCATCAGCACGGGCACACACGATGCCAGCCGCGCTCAGAAGGCGCGCACCATCGTCAACATTCCGCTGCCGCAAAAACGCCACGTCGCCCCCGAACCCAATGTCGGTGACAATGGCGCAGCGCATCCAGACGCGCCGTCTGCGGCAGAGGCCGCGCGGCGTTCGCCTTACGCAACTGTCCGCGATCACGCGGCGCACGCTAACGTCATTGCGCCGACAGAGATCACACCGCCTGAGGCCGGATCGTTGCGGACACGGCGGATGAATGAGCGCGCTGTGCCGGAGCGCAGCTTCTTCGCCACGCTGCAAACGGTGGTGCGTTCCGATTGGCTGCGCCGCGCCTTCATTGTGTTGTTATTCGCGGCCATCATCGGCCTGGCTTCTTCGATCTATCATTACGTTGCCGAAAAGCCCGTGCCCGGCGTCTTCGATACCGGCAGCAGCATCATCGGTAAAGAAGCCGTCATCAGCGGCGCGGCAAACGTCAACCTGCGCAGCGAGCCGAACGCGAGCAGCGCGTCGCTTGCGATTTTGTCAGCCGCTTCGCGCGTGCGGGTGATGGACGAGCGCGGCAACTGGGTGCGTGTGCGCGTGTTGAACTGGGTCGGCGGCGCGCCATCGAATGCGCCCGAAGGCGGCTGGGTCCATAAGCAGTTCATCACTGTTGATTGAAGAACAACCGAACGGAATCAAGAACAAGAAATCAGAAACTAAAAATCAGGTAAAGAGGAACAGCCATGAAATGGTTCGAGACGTTGCGCAAGTGGATTGATGGTGAAGAGGATTTGGATGAACAGGGGCAGCCGCGACCGCGCTCGAAGTGGGACGACTTTCTAGTCGCCGTGGCGCGCGAGATCGAAGAAGTGATGCGCCGCGAGATGTTCACGCCGCCGGGCGGGCCGACTTACGTGCCGCGCGAGTACATCGTCTTTCTGAGCACGACCGACGACGCCGACTGGCAGGGCGAAAAGCGTGAAGGGCTGGAGCGTGGCTTATATCACATATTGTCGGAACGCGCTAAAGAGCTGGCCGGCGAGAATGAGTTTCAAACCAGGACGCTGGTGGTCGAGCTGCGCGTTGACCCCGCGCTCGATCAAGGCAAGTTCCGCGTTCAACACATCTGGGATGCCGAAGCCGAGAAGACTATGGTAGCGCCGCGCAAGCGCGCCAAGCCCGCGCCTTCAGCGGCGGAAACGGTGGCCGAACAGCCTGATGAAGAAGCCACTGTCGTGCGTCCGCGCAAGCCGGCAACGCCGACGTTTTCAATCCTCGTGCGCCGCAACGTGCCGAACGCCGAAACCGCGCCGCCCGACATACGTCCGTTTTACAAAGACGAAATCACCATCGGTCGCGGCTCGCGCCAGGTGGCGGTGGACCTCAGGCTCGAAGGCGATCTTGAAGTGAGCCGCCAGCACGCCCAGATCACTCGCAACGGCGACGGCGAATTCACGCTCACCTGCAAGGGCGCGAATTCAATTATGGTCAACGGCGAGAAAGAGATTTTCACCAGCGAGAGCGCAGCGGTTGGCCAAGGCGATGTGATCGCCATTTGCAGCTATGAGTTGGTCATCCAGTAAAGCGCGCTCTGCGGTCATTGCAACAACGACTCGATAACCGCTCGTGATGAGTTCGTGCAGGAACGGGCGGGCCTTTGTCGTGGCGGTCGCAAGCCTGCGAATACGCACAGGCCACCGCCGTCACCTTCGCTTCGCTCAACGCCCGCCCGCTAGATCGAATGCCGACCGGCAGACGGTTAGCGCCAAAACCACTCGACCTGACCTAATCGCCTGCCTGCGCGCTGTGCCGCGCAGCTTGTCGATTTGTAGCTTTCTTCACAAGGCGAATAAAGGCCGCGCCGAGCGCCACCCACGCCACCGCCGCAAAGACGAAAAGGAAATACTGCATCGGCAACGTGTAGCGGAACTCCGTGTGCAGCGCCGATTGAAAGATGAAATAGTAGAGCGGCACGATGGCAACAAACATCGCTCTGCGCCACGCCAGAATAAAACAGAGCAGCGCGCCGACGAAGATCATCGCCGTCATCGGTTCTTTGGCGAGGCGTTGCGCGGCGCGCACGATGGGCCGCAGCCACGAGAGGCGCTTGCCGGTCGCGTGGCTCGCGGCTTGTGCAGATAGCTCTCGCCATTCCGGGCGAATGCTTGCCGTGTCATCCGGCGCGCTCGTTTGACCTGCGCGAAAGACCAGCGGCGCGTGCGCCGTGTAATTGACCATCTCTTTACAGCGATGCAGCATCACGCCGGCGTACCAGACCAGATGCTGGCCGATAATGGTGAGGCTTTTCTTGACGCGCTCGCGGTCGCGCGTGATGCCGTCGGGCGTCGTCCAACTGCCGCCATAGCGCGGCTCGTTATACAACTCGGCTTCCTGCAAAGCGACCGCGTCATCGGTCGCCACCGCGCCGAAGCGGTCGCCGCTCGCTTCGCCTATGCCTTCCCACAGGTTCAGCCCCGTGCCGATGCTGATGGGCACGAACTCACGATAGACGATGTAATTCCTGATCGTGATGGGCGCAATCACCAGTAACGCTACCGCACCGATAATCAACGCGCGCTTTGCTGTCCGCCAGCGTCGCCTGCCAGGCAGCGCCAGCATCACGACGAGAAACGGGCCGAGCAGCATCGGTTGAGGTCGCAGCCACGCCGCGACTCCGCATAAAAACCCAACCAGTGCGTAAGCCAGATAAACATAACGCGACTGCCGCGTCCGCCATAATAGATAAAGCGCCGCCAACAGCGGCAGCGCGCACAGCGCGTCGGGCAAGATGAAATTTGAGATGTGCGCCAGATGATGCGAGACTGCCGCGAGCCATCCCGCGACAACGCCGACGCGCCAGCCAAGCAGCGCACCGGCTAACCAAAACAGCAGCACCGGCGCGGTGGCCGTCAACGTGTTCTGCACCAGTTGCACGTTGAAAAAGTCGCGCCCGGCGGTTGCGTAGATGGCGCTCAGGTAGATCGCGTAGCCCGGCGCTTCGCCAAGCCACTGAGTCTGCCACGGCCTGCCGTAAGGCCCCAGCAACCCGCCGCCTCCGACAATGTCCGTGGCGCGCGCGTCGTACATAACCGTCAAGCCGCCGAACGGTTGATTAGTGGTGTACATTACCGATTCGAGATCGACGGCGTGTAGCGAGCGGACGGCGAAGGCGAGGCCGAATAGCAGCAAGCTAATGATGAGTTTCGCGCGCCGGCTCATCCGGGAGCCGGTCGCCAGTTGCCGCACGAGCCAGCGCCGCAGCCTGCGCGCGTGGCGTTGCAGGTTCAAGCTGTGATTCGCTGAATGAGTCAAAGCTGGAAGGCGGCGGCGATTTTTCATTTTGCTAAATCGAGCGATAGGCGCTGGCCACCAGCCGCCGCATCGCGCATCCTTGACAGTTATTCTTCAAAACGATTTGCGGCTGCCCGCGTTATGTATTGGCGGGCAGCCGCATCTTTTTTTCACCAGCCGCGCAAGCTGATGCTGGCCAGGCGAGATGGTAGCCTACCTTACTTTTTGAATTCCGCCGATTTGATGAACGAGATAAAGGCGTCGTCCCAACGCGTGATGGTCTTCTCAGGCCCAACCAGTTTGATGAAGTAGTTGCCCTTGGGCGATTCAATGACGGCGGCGCGCATCCTTGAGTTCGGCTGCGCAGCCGAGGTGCCGCCCATCGTGTCGCCGCTGTATGTGCCGGTGACATCGAGCAGCGTCACGGGCATACCGTTGACCGTCAGGTTCTCGGTCTTGGCCTTGTCTCTGGTCTGCTGCATCTGGCCGATCCAGCGGTCGAAATTATCTTCGACCTTGCCGCCCTGCCCCTGACCGAAATAGAAGATGACGAGGCTGGCGTCGCCGGCCTCACCCGGCAGCTTGTACTGAGCCACGCGCATACTGGATGAAGGTTGTTCGGCAGTCCAGCCGTCGGGCGTCTTGAAAGTCAGATCGCCGGGCACACTTGAAGTCGGCGGCGGCATGCCTGGTGACACAGCGGTCGGCGCTGTGTTGTTGCTGTTGCTATTGGTCGTGGTGAGGGTTGGAGCCGGCGCGTTACAGGCCGCAAACAGGGCCGCGAGCGCCAGCAGGATCAGCGCGCTGAGCGTCGAACGAATCATCAATGAATACCTCGCGATAAGATTTGGGGTCGAACGGCAAGGAGACATTATAACGCGCGCCGTCCGCCTTACACAGCTTGCCACAAACTTTCCGCGCCGCTCTCGCCTTACGCGCCCTGAGCCTGCTGGCGGCGCGGCGCGGCAAAGACGCGTTCGATCATCGGCTCGAAGTGCGAGAGCGGCAACGTGTCGTAAGCCGGGTCGAAAGCCGCCTGGTCCCACTCGTCCGTGAACCGCGTCGCCATCGCGTACCAGGGTTCGTTCTCGTACTGGCGTCGCGCTTCGGGGTCTTTGCCCATCAACGCGTAATAGTGCCGGCCTTGAAAGTCCTGATGCGTGCGGATGATCTCGTACGTCTCACGCGACACATACGGCTTCAACATCTCGGCGGCAATGGCCGGGTGATTTTCGAGCGAGATGACTTTGCCGATGTCGTGGCAGAGCGCCGCGACGATCATCTCTTCGCTCGCGCCGGCGCGCTCGGCCAGCGTCGCCGTCTGCAAGCCGTGAACGAGTTGATTGACGGCGAACCCGTCAACCTGCGCTTCCAGTTGCAAGAGCATGGCTTTGATGATCTGCGGCATCGTCGCCTGCCGCTGCGCGATGGCCTGACCGATCACCATCCAGTCTTCCGTCTTGCCCTGATCCATTCTGGTAAACGACATAGCGGTTGTCTCCGATAAGCGAGGATGTAGTTGACGAGAAGAATATAAACGCCGACGCTGAAGATGGGCAATCGAATCCGGTCATCACTCAGGATGGCTTCAAGGGGCGGCAAAAAATAAGCGGGCGGCGTCGCCTGCATCACCCTGTGGGCATGGTTCAGCCAGCAGCGCGGCGAGTTCGAGCCGGTCGGGAATGGCGAAGGCGTAGCACCGCATCTCTGGCGCTCTGCCGTTCGCAGGATGGCCTTCGATACGAGCATAGCCTTCGAGCCGCCCGACCAGAGGCAGATTGCTGATCTCATCGAAATGGATGTTGCGCTGTCCGTGTTCGTCTTCGACCAGTCGTGCGCGAACCTCTCCGGCGCTCGCCCAACCATCGAATGAAAAACGGTAGCGCAACTGACGAATCTGCGACCTCGTCAACGCGGCGATTTCGGGGAGCGGCGTTCGATAGCCGTTTCCTTCACGCTCAAGCTTCAAGCTAATCAGCAGTCGCGGCTGCCGGCGTTCGCCGTCTCGCAGGCTGAGACGATAATTCACTCCGCCGAGTGTTCGCGTCGCCAGGAAATGACCGTTGCCGGAATCCCACCAGCGCGTTTGCGCCAACAGTCCCTCGACGCTGCGAAGCGATACGGCCACCCATCGCTCCATCCCGTCTTGCAGCATCATTGCATCGCCGTTCGCCCGATAAGTCGCAATCAACTGTTTGAGCGCTTTGAGGCTGCTCGAACGATACAACGGCGAAACCAGCTCATTTTCAAAACCGGCGCGTGATACGACAGAGGCTTTCAGGCTCTCCACGTCCTGATAATGAGCTTCGGCTAAAGAGACGCAACGCTTCATCAGCTCGCCGTAGATGCCATCAAATTCGCCGATCAATTCTTCGACCCGCGCCCGCTTCTTGGCGGCGTGATAACGGTTGCCCTTGTAGACGGGCTTCAACAGGGCGCGAATGATCTCTCGGTGATCGGCGTCCGGGTCTGCGAAGTAGTCGCGCGAAAAGTGCTGTAGCAGATGAAACACGTCGAGCACAGAGACGCTCTCGCACGACACGACATTGGCGTTCGTGGAGCCGGGATTTTTGATCCGGCTCATCTCCAGAAGAACGGCGGTGAAGCGGCGGGCGAGGCCGGGATGATCGGCCTGGACTTGCAGGGCCAGAGCGCGCTTGATGCCGGTAGCAATCAGCAACTCGACTTGCAGGTGGCGGTTATAAGCCTTCTCCATCGCCAGCAGCAACTTGATGGGCCGGACGTTGAGCGCGGGACGGCGAGCGGGCGTAATGTCTTTGATTAACTCGCGGAAGACGTGCCACAGCTCGTTGATGCGTTCGACATGTTCTCTGCCAAACACGCTATCGGGGCAGTCTTTCAGCATCCAGATGGGCGCGGTGCGCGGCTGCGACGTTTGCGTGATCACGTCCAGCATCGCGCCGCTCAGTTCCATGTTGGAAGAACTGAGCGCGCCGTGCAGAATGCGCCAGCGAAATTGCTGGCTTGCCATGCGCGCGTGGTCGTCAATGATGCGCAACAGCGTCTGTTTGATGTCGATGGTTTCAGTGCCATACGTCGCATGCGTATGGGCGACAAGCTGGCCGGTCTCGCGCGCCATACGGACGAAGCGATCAAACAACAGACCGTTGCGTTGAATCGGGTAAGCGAGCAGATGAGCCGGGCGCAACTGACTGCCGGCTCTCACCCCCAGCACAGCGGCAGACTTGCTCCCATCAGGAAAGACGATCTGCTCACCCAAATCAATGATGGCCAGCATGCGCGCCGAGCCAAGCGTGAAGATGTTCGTATTGACCTCGCCGATAATGGCCTCAAGCATCGCTTCCTCCATAGTCAGGCCGCCGTGCGAATGGTCAAAGTCGTTGTCAGGCGAAGGCTTGAACGCTGGAGTCAACCCGATGCCCTTGATATAAAAATTCCCATACGGAAGAAAACCGGCGCGCGCGCCGCCGAGGAACGGCCAGACTCCCCAGTACTTATCCGCATACATGGTGAGCGTCCGCCGCGTTCCGGCCTCTTCATTTGGCCGCAGCACTCGGAAGGAAAGCGCCTCGATGAGTTGATCGTGAAAGCTCGCGGTGAGCTGGTTCGATGGCGGCACCGCGAAGCCCGCCTCGCGCGCCAGATCGAAATTGCACCACACGACCTTGCCGGGTACGTTGACGGCGGTGAATTCCACAAAGCAACTCTGCCCAAGCACGCGCAGCACCGGCGACGCGCCAAGGTCAGCGAGGCCGGGGACCGCCTGGTCAATGGTCAGGTGGCGCGCTAACGCTTCAGCCGCCGCCTGTAAGGCAGCGCCGGTCATCTGGGCGTGCGAGATCATCATCAGTTTGTCTGAGGGAGTGCTTCTGCAACCTTGAGAGGGGTTCTCAGATGATAGGATGGCCCAGTTCTGGTGCAGAGTCAACCAGAATTGGCAGGGCGGCGGCCTGACCGCTGATCATCCGGGCTTCGATTTTCCCGCCTTGAAACCGCGTGTGTCTCATTCGACCGCAGCGATGGCTGTTGTCGAGACTGACAAACTGTCTCAGGATGGAGCGTCCTTGCCGCGCGCCTTGCGTGGCGACGCGCCGTCGCGCTTGTGTTGGCAACTGAATACGCGAAACGCGCCGCTCATCGTGCTGGCATCCAGCTTGCGTTTTAATCAACAAAGACTCATTTGCGGCGCTGTGTGCGCATAGGGATGCTTCGTCTATTACGACTCCCCTGATCCGAGCAAGAGTCCTAATTCTGATTTCCAAAAGGAGGTAACTAGGAATGGCGAGAGATTATGACCACGACCGCTGGGGGCGGCGCTATGATGACGAGGTGGAACGGTATGACCGCGATGACCGTCGCCAGCGTATGAGAAGCGATCTTGATTATGGCCGCGAGCGCGGCGCGGGCGGCAGCTATGATCGTGAGCGCGGTATGGGCCAGTACGGCGCGCGCAACTACAGCGACAACGAAGTGGATTACAGGCGCGATTATGACGCGCGCCGCAGCGACATCGATTATGGCTCCGGCGGTCGCAGTCGCGCGTCCGACCGCGAGCGCAGTTCTGGCCGTGATGTTGGCCGCGACTATGGGCGTGATTACGACCGCGATATGGGCGTGCGCGGCTGGCGCGGCACGGAAGATGACCGGCTCCGCTATCGCGGCGACGACCGCGAGACGGGCCGCAGCCGCTACACGAGTGACTACGACCGCGACCGTTATGCGAACGATTACGACCGCAACCGTTACTCGCGCGAGGATGACCGCTCGCGCTCACGTCGCGGCGCGCGTGACGATAGCTGGGTCGAGCAAGTGCCCGATCATTACAGCCGTCGCGGCCCATACGAAGATTACGGCTGGGAAGCGGGCGAGTCGGTGTTGCCCGAATTCCGCGACCCGTCCGTGCAGGAAGCCGACTACGAGCGGCGTCGCCCGCGCCGCAACGACCGTAGCTGGTGGGAGCGCACGCGCGAAGAAGTGTCATCGTGGTTCGGCGGCTCGAACCGCGAAGGCGGGCGCGAAGACGAACGCGACGAAGACGCGCGCGGCGGTCATCGCGGGCGCGGGCCGCGCGATTACCGGCGCGGCGACGACCGCATACGCGAAGAGATCAACGACCGTATGACGGATGATGATTTCCTCGACGCTTCGCAGATCGAAGTCGGCGTGCAGAATGGCGAAGTGATACTGGCCGGCTACGTCTTCAACCGCACGTCGAAGCGCCGCGCCGAACAGTTAGCCGAGCGCGTATCAGGCGTGACGAACGTCGAGAACCGCCTGCGCGTCATTCCTTACGGCGCGACTGCCGCCAACAACTGGGATATGCGGCAGAATGCCGGGACCAATCAGGCGACCGACACCACCGCTATGAGCGACACGCGCGACGAGAACGACACGACGAATACCTCGGCCAGCGTCACCGCCGGCAACCGCTCCAGCTAATCGGTGTTTGTAGTGGCGATTACAAAAACAAAAACAGCCGCGTGACCGTCGAATCGCGCGGCTGCTTGCCCTTTGCTTAAATTCAAAACTCAACCGCGCTTCGGGCGATAGACATCCGTGGCGTTGCCGAAGAAGACTTCCGCCGCGCCCATCAACGTCTCTGACATTGTTGGGTGCGGGTGAATCGTCAATTCGAGATCAGAAGCACGCGCCGCCATCTCGATGGCCAGCACGCCTTCTGAAATCAACTCGCCTGCGCCCGGCCCGCAGATGCCGACGCCGAGCACGCGTTCTGTTTCGGGATCAATGATGAGCTTGGTCACGCCGTCCGTGCGGTCGAGCGTCAGCGCGCGGCCCGATGCGGCCCACGGAAAGCGCGCGACTTTGACATTGCGGCCCTGCTCTTTGGCTTCGGTTTCGGTCAGCCCCGCCCAGGCAATCTCCGGGTCTGTGAAGACGACCGCCGGGATAGCCGCAGGCTCGAAAGCCGTCTTGTGACCGGCGATAGCTTCAGCGGCAACGCGCCCTTCGTGCGTGGCTTTGTGCGCCAGCATCGGGTCGCCGGTGATGTCGCCGATGGCGAAGATCGACGGGTCAGCCGTGCGCCGTTGCGCGTCTACTTTGACGAAGCCGCGCGCGTCCACTTCGACCTTCGTATTCTCAAGCCCCAGCCCTGCCGAGTTGGGCTTGCGCCCGACCGAGATCAACACCTTGTCGAAGACCTGTTCGGGCTGCTCAAGGTTAGCGCCTTCTAATTTAACGCGAATGCCGTCGGCTGCTTCGGTAATGCTCGTCACTTTCGTGTTGAGCATCACGGCCTTGCACATCGAGTTGACGCGCTTCGCCAGGATGTTCACGAGGTCGCGGTCTGCGCCGGGCAGCAAGCCGCCGGTCATTTCGACGACCGACACTTCAGAGCCGAGCGCGGCGTAGACCGTTCCGAGTTCAAGGCCGATGTAACCGCCACCGATGACCAGCAGACTCTTCGGCACATCTTGAATATCCAGCGCGCCGGTCGAATCCATCACGCGCGGGCTGTCGAGCGACAAGCCCGGCACCGTCGCGGGCCGCGACCCCGTAGCCAGTATCGCGTGCTCAAAGCGCAGTTGCTCTTCATCGCCTTTGACGCGCTCGATCTTCAACGTGTTGGAATCGAGAAACGACGCGCGGCCCTGAATGTAGTTAATCTTTCGCTGCTTGCCCAACTGGCCGAGACCGCCGGTCAGCTTTTCGACGACGCTCGTCTTCCACTCGCGCAGCTTGCCTACATCAATATTCGGCGCGGCAAACTCGATGCCCCAATGCGACGCTTCGCGCGATTCGTTGATGACTTTGGCGACGTGCAGCAAGGCTTTCGATGGAATGCAGCCGCGATAAAGGCAGACGCCGCCGGGATTCAATTCCACATCAACGAGCGCCGTCTGCAATCCCAGGTCAGCAGCCATAAACGCGGCAGCATACCCGCCTGGCCCGCCGCCGATGACGACCACTTGCGTCGTGTTCGCGTTGTCAGTCATTACGTGTCCTTATCCCTCCAGCGCCAGCAGGAACGGCTGTTCAAGCGCCTGCGCGACCCAGCGCAAGAAGCGCGCCGCGTCGGCCCCGTCAATCAGCCGGTGGTCGTATGACAGCGACAGCGGCAACATCAGTCGCGGCTCGAAACCGCTGCCGTTATAGACCGGCTGAAAACTCGCCCGTGACATTCCGAGTATAGCGGCCTCAGGCGCGTTGACGATGGGCGTGAAGCTTGTGCCGCCGATGCCGCCGAGGTTGGTGATTGTGAAGCTGCCGCCTTGCATCTCTTCGAGCTTGAGTTTCTTGTTGCGCGCTTTTTCAGCGAGTTGATTCATCTCGACGGCAAGCTGGCGAATGTTCTTCTTGTCCACGTCGCGGATGACCGGCACGAGCAGGCCGCGATCCGTATCGACGGCGACGCCAACGTGATAGTACTTCCTGAAGACGATCTCGTCGCGCGCCTGATCGATGCTGGCGTTGAACTGCGGAAAGACTTTCAGCGCCGCCGCGATGACTTTCAATGTGATGGCCGTTACAGTGAGCTTGCCGCCCGCCGCTTCGACTTGTTTGGCGAACTGCTTGCGCAGTTGATCGAGCGCGGTGATGTCGGCCTGATCGTGCTGGGTGACGTGCGGCACGGTGAGCCACGCGTTGCGCATATTCTCGGCGGTCTTGCGCCGTATGCCGCTCATCGGCGTGCGCTCGACCGCGCCCCATTTTGAAAAGTCGGGCAGCGGCGCAAGTCCCGGCATCGCCGCCGTCGCCGTTGCGCCCGACGCGGCTGCCGGGTCGCCGCTAATAACCGACTTGGCGTACGTCTTCACGTCGCTGTCCGAGATGCGCCCCGATGGCCCCGTGCCCAACACGGCGTAAATGTCTACGCCAAGCTCGCGCGCGAGGCGTCGAACGGATGGCGAAGCGGGAACCGGCGCGCGTTTTGTCTCTGGCAGCGGCGCGGGCGCGACCGGCGGCGGCGGCGTTGACGTAGGCGCGCCGGTCCCGCCATCGGGAAAGCTGCCGGCGTACTGCGCCAATGCGCGCTCGCGGAGCCGCTGCTCGTGTTCGAGTTCTTCCGCGCCGTTCGTCTCGTCTTCGGATTGTCGCGCCGGCTCGGCAGCCGTAGCTTGCGCCGGCTGAGATGACGGCGCTCGTTGTGCGGGCGACTCTTGCGGTTCTTGCGGCGCTTCGGCTGACGGCGGCGCAGCCTGGGCTTCAGCTTGTGATTCAGTCTTAGTCGGCGCGGCAGCGCCATTATCATCCGCAGCGTCGAGCGTCAGGATGGTCTGCCCGACTTTAACGCGCTCGCCTTCTTTGACGAGAATCTCTTTGACAACGCCGTCGCTGAAAGCAGGCACTTCGACGGTGGCTTTGTCGGTTTCGAGTTCGAGCACCGGCTGGTCTTTCTTGACCGTCGCGCCGACCTGGACCAGCAATCGCGCCAGCACGCCCGAATCGACGTTCTCGCCGAGCTGCGGCAGTTTCAATTCAGTTGCCATATTGTTTCTTCCTCTCACGCCAGCACAGGGTGCGCTTTGTCCGGGTTGATCTCTAAATCTTTAATCGCGCGCTGCACGATATCGGCCTTGATCTTCTTATCGCGCAGCAACGCCACCAGCGTAGCGAGCGTGATGTAGCGCGCATCCACCTCGAAGAAGTCGCGCAACGCCTCGCGCCCTTCGCTGCGACCGAAGCCGTCTGTACCGAGCGACACGAGCGGGCGCGGCAGCCATTGCGAAATCGAATCGGGCAGCGCCTTGACGTAATCCGACGCCGCGACGAAGACGCCCGGCTTATCCGCCACCATCTCTGTGACGAACGGCACGCGCGGCTTTTCGCCCGGATGCAGCATGTTCCAGCGTTCGGCGTCGTGGCCGTCGCGGTAGAGTTCTTTGTAACTCGTCACGCTCCACACGTCCGCCGCGACGTTGTAACGCTCGGCCAAAATCTGCTGCGCCTTGAGCACTTCGTTTAAGATCGCGCCGCTGCCGAAGAGTTGTGCGCGCAGTTTGGCTTCGATGTTTTCGGTCGGCTTGAACAGATACATCCCGCGCAGTATGCCTTCGCGCACGCTATCGCCATCGGGCATCGGCGGGTGCGCGTAGTTCTCGTTCATCAGCGTGATGTAGTAGAAAATATCTTCCTGCTTCTCATACATCCGCCGTATGCCGTCTTGAATGATGGTCGCCAGTTCGAACGCGTAGGCCGGGTCATAAGCGACGAGGTTCGGCACAGGATAAGCGAGCAGGTGGCTGTGGCCATCTTGATGCTGCAAGCCTTCGCCCGCTAGCGTCGTGCGCCCGGCTGTGCCGCCCAACAGAAAGCCGTGCGTGCGCGTGTCGCCGGCGGCCCACACCAGATCGCCTATGCGCTGCATGCCGAACATCGAGTAGTAAATGAAAAACGGAATCGTGTTGATGCTGTGCGTCGCGTAGGCCGACCCCGCCGCGATAAACGATGACATCGAGCCGGCTTCAGTGATGCCCTCTTCGAGAATCTGGCCGTTCTTCGCTTCTTTGTAATAGAGCAGCGTCGCCGCATCGACGGGTTCGTAGAGCTGGCCGACGTGCGAGTAGATGCCGATCTGTCGAAAGAGCGGCTCCATACCGAAGGTGCGCGCTTCGTCGGGCACGATGGGAACGATCAGCTTGCCGATCTCTTCGTCGCGCAAGAGCTTTGCGAGTATGCGCACGAAGACCATCGTCGTCGAAGCCTCGCGCCCTTCAGTGCCGGTGTTGAACTCATCAAAGACTTCATCGCCCGGCGCTTTGATCGATTCGACCGCGACCGTACGGCGCGGCACGTAACCGCCGAGCCGTTCGCGCTGGCGGTGGATGTATTGAATCTCCTGACTATCGTCTGTGGGGCGATAAAACGGCGCTTCCGCAATGTCTTCGTCAGAGATCGGAATGCCGAAGCGCGAGCGGAAGCGGCGCAGCTCGTCTTCGTTGAGCTTCTTCTGCTGGTGCGTAATGTTCTTGCCTTCGCCGGCTTCGCCGAGGCCGTAGCCTTTGATCGTGCGCGCCAGAATGACGGTCGGCGAGCCTTTGTGATTGACGGCGGCCTGATACGCGGCATAGACCTTCTGCGGGTCGTGACCGCCGAGCCTGAGCCGCGCCAGTTGCTCATCAGACAGGTGCTTGACCATATCGAGCAGACGTTGATCGACGCCGAAGAAATGCTCGCGGAAGTAAGCGCCCGTTTCGGCGCTGTACTTCTGCCACTGGCCGTCAACGATCTCGCCCATTCGTTTGACCAGCAAGCCTTCGTGATCGTTGGCGAGCAGCGGGTCCCAGTCGGTGCCCCAAATAACTTTGATTACATTCCAGCCTGCGCCGCGAAACGCCGCTTCGAGTTCCTGAATGATGTTGCCGTTGCCGCGCACAGGGCCGTCGAGCCGTTGCAGGTTGCAGTTGATGACGAAGATCAGGTTGTCGAGCTTCTCGCGTGAAGCGAGCGTGATTGCGCCTAATGTTTCCGGCTCGTCCGTTTCGCCGTCGCCTAAGAAAGCCCAGACTTTGCCGTTGCATTCCTTCTTCAGTCCGCGATCTTCGAGGTAACGACAGAAGCGCGCTTGATAGATCGCCATAATCGGGCCGAGTCCCATTGAAACCGTAGGGAACTCCCAGAAGTCGGGCATCAACCACGGGTGCGGGTACGACGACAAACTATTTTCAGAACGCTGCTCGCGGCGGAAGTTTTGCAGGTGCTCAACGGATAAGCGGCCTTCAAGAAAAGCGCGGGCGTAGATGCCCGGCGCGGCGTGGCCCTGGAAGAAGATGATGTCGCCGTTGCCTTCGCTGTCGCGGGCCTGGAAGAAGTGATTGAAGCCGACTTCGTAAAGCGTCGCCGCCGACGCATAGGTCGAGATGTGGCCGCCGATGCCGCTCTCTTCGCGGTTGGCGCGCACGACCATCGAGAGGGCGTTCCAGCGCACCAGGCTCTTGATGCGCCGCTCGATCTCGCGGCTGCCGGGAAAGACCGGCTGTTGGCTGGCCGGGATGGTGTTGAGGTAAGGCGTGTTGGCGGTGAACGGCAAGGTGATGCCGGCCTGCTGCGCGTGGATTTGCAGCTTGTGGAGCAACTGCGTCACCTGTTCAGCGCCGCCCTGTTGAATGATGTAATCGAGGGATTCCAGCCACTCGCGTACTTCTACATCGCTCAGTTGTTGAATCGCTTTCGCTTTGCTGGCCATTGCGTCGGTCCTTTCTCAATCGGTTGGCTGTCGGGACAATCTGTATGATTCATCCTGGTGTATGGTGCAGATGAACTGTCGGCAGCAATCCGCAAATTTTCATAATAGCGACCAACACACGCCCGCCTCAAGTTCCGCGCGACGACGAAAGGTGAACTTGGCGAATTTGAAGGCGATTTAACCGCAAAGGACGCAGAGGACGCAGAGGATTTTATTCTTCCTCTGTGTCCTTTGCGTCCTCTGCGGTTTTATTTCGGCTTTTGCTTAGCGAACTACTTCTTCGTCGCCTCAAGAATCGCCTGCGCGGCCTGCTGAGCAGTGGGCGAGATGATATCTTCACCGTTCGACTGCGCTTTAGTCTTGAACTGTTTTTCCGCGACTGCCACAGCGTTTGCCGGCGCTTGCACGTTGATGTCGAGCGTCAATTGATCTTTGGCTTTGACGTTAGCCGAGGCGCTGGCCGCCGTGATGATCGCCGCCGAAGCGACTTCGCCCGCCACCGCGCCCGCCGTGCTGCCGCTATAACCGCCGAGCGAGGCGACGTGGCTCAAGGCTGGCGCGAACTGGCCAAACTTGCTGCCGCCTTTCTTATGCTCGACGCTGGCGGTGATGATGAAGTCACATTCTTTCTGCTTCGCCTCTGCGTCAATCTGCGAAGCCGACGCGGCTTCGATCATTACCACTTCGACGTTCGGATTTTTCAATGATTGAGCCAGCGAGTTGCGAATCGCTGCCGCCAACTCTGCGGCGTTCATTCCTTCACCAACGCTCGTGGTCTTCACGCGCGTCAACCCTAACCGAATCACGCTGGCTTTCTTCGGTTCAAGCGCCTGCGGCTGTTCGGCTGGTTTATTCGCCAGGTTCTTGGCAGTCGCATTCATTCCAGAGTTTTCATTGGCGCGCGTGCTGGTCGTTGCGTCGTCGCGGCCCGCGCTCATCGCTTGCGACAAATCTTTAACTTCGCGGTAGCCCGCAGGCGCGTCGAACAGCGAAGCATCGAGCGGCCCTTGCGAAAATTCGACGACTTCCATCACGTAAGAAAAGCTCGGCTGGCCGTTGTCGTCGAACATCGTCATCTTCGTCCACACCGGGTAGCCCTTGGCCGCCGCGCCGACCTGCTTGACCTCTGAGCGGTCCTGGCAGCCGCGTTGGTCGGCGCGGTTATAGCCTTGATACGCGCCGTTCATATTGCAATCGAGCGCGAACGCCGCGTCAATATACCAGGCGTCAATCTCCATTCGCGTTTTGACTTTTTGACACGCGTCGGGCGACGACTCGGTGGTCATCTGCGTGATGATGTGCCGCGCCGTGTAACCGAACATCGGCTTGCGCTCGCCGGTGTCTTTGCTCGTGATGGTCGTCGTGATGACGCCGCCTTTGACATTAGCATCCGCTTTCGCCTTCGGCTGCTGAGCGGACTGCGGTTGACTGACGGCGCGCTCGGTCGGTTGATTGAACGGCGTAACCGTGTAGGTCTTCGTCTGCGGAATGATTTGCAAGGTGCGTTGCAGGTCGCACTGAGTGATTGAAATCATAACGCCGCCGGCCATCTCAAGCCGCTGGCGCTGGCCTTTAATATAAGTGGTCTGCTCGCTGGTCGTGTTGCCCTGCGTGCTCTTGGCGCGGACCTTCACGTCAGCGCGCGCAATGTCAGCGCAAGCCGCGAGGCAAATGATGAGCGCGACCGCGCAGGTCGCCTGTCGAATAACGGGTTGCATTATCTTTCTCCTTGAATCCATAACTTGATTGCCGTGTGCCGCGCTATTTCGCGCGGCGTTTTTCGTCCTCACTCAGCTAACGCGCAGTCGAAGCGGAAAAGGTATCACGCGCGTTTGCCGTTGGTTGCGTGCCGACTTATCAGTGGGCTACGATTAAGTCGCCTACCTTATGAGCGAGCAAGAGGCACAAGATGTCACGCAACTGCTGATTGAGATGTCGCGGGGCAATCGTGTCAAGGTTGACCTGTTGCTGCCGCTCATCTACGACGAGCTGCGCAGCCTGGCTGTGAATTACCTGCGCCGCGAGCGCGCCGACCACACGCTGCAAGCGACCGCGCTTGTCCACGAAGCCTACTTGCGATTGATTGACCAGACGCGCGTCAACTGGCAGAACCGCGCGCATTTTTTCGGCATTGCCGCGCAGTTGATGCGGCGATTGCTGGTCGATTACGCGCGCAAGCACAACGCCGAAAAACGCGGCGGTGATTTTCAGAAGCTGACGCTCGATGAGAATATTGAAAAGGCGGTCGAGCGCAGCGAAGAGATTCTCGCGCTCGACCGCGCGCTTGAAGAACTGGCCGCCATAGACGAGCAGAAGGCACGCATCGTTGAACTGCGTTACTTCGGCGGCCTGACCGTCGAAGAGACGGCAGAGGTCATGGGCGTCACCCCCATCACCATCAAGCGCCACTGGCGCATGGCGCGGGCCTGGCTCTACGGCCAGATGAGGTGAGCAGGATTCAGGATTCAGGATTCAGGATTCTATGGCGCAAGATGCGCTGACGCGCGGCGCGGATTCAGGGCGGCGGCGCGATGCGCAAGCGATCTGAGTCATTCAATGTTGAGCGATTGGCATTAACTCCAATACCAAATCCTGTATCCTGACTGAATCCTGTATCCTGTATCCTGTATCCTGAAGTAATGACACCGGAACGCTGGAAACAAGTCGAGAATGTGTTTCAGACCGCGCTTGATCTCGCGCCGGATGAGCGCGAGCGCTACATCACGCAGGTCTGCGCCGACGATCAGGAGTTGAAGGGCGAAGTCGCCGCGCTGCTGACGCAATACGAAGCGTCCGGCGATCTGCTGACTAAAACGCTTAGCGTGCCGGGCGGACTGCACGCGCTGGCGGCGCTGCTCGATGACGAGCACGACCCGATGATTGGCCGCACGCTCGGCGCGTACCGCATCGAACGCGAGATCGGGCGCGGCGGTATGGGCGCGGTCTACGAAGCGGCGCGCGCCGACAACGTCTTCCGCCGCCGCGTCGCCATCAAGCTGGTCAAGCGCGGCATGGACACGGACTTCATCCTGCGCCGCTTTCGCAACGAGCGCCAGATACTGGCCAGCCTGGATCATCCCAACATCGCCCACTTGCTCGATGGCGGCTCGACCGAAGACGGCCTGCCTTACTTCGTGATGGAGTACATCGAAGGCGAGCCGCTTTATGCTTACTGCGACGAGCGGCGGCTGCCGGTCAATGAACGGCTCAGGCTCTTCCTGTCGATCTGCGACGCGATCCGTTACGCGCATTCCAAACACGTCGTCCACCGCGACATCAAGCCCTCGAACATCCTCGTCACCGACGAAGGCACGGCCAAGCTGTTGGACTTTGGCATCGCCAAAATTTTAGACCCCGAGATTGCCGCCGAAACTCTGGATATGACGCTGACGGCGATGCGGTTGATGACGCCCGAATACGCCAGCCCCGAACAGGTCAAAGGCGAGCCGGTGACGCCAGCGAGTGATATTTATAGCCTGGGTGTGTTGCTTTACGAATTGCTGTCGGGCCACCGTCCTTATCAACTGAAGCACCGCGCCCTGCACGAAGTCGCGCGCATCATTTGCGAAGAAGAACCGCTCGGATTGAGCACCGGCCTCACGCGCGAAGCGAACCTCGTCTCGAAATATGCCGATGAGGGCGCGGGCCTTGAGTCACTTTTTCGTGCGCGCGGCTCGACGCTTGAGACGTTGCGCCGCACGCTTGCGGGCAACCTTGAAAGCATCATTATGAAGACGCTCCGCAAATCACCGGGCGAGCGATACCACACTGCCGACGAATTGCGCGACGACATCACGCACTATCTTGATGGCCGGCCCGTCGCCGCGCCGCCTTACGTGCGCGCTTCGGCAACGCTCTCGCGTATCGCTGCTAAAGCGAAGGCCGACGAGTTGTCCATCGCCGTCCTGCCCTTCAAAGTGATTGGGCCGCGCACGACTGACGACACCGGCGACGAATACCTCGGCATAGGATTGGCCGACGCGCTGGTGACGCGCTTGAGCAACGTGCGTCGCTTCGTCGTGCGACCGACGAGCAGCGTGCTCGCCTATAGCGGCGGCGACACCGGCGACCCGCTTGCCGCCGGCGTTGATCTGAATGTGAGTTACATCATAGACGGCAACATCCGCCGCGCCGGCGACACGCTGCGCGTCACTGTGCAGTTGTTGCAGGTCAGCGAAGGCGCGATTCGGTGGGCGGGCCGCTTCGACGAGAAGCTGACGGACGTGCTGCGGCTGGAAGATTCAATCTCCGAGCAAGTCGCCGGCGCGCTGATTCCGCAACTGACCGGCGAAGAACAGGAGCAGTTGGCCCGGCGCGGCACGCACGACGCGGCGGCGTTCGAGGCGTATATGCGCGGGCGCTATCACTGGCACAGCTTGAGCGAAGAAGGCTTTGCGAAGGCGCTGCGCGAGTATCACCGCGCCATCGCGCTCGACCCGAATTATGGGCTGGCCTACGCCGGCATTGCTGATTACTACATCTTCCTCGGCATCTTCGGCGTGCTGCCGTTCGCCGAATGCGCCGCCTCGGCTTACGAGGCCGCCGAGAAAGCCATCGAATTAGATTCCCGACTTGCCGAAGCGCATTCGGCGCTCGCTTTTGCAACCGTCTGCCGCGACTTCGACTGGCCGACGGCGGAAGCGCATCACCGCCGCGCCATCGAGCTAAACCCGAACAACGCCAGCGCACACATTTACTATAACTTTATGCTGCTGCAAACGGGGCGTTTTGACGAAGCGCTCGTTGAAGTAAAGCGCGGGATGGAACTCGACCCGGTGACGGCGCTGACGACGATGGCGCTGGCCTGGCATCATTACCACGCGCGCCGTTATGACGAATGCATCGCCGTGCACCGTCGCTTGATCCAGTCCGAGCCAAACTTCGCTTATCAACGCACCGTCTATAGCTGGGCGCTGCGTTGCGCCGGGCGGCACGACGAAGCCATCGCGCAGGCTGAGCGGGCGACGCAACTTGCCGGCAACGGACAGCTCTACCTTGCCGGCCTGGCGATGGCACTGGCCGGGGCGGGGCGCCACGACGAAGCGCGCGCGCGGCTTGCCGAGTTGCGCGAGATGGCGAAGAGTTATTATGTGTCGCCTTACTTTCTTGCCGTGATCCACGCTTATCTGGGCGAGATCGAAGAGGCGATGGCGCAGGTGGCAGAAGCCGTGCGTATCGGCGACGCCTGGGTCTGCTGGCTGGTCGTTGATCCGCAACTGGACGCGTTGCGCGATGATCCGCGATTTCACGAGCTGGTCAGGCGCACCAACAACCCTGCGGCCCTGCCTTAAGCGGTGGCTCTCACCCTTGAGTTAATCTTTATATCCCTGTAGTTGAGCGACGCGAGCGGCTGCTCAGAAAAAAAAGTTTTTGACACCTGTTACCATTACTGCTAAATTCAAACACTTGTAGGTTTGCCTGTTTTCACAGCATGCAACAGATCCGGCAGGGAAGGTCTTAGATGAAAAATGTCACACTGGACGAGGTCGTGCAGACCTATGGTGTGGAGAACTGGGGGGCAGGATATTTTGAGGTAAACCGAAAGGGCCATCTGGCAGTCCGACCTGCCGAAGGCGACCCGCGCTCCCTCGACGTGAAAGAACTGATTGACCACCTTGTCGAACAGCGCCGATTACAACTTCCCATCCTGTTGCGCTTCCCGCAGATTCTCACCAATCAACTGAAAAAGCTGCAACGCTCGTTTTACGAAGCGGCGCGCGAGTTCAATTATAACGGCACGCACTTCGGCGTCTTCCCGATGAAGGTCAACCCGCGCCGCGAGGTCGTCGAAGAATTTTTGCGCGAAGGCAGCAAGTATAATTTCGGCGTCGAGTGCGGCTCGAAGGCCGAGCTTTACGCGGCGCTGTCGCTCGACCAGACGCCCGAATCCTTGCTCATCTGCAATGGCTTCAAGGACGAAGCCTTCATCAGCCTGGCGCTGATGGGCGTCAAGGTCGGCAAGCGCGTCATCATCGTTGTCGAGAAACTCAACGAGTTGAAGATGATCGTGCGGCTGGCGCAGGATAGCGCCGTCAAGCCGATGATCGGGTTGCGCGCCAAGCTCTACGCCAAGGGCGCGGGCAAGTGGGCGTCGTCGGGCGGCGAGTCGGCCAAGTTCGGGCTGACACCATCGGAGATGCTCGAATGCATACGCCTGCTGCGCGAGCAGGGGATGGAAGACACGCTCAAGCTGCTGCACTTTCACATCGGCTCGCAGATCACCGACATCAAGCGCGTCAAGGCGGCGATGAAAGAAGCCGCGCGGGTCTATTCAAAGATCCGCCAGATGAAGATCGACATCGAGTTTCTCGACATCGGCGGCGGCATGGGCGTTGACTACGACGGCTCGAAGACAACCTTCGAGTCCTCGGTCAACTACACGACGCAGGAGTTCGCCAACGATGTGGTCTACACGATCAAGTCGGTCTGCGAAGACGAGAACGTGCCGGAGCCGAACATCGTCACCGAGAGCGGGCGAATGATGAGCGCCTATCACGCCATCTTCGTCACCTCGATCCGCGACGAGATCGAGACGTTCGCCGACGACCAGCCCGAAGTCAACGTCACCGACGACGACCCGCAGGTCATCATCGAATTGAAGGCACTCTACGACGACATCAACGCCAAGAATTACCGCGAGTATTATCACGACGCACTCGACCACAAGGACGAGCTGCACACGCAGTTCAACCTTGGCTTGATCAGCCTCGAAGACCGCGCCAAAGGTGAGGTCCTGTTCTGGGAGGTCTGCGCGCAGGCGTCGAAGTTCGCCCAGAACGTCAAAGTGCAGGAAGAGGAGTTCGAGGAGCTGAAGAAGATTCTCGCCTCGAAGTACCTTTGCAACTTCTCGGTGTTTCGCTCGGTCCCGGACCACTGGGCAATCGATCAGCTCTTCCCGATCATGCCGATTCATCGGCTCAACGAGCCGCCGACCGATTACGCGACCTTCGTTGACATCACCTGCGACAGCGACGGCCACATTGATAAGTTCGTTGACCTCAAGGACGTGAAAGAGGTGCTGGAACTGCACCCGTTCACCGGCGAGCCTTACTACATCGCCATTTTTCTGGTCGGGGCCTATCAGGAAGTGATGGGCAGTTTCCATAATCTTTTCGGCCAGACCAACGAGGCGCACGTTATAATAGATACTGATGGCCGCTATCACATTACACGCATCGTTCAGGGCAGCCGCATCGGCGACATGGTCGCTTACGCGCGCTATGACCGGGGCCAGGCGTGGGACAACTTTCAGCGCATGACGCGGGCGCGCGTCGCCAGTGGACTTCTCAGCCAGGAGGAGGCCGACGCTCTTGTCCGAGCGTACGAAAGCGACATCAACCGCTACACCTATCTTGAGTAAGGAGTAAGAAGCAATGCGTGACGCGTGATTACGGGATGTCCGCCGCGCCGCGTGTTGCTCTGCAAGAGGCCGATGACTGTTATGATGAGAAAGCAAAAAAGCGCTAAATATCTGACCAGCCCGACGCGGCCCATACAGATAGACCGTGACCGCTCGGTGGCCGGCATTCTGATGAAGATGGAGGGCGCGGGCTTTCAGGCGCGCGCGCTGGCAGAATCGCACAACCTGTGGCTCGACATGCTGACCGACAACTCGACAGTCTTTCTGGGATTGTCGGGGGCGCTGGTCGCCGCCGGTATGCGACGGCTGATCTCGTACTTGATTAAGAATCATTACGTGGACGTAGTCGTCTCGACGGGCGCGAACCTTTTCCACGACCTGCACGAAACGCTTGGGCGTTATCACTACCAGGGCGCGGACGAGTGGAGCGACGACGAGTTGCAGGAGGCGCAGGTGGGCCGCTTCTACGACACGCTGGCCAGCGAGCACGAGTACCGCGAGGCCGACGAGTGGGTTGGTAATTTCGCCAACACCGTAGACCATTCGCGCCCCTATTCGACGCGCGAGTTCCTGCACCTGCTGGGGCGCGAGCTGTCGGAGATCGCCACCGAAGACGGCATCCTCACGTCGGCCTATAAAGCCAAAGTGCCGGTCTTCTGTCCGGGCATCGCGGATTCGGCCATTGCCGTTGGCATCGCTACGTCGCGCATCAACCGCAAGAACCCGTTCCAGTTCGACATCATTCAGGACGTAGTCGAAGCGGCGCAGGTCGTCGCGCGCTCGGTCAACACGTCGGTCGTGTTGTTCGGCGGCGGCCCGCCCAAGAGCTTCGTGCATCAAGTCGAGGTGACGGCTTCGATGATGAAGGCCGGATTGCGCGGCCACAAGTACGGCATACAGATCGGCCTCGACCTGCCGGAGTCGAGCGCGACTTCGACGCGCAGCTTTGAAGAGGCGCAGACCTGGGGCCGCATCGCCAAAGACGCGAAGACCGTTTCGGTGCTCTGCGATCCGACCATCGCTATGCCGATACTGGTGACGGCGCTGTCGCAGACCGGCACGAAGGCGCTCAAGTCGCGCCGCCGCCCGCAGTTCAATTTCGGGCGCGACCTCGCTGTGACCTTCGGCGGCTAACGGCCAGCGTTTCAAAACGACGAGCCAACGGCGCGTTGTCTCTCTGCGCATTGACGCAGTGAGGCGGCGCGCCGTTTCTTTATGCGGCGCGACGGTTGAAGCAATGGCGATGAAGCTTTATGCTTGATGCGCCGTTCAAGTTAGCAACCGTCTCAGGTCATCAACATCATCGTCAATTGGAGGGATTATGCCGCTGTCAAAGAAGGTTCAGGAGTTGATCGGCGCACTCACGCAGTACCGGCAAGCCTTGCTCGATAGCGTAGCGGGTTTGAACGAAGCGCAGTTCGCTCATAAGCTCGATGACGGGGCGTGGACAATCAATGACATACTCCACCACCTGTCGCTGACCGATGAGGCCAACGTCAAGCTCACGTCACGCGCGCTCAAACACGCGCAGGCGCGCGGCGTCGGCGCGGACCCGACGCCTGATGAATCTAAGCTCAACTGTCTGGATGAAGCGCTCGCGCCGATACGCAACACGAAAGCGCAAGCGCCTGAGTTTGTCACGCCGCACGATCATCTGCCGGCGAACCAGTCGCTCGCCCGCCTGAATGATTCGCGCGCCCGTATGCTCGAAGGCGTCGAGCGGCTCGCCGATTACGACCTGACGCAGCTCAAATACCCACACCCTATCCTGGGCGAGCTGGATATGTATCAGTGGATATTGATTGCCGGCGCGCACGAAGGCCGCCACGTCGCGCAGATCAAGCGGATCAAAACGGCGGGATTTCCGAGTGCTTGATTTGTAATGGGGTTGTCACCGCAAAGAACGCAGAGGATTTATTCTTCCTCTGCGTCCTTTGCGTCCTCTGCGGTAAACCTACTGCTTATTCGCTGCCTGCGTCGCCGGCTCATCAAGCGTGAAGCCGACGAAGCCAATCATCATCTCTTCCCACGTCTGCTGGCCCCAACGCACCGCCTTGGTCGCGTCGGGATTCCATTTGTTCCTGGTCGAGTTGTCGAAATGCGCGAGGCATTCAAGGCGGCTGCCGCGCGGCGCAGCGACGGGCTGCTTGAATTCGTAGCGCGTCTGCCAGTTGAAGTCATAGCGCGGCACGCGCAGTATCGTCTTCGCCGTGCCGTCGGGATAGATCAGCCGGTACTCGAAATCTTTGCCGCGCAGGTGCATATGCGGCATCAGGTTGAGGATGTGCGAGTCGGCTTTGAAAGCGTAGCTCGATTTCACTTCGTAGTTGTCATTGCCCGCAGGAATCTCGAACCAGCGGTTGAGCGCCGCGCCGCCGACGATGGCCTGCTGCACGGGCTTGCGGCTGAAGCGCAGACCGATGCTGGTGCGGTCGGTTGTGGCCTTGCCGTTCGGCGTGTAATGCATTTGCAGCATGAGCACCGAGCCGGCTTTGACGAGCTTGCCGATGCCGTCGGGCAGAATCATCGGCTCTTCGCCCGGCGCAGTGCCGACCAGTCCTTCAAACGCGCCCTCACGGTTGAACGTGCCGAGCCGGCGACGCGCGGCATCGGGGCCAACGACGAAGACGATGACATGATGCACGACGGCGCGGTTGCCGGGCCGCACTTCGGCGGCTTGTATCCACTTGTCTTCGGTGAAGCCCGTCGGCACGGAGAAGTATTGATAGTTGACCGTGCCCTCGGCGGGGACGTTGTACTCATTGCTCATTGAAAGCACCACGTCGGGCTGTCCGATCTGCCAGCCGTCGGTGAAGCGCGGCGCAGGTGGCAGGTCTTTTGGATTGCCTTCCGGCGCGCCTGCATCTACCCACGCGCTGATGGTGGCGATCTCTTTGTCCGAGAGGCGGCGGTCGTTCTTGAAGTCGCCCACGTGCGGGTCAGCGTGCCAGGGCGGCATCACGCGGTTGACGACTTTCTCTTTGATCGAACGCGCCCACGGACGCGCCTCTTTGTAAGAGAGCAGCGACATCGGCGCGATCTCGCCGGGCCGATGGCACGCAGCGCACTTGTTGAAGAAGATCGGCGCGACATCCTTCGTAAACGTCACCGGCGCGGGGCCGGCGGCGTTTGCGTCGTTGATGGATGGCGTCGCCATTATTAACAGCGCGGCCATTGCAATGAGGCTCAAGCTGAGACTTCGTTTCATATCGCCTTCCGCCTTTCTACCTGAAGAAGAAACCACACCAGCTAAGACGCAGCGCAGCGGCTTACGGTCGCAATTCTATTACGTCGGACGGCGAAACGAAAAGCCCCACACGCAAGCTGCGGTCGCCATAAGCGCCGCCGTCTCTGTGATACAATCATCGCACCCCAACGATGCAGGACGGAGAGTTGAGCGAAGACGTAATGAAGATTACCGAAGCCGTTCGAGCGGCGATGACCGCGCACGCCAGGCAAGCGCTGCCGGCGGAATGCTGCGGACTGTTGAGCGGCACGGACGACATGATTACGGATTGCCACCCGCTGCGCAATGTCGCCGACAAACCGGAGACGCGCTACTTCGCTACGCCCGAAGAATTGTTCGCGGCGATGCGGCGCATCCGCGAAGCCAATCAGAAACTGCTGGGCATCTATCACTCGCACCCGCGCACGCCGGCCTATCCGTCGGCGTCCGATGTCGAGATGGCCTTCTACCCCGAAGCGGTCTACTTTATCATATCGCTTGAGCCGCAACTGGACGTGCGCGCTTATCGCATCGAAGGCGCGCGAATCGCACCCGTGCAGGTGGTCGTTGAACAGTAAGCAGGAAGCAAAACAGGAGGCAGGAGGCAGGGCCAGTGGCCAGTGGCCAGTGGTCAGTGGCTAGTTGATGGTTGTGAGTTGTGAGTGGCTTTGTTGTATAAACCAAAATGGAAGCAATCTTCCACAACATTGAACTTAAAAACGATTCACACGGCATAACTGTCGGGCATTCCCAGATGCGTCATGGTGTTCAATGCCGCACACCTGACCAGCACCTGCGTCGCCTGCCCGGCAAATTGCCGCGCCCTGACGCGGTCGCCGAAGATCGTCTTGACTCGAAACATCTGCGTCTCGGCCAGACTCCGCC
>JBJMGV010000111.1:0-4971 GCA_045807725.1 Blastocatellia bacterium | reverse complement strand
GGCATAATGGCAAGCACGTCGCGGCGGCTCATCACGGCGCGGATGACCTCTTCTTGTCCGGGCCGAAATTGCTTGAGGCCGAACGCCTCGCGCATCGTCTGTTTGATTGCCGGGAGCTTTGCGGTCACACCCATATTGATCCTCGCCGGTCGCGCCGATTGTTTTCCGTCCACCGCCGAGGCGGCGACGTTTGGTTATCATTCTCAGGGTCACGAGGGCTAGACGGCTGTGGCGCGATCAGCCGATCACGCCACAGCGAAGCGGCAATTACGAACCGCTGCGGTTCTGGCCGGCGCTCTGCGAACTGGACGCGCCCGACTGCTGGCCGAGCAGTCGGCCCAGGTGCTGCTGAAGCTGCTGCACCTGTTGCGTATCCTGCTGGCGAACTTGCTCAAGCAACTGCCGCAGCTCGTTGTCGTTCTGCGCATCTTGCATGTACTTGTCGTATGCTTCGAGCGCCTTCGACTTTTCGTGGATGATGGTGATCAAGTCGTAACAGAGATTATCGAGCGGGTAGTTGCCGCTCTGATTTGAAGCGTTTTGGTTTGTCATAGAGTTTCCACCTTTCGTTGAGATTTACTTCACAAGTCTTAACCGCAATCCCCATGCCAGTGACGTGGGCTGCGCTTGCAAGACGAATCGGCGCGTGTCGCTTGTGCGCTTGTGCGAATTCATCGGATGGTGTTAGAACAAAAACAAAGGACGCAATTCGATTTTAGATTTTCATGGCTTGGCGCTTCGCGCCGGCGATTTTAGATTTTGGATTGAGGAACAGGTTGCTACCGCTCAATGCTTCAGTCCGCTAATCTAAAATCCAAAATCTAAAATCCAAAATCGCCGTTATGCTTCCAGCATACTTCCTCAAGACCAAGCTGTTGCCGCCGCGACTGACGACGCGCGTGCTGGCCCGCCCGCGTCTAATGGAACGTATGCGCGAGTTCCTGGATCGGCCCGCCACTGTGCTTTGCGCCAACGCCGGTTGCGGTAAGACGACGCTGGTCACAGATTTCATTCGCTCGTCAAAACTGCCCGCGGTCTGGTATCAGATCGATCCATCCGACGTAGACCTCGCGGTCTTCTTCGGCTATCTGGTCTGCGCCTTGCGCCAGCGCCAGCCGGCTTTCGGCGGGGTGACGCTCGGCTTCATCAGCGAAACTGAAAACCTCTCGCAGAAGGCCAATCAACTGGTCGATGTTTTCATCAACGAAGTCAGCGAGGAGCTTGAAGAGAAGACCATCCTCGTTCTTGACGATTACCACCACGTCGATTCGAGCGAGCCGATAGCCGCCGCCGTTGACCGCCTGGTGCAATACCTGCCCGACGTGCTGCACTTGATCTTCACGACGCGCTCGGTGCCGAACCTGTCGGTGATGCGACTGCGCAGCAAAGGCATCATCGGCTTTCTCACTCGTCAAGACCTGTTGTTCACGTCCACAGAAGTCGAGCAGTTGTTCGCCGAAACCTTTGGGCAGTCGCTGCCATCGGAACTGGTCAGCCGCTTTCACGAAAAGACCGACGGCTGGGTGACGGCGCTGCAACTGATTCAGCAGTCGCTCGACCACGCCGAAGACGCGCGCGGCGCGGCAGCCACCGCGAACCGCGCCTTGATCGAGAGCGCCTTGCAGCAATCGGAGATGGAAATCTTCGATTACTTCGCCGAAGAGGTTTTGCAGTTTGAAACGCCGGAGACGCGCTTGATGCTTGGCCGCCTGTCGCTGCTCGACCGCATCGACCCGGCGATTTGCGAAGCGGCCTTCGGCGTTGCTGACTGCACGGCGGAGCTGCGCAATCTGACCCGGCGCAACGTCTTCATCGCGCAAGCCTACGGCAGCGGCGCGGAAGAGTCTTATCGATTGCACCCGCTCTTTCGCAGCTTCCTGATGCGCTGGCTGACGAACGAAGTCGGCGCGGATGAAGTCAATCGCCTGCACAAAGCTTGCGCCGCTTACTTCGTCAGCGCCGGCCAGTGGAGCTTTGCGCTCGATCATTTCACTGAAGCCGGCTCGGCTGAAGACGTGGCCGAGATGCTGGCCGCGCACGGCTCTGAACTGGTCGCCGTTGGTCGCTTCGAGACGATCAAGCGCGCCTTCGACGGGTTGACGGAAAGCGCGCTTGGGGCGCACCCACGCGCGTTAATCACACGTGCCGATGTGGCATTGATCGAGAGCGACGGGGCGCGCGCCGGCGTGCTCTATGCCAAGGCCGAGCAGATGGGCCGCGCCACTGGCGACCGAGCCGTCGAGGCCGAAGCGTTGCGTGGTCAATCTTACATTGCGCGACACACCGGCGACTGCGACGCGGCGATCAACCTGGCGATGGCGGCTATTGAACTTGCGCCCGACCAACACGCTCTGCGTGCGCGCTGCTTCAACACCATCGGCCTGTGCAGCTTCACGGCGAGGCACGACAGCGACGGCGCGATTCAGAACTGGCGCGCGGCGCTCAATGAAGCGCGTCGCGCCGGCGACGACCGCTTTGCGCGCATCGCGCTGCACAATCTCGGACTGCCTTATTCACTGGAAGGCGATTTTCATGAAGCGCTGCGCTGGCTCTCGCAGATGATCAGCGCGGATGCCGATAACGGCAAGAGTGCCAAAGTCGAAGCGCCGCCTTTTCCGCAGGAAGCCATCGCGCACCTGAACATCGCCCGGCTCAAGATTGTGCAGGGCCGCCTCGATGAAGCCGAAGCGCACCTTGAACGCGCGCTCGAACGCTGCCAGTTGTTCAACCTGAAGACGCCAACCGCCGAGACGTTGGAAGCATTCGGCAATCTCTACCGCGAGCGCAACGAGTTTACGCGGGCGCTCGATTTTTATGATGAAGCCGCCCGCGCCTACCGCGACGCAGGGGTGGCCTTGACCGACAAGGAACTGCTCGACGAGCGCGCCACGCTCTACCTGCGAATGGGCGAAGTGCGTATGGCGGCGCGCGAAGCCGACGAGTATTTCCGCGCACGCGCCGCCGGGTCGGATATGGACTGCTCGACGGCGCTAATCACGCGCGGTCGCATCGACCTGGCGGCGGGCCGCACAGACGAAGCGGAAGCGGCGCTCAGCGAAGCCGCGCGGCTGGCGGCGGATAGTAAGCTGCGTTACAACGAGGCCCGCGCCGAAATGTCGCTCGCCCGCGTGCTGTGGCAGTCTGAGCGCCGTGACGAAGCGATGACGCACCTGGAGCGTGCCGTCGAGTTGTCGCGCCGCTACGACTACGCTTATTGGATGGCCGGCGAAGCCCATCTCGCGCCGGCGCTGATCGCGGCGGCGATTGCGGCGGGCCTCGCCGTCGATTACCTGGCGCGCATCGCGCCGCAGAAGGCCGCGCAGGCGGCAAGTGTCGCACACCCTTCAGCGACCGCGCCGACCGCGCCCGCCAACCGATTGCGCCAGGCCGCGCCGGTCGAGCTATTCATCGAGCGGCCCAACGTCGATCTGGCGATTCGTATGCTCGGCCCCGTCGAGGTCTGCCGCGATCCTGCCGAGCCGCTCAAGGAAGCGTGGCGGCTGATCAAATCGCTGCACATCCTTTGTTATATCGCCTCGCGCCGCAACCATCGCGCGCCGAAAGAGCAGATCATCGAAACCTTCTGGGGCGATGCCGACACCGACACCATCGCTAAGAATTTTCACCCAACGATCTCTCATATGCGCAAGGCGCTGAACAGCGGGCAGGTCGTCAAGAAGGACTTCGTGCTTTACCGTGAAGGCGCGTACCTGCTCAACTCGCAGTATCAGTATCGAATTGATGTCGAGGAGTTCGAGCGCTTGCTGAATGATGCGCGCGAGGCGCGGCGCAACGACGACCGGGAAGGCGCGGCGCAGTTGCTGGCCGAGGCGATTAAGTTATATCGCGGCGACTTTCTCGAAGAGCTTTATTACAACTGGGTCGAAGAGCTGCAAAGTTATTACCGCGATCTTTACTTCGAGGCGTTGAAAGAATTGATTGCGTACCACAGCGCGCGCGGCAGCCACGAGCAGGTCGTGCGTTATGGCCAGATGCTGCTGGCGCGCGACCCTTATCAGGAAGACGTGCATTGCGCGGTGATGGAGTCGCACGTGGCGATGGGCAACCGCGCGGCGGCGATAGATCAGTTCGACGGCCTGCGCCGCATGCTGCGCCGCGAGCTGGGCGTAGACCCGCTGCCGGCAACCCTCGCGCGCTACGAAGCCCTCATCAAGTGAGTCCATTGATAAGCTGTAGTGGTCGTGGTGAAAAAGTAACTCGTCGAGTAGACCCGCGTAGCGGCGGGTGAGTTTAGCCAAGTGGTGAGTTTAGCCAGGTATTGTTGTGCCGCGTAGCGGCGGGTGTGATTTGACGCCGCATAGCGGCGGGTGATTTGACGCCGCATAGCGGCGGGTGATTTGACGCCGCGTAGCGGCGGGTGAGTTTAGCCAGGCGTTTCAACGCCTGGAAGTCAACGGCGCGGTGATCGCGTCGCGTCAGCGACGCCTGAATGCCCGCTGGTTCAAGCGTCGCTGACGCGACGCGCAACAATGCGGCTATCAATGCAGGCATTGAAATGCCTGCCTAAACTCAGTTGCCGCTACGCGGCCATCAGTGAAGGCATTGAAATGGTGATCGTGAATCGCTTGCCGCCTTCCTCTGCTGGGCTACGCGGCCATCAGGTGCAGGCATTTCAATGCTTGCCTAACCTCAACTGCCGCTACGCGGCCATTAGGTGCAGGCAGCGTTGCACCAAAAGTTGGAGGTAGCTACCACCGCTTGAGTATTGATTGTAGTGCTCTGCTTATGCGAATCAAGAGTAGAAAGTGAGCAGCAAACAGGCCACAGCCAGTTTGCCGTAGCAATGAACTAACAAGCCTTGCGCTGAACGCACCCGCGAGGCGTTCTGCACATCGGTTCTTTGAATCAGCCATCCGAACAAACTTTCTATCGGTTGCCTGATGCTTGAAACAAAGCGATTGAACAATCTCGGCACTGCCGTCTCCTCCTCGTTGCGTTTTCGCTTGTAGG
>JBJMGV010000110.1:0-55216 GCA_045807725.1 Blastocatellia bacterium | reverse complement strand
GGCGCGAATGTTCCTGCTGGTGACGCTGGCCATGCTGGTGTTGTATGGCTTGGGCAGTTACTGGCTAGGTAACCGAGTTGCCTTTGAGCAACAGATGCGCAAAGTCAGGTCGCGGCGGCGGTCACGGTCAGAATGTAGTCTGATCCGTGTGGTCGCCGAACTGATTGTCAAAGATCAAAGCGGCTGGGATGGATTCGATCCGACAGCCAAACTCAACCTGATGCCTGTTTTATGAAATGTGTCCAGACATCAGGCTATCCGCCTTTATCTAGCCCTCAATGCTTCGCAGCGGGCCTGCCCGCTCAGCATCTGGAAAGAGGTGAAGGGCCGCTGGGGTTATCAAGCTACAATACCAGGGCAGGGTGCAAAGGTAAGGCACGGGCGGTTCATTAATAACGGAGCTTGGCATGAGGGTGTTCGCTTGCTCTAAGGGTCTGAATAGGCGGGCGCTCTTGAGCTGAGCCGGGATCAAGTCATAAGTGTGTCTCATTGCTGGAGGGGCGAATCGTACATGGGGCAGCCATTGCTTCATGAGGCACCCAATACCGGTTGATCCTACCTATGCTCAGGTCAATGACTTGCCTTGAGGTGTCCGGTGCGGGCTTGGCACTTATTTAACAAGTCTCTCAATATCAGTCCGTTTTAACAGTATCCGTCCAAATAATCGCCTCGACATCAATGCCTTTTTGCGCACCATCGCCCGGATTCTCGCATCGGTTGCTACACCCATTTCGACGGCTTGGCGGATTGTGACCAGATGATGCTCAATCCATTCTAAAGCGACCTCAACAGTCACACGACCACGTGTCGTGTTGTGATACTGGTCCTTACAAAGCCGTTTACAGAACTCCTTTTGTGCAGGCTTCTTAATAAACAGTTTTCCGCACTGCCTGCAATGGCCGATGTCATAGACGCGCTTCTTGAGCATCTTTATTACCTCGTTCGACCCTGACTGCCTGCCACGGTGTGACACGGCTTAGAAGAGCTTCTGTGCCACCTGGCGACCTACCGCAGGGTTTGTCTTCCCTCCTCAACCTGCCCTCTAAGCGATAATCTGTGCCACTCGTTGTAGAATTGTGCTTTTAGATCTGAGGCTGATTTCATGGCGGAGGCTAATCGGGTAATCCGGCAAGCCTATCTGGGGCGTCCTCTTTATTACTGGGAACGTCGGCAGCATTTGAAGCCTGTTCATCTGGCAGCAGCAAAATGTCCCAGATTTCTTCCCAGAGCTGCTCGTTGAAACTTGGCGGATCGCCTTTTACCTGTTTCTCCATGCCTGCTGCCTTCACGATGGCCAGTTATCCCTTGACGGGTCAATGCTTCCTCCGTCTGGGTGTGCGGGTCTCGTGGATTTTGATGTGATCCTGCTCTTTCAACCAGTTTCCGGACAGACAGGGGGGCTTCCCTTCCGTGGTCTGAGGGAGCCGGCCTGTCTCTGTGCTATCAAGCTGTAAGGAACTGTTTCAGAGCGTGAGCCTGTGTTTATATGCAGAGTTTTTGCTTGACCACTTTTAGGACCGGGACGTAGCCCCCATGCTGGATCAACCTTTACCGGCTGTAATCAACCGACCAGCCCGTTGCCCGGAGAAAACCAACAGGATGTTGGAACCTGCTTAACCTCAGACTCACGCTCGCTGCTGCGGGTGTATAGACAGCATGTCCTTGCGCTATTGCTTTGAGCTTTCGCAATGCAAATAGCGCCGCGCTTTTGTTTTCTCGGACAACTCTCGCGCGATGACCCAACCGTGTGGATGATTCCCACCGAAGCTTGATAGCGCCCCGCGCGCGACACACGTCACGCGTCCCTAGCTTCCTCGCCTGCTTAGTCACAGCACGAGAAGGCTAGAAAATGCGAAAGGCGCTGGTCTCGTCACGGCCCGACAAGACCAACGCCTTTACGCTGCGAACAATTCGTTGTTACTTCAGCCGCCGGGCCGTGGCGTTCATGACAAGCGGATTCTAGTTTCAGGTGGGGTATTCGGTTCTAGATGGGGGTGGGAAAAACCGGAAGATTTATTTGGAGAATCGCGCAAGATAGTCTTCTACCACATGGTTTATAGCCTGAACGAAGTTATTGTGGCGCTCAGCGGCTTGGCTGCCACTGCATTTACAAGCCCTCGCTATCTGATTCCAGGTTCGCTTGCGTACCTTCCTCAAGTAATAAATCTTCGCGGTTTGCAATAGTTCTTCCGAAAGAAGATTGGCTTGTACAGTGGGAACTCGGCTTTCTTCGGATTCTCCTTTCAATCGCCAGCGCGTTGGCATTGGTTTAAGACCCTTCTCTTTCGCCTTATTTTCAATCGCCCGTGCTTGTCGCTTTATCTCCTGGCCTGCCTTCTTAATCTGCCGCTCAAGCCACTTAGCACCATGTTGAGTAGGATCGTAATAGAAATCAGGAACGACGATCCAGCCGCCATATGAATCGGCGGCAGGGCCCAGCCGAAGCTTACGTTCCCACGTCGCTTTTTCTACCTGCCGGAGACGAGCTTGATAATGGTAATAAAACAAATCCTCTTTACTGCCAGGAGGAAGCTCCCACTTCTCTATAAAGCTGTCCAGTGTTCGTGCAGCATTTTGACAAGCCGTAATAACCATATCAGGCTTTAACTCACTTTTTAGCACAATGGTATTTATGGCAGCTCTCAACTGGGGATCTTCGGTTTCTGGGTAAGTACCACCGAAGAGGATTAGGTTTCGTTGTCCCGCCGTCAGCCCGAACCGTTTTTCTTTTAGTTTAGAGACAATCGGGTTTAGGTCTTGATCTAACTGATCAAGCAGCTTTTCAATCTCAGAGCGGAAGTTGGAGTCATCAAGAAGAACCGAATAGTAAGCGGCGAAAAGCAAATCGAGTTGAGAGAGTGGTGTATATAGCTTGCTCATGTGCCTGTCCTTCCTCAATTTCGGACATTCATCGCTGTACCGATCTCTTGCTTGATCTACGTTTCCCCAGTGCTTTGGCGTCCGCTAGAGGAGCTTGAGGAGTATGCGCGAGCAGCATGCCCGCAGGTACATCAAGAAAGTTGCAAAGCTTGTCGAGTGTATCTAGCCCAATCATACGCGCTGTGTTGTTCCAAATCCTATACATACTGGCTAGCGGGATTTCTGTAGCTTCGCTCAGTTGAGCTGCGTTCTTGATGCCTTTAGCGAGGGCCACCTCTTTCACTGTTAATCTCACCATTTTTACCCCTCACGCTTACAATAGCAGAGGCGAAAGGGGTTTTCAAGATTGTGTAGATTCTTCCGCTGCGAACGGCAAACGCGGCTTTCCTGCTTCTTGGTAAGATCTGGTGTTAAATTGCTAGATATTTCATAGATTGCTCTATTTACCACCGTTGGAGCCTGTTTGATATATTCTTCACTTTTGTGTAAAATATAATCCAGGTTTAGAGCGCAGGGGGCTTTGCAAAAGCGACAATGCTGATCCGAGATAAACGCCAAATAGCTACTCGGACCCGCTGCCGCATAGTTCAGTGGGAGACATCCTTATGCGAGTAGACAAACACGAACGTCGCAAGCCATGATGCACGGCGGTCCGCCTAACGCTCGCCTGATCAGCGAGCGGACAGTCACGCAATCCTGAGTGTGATTGGCGGGCCGGAATCAATCGGGAAGCCTTACAGGAGGGCTGCAATGGAACATCCGCAACACGCCACCAGCAACGGCAATGGCTGCAAGAAAGCTCTGATCTATTGCCGCGTCAGCACAACTAATCAAGAGAAAGAAGGCACGAGTCTAGATTCACAGGTTGAGGCCTGCACAAAATATGCCTTAGCGCTCGGCTACTCCATCGGTCGTATAACGAAAGAAGTCTATTCAGGTGCAGAATTATACGACCGGCCAAAACTTGCGCGGGACCGCACAGACTTAGCAGCAGGAGATTTCCAAGCCTTGATCTGCTATTCCACTGATAGGCTTTCGCGCGATCCCATCCATCTCGCCATTATCGCGCTCGAACTTGAGCGCGTAGGTGTCGAGCTAATCTTTGTTACTGAGCCTATGGATAAGAGCGATGAAGCGGGTCTGATTCGCTACGTCAAAGGCTATGCTGCCAAGATGGAGCGGGAGAAGTTCCGTGAACGTTCACTCCGGGGAAAGCAGGCGCGCATCTTGGCGGGTAAGATTCATGGGTCAGGTATTGATTTGTATGGATACCGCCGAGATAAGGAAGCGGGCGTTCGGGTGGTCTATGAGCCAGAAGCCGCCATCGTTAGAAGAATCTACCAGTGGATTGGCGAAGAAGCCTTAGGGGTGAAATCTATTGCGCGCAGGTTGAACGAGCAGAACGTGCCACCGCCAGCAGCCAGCAAGATCAACTTTTCGGATGGAAGAACGCCCGTTTGGAATGGCGAAGGAGTTAGGCGCATCGCCCGCGATTCAACCTATAAAGGTAAAGGACGAGCTTGGCGTCATAAGCAGTTGGGTAGGAACGGGCGAATGGTTTTACGGCCAGACAGTGAACAGATTGCACTGCCTGAGAGTACTTCTCCAGCTATAGTGAGTGTCGAGGTCTGGCGCGCTGTTCAAGAGCACCTATCGGCCAATAGAGGTGAGAGTGCAAGGAATGAAACGCATCCTTTCCTTTTGCGCGGCCACATCTACTGCGCTAATTGTGGCCTGCGCATGGTGAGTAGCACGAGTCACGGGCGAGGCTTTTACCGTTGCTCGTCGGTTTATGCGGTCGGCAAAGCTTGCGGCGTGTCCTACGTCCCGGCGAGCGAATGTGAGGAGTGGGCGTTTGAAGAAATCGCAGAAGACCTGCGGAACCCAGAACGCATTGCCTCGGAGTTGAAGCGTCGGGAAGGGAAGGTTCCAGACCCACAACTCACATCGGACCTTGAAGCAGCCCGTCGCCACGTAGAAGAAATCAACCGCAGGATTCAAAGATATGTCAGACGTTTTGGTGATGCCGATGAAGACATTTTGCCGCTGATAGAGCGCGAACTCGCTCAGGCGAGGAAACAGAGAGAGCAGGCAGAATCAACCATGCAGGACCTTGAAAAGCGCCTTGCTGTTCAACAGCAAAGTGTGACCATGCTCCGTGACCTGTTCGACTATTGTGAACAAGTCAGAAGCCGCCTTGACCAATTTACGTTCGAGCAAAAGCGGCTCCTGCTTCGCGCCGTGGGCGCACGCGTCGTGGCAAACGGTCGGCATTGGCACGTTGATAGGAGCCTGCCACCTGCCGGCATTGTGACAGAATCATGTTGACCATCGTGATCACTGCGCCGACCTTGGCGACGGCGAACCACGTGGCGACGAACTCGATGGAATCCGGCAACACGATGAGCACGCGATCTTCCATCTCGACGCCGAGGTCGAGCAACACGTTGCCTGTGCGGTTCGCCATCTGCTGCACGTCCGCGTAAGTGTACCGCTGATCTTCATAGTAGACGGCCACTTTGTCCCCACGACCTTCTGTAACCCGGTCGTCGAGATAGTAGGTGGCCATATTGAACTGTTCTGGAAAAGTGATCGTCATCACCTGTTGCCCCGTCGTCTGTACTCGTTGGGGGCAGTATAACACAACAGGCGCTTTCGCTTGATGGCTACCCAACCGCTGTAAGCCTACTGCCCTCGACCAGCACGTCGGCAGCGTCGCCGAACGGGTCGAGGTGCTCGGCCCGCGCCATCTCGCCGCTCGTGCGCGATGCGTCGTGAGTAACTCGTTCGGGCCGAAAGCGGCGAGCCGACTTTCTGCGCGCTTTTCTCAAGTGGCGAGAATCCCATATTGACAGGGCAGGCGAAGAAGCATAGAGTAAGGCCGCTTTTGGAGCGTTTGGGCTAACCCCCATGAAGCGGAAAAATGGGGAGGTTAGCCAAATGTCATAAAGCACTGAGCTATTTGACAATAGCATAAATTCCTCGATGATATTTTAACGATTCAATGAGCGAATTTGAGATCGATTTCAGAGGGTTAGCCCAAATGAGCATCTACCCCCCTGAAAACAAAGGCCCAAAATGGGTGGCTCCTTGAATCGAAGACGCGATTGATAGCGGATTGAAACCTCCACCGAGGCTGGGACGCCATCCGAGGAAAAACGCCTTGAATCGAAGACGCGATTGATAGCGGATTGAAACGCTTGAAAGACTTGATACAGCCAAGACAGGCTTTCAACCTTGAATCGAAGACGCGATTGATAGCGGATTGAAACATACTCACCGAGACAGAAATCTCTGAAGTGGTAACAACCTTGAATCGAAGACGCGATTGATAGCGGATTGAACACGCCTGAGGGGCCGGATAGATTCCACTGGCCTTTGCCTGGGCAACGTCTACCGGATTGGCGTTAAGGCTAGAAATCACGTCGCCGGCAACGTTGACTTGTTGTCCATCCTCGGCAGCGTCGCTGCCTGCCGCCCTTGTCATACCTTCGCCCCATCCATTACATTCGCCAACAGCCGGACGATCACTAATCAGGAGGCGCGTATGCCGCAATCTCACTTCATCCCATTCGCTTTGTTATTCCTGTTCGCGCTCTCAGCTTTCTCAGGCTTGCCGTCCCGCAAAGAGAATGCGGCGCACGGGCTGGTGCTGGTTGCCAACAAAGGCGATCAGAGCCTCGGCCTCATTGATCCGGCGACGGGCCGCCAACTTGCTACCGTAGCCGAAGGCGGCACGACCGGCCACGAAGTCATCGCCTCGCCCGACGGTCGCTTCGCCTACGTGCCGATCTATGGCAATTCAGGCGTAGGCAAGCCCGGAACCGACGGCAGCAATCTCGTGATCATCGACATCGCGGCGCGCAAGGTGGTCGGCAACGTCGCCTTCGACAAAGGCGTGCGCCCGCATTGCCCGCTCATCGGGCCGCGCGACGGATTGCTTTACGTCACCACTGAAATCACCAACTCGGTGACGGTGATCGACCCGCGCACGCTCAACGTCGTCGGCACGATTCCTACAGGCCAGGCCGAATCGCATATGCTGGCGATCACGCGCGATGGGCGGCGCGGCTACACGGCGAACGTCGGCCCCGGCACGGTCTCTGTTCTCGATCTTAAAGCGCGCAAGACGATTGCCGTCATCGCGGTCGCGCCGGTCGTGCAGCGCATCGCGCTTTCGATTGACGACCGCCTCGCCTTCACCTCGGATCAAACGAAACCGCGACTGGCAGTGATTGACACGGCGACCAACAAAGTCAAGACGTGGGTGTCGCTGCCGTCGCCCGGCTATGGAGCCGCCGCGACGCCCGACGGTCGCTGGCTGATCATCGCTCTGCCCGCAGACAACAAGGTAGCGGCCATTGATCTCAAGACGATGACCGTTGCGCACACGTTCGAGGTTCCGCCCGCGCCGCAAGAAGTCGTGATACGTCCCGACGGCGGCGAAGCTTACGTCTCTTGCGATGCGAGCGGCAAAGTCGCCGCGCTCAACCTGTCTGAGTGGAAAGTAGAGAAGCTGATCGACGCAGGCCACGGCGCGGACGGCCTGGCGTGGGCGGCGATGAAGTAGAGCGCGCCGCGCACAGACCGGCGACCGACGGCAGCCAGTCTTCAGGTGAATGAATCCATGCCGAAGAAGAAAGATGCGAAAGGCGCGGCTGAACACGGCTACGAATTCGATCCACAACTTGCCACTGCGCATTTGTCACGCGCCGATGCACAGCTTGCCTGGCTGATCGAAGCCGCCGGCCCTTTTCAAATGGCGATACGCACGATGCACAGCCCCTTTGAGGCGCTGGCGCGCAACATCGTCTATCAACAACTCAACGGCACTGCCGCCGCCGCGATTCACGCCCGCGTGCTTGCGCTCGCCGCGCGCCGCCGGCTTCGGCCCGAAGACGTGCTCGAAGCGTCCGATGAAGCGTTGCGCGCTGCCGGTCTGTCTCGCAATAAGCTCGACGCGCTGCGCGACCTCGCGGCAAAGACGCTCGACGGGACCGTGCCTTCGCTGGCGCGACTCAAGCGTATGAATGATGAAGAGATTGTCGAACGACTCACGCGAGTCCGAGGCATCGGTCGCTGGACGGTCGAGATGTTGTTGATGTCGAGGCTGGGCCGACCCGACGTGCTCCCCGTCGGCGACTTCGGCGTGCGCAAAGGCTTTTCGATCCTCTACCGCCGCGAGGTCTTGCCGACGCCGAAGGAGCTGACTGCCTACGCCGAACGCTGGCGGCCTTACCGCACCGTCGCAAGCTGGTATATGTGGCGCGCGGTCGAGCTGCCGCCCGAAGGATTGGCAGAATCGCGCCCGACCCTGTAGCATGAAGGTTTACTTTTGATGGCCGAACCTCGTCTGAGTCGCGGCCCTCATCTGGAGAACCATCATGATCGGATTTGGTAAACGCATCTCTTACGCATTCAAATCGTTCTTCGCCATCCTGTCGAGCGGCGCGCTGCCGCGCGACGTGTCGCACGAGTTGATCGAGCCGCCGGCTCAGGCCGCGCCTTCACCAACAATAGAAGAACCCATCGCGCCGCGCGTTGAATCAAGCGACCGCGCCGTGCAGATGCTGGCGATATTGCAACGCGACGGACGGCTGATCGACTTTCTCACCGAAGACATCGCGCCTTATTCGGACGCGCAGATCGGCGCTGCCGTGCGCGACCTGCACGAGAGCTGTCGCCAATCGCTTCTGAAGTATGTTCAGCTCGAACCGATCATCGCTTCCGAAGAAGGTCAGGCCGTCACCGTGCAAGAAGCGATTGACCCGGCATCCATCAAGCTGATCGGCAATGTCACGGGCAAGCCGCCGCTGCGCGGCACGTTGCGTCATCGCGGCTGGCGCGCAAGCCGTGTCAACCTGCCGCCGCTCGCCGATGGCGCGGGCCGTACGGTCGTCGCCCCGGCTGAAGTCGAGATTACTTAACCGGCCTTTCACACCGTTTAACGCGAAGTTATCACTGACTTGAGAATCAAACCTCGCTACTGGCAGGTCATCAACGGAGAGCACATTGGACACACGTTATATCATCGGCATTGATCTTGGTACGACCAACTCGGTCATCTCTTTTCTCGACACCACTGTTGCCGAAGACGACGCAGCGATAGCCGTGCAGCCGGTCCCGCAACTCGTCAATCCTAATGAAGTGGCCGAGCCGTCGATGCTGCCGTCGTTCCTCTACATCCCCGGCGAGATGGACTTCCCGCAAGGCAGCACGGCGCTGCCGTGGGATCGCAAAGCGCAAGTCGTCATCGGCGAACTCGCACGCAAGCGCGGCGCAGAGAATCCCGCGCGGCTCGTCGCTTCGGCCAAGTCGTGGCTCTCGTACGCGGCGGTCAATCGCGCCGCGCCCATCCTGCCGTGGCGCGCGCCCGACGAAGTGCAAAAGGTTTCGCCGGTCGAAGCCTCTGCGCGTTATCTCGAATACCTGCGCAACGCGTGGGATTATCAGGTCGCCAAAAAGAAACCGGAACTCGCACTCGCCGAGCAAGAAGTCTTTTTGACTATCCCCGCTTCGTTTGATGAAGAAGCGCGCGAGCTGACCTTGCGCGCTGCCGAACAAGCAGGACTCCGACAGGTGACGTTGCTCGAAGAGCCGCAAGCGGCTTTCTACGCGTGGATCGAAAGTCAGGGCGAAGGCTGGCGCAAGCAGGTCAAAGTCGGCGACTTGATTCTGGTCTGCGACGTTGGCGGCGGCACGACCGACTTCAGCTTGATTACGGTTTCAGAAGAAGGCGGCGAGTTGACGCTCAAGCGCGTCGCGGTCGGCGAACACATCTTGCTCGGCGGCGATAATATGGATTTAGCCCTGGCGCGCTTGCTGCAAAAGCGGCTCGAAGACAACGGCCATCGCATAGACACGTGGCAACTGCACGCGCTGTGGCATCAGTGCCGTATCGCTAAAGAAAAACTCTTCGCCAATCCGAAGAGTCAGAAGGAACCCATCACGCTCTTAGGCAAAGGCACTAAACTTGTCGGCGGCACGATCAAGACTGAGCTGACGCGCGACGACATCACGCAGGTTCTGGTTGACGGATTCTTTCCGCGCACCGCAAGTGACGAGATGCCTGCCAGGCAGCGCCGCGTCGGCTTTCAAGAACTCGGCTTGCCTTACGCCGCCGACCCGGCCATCACGAAACACCTTGCGCGCTTTCTCGCTCGACAAGCGCAAGACGGCGCTGACGCCGAAGCAATGCGACGCGGCGAGAGCGGCCTTGCTGCGCCGACGCACATTCTGTTTAACGGCGGCGTGATGAAAGCCGATATGCTGCGCGACCGTTTGGTCGATGTGTTAAACACCTGGCTTGCCGCTGAAGCATTAGAGCCGGTAAGAGTGCTGGCCGCGCCTGATCTCGATCACGCCGTCGCGCGCGGCGCAGCTTATTATGGCAAGGCCAAGCGTGGACGCGGCGTACGCATACGCAGCGGCGCGCCGCGCAGTTATTACATCGGCATCGAGAGCGCGATGCCGGCAGTGCCCGGTATGGAAGCGCCGCTCAAGGCGCTTTGCGTTGTGCCCTTCGGTATGGAAGAAGGCACTGAAGCGAAGATTCCCGACCGCGAGTTCGGGCTGGTTGTCGGCGAGCCTGCCGAGTTCCGCTACCTCAGTTCGGTCGTGCGCCGACAGGATCAGATCGGCAGCCTCATCGAAGATTGGGGCGACGAGATTCAAGAGCTGAGTCCGCTTGAAGTAACCTTGAAACTCGACGGGCAGGAAGACACCGTGCTGCCGGTCAGGCTTGAAAGCCGCGTGACCGAAGTCGGCACGCTGGAGCTGTGGTGCGTCTCGCGCGACAACCAGCAGCGCTGGAAGCTTGAGTTCAACATCCGCGAGCGCGACGACGAGTAGCGGCGCGGCAGTCGTAGCGATGCAGTCATCGAGCCGTTACCTGATCGGAATAGACCTGGGCACGACCAACTCGGCGGTCGCTTACATCGACACGCGCGAGGCCGCCCGCAACAATGCCCCCACGATTCACACGTTCGCCGTGCCGCAATTGATCGCCGAAGGCGAAGTGGGCGCGGCCTCGACGCTGCCTTCATTTCTTTACTTCGCCGACGAGCGTGAACTAACAACGGGCCGTTTGCGGCTGCCGTGGCAGGATCAATCATCGCCGGTCGTTGGACTGCTTGCGCGCGAACAGGGCGCGCTCGTTCCCGGAAGGCAAGTCGCTTCAGCGAAGTCCTGGCTATGTCACGATGCCGTAGATCGCACGGCGAAGATTCTGCCTTGGGGAAGCGAGCAGCCGCAGTTCGCCTGTTCGCCGGTCGAAGCCGCGACGCGTTATCTGGCTCACTTGCGCGATGCTTGGAACTACACCTTCGCGCCTGAAGCGGCGAACGATGAAGCGCGCTTCGAGCGGCAAGAGATCGTGCTGACCGTGCCGGCCTCGTTTGACGAAGAGGCGCGCGAATTGACGGTGCAGGCGGCGCGCGATGCCGGGTTAAAAAATCTGACGCTGCTCGAAGAACCGCTGGCCGCTTTTTACGCGTGGATCAACGGGCATCGCAGCACGCTCAAGCGGCGGCTCAAAGATGGCGATCTGGTTTTGATCTGCGACGTGGGCGGCGGCACTAGCGACTTCAGCCTGATTCGCGTTCGCATCGTCGAAGGCGAGATACGTTTCGAGCGCACGGCCATTGGCGAGCACCTGTTGCTGGGCGGCGACAACGTTGACCTGGCGCTGGCGCGTCGCGTCGAAGCAAAGCTCGGCAATCCTAATCTTGGCTTAAGGCAGCGGCTGGCGCTGGCGCGGCAATGCTGCGCGGCGAAGGAGCGATTGCTCAGTGATGTTGAAGCCGAGCGCGTGCCGGTCAGCATGCTCGGCAGCGGGCGCAGCCTCATCGGCGGCAGGCTGACGACTGAGCTGACGCGCGCTGAAGTTGAAGAGACATTGCTGAATGGCTTTCTGCCGCTCGTTGCCGCCGACGATCTGCCGGCTCGTGATCGACGCAGCGGCCTGCGCGAACTCGGACTGCCTTACGCAACTGAGCCGGCCATCACTCGCCACCTCGCCGACTTCCTCACCAAGAGCTTCGCCGCAGAGAACCTATCCGCTTCGGCAAACCAAGACGACTCTGATAATCCAAAATCCGAAATCGCCAGCGCGAAAGCGCTAAGCCATGAAAATCCAAAATGGTCTATGGTTCGTCCCGACGCCGTGCTGTTCAACGGCGGGTTCTTCGCGCCGGCTCTCACGCGCGAGCGCATCATCGCCGCGCTGACCGAGTGGTTCCGCGAACGTGGCAAACGTTACAAACCGAAAGTGCTCGACAACGACGCGCCGGAAGCGGCAGTGGCCATCGGCGCGGCCTATTACGCGGAGGTGCGACGCGGCGGCGGTTTGCGCATCAGCGGCGGCAGCCCGCGCGCGTACTACATCGGCGTGCAGACGAGCGCGCAAGCCGAAAGCTCTCGCGTGCAAGCCGTGTGCGTGATGCCGCGCGGCACTGAAGAGGGCACGAGCCTGGAGCTTGCCGACCGCGCCTTCACTGTGCTGACCAATCGACCCGTCTCGTTCACGCTTTACAGCTCGACCGTGCGGCACGATCAACACGGCGACGTGGTTGCGTTGGACGAAGCGGAAGCGCATCGCCACGCGCCGTTGATTACCGTGCTGCGTTACGGCAAGCGTTCGCGCGAGGCCGAACTGACCGTGCGATTACGCATCAACTTCACCGAAGTCGGCACGCTGGAATTGTGGTGTGAATCACTCAAGACCGATCATCGCTGGCGGCTCGGCTTCCAGTTGCGCGGCGCGGACACGAGCGCAGAGCAGGATGAGCCGAGCGCCGAAGAAAGCGAAACGGTTATCGCTGAAGAAGCGATTGACTCGGCAGCGCGGTTGATCCGCGCCGTCTTCGGCAGCGAGCGCGACGCAATGGCGACCGAGGCGGTGACGCCCGAATCGCTCGTCGGCAAGCTCGAAGCCGCGCTCGGTTATGGCAAAGACGCGTGGCCGATGGCGGCGATTCGCAAGCTCTGCGACGTGATGCTCGACACAAACGACGGGCGCAAGAAGAGCGCGCGGTACGAAGCGCGCTGGCTCAACCTCTTCGGCTTCTGTTTGCGTCCCGGCTTTGGCGCGGCGGTTGACGACTGGCGCTTGCAGCAGGCGCGCAAGATTTATATGATCGGCTTGATCTTTCCGAAAGAGGTTCAAGGCCAGGTCGAATGGCTGGTCTTGTGGCGCAGAGTCGCCGGCGGGCTGAACGCGGGCCAGCAGCAAGAGCTTTATCAACGTTTGATCTCGACGCTCGGCATCGGCGGCAAAAAGCCTACGTCGAGGCCCAACACGCAAATCGAATACGAAGCTTGGCGGCTGCTGGCGAGCCTTGAGCATCTGCCCGCGCCGACGCGTGTGGCTCTCGGCAAAGAATTGCTCGGCAAGATCAAAGAGAGGCCGGCGAACAAAGGCTATCTCTGGTCGCTCGGACGGCTCGGCGCGCGCATACCGTTTTATGGCCGACTCAACTGTGTCGTGCCCATCGAAGCGGCGCAGCCGTGGATCAAGGCGCTGCTGGCAATACCTGAGATGACGGTGGACGTGGCGCTCGCAATGGTTCAACTCGCCGCGTTCACCAATGATGCCGAGCGCGACATTGACGAAGCGTTGCGCGGTAAAGTGATTGCGCGCCTCACCGAAGCCGGCCACGCTGATGAACTGCTCGAATCCTTGCGCACCTACGTCCCGCCCGCGCGCACAGACGCCTTGCGCATCTTTGGCGAATCGTTGCCCGAAGGCTTGCGACTCGTCGGCTAATCTTCTTGCATTATTTCAAATGACACCTTTGGAATGCTCGACCAACGTCGAGATTCGCTGGTGATGATGCGGCCAGTCGCCATTACTTCGATCACCTCGATGTGTGCGGCGGCGTGCGGCGTGCGGTCTATCAATCGCAACGCGCGTGAAGCTGCGAGCACACTCGCCGTCGTAGCGAGCGCGTCGGATGTTGTGCCGTTTGCTGCGACGACCGTGACGCTGCGCCGCCCGGTGAGCGGCTGGCCCGTGCGCGGGTCGATGATATGCGAGTAGCGCGTGCCGTTGATCTCGACGAACTGCTCGGCGTCGCCCGATGTCGAGACCGCTGCATTGACGAGCAACAGGTGAATCATTGACGTTTCGTCTTGAGCCGCGAGCGCGCGAACGGCGACCGTCCAGCCTTGCGCGCCGGGCGGCGCATCGCTCGTGACAATGTCGCCGCCGGCGGCGACGAGCGCGATGGTGATGCCGCGTTCTTTCAAGACCGCGAGCGCCGCGTCCGCCGCGTAGCCTTTAGCGATGCCGCCGAGGTCCAATCGCATGCCTTCAATGTCCAGTCGCATTGCCCGCCGCTGCGCGTCCAGATGTAGTTTTGTGTAGCCGACCAGCCGGCCCGCAGCGGCTAATTTTTTAGCATCCGGCAATTCACTCTGACGCCGCGCCCGCCGCCACAACTGCACCACCGGCCCGACCGTCACGTCGAATGCGCCCGCCGATTGGCGCGCGAATCGCTGCGAGAGCGTGAGCACGCGGAAGAGGTCTTCGCTGATCGTGACCCAATGACGGGCCGCCTGCTTGCAGGCTGTCATCAGTTCGCTGGTCTCTCGATAATCACTCATGGTAGCATCGAGCCGCGCGATGCGATTGAAGGCATCAGCGGAAGCGCGCCGGGCCGTCTCTTCATCCTGAGCATAAAGGACGATGCGGAATTGAGTGCCCATATGCGCTTCGGTGAATTCATAGCGAGCCAGCCTGGTCTGTTCGGCTTTTGCTTTTAATTGGCCATTGGCAGCCGTGAAGGCTATCAGCGCGGCCATCACGATGATGCTAATGGACAGTGCTTTCGTTCGAGCCATCGCGCAATCCTAGCACGCCTGCTGGACTAAGCCTACGTTGGTTATTGGGGACAAGCTAGATGCGACGATTCGGCCTGTGCGGTCTGTACCTGCTCTGCCTGCTGCTGCCCGCTTTGGGCTACCTGCCGCGATTGGCGAATGCGGAATTTCCATTACAAAAGATGAAGCCATCGGAGATGCGCCCGTACAGCGAAACGATCCCCGACACCAGCATCAAGTTCGAGATGATGCCGGTTCCCGGCGGCGAGTTCGTGATGGGCAGCGCGGCAACCGAAAAAGACCGTGCGGCAGACGAGGGGCCAGCCCACACGGTGCAGATTCGCCCGTTCTGGATCGGCAAATTTGAAGTCACCTGGGACGAGTACGATCAGTTCGCTTTCAACGAGAGCCTGCGCGAAGCGCCGCGTGATAGCGACGCGGCGAAGCCTGCGACCGCCGATGCCGTCACGCGCCCGACGCCGCCTTACGCCGACGAATCGTTCGGCTATGGCAAAGGGCGTATGCCGGCTATTAGTATGACTCATCACGCGGCGATGGAGTATTGCCGCTGGCTTTCAGCGCGGACGGGCAAGACCTATCGCCTGGCCACCGAAGCCGAATGGGAGTATGCCTGCCGCGCCGGCGCGAAGACTCCGACGGCTTATGCCTTCGGCGACGATGCCGGCAAGCTTGGCGACTATGCGTGGTACGCGGATAATTCGGACGCGCAGCCGCACCCCGTGGGCCGCAAGAAGCCGAACGCATGGGGCTTGTATGATATGCACGGCAACGTCGCCGAGTGGGTATTGGACGAATACGACAAGGATTTTTACTCGACGCTACAGGCCCGCGCGGTGAACCCCTTGCGACTGCCTACGGAGAAGCGTTACCCGAACGTGGTGCGCGGCGGCTCGTGGGATGACGACGCGGCGCGGTTGCGCAGCGCCGCGCGCCGCGCCTCGACGCCGGAGTGGAGCAAGCGCGACCCGCAGCGCCCGCAAAGCATCTGGTGGCACACCGAAGCCATCACGGTCGGCTTTCGCATCCTTCGCCCGCTCGAAGAGTATGAGAACCTGAAGGGCTTGCGCTCGCGCGTGACGAGACAGAGCCCTTGAGCAGTGGCCAGTGGCCAGTGGTCAGTGGCCAGTTATAAGGTTTCAGCGGTCGCTTGATGGTGATGACCGCGCCGGCTTTTATTAATCAAAGGAAATATAAGGAGGCAGAATGAAGAAGACGAATAACGCAGATCAAACGTCGCGCCGCACGTTCCTGAAGACGACCAGCGCGGCGGCGGTGGCGACGACGTTGCTCAATTGGAACAACCTGCCGGGCGCGTATGCCGCCGGCTCTGACGAGATTCGCATCGGCCTGGTCGGTTGCGGCGGGCGCGGCACTGGTGCAGCCGAGAACGCCATCAAGAGCGCGCCCGGCGTTAAGCTCTTTGCGATGGGCGACACGTTCAAAGACCGGCTCGACGGCAGCCGCGCCGCGCTAATGAAATCGGTTCCTGATAATTTGGCCGTCACTGACGACCGCTGCTTCACAGGGCTTGACGCTTACGAGAAAGTTATTGCGAGTGATGCTAACTACATCATCCTGGCGACGCCGCCGGGTTTTCGCCCCCTTCACCTGAAGGCTGCCGTCGCCGCCGGCAAGAATATCTTCACCGAAAAGCCTGTGGCGGTGGATGGGCCGGGCATACGCTCAGTGCTTGAGACTTATGATGCAGCGAACGCCAAGAAACTCTGCATCATTGCCGGCACGCAACGCCGCCACCAGAAGGGCTACGTCGAAGCGATGCGGCAGATTCACGACGGCGCGATTGGCCAGCTCGTGGCGGCGCGCTGTTACTGGAATCAAGGCAGCTTGTGGAAGAAAGATCGCCAAACGGGCTGGAGCGACCTCGAATGGCAGTTGCGCAACTGGCTCTACTTCGCGTGGCTGTCGGGCGATCATATCGTCGAGCAGCACGTTCACAATCTCGATGTCGTCAACTGGGCGATGCGCGCGCATCCGGTTCGCGCGGTCGGCATGGGCGGGCGACAGGTGAGGACGGAGCCGGCCTATGGTCACATCTTCGATCACTTCGCGGTGGATTATGAATACGAAGATGGCATGCACCTGATGAGTATGTGCCGGCAGATTGAGGGCTGTGAAAAGAACGTCTCTGAAGCGTTGGTCGGCACGAAAGGCGCGGCGATGCTTGCGGCGGGCACGCGCTATCAACTCACCGGCGAAAAGTCGTGGAGCTTCCCGCGCCAGCAGGACAACGAGCCTTACGTGCAGGAGCACACCGATTTGATCGAGATCATACGCGCCGGTCGCCAGGTCAATGAATTGAAGAACGTTGCCGAAAGCACGCTGACCGCGATCATGGGTCGTATGTCTACTTACACGGGCAAAGCGGTGACGTGGGAACAGGCGCTCAATTCGACTGAAGTGTTGATGCCGGCGAAGCTCGATTGGGGACCGCTGGCCGTGCCGCCGGTGGCCACGCCGGGCCGCACCGAGTTAGCTTGAGCGGTGAAGACCGCGATGAACAGGATGCGTGAATGGTGGGAGAATGCGGAAGTGGCAATGGTAATGCCGCGCAAAGACAATGGTGATGCCGCGCAAAGGCTACGAGGGTAATGCCGTGCAAAGGCCACGCGGGTAATGCCGTGCAAAGGCCACGTGGGTAATGCCGCGTAGCGGCAACTGAATTTAGGCAGGCGTTTCAACGCCTGTATCCGGTAGCGCGATGATTACCGCGTCGCGTCAGCGACGCCTGAACCACCCGGCATTCAGCCGTCGCTACGCGACGCGCGGATGCGCTCAACATAAATTCCAGGCGTTGAAACGCCTGGCTAAGTTCAACCGCCGCTACGCGGCGTGATCTGGTCGTATTACCATATCATCACGGTTTTTATTAAACAGGAGAAGACATGAGGTTTAAACTAATCGCCTTACTTTTCATCTTTGCCCTGCCTGTGCTGGCGGCGGCGCAGGACAAAGCCTTTCTCGGCAAGTGGGACATCACTGCGACCGCGCCGGAAGGCAAGCGCATCTATTGGCTCGAAGTCAAAGATGACGGCGGTCAGCTATCGGGCTGGTTCCTGAATCGCGGCGGCAGCGTCTTTAAGCTGACCAGCCTCACTGTTCAAAATAGCGAATTGCAATTCGCCTTATCGAACGGCAAGCAGGTCTATACCGCGAGGGTCGAAGGCGGCAAGCTGGTCGGCAAGATCACCACAGATAAAGAGACAGTCAGCTTTGTCGGCGTGCGCCCGCCGAAGTGGGGCCGCTCGGATGCCAACGCGAAACACCGATTCGGTAAGCCCGTCGAACTGTTCGATGGCAAGAGCATGGGTGCGTGGGGCGTCGAGCACCCAGGGCAACCGTCGGGCTGGACGGTTCAAGACGGCGTGATGGTCAACGCGCCGCACGCCAATAATCTTGTCTCGAAGCAACACTTCAAAGACTTCAAGATTCAAGCCGAGTACAAGCTTGAGAGAGACAGCAACAGCGGCATCTACTTGCGCGGGCGTTACGAGTTGCAAGTGCTGGATGATTACGGCAAAGACCCTGAAAGCCACGGCCATATGGCGATCTATAGCCGCGTCTCGCCGCGCGTCAACGCCAGTCGGCCTGCGGGCGAGTGGCAGACGATGGAAGCGACGGTCGTCGGCAACCGCGTCACGGTCGTGCTCAACGGCCAGACCGTTCAAGACAACGCCATCCTCGAAGGCATCACCGGCGGCGCGCTCGACAGCGATGAAGCCGCCGATGGCCCGATTATGCTGCAAGGCGATCACGGCAAAGTCTGGTTCCGCAAAGTCACCGTGACGCCGATTGTGAAGTGATCGGGCGAAGCAAGAAGAGAGCGAGCAAGAGGGGCACACAGGCTGATCGTTCATCTTGAGGTTCAAGTTTGCGCCGGAGGCGCAATGAGAAGGTAGCTAGACGTGCAACGTCTGGACAGGAGACGTGCAACGTCTTGGATCAAGCAGCATATGATGATCGCGCTCTGAAGGAGCGCCAGATGATCTGGCCGCGCCTTCAACGCGGGAAGGTTGATGCCGTTGGTTCCAGAGGTTTCACCTCTGGCTACCTTCTTCCAGAGGTTTCACCTCTGGCTATCCTCTTCCAGAGGTTCCGCCTCTGGCTACCCTCTCCCTGCCGCTTCGCGGCTCGATGAGATTTCAAGACACACGTTGCTCGCTGCTTATTTCCAGATCAGAACGTCAGCCGGTTTCAGCGGATTGCTTCCCATCAAAATCTCTGCGCCGCGCGGCAGTGATAGTTGCGCCGGACGCGACGAATAATTCACCGCCACCCAGAAGCCATCGCGCCAATCCACATAAACGCCTTCTTGATAATCCGCCGTCGCAATGCCGGCCCGGCGATAGACTTCGGCGAGCGCCGTTCGCTCCAGGCGTCCATCACGAGTCTGTACGCCAATGTAAGTGACGCTACCTTTGCCGAGCCGGTGATAAGTCACCGCCGACTGGCCCGCATAAAATTGATTCGCGTACTTCGCCAGCGTCTCGGTTGTGCCCGTAGGTTTCAGCACGTCGGCCCACGCGTTCCACGAATACGTCGCGCCGTTCATCTCGACTTCGCCACGGCCATCGTCAAGCAGCAGGTCGAAGAAAGGAATCTCTGCGCCGATGAGCGAATAGATAGGCTCGGCCCAGCGCGCTTCCCACAACTGGCCGTTGCGCTTCTTCTGCCCGGTGCGGCAAGTCAACACCAGATGCCCGCCCTGCTCGACGTAGCGCGTCCACTTGCGCACCAGTTCTTCATCAATCAATTGATAAGCCGGGGCGACGAGCACCGGGTACTTTGAAAAGTCGTCCGCCTCGCTGATGAACTCAAGCGGCGCGCCGAATGACTTGACGATCTCCTGATAACGAAACGTGTGGCCCCAGGTGTCCCACAGCGCCGTCTGTTTTTGCTGGTCGATGTTCCAGAGGTTGTCGTGATTCCAGAGCACCGCCGTTCTGCGCGCGACGTAATCAGCGGGCGGCGCAGCCTTCGCATCAAAGCGATTGCGCAGTTGTCGCATCTCGCGGGCAACCTGGCTGTATTCCAAGCCGCCAGGCGATGGCGTCACGCCGTCCGGGCCGATGATGCCGTAATGGTACTGCTCGCTGCCGTAGAGCGGCTGGCGAAAGCGATAGGTGCAGGCGAACGAGCAGCCGCTCGCAAACGCGTGCCAGAGCCACATCCGCACGACACCCGGCGCGGGCTGCGGGTTGATGCGCGCCCAGTTGACCTGGCCGGGCTGCAACTCCATCACGCCGGTGATGCCCTTGATGGGTTTGTAGTAAGAACCGCCAAATGCCATACCGTCCTGCCAGCCTAAGCGAAAGCCTTCATCGCCGAGGTTGTGGCCGCCACTAACTGGGTAGAGCGTGAATGAGACAAAGTCGAGATCGGTCGAGCGGCGCGGGTCGGCGCTGCCGATGTTGACGATGTAATTGGTCGTGATCCATTGCGTCGCGGCGACGTGACGACGCAGCCAGGCGGCTTGTTGATTAAGAAAGCGCCCGGTCTGATCGGCGGTGAAGCGACGGAAATCGAGCATTGCGTGGGGACTCACACCATAAAGAAAAGTCGGGTTGGGAATGCGCACCTGATCGAAGCTGTTGTAACGCAGACTCCAAAACGCCGCGCCCCATTCGCGGTTCAAAACATCAATCGTTTTGTAGCGCGACTTGAGCCATTCACGAAAAGCGGCCTGCGCCGAGGGGCTGTAATCGGGCTGCGCGCCCGGCTCGTTGTCTAACTGCCAGCCCCACACCGCCGGGTGCTTGCCGTAGCGCCGCGCCATCTCGGTGATGACGCGCTCGCTCAATCGCAGGTAGGTCGAATCGCTCAGCGCGTTGTTGCCGCGCGAGCCGTGTTCGCGCTGTCGCCCGTCCGCGCCGATGAGAAACGTCTGCGGGTACTTCTCGTCCATCCACGCGGGCGGGCACGGCGTCGGCGTGCAGAGGATGACGCGCAGGTGATGGCGCGCAGCGAGCGCGACGGCTTCATCGAGCCAGGCGAAATCGAAATGGCCTTCTTCGGGTTCCATAAAGGCCCACGCGAATTCGCCCATATGAACGAACTCGAAGCCCATCGTTTCCATCCTGGCGAAGTCGCGCTCCCACTGCTCGTGTGGCCAGTGTTCAGGGTAATAATAGACGCCCACCGGCATCAGGTCTTTGGTGGGAAAGAACCGCGAAGGCGACTCTGCCGCGCGCAGCGGCGATGCCATCAACGGTGTGGCGAAAGCCGCCAGCAGGACAATTCTGAATAGCAGGTGGATGTAAAGTTTATTCGTCATCACCATTTTGATCTTATGGATCAGCAGTCATTCCGCTTTGATCTTATGGATCAGTCGGCCATTCCGCAGCCCGCTTCAGCGGGCTTACCCAGAGGGCACGTAGGCCAGCCCTTTAGGGCTGGTTCACAGCCGTGCAGCAATATGTAGCCCGTTTTAACGGGCTTGCTCGACCGGCTTTAGCCATCCCGTAATCCTGTGGCTAAAGCCGAGGCGAGAAGGACGCTAAAGCGCCCTCCCGTTGTTCTCGATGCGTCATTAACCAGCGCTAGAAGCGCTGGCCTAATCGCCTTTTGGGAAAGCCCGCTGAAGCGGGCTGCGAGACTTTTCCGCATTGCGGCAAGCCCGCTTCAGCGGGCTGCGGAGCTTAACGCACCGTATGTTGGTGAAGGGCCGCGTCAAAAGCGGCGCTTTCCATATCACTTCGCGGTGAACCGCAGCGCGCAGCCGCCGCCCGGTGCGAGCTTGAAGCTGAGATAATTTAAAACGCGGTCGCGTTTTCCGCCTGTGATCTGTTCCGTAATCGGAATAACATCCACTGGCTTCGCCCCATCCGCAAATCCGGTCATCTGATAATTGCCACCGCCAAGAAAACTAAGCGGCACTTCGATTTCACGCGCTTGCTCGTTGGTCATCGCGCCGACGTACCACTCTCGCCCGTGACGGCGCGCGATGACGACGTACTGGCCGATCTCGCCGGCAAGCACGCGCGTCTCGTCCCAGCTTGTCGGCACGACTTTCAGAAACTCCGCCCCCGCTTGACCGCGATAAGCGTCGGGGCTGTCAGAGACGCAAGCGAACGGGCTTTCATAAACAACATACATCGCCAGTTGCTGTGCGCGCGTCGTCATCACCTGCGGGCCGGTGTTTTGAATCTTGAACTCTTGCCGCGCCGTGTTGCGAAAGCCGCCCGGCGTGTAATCCATCGGCCCCAGCAGCATACGCGTGAACGGCAGCGTCAGGTTGTGCGTAGCCGTCACGCGCGCCGACCACTTGTTATATTCCGCGCCCATCACGCCTTCCTGCGTGATGTAGTTCGGATAGGTGCGCGCAAGTCCCGTCGGTTTGTACGCGCCGTGCAGATCTACCATCAAGTGATGCGCGGCAGCCGTCTTCACAATGCGATGATAGAACGCGACCATCTCTTGATCGTCGCGGTCCATAAAATCGACCTTGACGCCTTTGATGCCGAGCTTCTCGTAATAAGGAAACGCCGTGTCCATTTGATTATTGGTCGGAACCCAGTTCAACCAGACCCAGATGTCGACCTTGCGCGAGCGCGCGTATTCGACCAGCGCGGGCAGGTCGATGGCCGGCACCGTCTTCGTGATGTCGGCCTTCAGGTCGGCGTTCGGCCCCCACGCGACCGGCGTGTACCAGCCCGCGTCGATCAGCATATATTCAAGGCCGAACTCTGAGGCGAAGTCGATGTAGTACTTCATCGTCTCGTTGTTCATTCCGACTTGCTTGACGCCAGCAGCGACGGGGCCTGACCACCAGTCCCACGCCGCCCGGCCCGGTCGTATCCACGACGCATCCCCGATTGCGCCCGGCGGGTTGAGATTCATAATCAACGTTGACTCGATCAGCTTGCCCGGCTGGCTCGCAACCATGATGACGCGCCACGGCGTGCGAAAGCCGTCATTGCCTGCGTGACCGCGCACAGCAACGGTTGCGTCATCCTTGCGCGGCGCGAGTCGGCTCGCCACGCCATAGCCGTTGTTCAAGCCGGTGAAATACATCCCGGCGTAATCATCGAGGTCGGCTTCCGAGAGAGCGACCGTGATCGTTTCGTCGCGGGACTGCACGACCAGTGGCAGCCCGACAATGGCATTCGCGCTGATGCGATTCAAGGTAATGCGGTCATACTCGCCTTCGTAGCTCGTGGTGAAGCTGCCGAGCTGCAACGCCCAGCAGGTCAGGTCGGTGGGAAAGCGAAACTCGCTGCGTTCAGCAGCAATCTCAAGATCAGTCAGCCCAGCCTGCACGGGCAATCGGTAACGAAACGCCGCGCCATCGTCATAGGCGCGAAAGATCAAATCCAGCTTGCGTTGCGGCGCTTGCGACTCTTCGAGCGAGACAATCAATTCGTTGTAGTGATCGCGCGCCTGCCGCGCCTTGCCGGCCACAAGCGGATAGGTTTCGTCGTGCGCGTCGCGCCGCGTGCTGGTCACGCGCAGGTGCTTTGACAGCAAGCCGCCTTGTTTGAATTCGAGGCCGAGTGATGACGGCACAATCACCGGCTGATTGCGATAAGCCACCGCGTAGACCACCGCTCCTTCGTTGAGCGCGACGGTGATTTCAAGCTGCCCGTCAGGCGACAGCAACTTTATCGGCAAGCTCTCGTTCTGCGCCCTTGCGGTGCTGCATAAAAGAGCAAATATAAATAATAGTAGAACAACTGTCTGTCTCTTCAACACAACCTCTCCCTGTTTATCTATCGCTCGTCGTTTGCCGTTTGATCTGCCACGTCACCTGGCCTTTGAGCGGGTCGCTCGTCAACGCGAAGCTCTGGCCCACGCCATTGAGCGTCAGCCTTTGCACGTTGCCTTTCGGCATCGCAAACAATCCCATCGCCTGTGACGTGTCAGTACTGAAGACGCGCAGCTCGATGTTCTTCCAGTCTATCGCCGCTGTGTTCTGCGCGACGGCAGCGTGCGGGATGACGGCGTGATCTTTGACCAGCAGAATCACCGGAACCTGCCCGGCACTGAGCTGATGCCACTGCGCGCCCGGATAAACCTTGCCGCTCTGATAATCAATCCACGTGCCCGGCGGCAGGTAGACTCTGCGGCTGTTGCCTGCCTCGATCAAGGGCGCGACCAATAGGTCGGAGCCGAACATATATTGATCGTCAATCGTCCACGACGTAGGGTCATCCGGGTACTCGAAGAACAACGTCCGCAACATCGGGTAGCCGTGCGCCGATGAGTCCACTGCTTGCGCGTAGATGTAAGGCATCAGCGCGTACTTCAATTCAATCGTGCGGCGGAACTGGTCAACGAAGGCTTCATCATAACCCCACGGCTCTTTCGGCGGCGCGCCGTGCGTGCGCGTATGCGAAGTCAGCGCGCCGAACGCGAGCCAGCGGCCATACAGATCGCGCGGCGACGGATCAACGAAGCCGCCTGCATCGTGGCTCCAGTAGGTAAAGCCCGACAGCCCGAACGACAAGCCGCCGCGCAGTTCGGCAGCCATCGCCGAGTCAGTGTTCTCGGCGTCGCCGCCCCAGTGCAGAGGATAACGCTGACTGCCTGCCCACGCGCTGCGCCCCCAGATGATTGTGTCGCCCGTTATCTGTTTAGTAATCTCGGCTACGGCTTGGTTATAGCGCAGCGGGTAGAGGTTGTGTTCATAGAAGCCCGTGCGGCCCGACGCATAAAGCCCGTTCGCCGGTGCGCCTTCGCCGAAGTCAGCCTTGATAACGCTGACGCCCATCTTTAAGAGATTGGCGAGCAAGCCCTGATACCATTTGACGGTCGCCGGGTTGCTGAAGTCGAGCACCGCATCTTCAAACGGCAACCCTCCGCTCTGATTGCGCACGACGTAGCCTTTATCAACCGCTTCTTTGTAAATCTCGTTCTTCGGCGTGAAGTACGTGTATTGCCACAGGCTGATGTGAAAGCCTTGTTGTTTCAAGTCAGCGATCATCTTCGCGGGGTCGCGGAAGCGCGAGGTCGAGAATTGATAATTGCTGCGCCAGTCGGTCTCGAACCAGCCGGTGTCGAGATGGATGACATCGGTCGGGATGCGATACTGGCGGAGCTTTGCCGCCACGTCGCGCACCTCGTCTTCGGCTTTGTAAGTAATACGACTCATCCACAGGCCGAACGACCACAGCGGCGGCACGGGACTGCGACCCGTAAGCTGAGTGTACTCGGAAAGAATATCTTTCGGGCTGCCGAGAAAGACGAAGAGGTCGAGGTTCTCGTCGCCGCTGTAGATGACATTGTGCGCGTCATACGTCTTGCCGAAGTCAAACGTCACTGGCGTCGAAGTGTGAACGAACATGCCATAGCCGTTGCTGCTCAGAAAGAATGGAATCGGCTTGTACATCAACTCGTTCTGCACGCCCATCGCGTCGCGCGTGTAAGCGACGACCTTCTGGCCGCGCTTGTCGAGCCGCGTAAACGATTCGCCGCATCCGAATATCTTTTCGTCGTGCGACAAGGCAAACGTCGCGGCGATGCTGCGGCTCAGGTCGCTGGCGCGGCGAATGAACGAGAAGGGAATCGGCGTGGCGTAGGTGTGCGGGTCGTTGATGTTCTGTGTGCGCGTCAGCAAGCGGCCCGCGTTGTCATAAAACTCAACGTGCCAGGGATTCTTAACGAGAACGACGCGACCGTAGGCGCTCGTGTAGGTGATGGCTTTGTCGTCCTGCGAGACGCGCCACGAGTTATCGCGCGGCGGGTTGCCGACCAGCATCAATGAAGGCGCATCGGTGATCGTCGGCGCGTGCGTCGAGATGCGCAGCCGCACGGTGCGCGGGCTGACGAAGGTGAGCGAGAAAGGCAACTGCGGGTTCTCGTCATATTCCGTGCCGGGAAACTCTGTGGCGCGGCCTTTCGCCAGCGTCACGTCTACCTTGTTGAACGACAGCGTTGTGCTGCGCAGGTATCGCGCCCATTCGAGCGAGCCGTTGCCTGTAGTCGCGTCAAAACTGATGACGCGGTTGCCGATAAAATAGACCGGCTCCATCTTCTGAAAGTCGTGGCTGATGTCGATGGGATCGCCGAGCACTTGCGCGCCGGCGTCAGTCGAAGCGAAGCCGACCATCATTAAAACAATAACAAAGAGCCAGCCGTTGCGTGCTCGGCGAAACGCACGGTGAACTGCGCAGCGAAGTAAATGATGAGTGCGGTATGCCCAATCCGTGTTCGTCATCGGTTGTCCTTTTTAGAAAATTGCTCGGCCTCTGATTCCAGCAGCGCGGGCGTCACATCGCCGGACAGAATCAACAACTGATACCTGAACGTCGCTGATTGTCGCGGTGACAACGTGAACTTCAACTCTTGCTTGCCATTGCTGAAGATTTTTTGGCCGAGCGGGTTGGCGGCGAATAAGCCGTAGCCGCGCGCGTGCCAGTAGGTCGGGTAGCCCGGATTCTGCGGATGATCGATCATCACGAGCGTGATCGTTTCTTCATTGATGTGACCGGCGAGGCTGGCCCAGCGCCCGCGCGTGCCCCACACCGCATCGCCCGTCTTGCCTTCGCTGCTGCGATACTGGCCGCTAACGCCCGCGTTATCCATCTTCGCAACGACCGTGGGCTTGCCGCTCGCATCGGTGAAGGTCGAAGGCTCGTTCGACGGTTGTTCCAACTGGCGCGCGACGCGCAGGCCGAACAATCCTTCTTTGTTGTCGTTGAAGACGACCGGCTGATCGAGCGCGGTGAGTTTTGTTATGCGCTCGACGGCGCGGCGGTTGGCGGCGGCGCTAAAGACGAACAACGTCTCTTCGCGCAGCAGCGGGCGGCCATCGGGCGCAAGCCACTCGGTTTCGACTTCAAGCTCGCCGCGCGCCTTGCCGCTAGCGACGCGCTTGATGCGAACGTGACGAATCGTGCCGTAATGCTTTCGCTCTTCCGGCTTGATGGCGTCCGAGTTGTTCCAGAAGTCATAGCCGTTCACGTCGCCGTAGTTGAGCCACAGGCCGACCTGATGCGGATGATCCGTGCGCTCGCCGGCGCGCGGCTCAAGCGGGTAGCCGCGCGTGATGGGTGTGCCCATCGCCGTGCGCAATGGGTAAAGCACGGGCTTCTTGATCGTGTCGGGCCAGATGTAAGACGTGAACGGCTGACCGTCTACGAACACGTCAACGCGCCGCGCCGATTCGTTCGGGACAACGCGCACGCCCGTCGCTGACTTGCTTTGCGCGTGAATGTGTAATGTTCCGCACAAAGCGATAACGATCAGGCACGTGAGCGCGCGCCCACAGGCGACTTTCATGATTGCCTCTGAATCAAGTCGGATTGCAAAGCGTGTATTCACCGCAGAGACGCAGAGGCCACAGAGATGGCGCAGAGATATTGCCGACGCTTTATTCTCCGCGCCCTCTCAGCGTTCTCTGCGTCTCTGCGGTGAATCGTGACGAACCCCTTACTTCACTTGAAAGATGATCTAGCCGACGACCACGTCCTGTCTGGCGTCGTCAAAGGTGACGCGCCTGCCGGTCTGCAACGCGGCGATGGTCATACAGAGCGCGACCGAGTGATTATAGGCGGCGTGAATGTCGGCGTTCGGCTGCCGTCGCGAGCGCACGCACTCCATCCAGTTGCGCATATGCAGGAGCGTAGATTCATCGACGCCGGTGTTGGCCGATGTTTCGGCGCGCGGCGCGTTGCCTTCGACCAGCGACATCTCAGGCAACAGGAACGGTTCTTTGCCCATCGCTTTGGCCGGTCCCGCTTCAAGCCCGCCCGCCGAGTTGATCTTGTTGGTATCAAGATTGAGGCTGCCGCCATTCGAGTAATAAATCTCTTTCGTGCCGCCGGCGCTGTTCGTCATACGCGACGAGTAGACGACCTGAAATCCCTTGCCGCCTTGCGCGGCGTCGCCATAATCGAAGACCGCCGTCATCGTGTCGTAGTTCTTGCGCCCATCGCGCCAAAAGTAGATGCCGCCGTTGGCCGCGACGCTCGTCGGGTGATTGTAGCCCGTGAACCAATGCACGGTGTCGATCTGATGAACCATCCACTGATCGGGTATGCCTGACGAGTAAGGCCAGAACAAGCGGAACTCAAGATGTTTGCGCGCGTCGAATGACTCGAACGGGCGGTTGATGAGAAAGCGTTTCCAGTCGGTGTCCTGTTCTTTGAGCAGCGGCACGACACCGGGACGCCGCCAGCGGCCCGGCTGATTGACGTTCCAACTCATCTCGACCGCAACAATGTCGCCGAACTTGCCTGAGCGGATGAATTCATTGGCGCGCATATAATTCGGCGTCGAGCGCCGTTGCGTGCCGACCTGTACGATCTGCTTCGAGCCTGTGACCAGCTTCAAGGCGTTGCGCGCATCGGTCATCGTGTTGGCAAAAGGCTTCTCGACATAAACATCTTTGCCGGCGCGCACGGCTTCCATGCAGTGAACCGCGTGTTGGAAGTCGGCGGTGGCGATGATGACGGCGTCGATGTTCTTCATCGCGTATAGCTCATCGGTGTTGCGCGCTTTGGCCAACTGCTCGCCGCTCATCGGCACTTTGAAGTGATCGGCCCGCTGCGAGACGAAGGCCGCGCCCTCTTCGCGCCGCTTGCTCCAGATGTCGCAGACGGCGACCGGCTCGAAGTTCAACTCGGCGGCCAGTCCCAAAAAAGCCGGGATCAGCGCGTCGCGGGCGCGGTCGCCCGGCCCGACGAACGCCACGCGGACGCGGTCGTTCGCGCCGAGTATGCGGGCGTAGCTCGACGCCCGCGTGCTTATTGCCATAGCTCCTGCTCCGGCCACCGTGGTCTTCAGAAAATCTCGACGTGAGCGATTAGACTCTGCCATCTCTTCCTCCATTCTTTGGCGCGGCACCGATCTGTGATCAAGCCGAAGCCGCGCGCCGCAACAGGTCTTTCATTCCGGCCATGCTCTGGCGCGATGATTCTTCGGGCGTGCCCGCGCCGCGCCAGTGCGTTTCCAGGCTCAGCACCCCGCGATAGCCATCGCGCTTGAGGGCGCGAAACTGGCCAATGTAATCAATCACACCTTTTCCCATCGCCGCCCATTCGGTCTTGCCATCCGGTTTGCGCACGAGGTCTTTGCAATGCATATAGCCGATGCGCGCTTTCGGCAACAGGCTGTAGCCGTCGGGGAACGGCGTCTCGCCGCGCGCCGCCGCGTTGCCGGGGTCCCAGTTCACTTTCAGGTTGGGCGACGGCACGGCCCGAAGCGTGCGCGCCGCTTCCGCGCCGGTCGCCGTGTTGCAGGCGTGCTCGTTTTCTAACAAGAGAGTGATGCCGTGCCTGGCGGCTTTAGCGGCGGCCTCGGCGAGCTTCTGGTCTATGGCGGCGCGGTAAGACTTCTGGTCGTCGAGCCGCCAGAAGTCAAAGATGCGGATGTTCGTTGTCTCGAAGGCGCGTGCCAGCTCGAAGCCGCGCTCTAATAACTGGTCTTGTTGCTCGAATGAAAAGCTCGCGCCGAACTGGTCGCGCTTCGGGCTGAATGGCGACAGCGGCGCGCCCGGCCAGTCTACCTTGAAGATCGGCGAGGCGATGGACGAGACGCGCAGGTTGAATCGCTTGAGCAAGGCGCTCGCTTCACGGATCTGCGCGGCATCGAGCGCGAAAAGGTTCTTGCCCCACAACTCGCGCAGCTCGACGAAGCCGAGTTGGAACTCCTTAGCGGCGACTTCGAGCGCGTGGCCGAAGTCCTGCGCGATCTCGTCGGTGATGACCGCGAGCGTAAATGGGTCGGCGGCGACGGGGCGCTTCAACGATGAATCACGCGAGGCGGACGCACGCGCCGGCGTCATCGTTGACCGCGACGCACCGGCGGCAATCGCGCTCAGGCCGAAGATGAATTGACGACGAGATAAGCTACAGGACATTGGCCGCACCTATGACGTGTGACTTATGCTACACTGCGCGGACTGATTGACGAATTGACCGGCATCCCCCGACGAACTGCTTTGCGAATCGCTAAAAACATACAAGAGAGCCGTTCGCTTGGCAACCACTGATCCGCACAGGTCGTCAGCCTAATGGCACACACTTCCCTGACCGCCGGCATTTTTTCCATCCGGCAGCCCTTTCAGCATTGACACGAAGGGAGGCCGTAGCTAAAACTACGGTCGTCACTTCTACCGCATCGATATCACGCGCACTTCCCCGCGCGTGCAGGGGAACCAAGCAGCACGCTTAGCGCCACAGGAAGCGAGCAAGCGCCATGAGCATGAGCGAGCCGAACAAAAATGCGCCGCCATCGCCGGATGATTCGGGCATAGGCGACGTGTCAACGCTCGCATCCGTGTTCGGCTCGCGGCTCACGCTATTGGTGCAGGCTGACCGAGCTTCGCCTGGATCGCAGATGCATCCATCACAGGGGCACGTGCAGGCTACGCCGCCAGCCTGCGTGTGGCCGGCGAGCGCAACCGAGTTGAACGGAGCGGACGAGTTAGTGGTATTGGCGAATGCCGGCGACAACACGACAAGCATTACAACCGCGCAAAAGTATGCGGATACTTTAGAGAGTTTCATCCTTTGGCCTCCAGAAAAAGGTTCAGGCGCAATGCGCCAGGTAGGGTTGAATCGAGCGATACTGCTAAACGTCTTTAATACCGTTAAAAGTATTGAGGCACAGTCGCGGGCACTGATTCGTTTAGCCGAGATCGCATATGGCGCGCGCGATTACGTCGCGCTCAATGAGATCAGTCATGCCCTGCTTGCCATCCCGTGCAAGCCGGCACAGAACGCGGCGACTTACTACCGCGCTGTCTTGTTTAAGCGAGCCGGTCAGCTTGATCGGGCGGCGGCGCTGCTTACTGACCTGCACCAGCCACGCGCCCTCCTGACGCTGGCAACAATCTTTGAGAACAAAGGTGAGTGGGTAGAAGCTACACGTCTGCACGTTGAGGTGATGCGCCAAGCGAAAGAAACCGATGCGTTCGCCTTCGTTTGTGCCGCCCTTCAGCTTGCAACGGTCAAGGCCGTAGACGGCGACCACGCTGGCTCTCTGGCAGAATTCCAATCGATTGCGGCGATGGTTCGAGCGGTGGCAAAGAATCATCCCTACCTTTACCCATTATGGTGCAACGCGATGGCGGTCGAGTTGGCCGCCATCGGCAGAATCGAAGAAGCCCGAGCCGCGAGTGCCGTTGCGATAGCCTCGCCCATCGCTCAGGCTTATCCCGAATGGCAGGAGACTGCCGCCGAAATTGCTGAACAGCAATCATCAAGAGCCATTGTTAGGGTTGCGCTTCCACAGGCTGAAGCGGACGCGCCCGACGTGCGCCCGCCTTTGCTGATTCAACACCGCCTTGCATCCCCGCGACGGCTGCCACTCGCGCTGCCTTCGCCCATACCCTCGCGCCTTTTAAGCTGCGCGCCCATCCACGGCCCACCCTCCTGCCGTCCCAACTGGTTCTCTCAATAACTTCAGAAAAGTTCTGCGAGTGAGCCGCCACTCGTGATGACGGCCCACTTTGCCCAGTTGCACGCGCGGGCGTGACAGGATTGGTGTGCCTAATTACGCCCGTGCGGCTTAAAGGACGGCTACATGACAACATCAGACGACAATTCCGCGCAAGAGATTAATATCTTTAGCGACGACGAGCGCCCCTTGATCGTTGGGGACATCCTTGAACGCGATAATCCTTCGGAGCGGCGCGAAGCGCTCGCCGTCTTACTGATTCAGTTGCGCGAGCGTCTCGGCGAACAAGGCGAATGAATAAATAGTAGTTGATATAAAAACTACATTAGTGTATTTATTACGCCATAAGGTTACAGTAACGCCGAGAGTTGTTTGGAGGAACCTATGCGCAATCACAGCAAGATTCCAGTTCGACTATTCACCTTCACCGCCATCGCAATGATGGCCTTGATTGTTTTGCTTGCTAACCGGCAGGAGCGGGCGTCTGCTTTATCAGGCCGACAAAAAGACCAGGAGCGACAGAAAGCAGAGATTGAAAAAGTACAGCGCAATAGAGCCGCACTCCCACGGGCAGAATATCGCGCACCAGAACCTCAAGACCCGGCCTTGCGTCGGATCAGGAAGGCTAGAGACAAGCGATACGGAACCATCGAGCCTTTCGAGAGTATGCCTGAGGATGCTCTAGGATGGGATATCGTTACACACGACCCGTTTGAACCGCAGGGCTTGCCAGTGGCGGAAAGCGACTTGGTGACATTGGGGAAAATTACGGAAGCCAAAGGCTATGTGACAGAGAACAAATCCGCCGCCTATTCCGAGTATACCGCCGAGATCATCGAGGTCTTCAAAGGTAAGACCAATCTCGTAGGGAAACAAATCATTACTGAACGTGTCGGCGCAAACGTGGTGCTACCGAGTGGCCGGACCATATTGGTTGCGGATGCAAACCGCGGGGCACCGGAAACTGGTCATCGCTACGTGCTGTTTCTCAAATACAGCCCTGAAGGCGAAGACTACCTGATTGTGACCGCTTACGACCTACAAGATGGCCGGGTGATGTCGATTGACAGATTCCCGCAATGTGAGTCTTTTGACGGCAATGAAGAGGCCGCCTTTCTTGATCTGGTAAGGTCAAGCGTCAAATAAGCGACTATCGCGCCAAAGTCTACGACGCGCACGGGGCGCGGGCGGGCCGCTGGGCATGGGACGTGTTCTTCGTTGGGCAATGAGCCGGACGATTCATCTAACAACAGGATGGAGCGGCTCTGGTGCGGGGCCGCTTCTTTGTTTCACGGCTTGACCTGCCATTCCTGAATGCCTGCTGACCAGTTCGGTTGCAGTGTGACTTCGATGCGCAGGGCCGTCGTTCGCACCGGCTTGAACGTGACCGTGTTGTAGCGGTCTTTGTCGTGGCCATACGGTTGAAGGTTCTCGACCGGCTTCCACTGCTCGCCATCTTTGTAGAGCACGCGCCATCCGGCAGGCACGCGGCACTCGCCCCGGCCCGTGTCGTCATACCAGTAGACGGCAGTTTCGGAGACGGTCGTCGGCTTCGCAAACTCGTACTCGGCCCATTCAGTTGTGCCTTTGTGCGGCCACCAATGGAAGTAGCTGTTGCTCACGTCGCTCGAAGAGAGCGGCTCGGCCTGATCGTTGATAGCGCCCTCGCGTTCGCCACTCGACACCCGCACCATGCTCGTCGAAGCGACCGTAGGCACGGGCTGCACTCGCGCGCCGGCTTCGCGGTTGGCCATCCAGACTGTCATCTCGCCGGGGCCGCGATTGGCCCACGCGTAGTAAGGGATCGCTACCAACTCCTGCTCGCTCTTGTTGACCTGCCCTTGCTCGTTATAAGCGAGGCCCGTCGCTTTGCCCTTGATGACGGTGATGCCGTTCAGGAGATCGGGACGAAATTCCGCCATTAACTTCGCATCGTCATCAAGCACGAGGTTGCGCACGTGATGAGTCGGGCTGTCGGGCCATTCGGCGCAGTAGACCAGCGGGCCGCGCTGCAAAGCGACGCGGTTGCGGTCTGCCTCGACCTTCTCGTTTGCGACGATGCGGCGTACAGGCATTGGCAACGTAAGCTCGATTACATCGCCGCGCTTCCAGACGCGATTCAATTGCGCGTAGCCTTTCTCTATGTCGAGCGTGACCGGCTGGCCATTGACTTTAATGACGACCGGCTCATTGACATTATCCGCGAAGCGGTAAAGATCGCCCGGCAAGGCTTCGTTGCGCGCCCAGCCGGGAACGCGCACGTTGATCGTCATTCGACTTGCGCGATCAGGCGTCACCGTCATTCGCACGTCGCCGGCCCACGGGTAGCGCGTCTCCTGCGTCACGCGCAACGTGCGGCCATTATCCATCTTGATCGTTGCCGTGTTTGCCACGAAGAGATTGACGTAGAGCCTGTCGCCCTGCTCGGCGTAAACGTAGCCCGGAACCGACGCGAGAAAGCGCGTCATATTGCCGGGGCAGCAGGCGACGCCAAACCACGGGCTGCGTTTATGCTGGCCGTTCGATTCAAGCGGGTTCGGATAGAAGAACGACTTGCCATCGAGCGATACGCCCGCGAGCAAGCCGTTGTAAAGCGTCCGCTCCATCACATCGACGTAGCGCGCATCGGCGTGCAGCAGGAAGAGACGATAGTTCCAGAAGTCGTTGCCGATGGCGGCGCAAGTCTCGTTATAAGCGGTCATATTCGGCAGGTCGTAATTCTTGCCGAAGCCTTCGATGTTGCCGACCGAGCCGATGCCGCCGGTGATGTAGAGCTTCTTCGTGACGACGTTATCCCAGATGCGGTCAATGGCGCGAATGTAAGAATCATCACCCGTGAGCGCCGCGACATCGGCCATCCCCGAATACATATAGGTGGCGCGCACGGCGTGGCCGACGGCTTCGGCCTGATCGGTGACTTTGACGTGCGATTGATTGTACTGGCGGCCACTGCCTTTCGTGCCGTCGGGGCCGCGCGCGTCGAGCAGGAATTTCGCCAGCCGCAGGTAACGCGCATCGCCGGTTTCGCGGTAGAGCCGGGCTAGCGCCATCTCTGTGATCTGATGGCCCGGCCAGATGCTCTGCCTGCCGGGGCCGAACGTGCGGTCGAGCAGGTCCGCAGACTTGAGCGCCACGTCGAGCAATGCGCGCTTGCCGGTGGCTTGATAATAAGCGACGGCGGCTTCCGTCAGGTGGCCGACCTCGTAAAGCTCATGGCTGTCCATCCGCTCCGACTCCCAGCGTGCAGCGCCCGCCCAGGCGTGCGGCTTTTCGGGATTGATCGTGCGCGCGGGATAAAGGTAGCCGTCGGCTTCCTGCGCGGCGGCGATCTTCGTAATCAAACCGTCGATGTAGGCTTCAAGCCTGGCGTCGCGCTGCACGCTGAGCGTGTAGGCCGCGCCTTCGATCACTTTATAAATGTCGGTGTCGTCGAAGGGGTAAGCCGGCAGCTTCTTGTCGCGGTTCGGTTCGTTGCGGACGGCAGCGGCGGCGCGTTCAAGGTTGGCGATGCGTCCGGTCTCTTCGCACTGTTGAAAGGCGAAGGGAATAGTGATGCGGCGGTTGATCTCGATGCGCGGCAGCCAGAACTGATCGTTGAAATGGACGGCGGTGAACGGCACAGGCTTGACCGGATAATCGCGCGCCGGCCCGGTCGCTTTTATAATCGCTTTGCGTGTGGCTTGCGCGGCTTGTCGCCGCGCGCTTGCCGGAGCCGCGATGCCTGCCGAACAGATCGCCAGCATCAGAAGGGCGCAGATTGCCTTGAATTTCATCGTTAATCTCACTTGCAATAATGTGGGCTGACATTGTGACAGAGACGCGACCGGCCATTCAAGCGGCCACGCCGCGCGCGTTCAGCGAACCGCGCCGCCTGTGTTATGCTGACACCCTCTCAACGCACACAAGCGAACGGAGAGGCAGGGAAACAAACGCCAACAGGTTATTCATAAGGGCCGAACTTTTATGAAAAGCATTCGTCTGCATCGTCTCGTCTCGTCGCTGTCGGCGGCGCTGGTCTTCGCGTCGTCGGTCATCCCTTTTGCGCGGGCGGCTGACCGTGATCGCCTCGACGTTCAGGTAGACCGCCCCGGCGCAACGATCAATCCGCATATGTTCGGCGTCTTTTTTGAAGACATCAACTTCGCAGCCGATGGCGGCATCTACGCCGAGTTGATTAAGAATCGCTCGTTTGAATTTCCCGACCCGCTGATGGGCTGGAAGAAGATCGAGCGCGACGGCGGGCGCGGCACGATGGAGTTAAGCGATGAAACGCCGCTCAACGCCGGCAACCGTCATTACCTGCGCGTCACCGCAAACGCGGGCGGCGGCTTCGGCATCAGCAACGAAGGCTTTCGCGGCATCGGCGTACGCGCCGGGGCCGAGTACGATTTTTCGGTTTACGCGCGCCGCGCCGGCAACCGGCCTGTGACGTTGCGCGTCGAGCTGGTCGGCGCGGGCGGAAAACGAATCGGCGCAGCCAGAGTAAGCAACATTACACAAAGCTGGACGCGCCTGGCCGCCACCTTGCGCGCGGCGGCGACCGAGCCGAAAGCGCGATTGAACATCTTTATCGAAAGCAGCGGCGCGGTTGATCTCGATATGGTTTCGCTCTTTCCGAAAGAGACGTGGAAGCATCGCCCGAATGGCTTACGGCCTGACCTCGTGCGGTTGCTCAAAGAGATGCAGCCCGGCTTCGTGCGCTTTCCCGGCGGCTGCATCGTCGAAGGTCACGACCTGAACAACCGCTATCAGTGGAAGACGACGATTGGTGATTTGACGGCGCGGCCCCTGCTGCTGAATCGTTGGAACGACGAATTCAAAAACCGCGCGACGCCCGATTACTTTCAATCGTTCGGGCTTGGCTTCTACGAATACTTCTTGTTGTGCGAAGACCTCGGCGCTGAACCGCTGCCGATCCTCAACTGCGGTATGGCCTGTCAGTTCAACACCGGCCAGCTCGCGCCGCTCGACGCGCTCGACCCGTACATTCAAGACGCGCTCGACCTGATCGAATTCGCTAACGGGCCGGTTACGAGTGTATGGGGAAGCCGTCGCGCCGCGATGGGACACGCTGCGCCGTTCAACCTGAAGATGATCGGCGTCGGCAATGAGCAGTGGGGGCCGCAGTACATTGAGCGTTACGAGCTTTTTCGCAAAGCACTCAAGGCCGCTCATCCAAACATCAAGCTGGTGTCGAGCGCCGGCCCGTCACCTGCGGGCGAGCAGTTTGATTTTTTGTGGAAGCGTTTGCGCGATTTGAAGGCCGATGTGATGGACGAACATTACTACCAGAAGCCGGAATGGTTTTTGGATAACGCATCGCGGTATGACTCGTATGATCGCAGCGGCCCGAAAGTATTTGCCGGCGAGTTCGCCGCGCACGACAACATCAAAGGACGCGCGAACCGTCCGAACAACTGGCGCTGCGCGCTGGCCGAAGCGGCCTTTATGACCGGACTCGAACGCAATGGCGACGTGGTCGTGATGTCGTCTTACGCGCCGCTGTTCGCTCACGTCGAAGCGTGGCAGTGGACGCCGAACCTGATCTGGTTCGATAATCTGCGCGCCTTTGGCACGCCGAGTTATTATGTGCAGAAACTCTTCGGGGCGAATGGCGGCACACAGATTTTGCCGGTGACGCTGAACGGCGCGGCGAAAAACGGCGCGGATCATCTCTACGCCAGCGCCGTGCGCGACAATCGCAGCAATGAAGTCATATTGAAGATCGTCAACACCAGCGCCGAGCGTCGCACAGTGAAGATCAACCTGGCAGGCGCGGCTGGCGTCGGCAGAAGCGGCGCGGCCTATCTGCTGACGGGCGACCTCAAAGCCGAGAACAGCTTAGAGCAGCCGATGAACGTTGCGCCGGTCGAAACGAAGCTCACCGTGTCTTCGTCTTCATTTGATTATGATCTCGCGCCCGGCTCGCTGGTCGTGTTGCGACTGCCGGTCGCGGCGAAATGAGCGAGCAATGGGCATAAGAATCAATGACAGAATCAATGCCTGTCGAACGTCGATGTTTGTGCTGCTGTGCCTGACGCTCAGCGCCTTCACGGCGCTAGCGTCTACGCTGGCATCGTCGCAATCACACGAGCCGGGTTATGACGCGTGGCTGCGCTATGAGGTGATTGACGAGCAGGCCGCGCGGCGCGCATACGACCGTTTGCCTGCGGTCGTGGTCGCGCTCGATCAATCTGTCGTCATCAACTCTGCGCGGGAAGAACTCGTGCGCGGCGTGCGCCGGATGCTTGGCCGCAACCTGCGCGTCGAATCGCGGCTGCCGCAAGAAGACGCTATCGTGATCGGCACGCTCGACGCGCTGCGCGGGAAGTTGCCGGCAATCAATCCGCGTGCGCCGTTAAAAGCCGATGGCTTTGTGCTGAAGACGCTGAAGCGCGAAGGCCATTCCTATCTCATCATCGCAGCCGCCAGTGATCGCGGCGTGCTCTATGGCGCGTTCGCCTTTTTGCGGCGCATCGCATTGCGCGAGCCTGTTAACCTGCTCGACTTGCAAGAGAGTCCTTACGCGCCCGTGCGTATGCTCGATCACTGGGACAATCTCGACGGCACGATTGAGCGCGGCTATGCCGGGCCTTCGATCTTCTTTGCCAATAACAATGTCGTTGACGACCTGAGCCGCGTGCGCGATTACGCGCGGCTGATGGCGTCGGTCGGATTGAATGCGTGCTCGATCAACAACGTCAACGCCAACCCGCGCGTCATCACTTCAGAATTTCTGCCGCAACTGGCGCGCATCGGTGAAGTCTTTCGCGGCTGGGGCGTTCGCCTCTTCGTTTCGGTTGATTTCAGCAGCCCGCAGAAGATCGGCGGCCTCGACACCTTCGACCCGCTCGACGCGCGCGTGGCCGAGTGGTGGAAGAAGAAGGCGGACGAGATATACAAAGTAATTCCCGACTTCGGCGGCTTCGTGTTGAAGGCCGACTCCGAAGGCCGGCTGGGGCCGTCGGCTTACGGGCGCACGCACGCCGACGCCGCGAACGTCATCGCCCGCGCCTTGAAGCCGCACAAGGGCGTGATCTTTTATCGCGGCTTCGTCTACGACCATCATATGGACTGGCGCAATCTGAAGAACGACCGCGCCGCCGCCGCTTACAACAACCTGCACCTGCTCGATGGTCGGTTCGATGACAACGCGGCCTTGCAGATCAAACACGGGCCGATTGACTTTCAAGTGCGCGAGCCGGCTTCGCCTCTGTTCGGCGGACTCGAAAAGACCAATCAAGTGATCGAGCTGCAAATCACACAGGAGTACACGGGCCAGCAGCGCCACCTCTGCTTTCTCGTGCCGATGTGGAAAGAGGCGCTCGACTTTGATATGCACGCAAAGGGCGCGGGCACGGCGGTCAAACAACTCGTCGCCGGTCACACCTTCAATCGCCCTATCGGCGGCTTTGTCGCTGTTGCGAATGTCGGCCAGAGTCCGACTTGGCTCGGTCATCATCTGGCGATGGCGAATCTCTATGGCTTCGGGCGGCTGGCGTGGAATCCTGATTTGACAAGCAAGCAGATCGCCGACGAATGGACGCGGCTCACGTTTGGCCACGACCCGCAGGTGGTCGAAACGATCTCATCTCTCGAACTCGATTCGTGGCCGGTTTATGAGAAGTACACGGGGCCGCTCGGCGCGGGCACGCTGACCGACATCATCAACATTCATTACGGCCCGGCTCCTGAATCTTCGGAATATAACGGCTGGGGTCAGTGGCATCGCGCCGACGATAAAGGCATCGGTATGGATCGCACCGTAGCGACCGGCACGGGTTACATCGGCCAATACCGCGAGCCTGTGGCAAAGCTGTATGAACAGCTTGCGACCTGTCCCGATGAGTTGTTGTTGTTCATGCATCACGTGCCGTACACGCACCTGCTCCATTCGGGCAAGACGGTGATCCAGCACATTTATGATTCGCATTACGAAGGCGCGGAGGCTGCCGCCGGCTTTGTCTCTCGCTGGCGGGCGCTCAAAGGGCGCATAGATGAAGCGCGCTATGACGACGTGCTGGCACGGTTGGAGTATCAAGCCGGCCACGCCCGCGTGTGGCGTGATTCAGTCTGCAATTGGTTTCTGCGCAAGTCGAGCATTGCCGATGCGAGAGGTCGCGCGGGCCATTACCCCAATCGCGTTGAAGCCGAAGCGATGCAGTTGACCGGCTATCGTGTCACCGACATTACGCCGTGGGAAGCGGCTTCAGGGAGCAAGGCGATTGAGTGCGCGGGCGGCGACCATAGTTGCGCGGCGAGCTTTCGCTTTAACGGCAAGGCCGGCTGGTACGATTTAGACGTGCAGTATTTTGACGAGAGCGATGGGCGGTCTGCGTTCAAGCTGTTCGTCGGTGAGCAACTGGTTGATGAATGGAGGGCTGACGATCACTTGCCGACGACGAAGCCGGACTCGCATTCATCGACGCGCCGCCGCATACGCGGACTCGCCCTGCGCCCCGGCGATGTGATCCGCATCGAAGCTGTGCCTGACGGCAGCGAGAATGCGAGCGTTGATTACGTTGAAATCAACCCGGCTGAAAAGCAGTAAGACCGTAGCGCACCATCATACGCAACATGCCTAAGCTTACTTCACCGTGAATGCTGCGCCCGTCAGCGTCACTTTTGCCACGAGCACCTGAGTCGAAGCGGGCACTCTGCCGGGCTGCGCGCCGCCCACCGTGATCTCAAACTCGCCCGGCTCGACTACGCGCTTGAATTGATTGTCTATCACGGACAACTGGCGCGGCGTCAGCGTGAACGAAACCACTTGCGACTGGCCTGGCCGCAGGTGTATGCGCTTGAACCCTTGCAATGCGCGCAGCGGCACCGGCACGGAAGCCTGCACGTCTTTGACATAAAGCTGGACGACTTCGTCGCCGGCCATCGTGCCCGCGTTCGTCACGCGAACTCTGACGTTGAGGTTCGCGCCGGTCTTCGCTCGACGCGACACCGCTATACGGTCGTAAGCGAAACGCGTATAGCTCAGCCCATAACCGAACGGGTAGAGCGGCTCGCCGGTGAAGTAGCGATAGGTGCGGCCTTGCATACGGTAATCTTCAAACGGCGGCAACTGCTCGACCGATTTATAAAACGTCACCGGCAAGCGGCCCGCCGGGTTCGCGTCGCCGAACAACACGTCGGCCAGCGCCGTGCCGCCTTCTTCGCCCGGATACCAAGTCTGCACGATGGCCGGCAGATTCTCGTTCGCCCAGTTGACCGCGAGTGCCGAGCCGCTGGTCAAGACCATCACGACCGGCTTGCCGGTGGCGCGCAAAGCTTTGAGCAACTCCTCCTGCGCTTTCGGCAACGCGATGTCTGTGCGGTCGCCGCCGCGAAAGCCTTCCACATCAACCTTCATCTCTTCGCCTTCGAGGCGCGGCGTGATGCCGCCGATGAAGATGATGGCATCCGCATCCTTTGCCGCCGTCACTGCCTTATCGCCTGGCCCGGCTTCGACGAGATTGCAGCCCTGTTCATAAACCACCTCCGTCTGCGGCGAGACTTTGTTCTTGATGCCTTCAAGCAATGTGACAGACTGCGACGGCGTGCCGTTGTAATTGCCCAACAGCACCAGCGGATCATTCGCTGTCGGCCCGATGACGGCAATCTTCTTCAGGTCACGCTTGAGCGGCAGCGCGCCGCCTTCATTCTTGAGCAGGACAATCGATTCGCGCGCCGCTTCGAGCGCGAGCTGACGGTGCGCCGGCGTGTCGTTTTCGGTGAGCGGGATGCGTGCGTAAGCGACCATCTCCGGCGGGTCGAACATGCCGAGCTTGAACCGAGCCGTGAAGAGGCGACGCAACGAAACGTCTATCGCGCTTTCGCTAATCAAGCCGCGCTTCACGGCCTCCACAAGCGATTTGTATTCCTGACCACACGACAGGTCTGTGCCGCGCTTGACCGCTAACGCTGAAGCTTCCGCCACCGTGTTGACCAGCTTGTGACCGCTAGTGATGTCATTGATCGCGCCGCAGTCGCTGACCACATACCCCCCGAACCGCCAGTCGTCGCGCAGAATCTTGCTCAACAGCGTGTCGCTGGCGCAGCAGGCTTCGCCGCGAAAACGGTTGTAGGCGCACATCACCGAATCCGCGCCGCCCTCTTTGACAGTCGCCTCAAAGGCCGGCAGGTAAGTGTCGTAAAGATCGCGTTGATCGACAACCGCGTCAAAGCGGTGGCGCTCCGGCTCAGGGCCGCTGTGTACGGCGTAATGCTTCGGCGTCGAGATGACTTTGTAATATCGCGGGTCGCTGCCTTGCAGTCCTTTGACGAACTGCACGCCCATACGCGCCGTCAGGTAAGGGTCTTCGCCATAAGTTTCCTGCCCGCGACCCCAGCGCGGATCGCGGAAGATGTTGATGTTCGGACTCCACATGGTCAGGCCCTTGTAGCGGCCCGTGTCGCCCTGGCGCACGGCGTCGTGGTGCTTGGCGCGGGCTTCGGTCGAGATGACATCAGCGACGCGCCACATCAGGTCGGTGTCCCACGTCGCCGCCAGCCCGATGGCCTGCGGAAAGACCGTAGCGATGCCAGCGCGGGCGACGCCGTGCAGGCTCTCGTTCCACCAGTTGTAAGCCGGCACGTCGAGACGCGGGATGGCCGGCGCGCGGTCTATCATCTGCGCGACCTTCTCTTCTAACGTCATCCGAGAGATTAAGTCCGTGACGCGCTCATCAACCGGCAGGCGCGGGTTTTTATACTTCGGCAATGGCTGATTGGTCTGCGCCAGCAGCGCCAGGCTCAAGGTCATTGAGAGGATAACCGAAGCGACGGCTTTAGTAATGTTCATCGCAAACACCTTAAGTAGTAATCCGCGCAAAGGCGGCACCGCGTAGCTCGTTCGGGATCGGCTATTTCGCTTTCGCGGGTTCGCCAAGAAAACCGGCGAGGGCGTAGATCAGCCCCGCGTTCCAGTTGATGGCAATCTCGTTCAGGTCATAGCGCGCCGCTTCATCCTTCCAGTCGGTCGCTTTCGGCCAGCCGCCGCCGACCAGATAACCCGGCCACGCCGGCGCGTTCGCTGCGGCCATCGAGCGCCGATCATGCGGATGCTGTGGCGGGTTTGCGCCGAGGCTGGTCACAAACGAGCGGCCATAATAATTGCGCCCGAACAAGTGGCCAATCGCATCGAGCGCCGCTTCGACATAAGCCAGCTTCGGCGACACGCGATAAGCCGATTGCAGCAGCACCGTCGTATTGGCGATGCCGCCGTTGCAGCCCCAGTAGTAGAGCGTCAGCGGGCGCGCATATCCGTGCGCGTCGCGTGTGCGGACGATCTCGTCTGCGGTCGTAAGCAACGCGGATTTGATATTGGCGACGAGCGACGGCTTGCGCCCGGCGCGTTCGCAGAACAGGTAAGCGAGCAGCCCCAGATTACTGACGTTGCTCCAGCCCCAGTTGGCGTCGAACTTTCGGCCCGCCGCGCGCGTTTCGATGTCGGCAAGAAAGACGGCCTCGCCTGTGGTCTGCCACATCTCAGCCGCCGCCCAGAGCCGGTCGTCGTCATCTTTGGTTTGATACGCGCCGGTCGAGAAGCCCGCGAGGTTCGCCGGATGATTCTCTGCGTGCGCTCGCAGAAAGTCGTAGCCGCGCCGCGCCGCGTCGAGACAACGGCGCGCATACATCTTGTCGTAAGGTTCATAAACGCGCGCCGCCATCGCCGTCATTGCTACGAAGTCTGCCGTCGCGGCGCTGCTCCACGGCGCGAAGTAGCGCTCGGTCGTCTCGCGCTCTGGCGGTATGGCCGGGCCGAAGACTTTCGTAGAGACTTTGTGATAGACCGAACCGTCTTCGGCCTGCATACGCAGCAGCCAGTCCATCTCCCACTTGATCTCGCTCAGGTAATCGGGCAGCTTCGCGCGATTGTCGGGCAGATCGAGCGAGAGATGGCGAATCTGCGCGCCGAACTGCTCCCAGGCCAGTAGCATCGTGCCGACCGTGACGCCGGCATTCACAACATACTTGTTATAGTCGCCGGCGTCGTGCCAGCCGCCGGTGGCGTCGCGGCGCGTCTGCCCGCCGCCTACCAGATCGAGCCAGCCATCTTCGAGATGACAGGCGGCGTGTGCGTAGGTGATGCCTTGATATGTGCCGCGCACCGCCGCGCCGCAACGCCACAAATACATCGCGCGCACCATTGTGATGAAAGGAAGATGGTAGACTTCGTGACTGATGCGGAACGGCGCGGAGCGCCCTACGCCTATCACGTCGAGATGATATAGGCCCGTCTGCTTGAACGCCGAGAAGTCGGCGATGTAGAGGTCTTCGTTAGTATCTGAGTTATGAATCGGGCCGCTGGTCTTGCCGCGAAAAACTGTCTTGCCGTCCGCGTCATTGACGACGCTGAACTCGGCGCACGCGGCGGCAATGGAAGCGCGCTTATCGTGATGCGGGAGAAAGCCGACCGTGTTGAGACGCACCGGCGCGTCGGCGGCACGCGCCACATTCAGCGAGGGTGTGAGGACGATGAAGGCGACGATCAGTGAAATGGTTTGCAGCCTGAGGCTGCCTGTGCGCGTGATGTGGCTGACAGGTTGATGGCTGATTCGCATACCCCTGGCTCAGTTGCTCGGTTTCAAACTGCCCCTTCGGTTGTGATAGAGAAAGCATCTGTCGCGCGAAGGCGAGCGTTCTCCGCCCCCGAACGAGAAACATCTTTTTATCACTCTGGAGGCGGGAAGGAAAATGGTCGGAGCCGCTTGTGCCGAATCAGAGCGGATTTATGGTCGCCGAGATGGCCGCAGACTTTGAACTGAATGTTTCGGGAGTGATACTCTACGTGGCGTCGTCGCAGAGAGCGCAGGGCTTATTGGCTGAGCCGAGTAGACCGGACGCGAGTGAGTAAAATAACAGGAGGACAGTTATGGCAAAGACATCCGGGCGCAAGGGCAAAGCGGAAGAACAAGCCGGAGGGCGGGCGGAAGAACAACCGGCAGGGAAGAGTCTTAACGATGTTGATCTGGCTGGCGATGCGGTAGCGGTCGTGAGCACAGCCATTGGCGTTGTCGGCGGAGTGGCGGGTTTTATTGGCTCGAAGGTGGCCGAGGCCGTCACCGGCAAGACCGGCGGGCGACAGCCGTCTGCGAGCAAAGCGGCTAAGAAGGGCGGCGCGAAAAAGGCAAGAGCAGCGAAGAGTGCGACGAAGAAGGCCACGTCAAAGAAGACAGGCACAGCCAAAAAGACGGCGGCAAAGAAAACCGGCGCAAGCAGGAAAGCGGCGGGCGGCAAGAAGTCGGCGGCGAAGAAGAGCAAGGCAACGAAGAAGCGATAACCCGCCGTGCCGAATTCAATTCTAATACCGAGGGTCGCCTGATATGACGAGGCCGCCGCGTGGCGGCTTTCGTCATTCTAAAAGTGGCTCCCCTTAATAGCTTTGCACCAAAAGTTGGAGGTAGCTACCACCGCTTGAGTATTGATTGTAGTGCTCTGCTTATATCTTTTATCTCCATGCCACTTTTGGTGCAAAGCTCAAACGCTAATAAGAGTTTGACCTGAACGGGTGAGCCACTTTCATCGTGGAGCGTGCCCCAGCGGGTCAATGGATGAAGATGGTCGCACAGGACATTGTTCACCTCGGCAGTCATCCCACATCAGAACGCGAGCCAAGAGCGCGACACAGGTCAAAGCCAGCTTTTAATCCGTCTGAAACCGTGTTTGAATACGTGTTTGGTTATGTATTGTCAACTGCGCCGCACATGCAAAGAGATGACGTTAGACGAAGAAGAAATCTCTTAGCGGAGTAGCTGCTGCGCAAGCCATCTTGCGAGAGGGAGAGAATTTGATGAGCAACAAAACCGCCGGCGCGTCATCGCCGGCACCCCAGCCGGATGCCTCTGAACTCAGCCTCGCGCTCAGCGAAGCGCGAAGACAGCTTGCCTCTGAAATCAAAGTGCGCCGCGATTGTTCCAAGCCGCTTGAGCAAGCTTTGCGCGCACTGAAAGATCCCCATGCCAATGCCGTCGCCCTCTATGAAGCAAGTCTCGCTTTGCAACAGCCTGCCGAAGAGCTTGCTTTGCCGAAAGGCTATCAAGCGATGGTCAATAATCTGCGCGCGTTTGCGGACGCGCAAATTTCAGAGCTTGAGTTTACCTTTGCGCGCGATTTGCGCGCCGCTTTCAAAGAGCAAGGCATTGTTCTAACTGGCTCGCCGACCCGGCTCATCGCTGACCTCTTTGTGATCGAGCCTGACCTGCGCAAGAAGCAGGTTTACATCACCTTTGCCCGCCAGCCGGCCACCGCTAAGAAAATCAAGCTCGATGTCGAGCAGGTCCTGGCCGCTTACGCGCGCGTGCGCCGCGACATCTGCGAGCGTAAGGTGGACCTCAAGGCACTGGTCGCCGAGCTTTTTGAAGCCTATCAACGATTGCTCAAACTCTCAGACAAAGCCATCGGCACGCGCGTCGGCATCGTTGAGTGTTACCGCGAACTGGTGCTCGTGCGGCAGCCGCTGTCGTTTCGCCGAACGCCCTCCAAGCAAAGCTTCGTGGATTATCCCAAGACTCATTTTGTCTACGATATGCTGGAATTGCGCCGGCAAAATCAACTGACCCACGAAGGCTACCGCCTCAATTTCGGCACTGCGACGATTGAAGTCACGGGCGATTCGACGCGCGCCTTATTCCTGGCGACCGGCGCTACCGAAGGGCAGTTCATTAAGGATATCTATTTCGTTTCAGAAAAGGCGAAGTAGCCTTGCCTTTCTTCAGGAGAGACCGACATGACGCTCACGCAAGCCGAGGCGCAACACATCGTCCGCAAACTCGGCGAATCGGGCATCCCGCCGACGCGCGGACTTGAAGCCTACAGCGTCGGCATTGATTCGCTGCTTCAGACGCTTGAAAACGAGTACCTGCGCGGCTATTTGCGCGACGGCGGCGCTAGTTTCAAGCTGGTCGTCGGCGAATACGGCAGCGGCAAATCTCACTTTCTTTATCGTCTGCGCGATAAAGCCTGGGACAATGGCTACGTCGTCAGCCGCACCGAGTTGAGTCCGAAAGAATGTCCGTATGACAACCAGCTCAAAGTCTATCAAGCGGTCGTTTCAAACCTCATCTTTCACGATGCCGACCCGAACGTCGAAGACACGCAAGGCATCGAAGCCTTCCTGGAGAATCACTTTTTCAACGCCCTGAAAACCCTCGGCATTGATTCCCCGGTGACCAGCCTCGGCTTAGACCTGCGCGCCAAGCTCTGGCTCGATACCATCCTGCGCTTCAAGGTCGAAAGCCCGTCGTATCGCCACGCCGTCTATTTTTACCTGCAAGCCGTCGCCGAAGAGAACGAGGCGCATAAGCGCGTGCTCAGCGCCTGGCTGCGCGGCGAAACCATCGCCCTGAAAGACGTGCGCCAATTCAGCATTACTGAACGCATGGATCGCTCGGTCGCCTTCAAGATGCTGCGCTCGCTGTCGCAGTTGATCCACGAACTCGGCTACGCCGGGTTGGTCTTATTATTCGATGAAGGCGACCGCATGGTCAGCATCGGTTCATCGCGCACGGAAAAAGTCGCTTGCGACAACTTGCGCGAAGTGATTGATCGCTGCGCGGGAGAGAGCTTGCCGGCGACCCTGTTTATTTATGCGGTGCCGCCATACTTCGTCACCAACATCGCGCCGCAATACGAGGCGCTCTCGCAACGCATCAGCTCGAAGGTGAAGTTCTCGCGCAAGAATCCGTTCAGCGTGCAGATCAGCCTCGATCAGTTGGACTATCCCGGCGAGGTGCTGTTGAAGATGATCGGCGAGAAGTTAGTGGCCATCTTCGAGCTGGCCTACGATGTGAAACTTGACCATGAGTTGCAGGCCAAGAACATTGAGCAACTGGCCGAAGCGTGCGCCTCGCTGCTATCGACCAGCCATCGACGCCACTTCGTCAAGTCGCTGATGGACATCCTGACCGAGCAGCGCGTTGACGGCGAAAGGCTTTATGAAGCCGATGGCGTGCAAGGGGTGGTGCGCTCAGTGACCGAGCAATTGGGCCGCTCGGAAGGCGGGGAGTATTAGCCAATGATCGGGGCAATCGTCAGCCATCCGCTGTTCGGGCGCGGCCAGGTGCTTGAACTGCGCAATGCGGCGCGCGAATCGGTCGTGCGTTTCGACAACGGCATTCGCACGGTCGTGCCGACCAGCATGCTCACGATGCTCCATCAAGCAGCGGAATCTGCGACAGCGTCTTCGCTAGTCGCCGCGTCACCGCCGCCAAGGCTTACGGAGCAACCTCGTGCCGAAATCGATTTTACACCCGAACAACAGCAACGCCTCGAAGCGCGCCGCACCATCGAAGCGTTGCGCTTCGGGGTGGTGCCGCACCATCGCATCTGCGAGCTGAGCTTCGGGCTCGACGAAGAACGCCGGAGCTTGCACCAGGCGTTTGACGCGGTCGAACAAACCGGCGGCGATGTGCGCGTCGTGCTTGGCGAGTACGGCACGGGCAAGAGCCATTTCTTTGAACTGGCCATTGAGGAAGCTCTGGCGCGCAACTTCATTGTCGCGGCGACGAGCCTGGATGTCCGCGAAGTTCCGCCGAATCGACCACAGCGGATTTATAACGCGCTGATTCGCTCGTTGCGCTATCCCGACTCGCCGGACAGGGGCACGCTCACGCCGCTTTTCGACCGCCTGCTCAATCCGCCGGCGGTCTATGCGGGGCTGAGCGAGAAGTTGCGCGGCACGACCTTCGCCACCGTGCTGCATAATTATTCACTGCTGCGCGGCAAAAGCGGCGAAGCGCTTGAGCCGCTGCTTGATTGGATTTCCGGCGAGAAGGTCTACATCAAATCGGTGCGCGATGCGCTTCTGGTCAAGAATCAGGATTACCCTGTGCGGGCGTTGTCGATGATGACGACCTCAGCGGATCAGTATTGTTATCTGTTGAACGGTTGGGGCTGGCTGGCATCGCAAGTGGGTTATGCGGGTCTGGCCGTGTTGCTCGATGAGTCGGAGCATTACAGCCTGCTCAACCAACGAGGGCAGGAGCGCGCCGACAATTTTTTCAAGGCGCTGATCTACACGGCCATGGCATCACGCAAGGATAATCGGGTGAGCGAAGCGAGCCTGCAACATCAACGGCACGAACATCCTTTTCGCTTCGCCGAGCGCAGCCAGATGCTGTTGATGTTTGCCGTCACCCCTTCGGCCAATACCTTCGATTACCGGCGCTGGCTGCACGATGAGCAAATTCTGCCGCTTGCCGGTCACCTGTCTGACCGGGCGCTTGAGGAATTGATGACACGGCTTTACGCGCTTCACCAACAGGCCTACTCATATGAGCGTGAGAATGCTTGTTCGACATTGGCCAAGGGAGTGCGAGAAGGCATGGAGCAGCGATTAATCAACCTGCGCCAGACCATACGACTGGCTACAGAAGTCTTTGACCTTTGCTATGCCTATCCCGATTACAGCGCCGCGCAAGCGGTCGAAGAGTTTCGCCGCTCGCTATTTGGCCGGCAAGGGGTTGAGCTGTTGAGTTCTCTGGATGGATGATAGGTTTTACTTGATGAACCGCCCGCTTTCGCATCTGCGCGAACTCAAAGAGAAGCTGCCCCACACCTGGAGCGCCTTTCTCGCGCGCTTCGGTCGCTTCACGGAAATTCAGGCCCTGGCCGTCGAGCCGCTGCTTGCCGGGAAAAATTGCATGCTGGTTTCTGCTACGGCGAGCGGCAAAACCGAAGCCGCGCTGATGCCGCTCATCGAACGCCTCAAATCTAACTTCACACGCCAACCGCATCAGGCTCTCCAACTGCTTTACCTCGTACCGACGCGCGCCCTCACGCGCGATCTCGCCAGACGGCTCCATCAGCCTTTGCAGCAACTCGCTATTTCCATGCAGGTCAAGACCGGCGACGAGCCGGCGCTCAAGCGTGCGCGCCCGCCGCAGGTGCTGCTGACGACGCCGGAATCATTCGATTCATTACTTGCCAATCGTCCGCGCATGCTCAAGGACGTGCGCGCCGTCGTGCTCGATGAAATTCATCTGCTCGACAACAGCGCACGCGGCGATCAAGTGCGCATCTTGCTCAACCGCCTGCGCCGTCTGCGGCGCTATGCGTATGCGCGCGGCGATAGCGTGAACGAGGCGGTGCAATTTTGCGCGTTGTCGGCAACCGTGCCGGAGCCGCTGGCGGTGGCGGCGCGGTACTTCGCGGAGCCTGTGGTCATTCAAACCGAAGGACAACGCCGCTTTGATGCGGAGTTGATCGAGATGGCTGGCGTGACCTCGCTGCTCAGATTGTTTGCAGATTTTCAGCAGCGCGGCGTTCGCAAGGTCCTGGCGTTCTGCAACAGCCGCGCCGAGTGCGAAGAACTGGCGCGCGCCTGCTGCCAGAAGCCGCCCTTTGGCGAGCGCGTGTTCGTCCATCACTCAAGCCTTGACGTGCGCGTGCGCCACGCCACGGAACGGAACTTCAACATCGCGGAGGCCGCTTTGTGTTTTGCCACTTCGACCCTTGAACTGGGCATAGACATCGGGAACGTTGATCTGGTCCTGTTGATTAGCCCGCCCGAAAACACCAGCGCCTTCTTGCAACGCCTCGGACGCGGCAACCGCCGTGCTTCCCGCGCCGCAGTGGTCTGCTTTTACCGCAACGCGATAGAAGAGGCAGTGTTTCAGGTCTTCATTCGTGCCGCTCGGATAGGCGAGCTTGAGAGCCGCCATTACTTCTTTCGTCCTTCTATCGTTGTGCAACAACTTTGCTCGTACATCAAGCAGACACGCAACGGCGAGATTTTGCCGGACGCCGCTTATGAGTTATTCGTCACACCAACGGGCGCGCCGCTGATTGCCAAAAATATTTATCGAGAGATCGTTAGTCATTTGATCGCTAAAGATTATTTCGTGGCGCTGCCGAACGGCATGTTGAAACCCGGCGCGCGATGGCAATCCCTGTATGAGCATCGCGAAATATACAGCAACCTGATCGATACCCAGCGCCACGCGATGGAGGTCATTGATGAAGTGACCGGGCGCAAACTCGGCATTCTAGAATGGCGCGCTCTCCGGGAAAGGACATTCCTGTTTGGCGGTCAAGTGCGCTTCGCCACCCGAACTCAGGGACACAAGCTAATGGTGCGAGCAGCCGAAGAAGCGGCCCGCCCGCCGAGGTTTCGCTCGGCGCGGCGTCCGCTGTCATACGAACTGGCAAAAGCTGTAGCGATACAACTGAGCTTGCCGCAAGCGGCGTCGGTGGGTGAAGTCGCAATCATCAGAGAAAGCCTTGAAGTCACAGAAGCCGGCCAAGCGCCCGGACGTTCAACCGCCTGGGTTTTCCATTGCGCGGGCGACGCTTACGGATTGGTGCTGGGCGATCTGTTAGAGAAATTATATGGCGTGAAGGTCCGCCGGCAAAACAGCTTCTGTTTGCTGATCGAAGGCGAATTACCAGCGGCGTTACCGCGGCTTGATGCGATGCAAGTCCGCGCGCAAGTGCTGGGCCGCTGGAAACAGTCTGAAGGTTGGTTTGATCCGGGGCGTTTTCATCAAGAACTTCCGGCAGCGGTACGCCGCGAGAGCGTCATAGAAGCATTTGACATAGACAGTTTCTTACACACTTTTTCGGAAATCAAATTCGTTTGCTGATCGGTGGCGGCTATGCATCTACTTATGGAAAGTCGCTTTCGTGCGCGGCTTCGGAAGAGTTCATGTTTGGTGTTGATATCAAAGCGCCGTAAGTCTTGCAAATGGATTTCTACCATTCAGGTGTATGAAATGGCACTTACATAAACGAGTGTACCGCTTGAGAGTTGGCCAATGGATTTTATGAGCGACAGCCTTGTAGATGGGCTTGCCCGCGACCCGGATTGCGCGTAGCGCAATGACGGTTGATCGCCTGCCGGGGATCCCATCGCAGTTGGGTCGCGGGCCGCCACCGTGCGCTGTCCCTACAGGATGAACCCATTTGAAAACCGCTCTAGAGCGTGTCTGAGAAGCCCTGAAAGGGCGCAATAGGTGATCGGTTATTACGCCCTTTCAGGGCTTGGCGGTTTGCCCCACCGCTCACCCAGGGCGATGCCCTGGGCTATTGAATCCCGCCCCTTCAGGGCTTTTCAGACACGCTCTAGTTGGCAGAGTATTCGGGTGCGGCTCAAGGTCACTCTCGATATTATTGGTGCGGCGGGTTGTTGATTGTGCGAAAGTAATACCGCCCGGCCTCCTGGGGCTGGCCGTCTACGTCAATCCCATTCAGCACGATTTGGTAGTCCCCCGTAGGCAGAAACTCTGCGGGGATACGGAGGCGCATCACGGTCCCGCCGGCCTCAGGCGTCAGAGGGCTGACGGCGAAGATTTCTTCGCCACCTTCCGGTAATACCCGCGCCTCGTAAGTTTTATAGTTTCGCCGCCGGAGTCCGAGTTTGAGACTCAGGACACTCACGTTCCCGGTCAGGCTCGCCTGCTTTATCTCACCGTCTGCACGCAGTAAGGCCGGCTGGAGGGCCAGTTCAAGGGTGTGCGGGTCTGGATTGGTTGCGTCAGCCGGGCGGCTATTGAGTTCGGCAACCTGTCGCTCGATGCGGGCGCGCTGCGTTTGCGACGGGGCAGGCTGAATGCCCGTTTTTAACAACCTCACCACCTTAGGAACGGCAAAAACCAGAAGCAGAACGCTGGTCAGTGAGAAGGCTACCCAGACTTTATGCGCCGCAAGAAAGGGCAGGGGGTTTTTCCACGTGAAGGGCGGCGGGTGGTGGAAATCAGCCGTGTCGGGCGCGGGGTGCTGGCTGACGTGGCGCTTAAGGGCAAGGGAGAAGAGAACCTTCTTACGCCGCGCGTCATCGAGGACAAAGTTCCTCTCAAACTGTTCCCGCTCGCGCTCTGATAACGCGTCGAACGCGTAGTCATCAATGAGATGATCTTGTGCTGCGGACAGCCGCTCCGCAAAATCATTATCGCAGAGCAGACGCTCCTCCATTTGTTCCTGCTGGACTTCATCGAGGTCGCCTAGCAGGTATCTCCTCATCAACGCCGGTTCATCATTTAGCTCGTGCATCCAGGTTCGACCTTTAATGGGATTTGGCCCCACTTTATATGACTGCGGAACTGATATTATTACTTCCGGTGCGCCCAAGGCACTCCATGACACATTTTTCGAGCTGTCCTCTGATCCGGTGTACGCGGACGCGTAGAGCCCCGGCCTTCAGATTCATCTGCTCGCTTATCTTTTTATGTCCTTCGATCTTCGCCCGTTTTTTCTCTTGATAATAACGCAAGATGAGTTCCCGGTTTGGTGGTGAGAGCCTCGCCAAGCAATCGTTAAGGCAGTCCAGATAGGGGTCCAACTCGCCGGGCGAGACGGTAAGCGGCGTAATCCGTAGGGCGCGATGGCGCAGCCGATAGTATTCCAAGACCAGCTTTTTAGCGACCCCGTGAAAATAGCGCACCGGCTCGCCTATGTAAACCTCCTTCAACTCCTTTACTTTCCTGGCGACCCGGTTGATTGTTTCGTCGGCTAAATCTTCGGCCTCAGGACACTGACGGTTGAGGAAAACGGTGATGAGGCTGCGACGGATTGCTTCATATTTCTCACCAGCACGACCTGTATCAGGATCGAGCCAAGTAAGTAATTCGTCAAACTCCTCTTTGGTTATGCCCACATCAGTTTTCATCCGGAAATCATAGCCCACGCGAGAGCCATGTCAACACAACGCAGAAGCCGGAGGTAGCCTTCAGACTCGCCGCCGCCGCCGCCAGTAGAGGATGAACATGCCGGCAATGATAAGCGCCAGCGCCCCGCCAAGCGGCAGGAGGCGTCGTGGGTTCGCACGCCGCGGCACTCTGATCTCCCCTGTATACTCACCCTGAAGGGTAAACGCCGCCCAGTAAAACGGCGCACGCCATTGCTCTTGCTTCCACAACTCCCGCTTGGCCGCCCTGAGCGCCGCCGCTGGGGGCAGCCCTTCCTTCAACAGGGCGGCGTAGAAATGGCTCATTAATTCCTGCGTGGCGTCGTCGTCAACTTTCCATAGGCTGGCGACGACGCTCTTGGCACCCGCATACAGGAAGCCGCTGGTGAGGCCGACCACACCCTCTCCCTGAACATTCTTGCCGAGGCCCGTGCGGCAGGCGCTTAAGACTACTAGGTCCGAGGATAGGGACAGATTGTAAATGTCGTGCAAGCGCAGGAAACCGTTGCACTTGCTGCCTTGCTCGTCCACCAGGGAAAGGATAACACCTGACAGTTCTGGATGCTCACTGTTGAGCAGGCCATGGGTGGCAAAGTGTATAATGCGGTAATCTTTCAACTCATTGCGCACCACCATCTCTCTGGTTGCTGCAAAGTCTGTGGCAATCAATTCTTCATCCGGAGGTGTGATGTCCATAATGGCTTTCGCCTCGCGCCGGGTAGCGGGTAGCCGGGAGAGAATCAGCGCGACACCATGGTCGTTGAAATCTCTCAGTGCGCTGGAAATGTAACGGCTGTCAATTTCTACGCCTGTCTGGTCACCGCTTTTGGTTCGGCGTGCGAGGACGCGCGAGTCATCCTTGTCGAATACGGGGTCTGCCAGTACGGCCACCGTCTTCGCCGCCGCGTTGGTCGAACGCTCCTCGCGCCGGATAGCGGCCAGGATCAAGGCCGAAGGCAAGCCAACAATCTCATGGCGGACGAAGAGTAAATCGGCCTCGGCATTGTGCCCCTCCGAGCGAGGCGGGTCGGGCGTCGGCAGCGCGTCGAATGGGATGAACTGGAGGAATCCGTCGCTAACGATCAGGAGGCGTTTGGAGCCAAGCTGGTCAGCCACGGAGCCGAGTAACGCCTGACTGAGTGCGGCAGCTTGTCGCCAGTATTCCGCATCGGCCTCCCTGATTGCTTCCTCGTCGTCTAGCGTGGGAGACTCGATGACCGCCTGGCGAACTGTTAATAGATCGTAGACCCTGCGGGCAAGCGCCTCTATCACAGAGCGTCCAGGTAGTTCGTGGCTTTCGATGCCGTCGGAACTGACCACCCATAGGTAACTCCGCTCGTCGCCGAGCGCGAACTCAAGCAGGAGAGTCTCACGATCACTGACAATGCTTTGCAGGTCTTCGGGGCGTAGCTGGCCCGGCTGTGTGAGCGTGGCGGCGCGCGGGTTCTGCTCCCTCAGTCGGTTGCGGATGTCCTGATACTCCATCATCAGGGCGCGGATCTCAGCGGCTACACGCTCGGCCTCTTCCTCCGTGTGCTTGCCGGCCAACAGGCGGGCCTGGTATTCCGCCTTCTCGTCAAGCGCCTGGAGAAGCTCCTGTTCGCGCGGGAACAGGTCGGGCAACTCGCCCGCACGGGGTTCGATTTTCCCTTGTAACAGCGATTCGAGCAACGAACGCGCTCGCGCCTGCTCGCTTACCACGAGCGCCTCTGCGGCGAATCCCCGCTCTGGTTGGCCGGCGTGCAGTTGCATCAGCACATCTATGTAGAGTTCATAGTACTGATGCACCGAGGCGAAATAGGAGGTGCGGAGAGAGGAGTTCCTGATCTTCGCCCGCAAGAATTCACTGATAGCGATGGCGTTCTTAATCAAAGGCAGGGCTTCTGCCAGATTTCCGCGATCCCGCTCGGCCCGAGCCATATTGAAGAAGGTTAAGGCTTCGCCATGGCAGTCGCCTGTAGCCCGCATCAAGGGCAGGGCCTGCCTGTAATTCGCGAGCGCCTGTGAGAGATTGCCTGAAGACAGGTGAGCGTGGCCTATATCGTTGAGGAGGTAAGCCTGACTCCGCAAATTCCCCGAACGGTGATATATCCCCAGAGCAACGCCGAATTGTGCTAGCGCGCGCGGTATATCCTGCCGCGAGAGATAGACGGCGGCAATGCCCTTCAGCGCATGGGATTCAATCACGCGGTCTCCCACCTTCCGGCTGAGGTCGAGGCTCTCCCTGTAATAAGTCAGCGCCTGCTCGGTTTCTCCCATGCGATACAGTATCTTGCCGACGTAGAATCTGTTCAGCGCCGCGAAGTCACGATTGCCAATAGCCTCGTAGAGTCGCAGGGCCTCTTGATAATTGTCGAACGCCGCTTGGTCCTCGTTCAAATCTTCGTAAGCGCGGGCAAGGCCGTTCAGCGCGGCAGCCTGACCCTGTTGATTGCCGATTGCCTGAAAGTGGTCTATCGACTGTTTATGTAGGTCGAGGGCCAACTGCTCGTCGCCCAGAGCAGAGTGAATCCCGCCGAGGGC
>JBJMGV010000109.1:0-36476 GCA_045807725.1 Blastocatellia bacterium | reverse complement strand
GATACAAGCTCCGTCAGGAGCGTGAAGTCAACATTGCGCCCCTACGGGGCTTCCTCACATCCTTCAGCCAGTTCTATAAACATCGCGCTCCTGACGGAGCTTGAAGATTAAACCGCCCGCGTAACTATAAACATCGCGCTCCTAACGGAGCTTGCATCAACTATTGCATCGGTAACTATAGAGCGTGTCTGAGAAGCCCTGAAGGGGCGCGATTCAATAGCCCAGCCCAACGGGCTGGGTACACTCAGCGACCATTCCGTAAGCCCTGAAAGGGCGTAATAGGTGATCGGTTATTGCGCCCTTTCAGGGCTTGGCGGTTTGCACGGCCTCTCTCCCAGGGCGATGCCCTGGGCTGTCGAATCGCGCCCCTTCAGGGCTTTTCAGATACGCTCTATAAACATCGCGTCCCTACGGGACTAACTGATCACTGACGACTATCAACTGACCACTGCCTCCTGCTTCCTGCCTCCTGTTTCCTGTTCCTACTCCTTCACGATGACAAGCGCTGGTACGCCTCGAACTCGGCGTCGGCCAGGTCATAAAGCTCAAGCCGGCGATAGGCTTTGCCGAGGTAATAATGCGCCATCGCGTGGTTCGATTGCAGCCGCAAAGCCTGCTGCAATTCTTGCACGGCCCGCCGCGTTGTCGCGTCATCGAGCGTGCGCTCGGACTGTATCTCCAGCGCCGCGCCGAGTTGGTAGTGCGCGTCAAAGTCGTTCGGCGCAAGCTTGACGTATTCACTCAGCAGTTGCACGGCCTCTTCGTAAAGCCCCAACTGGATGAGCGCCGTGCCGAAGTTCAAATAAAATGTCGGGATGCTGCGCGCGTACTGCGCATCGCTGAGCGTCTTGCGATATTCGAGCGCGGCGCGCGTGTTGTCGCCCATCGCTTGATAAGCAAGGCCGCGCAGATGATGGGCGCGGGCGCTCGCCGGCTCGACCGCCAGCGCCCGATCAAGGTAAGGCACGGCGCGCGGAATGTCTTGCCTGGTCAGGTAGAGCTTGCCGATGTTGAGCAGCGAGAAGAAGTGCCTGGGATCGAGCGTGAGCGCCGTCTCCCACGCCTCGACCGCGCCGCCCTCGTCGCCGCGCGCCGCGCGCAACTCGCCCAGCATGCCGTTAGCCTGCGCCGTGTCCGCGAGCGCCAGCGAATAATTGACGAACTGCTCGGCGCGCGCCCTGTCATCGCGCTTGACCGCGCCGAGCGCCGCCTGCGTCAGCAATTCGGCATCACTTGAAGCCAAGCCGGATTTGCCCTCAAGGTAAGCGAGCGGTGACACGGCCTGCGCGAGCAGTTGTTTAACGTTGCGCTCGACGGTCTCTTCGGTAGTGCCGACGCGGCGTGGCGCGTTGAACTCAATCAGCGCGTTGTTGTCCGTGTTCAACGGTGCGCCGTTTGTAAGGTTGGCTACTTCTTGCGGCCCCAGGTAAAAACGCGAAAGCAGGTCGGTGGGCTGCGTCGTCTTGATGCGCTTGAGGTCGGCGGCGACCTGCGGCTCGGCGAAGTGAGATTGAATGACGGAGAGGTCGAGCTTGCGGTCGAGCTTGCTTCCGAGCAGCATCAAGTCGCCTTCCGCGCCGCGAAAAACGTAGACGTAAGGAAAGGCGGCGTGAAAGGTCGCCACCAGCGTTCGCACATCTTCGGGGGCCATCTCGTAAAGCTGCAACCACTGGCCGAACAACCCGTCATCTTTCAATCGCTCGGCCCCGCGCTTGAAGTATTCGAGCGTGAAGAGATTGGCGACGCCGGTGAGCCAGGGATTTGAAGGCTCAGAGATGATCACGTCGAACTTCTCGTCGGTCGTGTAGATGAAGTTGCGCCCGTCGTTCGAGATCAGCCGCAAGCGCGGATCGTTGAGCGGGCGGTTGTTCACGTCTTCAAAGTAATGCGTCGCTTCGACGACCGCCGGCTCAAGCTCTACGCAAGTGACGCGCTTGACGGGAAACTGTTCGACTGAGCCGAGCGTGACGCCGCTGCCCAGGCCGATCAGCAATACGTCATCGGTCTGCTGGCGCACGAGCAGCGGCAGACTGCCGATGAGAATCTGCGTCGGCATATCGCCGGTGGTCGAGGCTTCGGGCTTGCCGTTGACTTTCAGCACGCGGCCATCGCCCAGCCGTTGCACGGCGACCGTTGCGGTGATGCCTTCCTTATAAAAGATGCTCTCGCCCTGGCCGCGCTTCAAGTAATCGAACAACTCCGCCTTGCTCTTGTTGCTCAGTTGCGGCGCGTAGCGGTAGACGGCGCTCGACATCACTTGCGAATCCCACACCGGCTCGAACAACACGATGCCGACGATGCAAAGCGCCGAGACGGCAACACCGGCCCAAGTTGTGACGCGGAGACGCGGCGACACGGAGACGCGGAGAGGGAAGGACACAGACGAACTGCTCCTCTTCGCCGTGTCGCCGTGTCGCTGCGTCTCTGCGTCGCCCCTTCGCCGCGTCGCCGCGTCGCCGTGTCCCCGCGTCGCAAACAAAACGGCGGCGACGATGAAGTTCAGCGCCGCGCACAGCCGCAAGCTGCCGAGTAATCCGAGAACCGGAATCAGAATAAAACCGCTCGCAAACGAGCCGACAATCGCGCCAATGGTGTTAGCGGCGTACGCTTCGCCGACCGTGCGCCCGCTTCGGCGCGCCGCGCGGCTGGTCGAGATGATTCGCACGACGAGCGGGAAGAGCGCGCCCAACAGCAGCGTCGGCCCAATCATCACCAGCGCCGAAACCAGAAAGCGCGCGAACAACAGCACCGTGAATGAACTGCTGCCGATGATGCGGTACAACTGCACGAAGACATAAGGCAGGTCGTTGAACAGGTGCGCGCCGATGAATGAGGTCACGCCGACGCCGATCTCGATGATGGCAAAAGCCAGCACCGGACGCCGTATGCGATCCGCAAAACGCGACACCACCGCCGCGCCAACCGCCAGCCCGATGAGAAACGTCGTCAGCATAATGCTGAAGGCATAGACCGACGAGCCAATGATGAGCGCCAGCACGCGGCTCCAGATCACTTCATACGACAGGGCGATGAAGCCGCTAATGGCGAACGAAACGAGCACGGCGATCAAGCCGCGACGGCTCAGATTGTTGTCTTGAATCGTAGCCGCTTTCGAGCGTTGGGCGGCGGCTTCTTTCTTTGCGGTCGCTTGTTCGGCAGCCGTCGCTTTGTCTTTTGCTTCAAGCAAGCCACTGGGCGCGGCGCTCTCGCCGGCCTCGCTCACGGCGCTATCTGTCTCTTCGAGCCGGGAGATGCGCAGCGCCACCAGTCCCAGCGTGATATTGATCGCCGCTGCCGTCGCCGTCGTCGCATGCATGCCGAGCAGCGGGATGAGTGCGAAGCCGGTGATAGCTGCGCCAATGACTGCGCCAAACGTGTTGAGCGCGTAAAGCGAGCCGACGCGCAGGCCGATGCGATGCGTGTCGCGCGCGTAATAGCTGGCCAGCACCGGCAGCGTCGCACCCATCAGCGCGGTCGGCACGATCAGCACCAGCGCCGCGAAGAAGAAGCGCACCAGGCTCAGGGCGAAGAAAGAGAGTTGCAGCCAGCGCCAGATGGGATGATAGATGACCGGCAGCGCGGCGAAGATGAACGGCACGACCAGCCCATAAAGGCCGATGCCGATTTCGAGCCAGCCGTAGAGTCGGAGCGGGCGACTGATGGATTCCGAGCGCCGCCCGAAGTAGAGGCTGCCAAGCGCGAGGCCGCCCATGAAGGCGGTAAGCACGGTGCTGACGGCGAACGTGGTTGCGCCGAAGACCAGCACGAGTTCGCGCACCCAGACGACTTGATAAACAAGGCCGCTGGTGCCTGAGGCGAAGAAACAGAGCAACACGGCCCAGGCGATCATAGGCCGGTCGGTGCGAAGTGCAGCTTGAGATTTCGCCATCCGCTTTAACTGCTACCGTAGAGTCAAGGTCACGCCGTGCCTGTACCGTCAGGCCGCCCTGGTCAGGCGCGAACAAGAGGCCATGCACGGTGCTTCGGAATCGGCGGTCTTCCAAGCGGCCTCGCTATTTATTCTTGCATTCGCCGCCGACGAGTGACAAGACGAGAATGAATGGCGGCGGTTGTTCGGCTCCGAATGCTTGTACAATGGGGCATCGCTATTTCGTACTATAGGTATGAAAGTGTCTTATAGGTATGTTTTAATTTGGACTACGAGGTGAAACGTGATGAGTGACGACCCGACTAAACCAGTCCCGCCGACTCAACCGACGATTGAAACGGTGCTTGATCGGATCAACGCGCTAGGCGAACGATTAAGCGATGAGATTCAAACACGAATCAACGCGCTGGACGAAAAGTTGAGCGGTGAGATTCATGCATTGGATCAAAAATTGAGCGGCGAGATTCATGCGCTGGATGAAAAGCTGAGCGGTGAGATTCGGGAAATCAAAGTAGAGGTCAAGCTTATTAATCGAACGTTTGAGGTGGTTGCAAAAGACTCGCTTGAGATGAAGGCACGCACGCGCGAAGCCGAGGCGAGGCTCGATGAACTTGAGCGCAAGGCATCGTAAAGCTCTATCACATTTCCCGACCAGCCGCACTAACTTCCGGGCTTCTGTGTCAAGACAAACACATTGCTGCCGATAGTGATCCGGCCTTTGCGCTTGCGGCCTTCGGGGTTCGGCGCGACCGTCAGCCTCACCGTGCCGCTACCCGCACCGTTTGCGCCTTCTGTGATTGTGATCCAACCCACATTCGCCGTCGCCTGCCACGGGCAAGCCGCACCGCTCGCCGTCACGTTGATCTCGACCGTGCCGCCGGCCCCTGCAATCTTGCGGCCTTCTGAATCGATCATCACGGAGCAGTTCGTCGGCCCGCCTGCCTCGCCCATCACGATCACATTCATTGAATAAGGCGGGGCGCTGAAGACGAAGTTCGCGCCGGCGTTGTTGATCGTTGTCGTCGCCAGATCAGGATACCCCGGCCCGACTCCCAGATGCGCCGCGTCGTCTTGCGCTTTGCCGTATGAATGCACCGTCGCTACCGAAGCCGGCGCAGAGCCGACGAGATTGATGCGAGCGTCGAGCGCGCCGGTCGGACTCTTGTTGATCAGCAACAACGCCAGCGTGCCGTCTGCGCGTTTCACCGCGTAAGCCGCGAGCAAGTTATAATTGCTCGCCGCCTGCACGACACGGTCGCCCGCCGCCGCGAATAACGACATCAGCTTGCTGGCGAAGTAAGTCGGGTAAGGCTCGCTCACTGCCGACACCAATCCGTAATCGCCGTACTGCCGCCAGCCGTAGAGCAGCGAGTTATTGTTGTTGCTGCGCTCCTGGCCGTTGCGTAAGTCCCACCACATTCGCGCGGTGAACTCGGTCTGCGAAATCTGCCCGAAGTTGTCGGCGTAAAAGAGGCCGCCGACCAGGCTGGTCGTCTGCTTGCCCGGCAGGCTGCTGACCGAATTGGTTTCGGTGCAGGTCAGCTCGACCTGCGCGCTTGCCGCGCCGAGATAATCATCGAGTTGTCGCCGCAAATCCGCCGCGTCCGTTGCCCAGCTCTTCGACGATTGCAGCAGCGCCGCGTCGTCTTCGCCACTGGGGTTCTGATCGTATCGATGATAGATGACAAAGTCCGGCGTCACGCCGAGCGTGCGCAAGGTCTGGAGCAGCACGGGCGTCCAGCCGTTGCGCGTCTGACCCGTGCGCGGGTTGGTGGCCGGATGATCCGTGTAATTCGCGTAAGCGTTTTCGCCGGTCACAACGACGACGCCGACTTTGATAGTCGGGTCTACTGCTTTCATCGCCGTGATGTAATCGCGCGCCGCGACCGCATAGCTGTACGCATCGTGAGGCCGCTCGCGTCCGTCGGTTTCCCACGAACCGTAACATTCATTACCGATCTCCCAGTACTTGAAGCCATAGCCTTTGGTGACGTTGGCGTAACGCACCCACTCGGCGGCTTCCTGCGGCGTGCCCGTGCCATAGTTGGCCGTGATGATGGCCTGCGCGCTCAACGCCGATGCGACATTGGCAAACGCGTCAAAGCCGGTTGCCCACGTCCACGTGTTGTTGAGCGTCGTGTTCGTGCGCCAATGGTATTCGTCCGACAGCGACCCGCCCGGAAAGCGCAGCAGGCGCGTGCCGTTGGCGCGCAGCAACGAAACGGTCGTCGCCGTGTTGAATTGATCGTCCCACGCCGCCGCGTTGAGTCCGAACAATCGCGCGTCAAGGGTGCGCTTGACGGCGGCGGCGTCTACCTGCACGAGCACTTCGGCGGGCGGCGGCGCGGCCTGTAGCGTGATGTCGTCAACGTAAAAGGGCGGCTGCGCGCTGCCGCTGGCGTTCTGTATCCAGAAGCCATTGAAGTTCGTTCGGTTGTCAACGCCGAGCGCCGCAAGCGGTATCGTCACTTTGCGCCACGTATTCGCGGCGATATAACCGCCTTCGATGTACGAATCAATAACCACAGCCAACTGAGCCTGGTCGTTGAGGTGTGCCGTGACCGTCATCGCGCGGTTGTCCAGACTGCCGCCGTTGATCCAGAAGACCAGATGCGTGTAGCCGCTATCATCAAACCCGGCGTGGCGCAGGTAGAAGCCTTGAAAGCCGCCGGTGTAAGTCAGCTTCGCGCTGCGCGTGCCGCCGTGCGCTGTGTCGGTCGAAGCAAGGTCGCGGTTGCACCAGGACCAATCGGCCCAGCCCGGCCCCAGCGCGTCGGCGTAGATCGTCAGGTCGCTCTGCGCGCGAGCGACGCCCGCAAGTGACAACAACAGGAATGAAAGCGGTAGAATGAAACGGAACCAGCGACGCATATCGGACAACCTCCCAAACGGACGCAGCTATGAGGTAAGCAATACGGCGCTCATGTTAGCAAAGGCGGCAGCGCGCGAAAAGTGAATCGAAGCGAACGCACAAACGCAGAGAGCGACCACGCTTGCGCAGACGGCGGCGGCTCGCATAAATTGGTTAATAGCTTGTGAGGCAATACACATCCCGGAGTCCTCATGGTCAATAACAATCTCATCTCCCTTCCCGCAACCGAAGCGACCGCTCCCAATTTCATTCACGGCTCGATCTTCTTTATCGGCACGGCGACGGTAATCCTGCGCTATGGCGGTTTCACGATTCTGACCGATCCGAACTTCCTACACGCCGGCGACCACGTTCACCTCGGCTACGGCCTGACCGCGAAGCGGCTCACCAACCCGGCCATCGAGATTGACGAACTGCCGCCCGTAGACTTCTGCATCCTGTCGCATTATCACGGCGATCACTTCGACCACATCGCCGAAGAGCGGCTACGCAAAGACCTGCCGATTGTGACCACAGGACACGCGGCGGGCGAGTTGAAAGATAAAGGCTTCACTGCCACCACCGCGCTCGATACGTGGGAGTCGGTGACAGTGCAGAAGGGCGACGCGACGGCGCGCATCACGGCGATGCCGGGCAAGCACGGCCCGGTGATGGTCGAGCCGTTCCTGCCGACCGTTATGGGCAGCATGGTCGAGTTTCAGCCGGCGACGGGGCGCACGGCGTTGCGCCTCTACATCACCGGCGACACCTTGATACACGACGATCTGCGCGAGATTCCGCAGCGTTACCCGGAGATTGATCTGGCGTTGATTCATCTGGGCGGCACGCAGATTATGGGCATCCTTCTAACGATGGACGCCGAGCAGGGCGTCGAAGCCATACAGATCATCAACCCGCGTGAAGTGATCCCCATACACTACAACGACTACGAAGTCTTCCGCTCGCCGCTCGAAGACTTCAAGCGCGCCGTCGAAGCGGCGGGCCTGGCGGCGAAGGTCAGGTATCTGAGTCACGGCGAGACCTATGACTTTGAAGTGCCGGCCAGCCGCATCCAGACCGCTTCGTAAGCCGACACAAAACGTTGTTCTGTGTAAGTGATACAGCAAAAACTTGACGTAGGTAGGGCTACAGGATAGAGTTGTGTCCACTATTCCGGCCTCGTTCGAGGAGAACCGGAACGACTAACCGAACTCTGAAGGAGGAATTCAATCATGCCTTACCAGAATATTGATGCGACGGTTTCCAGCGCCGACCTGAAAGACATTAAAGCCGCGTTCGCGGCGGTGCTGGCGAAGCTCCCGTTCCTGGTCAGCCTGACGGCGGCGGAGCGCAAGTCAGGCGTGAAGACCGGCCCGGATAGCGTCTCGTTCATCACCAACGCGCTAACGGCGGCGCAGGCCAATTCGACGGTGCTGCCGGTAAGCTTCAGCACGGATGCCTTTAAGCGCGATGTTGACCTCTTCAACCTGCTGACCGAGCTGAGCGCGCTGGCGGCTTCCGTCACTTCGCAGATAGACGACACGCGGCTGGCGGTCGGCAGCGAAGCGATGCAGCAAGCGAATCAGGTCTACGGCTACATCAAGGCCGCCGCCAAGATGACGCCGGGCCTGAAGCCAATCGCCGAGCAGCTAGGTGAACGCTTCCAGCGCGCCGGCAAGCAAAAGAAATCAGCCAAAAAGACGCCTTAGCCTAGTGCCTCTAAAGCTACCCAAGTCTACATAATGACAGCCCTTGCGCCTCTGAGGCTCAGAATTAAGCTTCAGAGGCGCAAGGATCAGCTTCCGAAACAGACACGTCACTTTCCGAAGCACGCTTGTTTGCTTCGGAAGCTGAACGAAGTGCTTCTGAAGTGCAATCGTCAATTTTGGAAGTAGAATGGCGCATTTCGGAAGCTGACCAACCGAGTTCAGAAATACATCGTTCTGCTTCAGAAGCTAACGCGACGAATTCGGAAGCAGAAGCGTGCGACTCGGAAGCGGGTCGTTGCGTTTCCGAAGCTGAAGCGTGAGCTTTCGCAGCGCATCGAGCCGGTCTGCTTCCTGCCAAGCCTCCGAGCGGCGGTCAAGCATCCTGTTTTTGTTCTTCTTGCTGCTCCCTCAACCGTTGCAAAAGCGTTTCGCGGTCACAAATTCTGCCATTGAATCTGACCTGCTCAAAGTGTGCTGCTCTAATTTGATCGGCAGTGAATAACGCGCCGTTGAGGTTTGCGCTGCTGAGGTTTGCGCTGTTGAGGTTTGCGCCGAAGAGGTTTGCGCCGCTGAGGTTTGCGCCGAAGAGGTATGCGCCGATGAGGTTTGCGTCGTAGAGGTTTGCGTCATTGAGGTTCGCAAAGTAGAAGTCTGCGACAGGAAGAAGTGCGCCACTGAGGTCTACATGACTAAGAAACGAACGGTTAGGGAAAACGTCCTGTGTCCGCCACCCGGCGCTATTAATTCGCGCGATGTAGTTTCTGAAATATTCCGAACTATCTCCGCTCGGCTTGAACAGGAGGCGTATTGAGCTTTCGGTTTGCTGAATGGATTGGTATTTCCTCGGTTGAGTCCGTTCTGAGGTATCCGGCTCTTGTTCGGTATCAGCCATATAGGCATGAACCAGCGCGGTGAGCAGACAAAGCCCTTCGCCCAATCGCGCGTCAATTGTCGCGGTGCGAACATAAGCCGGGCCTCTATCCTCAGGATCAAGTCGGGCGACATACTCGATCAAATCATTGACATAAGCAGGCACCAGCTTGGCCTCGCGCCCCCGGCGCTCTTTCACCAGTTGCGGGCGCAGGTGCGCACCTTCCCCCCACCATTCCCAAAGGTCTGCCAATCCCGTACGCACCTGATTCCAGCCCTGCCAATCCAACGCTATTGTCGGCATCCCCACCCGCTCTACCGTACTCAGCGAACTGGCCCCTCGATTATTCAATGAAGCGGCGCGTGTGATCTCCCACTCGACTAGCCTTTGCAAATGTCGCTGTACTTCCGGCGTCAACCACTGCGAAGCGAGCAACTCTGACAGGCTGCGCGAAAACTCATGCCGGAAGTCGCCCGCGTCGTTCGGGTCGAAGTCTTCCCAGTAATTGGCTCGCTCCGAGAGCATGCGGTGTTGATTCCGACCATACTCTTTCAGGGCTTCGATGATGCCTTCGGCGAACAGGTATTCGCGGAACGATTTGTGGCCGAACTCGCAGCCGAAACTCTGGTGGCCTCCCTTGAAGTAAAAGCTAATGAGCAAAGACGACAGCTTGCGCTCTTTCGTTTCTCGCTCCACGCGACGATCAAGCTGTCGTGCCTCCATACCCAAACGCAGAGCCAATTCTTTAAGCGGAATGTTCTCCTGTCCGTAGATGGTAATCGCCGTCGCTGTCTGGTGCAGTAACTCACGCAACTCGCCTTCGTAAACCTTGTGCTCGTCCTGGCTGCTGCCTATGGCGTCTTCGGCCTTGCCGGCTTTCCTGCACGTCAGATCAATCAGGTGACGGTAGAGGGTCGTCGTGTCTTCGACCAGTCGCGCCGGGTCTTCGGGCCATTCTGAAATCAGCCGCACGGCCAGGTGCGCAAGCAGCGGCAAGCCGAGGGCGTCAAGCTCGCCTGATGTATTGGCTTCGCTGTTTCTAAACGACACCTCGTACTTTTTGAACAACGGCTCGAAGTGCGTCAGGGCCGGAACTGTCCAGCGGTCTTCTTCCACATTGCTATCATCCTGGGCCGATGGAATCAGTGGCTCTTTGGTGTTCACCGCTGTCGCCAGATTGCTGACGAATTGGCGAAGGTGTTCGGGGCGCAGCGTACGAATTGAAAGAATTGGCGTCTGCTCGCGCAGGCAGTTGGTCTCGCCAATATCGCTCGTCGGCCTGCCGGTCAGGATGACGCGGACGCGCGGCTTTTGTTTATTTGTGTTCTGTGACAGGAAGTGGCCATTGATCTGGTCGAGCATCTGCGCGACTTTCTGCTGGAAACCTCTGTCGCTCTGACTGATTTCATCCCAGCCATCGAAGATGAAGACGTACTTGCACACATGCTCGTACTTGCCGACGCCGCGCTCGCCCAGTATGTGGTAATCGAGAAAGAGATTGCTGACCGGCGGCACGGCTTCGTGATACTTATCGTCGCCGAACAGCACCGCCTTCGGCAGCGCGTCCTTGATGTGCGTATCAAAGCTCAGGTCTTTGATGCGGATGCGAATCGGGTGCAGGTGGCGTTTGAGCAGTTCATCGCACAGCCTCAGCGTGAACGATGACTTGCCCGCGCCGGCCATGCCCTGCACAACAATCGCTTCTTTCAAATCAGGTGAAGCAATCAAGTCGAGCACGGTTTCAACCAATGGCTCGCGCCCGCCGTACTCTTCGCTGAACGGATTGAGCCGTGTCGCAGCCGCGCGCGGGTCGGGTTTGATCTCGCCCCAGGTCAGCTTGCCGCATTCGGTCTCGATGTAGACGTGCTTCAAGGCAAACGGCGAGCGGCCCAGCACGGGCGCTTCTTCGTAAAGCCACCGCTGATAATTAGCGTGTGCCGCCAGCGCCTTGCGCGCCTGCCGCTCTTCGCCGCCGCCGAGTTCAAGGTAAGTCTTGAACGGCTCGAACTTCTCGGCAGTCTTGCCATCCGACAGCAACAACGTCAGGCAATGCTGAAACTCGTCCTGCACCTGCGCCGTGATCTTATCCACTTGACTTTCGCCGTAGCCAACTTTAATGGCGACCGTCTGTAAATGCAGATTTGCCCGCTCGATGAATTCATGTTCGAGCGGGTTAGCAAGCGAGAGTGTGCTGATGTCCACCTCTTCGCAAGACGGCAGCAGGTCAAGCTGTGCCTTCGCTTCGGCGATGGCATGCTTTTCAGCGGTCGGGGCGCTTTCGGACTTGAACGCTTTTTCAACGGCGCGCTGGTAAGCAATCGTGCAGGCTGTCAGTCCGAGCTTTTCCGGGTCTGTCTCTTTCGTTAGCTCGTCGGCAATCTTGATAAAGAATTTGAGCGGCGGTAAGACTTCAGCGGCGGCTTCACTGGCAATGCCGGCCCACGGCGCGGCCTTCACAATTGCCGTGACAAAGGCTGTGTCCTTAAAGCCTTCGACCGCATCGCTGAAGAAATCAGTGACGCTCTTTACCCCTTTGACTCGACGACCGGCTCGGCGCTTGCCGTCTCCTTGCGACGTGGTGAGGCTGTTCATAACTGAGTCCCCGGTTTTGAAAAATAGTCCGCCTTACAGCGGGCAGTATAATACGGCATATGTGAGATTCAGAAAAGAGGGGGTGAACAGAAAGAATCACGGCAGGAAAGAAATGGACGGAACGATCTTAAAGCGGCGCAGTCTACCATACAAAACGAGGCGCGGCGGTGCGGCATCAATCAATGCCGCATCGCCGCGCTTGGTTTGATGAACAATGCGACTACTGTTCGTCGCCGGTGCCGGCGCGTTCGGGGCGCGAAGGCGGCGCGGCGCGGCCCGCGTCGAGATGGTCGTAATTCAACGCCGCGTTGAACAGCAGGAAGAACGCGCCCTGCGTCTGATGCCGCCACATCGGGTTGGTCGCAAACATCACGATGTGCCCCTGGCCTACCGGCACATCAACGACCGCCGGCTTGCCCGCGAGATCAGCGCCGCCCGCAAGCATCCCGCTCACCAACAGCTCCCGCTCATTCGAGGCGAAGCGCAGCACGACACGCGGCCTCAAATTCGGCGGCGTCTGGTAGGGACTCATAAAGAGCCGCGCCTCTTCGCCCATCCCCTCTTCGCCCGGACGCGATGCTGGCCGCTGGCCGGCTTGCGGCATCGATTGCACGATGTCGGGATCGCCAATGCCGCCGCGACCTGAAGGCCGCTGCCCCGGAGGCAAGCCGCCGCCGCCGCCACCGCCGCCAAAAGCGCCCGCTTGTCCGCTGATCTGAAACAGCGGCGCTTGATTGAAGTAGACCGCCATCTGCTCGCCGTAGCCATAAGCAATCGGACTCTTGCGATCAGCGAAGTTGGCGTTATAGACCGAGCCGCGCGCTTGCAAGCGCTCCGACTGTTGAATGCTGATGCTGCTCGTGATGCCGTAATCGATGGGAACCTGCGCGACGGTCGTGATGGGAATAAACAGCCCGCCTTCTTCGACGAACCTCTGCAAGTTCAAGACGCCGCGCAACTCCATACCGCCGCGCATATCATCGGTCTGATCGGGCGAGAAGCCGAAGTTCGGCGTCACCTCCGACTGCTTCCACGGCATCGGCTCGCCGCGACGCGGCATGCCGTTGACGATGGCCTGCGCGCTGCCGCCGACCGGCGGGAAGATGATCACATCGAACTTCTCTCTCAAGTTCGGCGTGTCGCGCAGGACGTGATCCGAGATGTAGGTGTAAGGAATCTTGAGGCGGTCGAACTCAATGCGGAACCAGCCTTCGTTCTGCGTGTTCGTCCACGTATGCACGATGGCGATGCGCGGCACGGCGATCTCGTGCGTCTTCACGTCGGGCACGCGATCCACCGCCACGGCGGTCAATCCAAGATCAACCAGCGCGTCTTCGAGCCGCGCCCGCGCGTCCGCCGAGTTGCCATCGAACCGGACGATGAACGAGCCGGCGTTGAACGACTGATCGCCGACTTTGAAGGATTCTTCGGCGGCCAGCATCTTGATGTCTTTCAATCGGAATCTGAGCGTCGCCAGCGTGTTGTCGGTGTTGTGATTGATGACGAAAGCGGCGACGGCCATCGAGCCGCCGACGCGACCGCGCACCCGTGCGTCGCTCGTCAGCAATACCATCGGCGCGTCGAGCACGCTCTTGTCGGTGACGCGCACGGTCTTAACGTTGCGCAGCGCGCCGAGCGTCCAGCCTGTGTCGTCGTATGGGCGTGGATCGTTGACGTTGTAATACTGCGTGTCCATCAGCATATCGGCCATACGCGAATAGGGCTGATCCATACGAATGATGTAAGAACCCGCCGGGTACTTTTGCGCGCCGACGCTGAACTCTTTGGTAGCGGTGTGGACTTCGACGCCCATCGAGCGCAGCAGGTTCACGGTGTCCGCCGCTTCGACCGGACGCGGGTCGTCGCCCGGTATCACATAAGCCGCCGGCCCTTCGTTCGTCGCTTTGAGAATCGACCGCTTGCTCTTTACATAAAAGTTATTCAGAAAGCGCTCGCGGTTATTCGCTACATAATTCATCGCAAAGAGAATGGCCGACTGCTGCAAGTTGATGTTGTTGCGGATCGACCATTTCACAACGGGCAGCGGCGGGTTCGGGCGAAACCAGTCGCGCTGCGATTGCCCGCCGACGTTGCGCGTCAAGGTGTCGGCCCCTGTCCCGCCATACGTCTCGTAAAAACGGCCTACCGCGTTATGCCCGTTCGCCACGTAGAACATATAGTTCGGCGCCCAGCCGTCATAAAATCCGTGCGTCCACACGCCCGGCACACCGCGCTTGGTCATCTGCTCGATCTCGTGATAAGCGAGCACGTGCCACTCATCGATGACCAGCGGGTCGAGCCACGCGTTGTAAGGCCCCGTGCCGGTCGAGGTGTAAAGGAACGGCACCGATTCGTGCAGGTCGTGGAGAATCTGCGGGTGATAGTCGAGGAACGTCTTCATCTGGTTGCGCGACAGCGCCAGCGCCATCCCCAGGCCGTCGCGGTTGTTGTCGTGCGCGACGTACTTGCCCCAGTAGAGCAGCGGCGGCATCGGCTTATTCGGGTTCGCTTTGTGGTAGTAGTACTGATCGACGGCGCGGTCGCGCCCGTCCACTTCGAGCGCCGGCGTGATCATCACGATGACGTTCTTGCGGATGGCTTCGATGAACGGCGAGTCCTCGACCGCCAGCCGATAAGCCAGTTCCATCAGCATCTCAGGCGAGCCGGTTTCAGGCGAGTGGATCGAACCCGACGCCCAGTAGAACGTCTTGCCTTCGCTGATGAGCTGTTGCGCTTGCTCATCGGTGAGGCGGCGCGGGTCTGCGAGCTTGCCCGTGATCTCTTTATAACGGTCGAGCCGCGCCAGGTTGGCTTCGTCGCTCACCAGCACCAACATCTGCTCGCGGCCTTCCTCGCTGCGTTCGGGCGCGGTGAAGACGCGGACGCGCGGCGTTGATTTCTCAAGCTCGCGGTAATAGCGGTACATATCTTTGGTGTAGGTGAGCTTGTTCGGCGTGCCGACGGCGTAGCCGAGAACCTTGTCGGGCGACGGTACTTTGTCGGACGCCGGCAGGTGATCGACCAGTTCGGTGAGAAAGTATTTTTCGGTCGTGTTCTCTTTGATCTTGGCTGTGTACTCATCGTTGAGCCGCTGCGAGGAAGAAGCGGTCGTGGTCTTGGCCTTCTTCTGCGCTCGGCCTTCCTGGGCGGCCAGGGCGAGCAGCAAGGCGCAGGCGAGCAGCAACGCGCACAACGACCGGCGCGCGAACCGACGTGCTGGATGCATAGCGTCCTCCATTGAATCCGAGAAATGAACGGGCCTGAGAAAAGTAAAAGCTAATGGGGAAAAATGCAAAACGAAAACCGCGACATAAGGGCACTGTCGGCGGCAGACCACACACGACGGCGACGGATTTTGCTTTTTACTTTCTTGATCGGATGATGGCAGAGCGCACTCGCGTCCGCGCCAGTGGAAGCACGGTCACGAGCGCGCCCGCCTGATTGTGAATACCGCCTGTCACTTTCGCCGGTTACAAAAAATCGAAAAAATCTTTCAGCGACTCTGCCCGCGCGGCGATAGAAGAGAACGACGCGGCGAAGGAGCGCGAAGACCTCGAAGCCGGCAGGGTGGCCGACCGCATCGCCGTCAGCGACGAGCCGCTCAAAGACATCGCCGCGCTTGAGCACGTGAAGTTCGTGATGAAAGGCGGCAGGCTCATCAAGAACGAGTTCAGGAAATAGCGAACGATTTATCGACTTCCCAGGATAAGCCTGCCGCTCGTGAAGCGGACTTGATTCCCCTTGTCGTCAAAGCCGTCGAAGGTCATATCAATCTGGCCGCCACTGCGATTGCCGAGGTCGAGACATAGCGACTGGCTACACGCTTTGCCGTTGGCAGGGATGTATTCGCTCGCCTGCCCGCAGGCGGTGAACAGCCGGGCAAAGTCGGTTGACGAACTCGCGCCAAGGGTGATCAGGTAACTGCCATTGGCATCATAAAGCACCGTCTTGTAGCTGGTGATGCGAACGCCGACGCCTCCGGTTTCTGTAATCGTCATTCCATAACCCCAGCTCGGCGTTTTCCCGTGACAGGGCGTTGTGAAATCGGGCTGCACGATGGGCGAATCAAAAGCGATTTGTAAGTATGCGCCGCCCGGATAGTGCTCTGTGAGTGAGTAAACAGTCGGCGACCACACAAGGTCGCTCGCTCCACCCAGGTTGGCGGTGGCGTGGAGGCGAACGTCCTTTCTGCCAGGCGTCTGCCTGAAGAGATCGTCTAAACGCACTCGCGCTTCGACGAAGCTGTGGCCGCCACGTTCCTGTACGGCGGACAACACCGCGCCCGGATAATCATCGGTCGCCGTGCAGTTGCGAAAATCGCCGAGCGCCAGGTGCGCGCCCGGCTCGTCAGCCGACGTGAAGATCACGGCCTCTGTGCCATTACAGCCCGTCGAAGGGTTCACGTCCGTGTCGAAGAACAGCATGATGCCGCCCGTGTAAGGCGCGCCGCCGAACTCCATCAGGAAATAGATGTAGGTGTTGTCATTCGTCACCGAGATGTGCAGAAAATCGCTCCCCGCAAGCAGGTTGCCGAAGGAGTCGAACGGGCCGTCGCCAGCGGCATCATTGAGCACGGGCGAGATGCCGGCCCAGTCGCTGGGGTCGCCGTCTATATGGAAGGTATCTGAAGGAGGCGGCTCGCCGCCGACCTTTGGGTTGAGGGTTACTAAGAAAGCAGCAACGTTATTGCTCTCGTCTGATTCGGCGACGGCATTTTGATCGTCAATAATAGCGCCCAGGTAATAGGTTCCCGGCGCAAGCGACGCCGGCAGCGCGATGCTCGTAACGCAGCGGGCCACCTCGCCCCGTGGGAGGCCGGCAATCTCGCAGGTCGCTCCGGTATCGATGTCTTCGGGCGTGATCGTGGCGTCGGCTGATAAGTAGTAATGAATACGAAATGCGCCCGCCGGCTTTTTGCCTTGATTGATGATGTCCGCTACGACATTTCGCAAAGGCTCGCCAATGATGGCCACCGCATCGCTCGTGAGGCTGGTGATCAACAGGTCCGGCAGCTTCTTCTTCTTGGCTAAAGCCAGTTGCGCGCCGGGCAAAAACAATATGGAGATCAGTAAGAAAACCCAAGCCCTCGTTCGACCGCTCATAACATCCTTTGTGTCAGGTGCAAGATCAGTGCGCCCACTGGACTCTACGTCAAGATTACACCCTCGCTGATGAGCGCACGGCTTGTCAATGTCACCGCTCTCGCTTGCTTCTCGGTCGCGTCGGGTCTGGGGTATGGCCGATGAGGTAAAGTCACAAAGGCTGGCCCCACTCACCGGATGAAGAAGAGCGGAGGGGACAGGACTCGAACCTGCAAGAGCTTTCGCTCGGCGGTTTTCAAGACCGCTTCCTTACCATTAGGATACCCCTCCGAATCGAGCAGACCGAGAGAGTATAGGCGAGCACGTCGGCTCAATTCAAGGTCGGCGAGAATCGCCCGCGCCGCAGACAAAAAAAGACCGAAGGCTCGCTCGGGCGAGCTGGCCTTCGGTCGTTCTGCGTCCCTTCTCTGGTTGTGTCCCTCAACCAGAGAAGAAGAGGAGGTTATTTGACAGCCACAATCCAAATTCCCTCATGGTTGCCGAGTTGGCGCGACTATATCAAACGTCTGGACGGGTGAGAATCGCCCCTTCTGCAAAAGCAAAATAGAGTATCTGTTCCCGCCTCTAATAAACTCCGGTTTTCCTCACGCACGCAACGAACGCTACGTTTTCTTAACCGCTTCATGGTAACACTATGTCAGATTTCCGCTTTTCCTGAAGTGTTACTTTAAGCTCGCGGCTACGATAACCATATGGGCAGCCGTTGCGCCGCCGCAGACAACCATAAAGCGCGGCGGACATCGAAGGGCGCGGCGACCTGAAAGCCGGTTACGAGCGGCGCAATGGTCGGCGCAACAACCGCAGGAAGAGAGGCGCTCGCGCTTCTGTCGCTAACTGGCTTGTGTTATGATTCGCGCGGCAACAGGGCCTGTGGCTATCCGGTCACGATGGCTTGATCTCGACTGGCCCTCTTCACGTTGCGACTGGATGCGCCGCAGACGCCCGACCCGACGTTCTCGACAAAGGAGAACTTATATGAAGCTAGCTACCCGACTCAGCCCCCTCATCGCCTTGCTGCTCATTGGCGAGCTTGCCGCCGCGCCGCTGGCGGCTAGGCGCGGCACGCGGCCTCAACCGTTGTCAGCCATCGCCATTCAACAAGATGATGATGCGAACGGTGTAACGTTCGATAACCTCTTGCGGGCGTCGAGTTATTCGCTCTATATCGAAGCGCGCAACATCGGAGCCGTGCTGCGCTCAACCGAGTTCCGCGAAACCTTCGAGCCGATTTTACCGCTGCTCGACCGCTTCGTCGGCGGCGGCGCAGAGGTCACGCTGGGGCGGCTAGTGACCGACAATGCCGACCGCTTGCAACATTCACGCGTGATGCTGGCGTTCAGCCCGGTGGATTCATCGTTGCCGGGCCAGCTTATCGCCATCGAACTGGAATCGGAAGACGCGGCGAAGGAATTTGAAGCGATGGCGAAAGAGCGATTCACGTCGCTCGCTTCAGCCGCGCAGAAGGGCAGCAAGGCAGCGGGCGCTGAGACGAAGGATGGAACGAACTCGATCAACACCGGCATCCGGCGTGTTGACCGACTCGTCGTCATCTCGATGGCCCCTTTCACTTTCAAAGCCTTGCGCGGGGCCAACGACAAGCCGATGAGCGACGACATAAACTTCCGCACAGTCCGCGACCGTTTTTCCGCCGAGCCATTATTCTTCTATTACGACACCTCGCTCAGCAACCGGCAGAGGAAAGCTGTCGAAGATGCGCTGCCCAAGTCGAGCGAGCCGGACACCAATGCGCCGCCCTCATCGACCGCCGAGGTCGCCGCGCCCGTAGACATAGAGACAGAATCTTCTGGAGTCCTGGAAGGAAAGACGCCGCCGCGCCCTGCCACCGCAACGTCGAACCGCGCTGTCGCTACACAACGCCGCGCGCCTTCGCCAGCACCAGCGCCGCGCGGCTCGCGGGTCACGCCGCCGCCACCATTGACCATCGCCAGGCCGGTTCCCACCATCCAGCTAAACGCGCAGCCGCCGACGGGCAAGGAGCCTGATCCGCTCGGCGACCTGCTCAGCCTGATCGTTTCAGGCGAATCGCAAACACCCGAAGGCGTCGGCTTTGCGCTGGCGCTTGAAAACGACGCGCTGGTCATACGCGCCTTGTTGATCGGCCCGCCGGGCGCAGGGGTCGGTCCTGTTCCCTTCCTATCGTCGCCGATCTGTGGTCCGCCTATTTCGCCAGAAGCGGCCAATTACCTGCCCGCAGACACGGGCATCTATGTCGCGGCCTCGCTCGACTGGGCGCGCTTGTATGAGATGACCACGCACCCTCCGCACACCTCGCGCGGCATGTCGAAGGAGAAGGCCGCACAGGTAGCCAGCCTTGAAGCTCGCCGCGCCGCTTTTGAGAAAGCCAACGGCGTCCACTTGATCGACCTGTTGTCGGCGTCGCTCGGCAACGAGATCGCCTTGAGCGTGCCGGCCAGTTATCTCGGCAGCACACCGCTTGGACGTGTGCCGACGAATGCGCGCGCCGCCGTGCCGTTGATGCTCGTCGCTGTGCGCGACCGCGAGGCGCTTGCGCCACGGCTGCCGGCCTTGCTCGAAACCATCGGGGTCAAGCTCGCCAGCGCCAAGGCGACGACGGAAAAAGCAGGCGACATTGAAATCAGCAGCCACGGGAATCTCGCCTATGCCTTCGTCAACAACTACCTGATGATGGCCGCAAACGCGGCGACTATTCGTCAGGCGCTTGAGGCGCGCGCTCAACATGCCACACTCGCCGAGAGCCGCGATTTTCAGAGCTACACCGGCTGGCAACCGCAAACGACCGTCACGTTGATTTATGTGTCAGCGGGATTGCTGAAAGGATGGATGCCGGATAAGTCGCCAATCAAGGACATCGCCGACGAAGCGACTAAAGAATTCCTCGCGCGTTTCCACTTCGAGCCGGAGCCGGTGACTTTTGTGGCGAGCGCCGAAGGCGTCGGCGCGCATTACGAGTTGCGTCTGCCGAGGCATCTGCTGATGCGTGTCTTTGCAGAGACCGCCGCCGCTGAAATGGCCACGCGCATCCCGCGCAACGAGACGACAGCGAGAAGCTTTCTGCGTTCGATCAAAGAGTATGAGGAAACCTACAAGAAGCAGCACGGGCGTTATGGCACGTTGGACGAATTGAATGACATCAGCTTCATGAAAGACACGCTTGATCGGATGGGTTACAAGCTAGAGGTAACGGCATCGGGCGGCAGCTATGAAGCGACGGCGACACCAACTGAGTATGGCAAGACCGGACGATTGTCGTTCTACATCGATCAGAGCGGCGTCGTGCGCGAAGGCGATCATCAAGGCAGACCGGCGTCGAGTTCAGACAAGCCGACCAGCAACAAGGAGGAGTACTGACGAGTCGAGTTTTTTAAGCGGCTCACAATGGCTGCGAAGATGTGTTCAACGCGCGGGCGCTTTCTCGTCGGGTTTAGCAGGCGGGTTAATCGGCTTGGCATTGGCGAGCGACAGGCACAGCCGGCGCAGTTGCGAAACGAGCTTCAACCGCGTCGTCACGGCTTTGGCTGACATATCAACTTTCATGCTCGTCCTTCAATCGGCGCGATGCGCTCAGGCGATCTTGCGCAGGCCGAGGCGGTAGAGCACTTTCATCAATGACTTGAAACGCTGTTCCCAGCGCGGCGTGTAAGGGAACCACCACCAGTCGCTCTTGAGCGGCAGCAGGTCCCAGTTGATGTGCTTCAAGCGCGTGAACTCGTATAGCCCGGCGTCGCCATGCGTCACGCCGAGGCCGCTCTCTTTGACGCCGAACCACGGCGTGCGCGCCGCGCCGTGCGTGTAGACGGCGTCGTTGATGATGACCGTGCCGGCTTCGATGCGCCGCGCAATGCGCCTGCCCTTCTCGTTGTCGCCTGTCCACACCGATGCCAGCAAGCCATAGCGCGTCGAGTTGGCTTCACGAATCGCCTCTTCTTCATCCTTCACAATCTTGATCGGCAGGACGGGGCCGAAAGTCTCTTCGGTCATCACCTTCATCGACTGATCGACATCGACCAGCACGGTCGGCTCGAAGAAGTAACCGCCGAGTTCTTCGCGCCGCCGCCCGCCCGCGAGTACGCGCGCGCCTTTCGCCACCGCGTCGGCGACGTGCTCGATGACGACGTTCAACTGCTGCTCGTTCGTCAACGGCCCCACGTCCGTCGAACAGTCCGCCGTGGGCCGCCCCAATCGCAACCGCTTCACTTCATCAACGACGGCAGCGATGAAGCGTTCAGCCAGCGGCTCGACGACGTAGAGCCGTTCGACCGAGGCGCAGACCTGGCCGCAATTCATGAATGCGCCCCAGACCGCGCCCTTCACCGTGCGCTCGTATGGCGCGTCGGCGCAGACGATCATCGGGTCTTTGCCGCCGAGTTCGAGCACCACTGGCAGCAACCGCTTCGCCGCCGACTCGGCGATCTTGCGGCCCGTGCGCACAGAGCCTGTGAAGAAGATTTTGTCCACCGCCGATTCGACCAGCGCCGCGCCCGTCGAGCCGTCGCCCTGCACGACTTCGAGCACGCCTTCGGGAAAGCCCGCCGCCGCAAACAGCCGCTTGATGGCGTCGCCTACGAGCGGCGTGTATTCCGATGGCTTGAGCACGACCGTATTGCCGGCCATCAACGCCATCACGATTTCGCCTACGGGGATTGAGAAAGGAAAATTCCACGGGCTGATGACGCCGACGACGCCGAGCGGCTCGTGCGACAGCATCGAGCGCTTGTTGCGAAAGACCGCAAGCGTGAAGCGTTTCGGGCGAAGAATCTTTTCCGACTTCAGCGCGAAGTGGCTCATCAGGTCGCTGACCATGAAGACTTCCGTTGTCAGCGCCTCGAACTCCGGCTTGCCGGTCTCGTCCGAGATGATGCGGCAAATCTCTTCCTTGCGGTCATAGAGGGCGCGTTGAACTTTCAGGATGTAGCGCGCGCGATTGCGACACGAAAGCGCCGCCCAGCCGGGGTGGGCAGCACGCGCTCGCGCCACCGCCGCATTCACGTCATCCGTCGTGCCGATAGGAAAGCGCGCCAGTTCTTCGAGCGTTGCCGGATTGAGCGACACAATCTCTGCCGCGCGCGTGATGGTCGTGGGGAGTTTGCCGGTCATAAATGAATCCTCTACCAATCCTGAGTTCTTTGCGCCTGAATCGAAGTGACTATAGAGTACCCAAGCCAGTCACTATGCGCAAACGACCGTTGGCGGTCAGTCATTCGCGGACAATAGCTCAAGCAGTCGGTGAGGTGAGTCGAAAGTAAAGTCGGGGGATTGTGCCAGCAACCGTTCGGGACTCGCGCCGCTCCACAACGCGGCAGCCGTGCGCGCGCCGGCGGCGCGGCCCATCATAATGTCTGCGGGGCTGTCGCCGATCACTAACGTCGAGCGCGGCTCAACGTCGAGCCAGCGCATCGCGCGCAACACGCCGTCCGGGTCGGGCTTGACGCGCTCAACATCATCGCCCCAGACGCTCACGTCAATGAGCGAACGCAAGCCGGTAATATCCAACTCGATCTCGCCGGCGCGGCGCGGCTTCAATGACACGATAGCCGTGCGGGCGGCGCGGCGGCTCAGCTCGCCCAGCACATCGGCGATGCCTTCATAAGCTATCAGGTGATGATGGTGATTGGTGTAGTAATGCTCTTCAAAACTCACGAGCATCTCTTCGAGCATCTCTTCGCTGTAACGACGCAGCACGTCCGCAGGCGTCATATTCCAGAAGTCGCGGAACTCGGCCTCGTCGATCTCAAGCCCGGTGTGCAGGCGTATCGTGTGGCGAAAGGCTTCGCGGTAAGCCGGCTCGGAATGCGCCAGCGTGCCGTCGAAATCAAAGATGAAACAGTCGAAAGCCATCGCACTTGAAAGCCGACCGCCGGTCGCGCATCACGTCGCGGTTACTGTACCAGCTTGATCGTAAACTTCGCCGTCTCGACCAGCGCGCCTTCGCGCGGCTGCATCTTTTCGCCGGCGCGAGTAGGCTGAATGTTGACGACGCGCCCCTTCAGCGTGCTCGTAGCGCGCCTCCTGGCCGGGCTTCAAGATCGGCTTCAGCGATACGGACTGGGCCGACACGTTAGCCGAAGCCATCCAAACGGCAAACATCATCGCAATTACTTTCACACCGTTTCTCATCGCGCTCCTCAATTATCAAAATGATCGTGCAACCGCAGAGGACGCAAAGGACGCGAAGGACAAACGAGTCCTCTGCGTTCCTCTGCGTCCTCTGCGGTTGATAAAGTTTTCAATCCAACTACTGTCGCGGCGGCGGCTCAGTTGTGCCGCGCGGGCGGTTATAAGGCGAACCCGAAATCCACGCCGGCATCGTATCCTGATTGGCGACGCGCATTCCCGCGAGCAAGTCAATAACGGCCAGTTGCTCAGCGCCCGTCCAGTTCCAATCCTTCTGCACGGTATCGCTCGCCATATGATAATCGGTGACGAGCCACTTCATCGCCCGCGCGCCGATGGCCGCCTGATCGCCCGCCGGGCCGCTGATCAAATAGAGGCTCGGCACGCCGCGCTTGAAAAAAGCGTAATGATCCGAGCGATAAAAGACGCCTTCGTCGGGGAACGGGTCGGTGACGATCTCGGCCTTCATCGCTGCCGCGACATCGGCAATCGTGTTGCCCAACTGCGAATGGTCGAAGCCGTAATTAATCAAGTAATGCAACTCGCCCCAGACTTCTGTGCCGATGCCATCATAGTTAATGTCAGCCGCGACCTTCTCAAGCGGCCACGTCGGGCGCTTGACCCAGTACTCTGCGCCGAGCAGGCCATACTCTTCGCCGGTGACGGCGAGAAAGATGATCGAGCGGCGCGGCTTCGCTTTGGCTTTCGCAAACGCTTCGGCGATGGCCATCAGTTTGCCGATGCCGAGCGCGTTGTCCGCCGCGCCCGGATAGACCGTGCCGTCCACGTCTATGCCGTATGCGTCGTAGTGCGCCGAGTAGACAACCGCTTCCGACTTGAGCGCCGCGTCCGCGCCTTCCATCACGCCGACGACGTTGCTGCTCGTCACCTCTTCACGTTTGACGCGCAGCGAGATCGTTGCAGACTTATTCAGCTCGCGTGACACGAACGCGCCGGTCTTTGCTTTGGCTTTCAATTCGGTGAAGCTTTCGCCGGTGTTGGCAAAGAGTCTCTCTGCCGTCTTGTCGCTGATCAACACAATCGGCGGCAGCTTGATGGGAAGGGCCGCCGCGCCGGGCAATGACACGCGACGACGCGAAAGGTAGGTTGCTACGAGACTGAACGGCTGCGTCTCGCGCGCTGCTTCATAAACAACAACGATCCCGGCAACGCCTCTGCCAATCAAGCGAACGAAGACCCCCTGGCCCGTAGACCTGGCCCACACTGCCGGGTCAACGTTATCCGGCTTGCCGGTGAGCACAACGGCGACCTTGCCTTTTGGGTTAATGTCGCCCAGATCATTGCGCTCAATATCGGGCGACTTAGACAACGCGCCATAGCCGACGAAAGCGAGCGAACCGCTCCCTTCTTTCGCGTCATCCTGCGGCAGCGGCGGCGGCACAACAAAGTCATCTTTATATTTGAAGCTCACATCGCCAGCCGTGAACGTCGCGTCGGGCTGCACCTGTTCAGCTTTGAACTTGATAGCTTGAAGGTAACTCGTCTTCCCTTCCATCTGATCGCCGAGCGGCTTGAGTCCGAGCTTGGCGAATCGTTCAGCGATATACTTTGCCGCGCGGTCAGCGCCGGGCTGACCCGTGCCGCGCCCCTGCATCTCGCTGGCTGTCAAGGCTAGGGTCACATCACGAATCGTTGCGGCTTTCACAAGCGATGCGGCCTCGCGCTCTGCCGCAGAGAGCGCCGGCGCAGGCTTCGCAGTAGACGTTTGCCCGAACGATAGCGGCGCGACGAGTTGAATGATGACGAGCGCGCCAATCAACGCGCGCAATGGTAGGCAGCGGGGAGAGCGTTCATTCATATAACCACTCCGTGACAATCGCGGAAAAGTTTTCGGCTCACCACTCCAGAATCTCAGGCTTGGACGTGTGGTCGCGCGCGAAGCGGTCTTCAAAGTCGCCCATCTTGCGGAACTTCTCATAGCGCAAACGCACACGTTCTGCGCCCGACAAGTCGCGCACGACGGCGAGCGCTTCGTGTAAAGCTTCGTCGAGCGCCGCGCTCATCGCCTGCGGATCGGCGTGCGCGCCGCCCGCCGGTTCAGCGACGATGCGATCAATCAAGTCGAGATCGAAGAGGTCTTGCGCCGTCAGCCGCAAAGCTTTCGCCGCCGTCTCGGCGTACGCCGCGTCGCGCCAGAGAATCGAAGCGCAGCCTTCGGGCGAGATCACCGAATAGATCGAGTTCTCAAGCATAAGAATCTGGTCGCCGACACCAATGGCGAGCGCGCCGCCCGATCCGCCTTCGCCTGTGACGGTGACAATAATCGGCACGCGCAGCCGCGCCATCTCGCGCAGGTTGTAAGCGATGGCTTCGGCTTGACCGCGCTCCTCGGCGTCAATGCCGGGATACGCGCCGGGCGTATCAATGAAGGTGAAGATGGGGCGGTTGAACTTCTCGGCGATCTTCATCACGCGCAGCGCCTTGCGATAGCCTTCGGGCTTCGGCATGCCGAAGTTGCGCTGCTGGCGCTGCTTGGTGGTGCGGCCTTTCTGGTGGCCGACAATGGCGCACGGCTCGCCGTGAAAGCGCGCCATCCCGGCAATCATCGCTGAATCATCGCCGAAGCGCCGGTCGCCATGAATCTCGGTGAAGTCGGTGAAGAGGGCCTCGACATAATCCATCGTGTAAGGCCGGTCGGCGTGGCGCGCCAGCTTGACGCGATCCCATGCATCGAGCACAATCGCGTCCGCCGTCAGGTTCGCCGCTTCCGATTCCTGTATGCGGCGATGAATCTCTTCCATCGTCTCTGCTTCGCCGGGCTGTCGGGTTTCGTCAATCATTACGGAACAGGATACAGGAGTCAGGATTCAGGATTCAGGGTTTCTCCGCTGTTGCAAGCAAACCGGCTGATCCTGTGCCGAGCGATTGGCAGCCGACGCCCGAACTGAATCCTGAATCCTATATCCTGAATCCTCCTTATCTTGACACCCCTCGTTCGCCGTTGTTACATTGCGACCGCGTGTAATTCTTACGGCTCATAACTCAGGAGGTCATCATTTATGGCGACGTTCAATGGTATAGAAGTTCCCGCCGATGGTCAAAAGATAACCGTCGAGGCCGGGAAGCTCAATGTCCCCGATCACCCTATCATCCCGTTCATCGAAGGCGATGGCACGGGCCGCGACATCTGGCGCGCTTCGCAACGCGTCTTTGATGCGGCGGTCGAGCGCGCTTACGGCGGCAAGCGGCGCATCGTGTGGTACGAAATCTTTGCCGGCGAAAAAGCCTTCAACACCTTCGGCCAGTGGCTGACGGATGACTCCGTGAAAGCCATCGCCGAATACGCCGTGGCCATCAAAGGCCCGCTGACAACGCCCGTAGGCGGCGGCATCCGCAGCCTCAACGTGACGCTGCGCCAAGTGCTCGATCTGTACGCCTGCGTGCGCCCTGTGCGTTACTTCGACGGCGTGCCGTCGCCGGTGCGCCACCCTGAAAAAGTGGATGTCATCATCTTTCGCGAAAACACCGAAGACGTTTACGCCGGCGTTGAATTCGTTTCGGGCAGTGAACGCGCCGGCGAGATTATCTCGCTGCTCAACGATAAGTATGGCTACAAGGTGCGGCCCGATAGCGGCATCGGCATCAAGCCGATCTCGCCGACGGGCACGAAGCGGCTGGTGCGCCGCGCCATCAAGTACGCGCTCGACTTCAGCAAGTCGTCGGTGACGCTGGTTCACAAAGGCAACATCATGAAGTTCACCGAAGGCGCATTCCGCGACTGGGGCTACGAACTGGCCAAAGACGAGTTCCGCAATCAGATCGTCACCGAGCGCGAAACATGGATTCTGGGCAACCGCGAGAAGAACCCGCTCGTCACCGATGAAGAGAATGCGCGAATGATCGAGCCGGGCTTTGATCAAATGAGCGAGAAGCAGCGCGCCGCAGTCGTTGATGAAATCAAGCAAACGATGGCGGCCATCTGGTCAAGCCACGGCAACGGCGAGTGGCAGAAGAAGCTGTTGGTCAAAGACCGCATCGCCGATTCGATCTTCCAGCAGATACTGATTCGCCCGGACGAGTATTCGATCCTGGCGACGCCGAACCTCAACGGCGATTACCTGTCGGACGCCGCGGCGGCGCAGGTCGGCGGCTTAGGAATGGCTCCAGGAGCCAATATTGGCGACAACGCGGCGGTCTTCGAGGCGACGCACGGCACCGCGCCGAAGTACGCCGATCTCGATATGATCAACCCCTCGTCGGTGATTCTGTCGGGCGTCATGATGTTCGAGCACATGGGCTGGCGCGAAGTGAGCGACAAAATCGTTGATGCGCTGACGAAGACCATCCAGCAGAAGCGCGTGACTTACGATTTGCACCGGCAGATGGCGGGCGCGCAGAAGCTTAAGACCAGCGAGTTCGCTACGGCCATCATCGAGAATTTGTAAGCAACCGTTTGGTTGAAGAGGCGGCGGGGCGCGTTCTGTTATTTCGCAGAGCGCGCCCCCAATCTTCGATTGATCGTGCCTCACTCATCCTCTCCGAAACAGGCAAGCTGGAAAACTATGGCTGAGCAAGGCAGGCAGAAGATCATCCCCGCCGATGCCGACGAGTGCATCAAGTTCGTCAACGAACACCGCGAAGAGATCGCGCAAGGGCTGTACGACCTCCACCTTGAGAAGACGTGGGCGAAAGCCTTCGAGGCCGCCGACCTGTTGTTGATTGCCAAACACTGTCCGGGGGCGAGGCCGGCGGTCGTTTCGGCGACGAAAGCGGCGGAGTTGCTTGAAACGCTCGCCGCCGACGAGGACGGCAGCGTCCGCGAAGCCGTCGCCGATAATCCGCGAACTCCGGCGGCGAGCTTGGAACGACTGGCCGATGACGCGCTGTCGTCTGTGCGGATGGCGGTGGCCGGCAATCTCAGCACGCCCGCTGCGACGCTTGAGAAACTCGCGCGCGACGCGGTCGATTACGTGCGCTGGGGCGTGGCGAATAACGAGCTGTCGCCGCCTGCTTTGTTGAAAGCGTTGACTCAAGACCTCGACTTCCACGTTCGCAATCAAGCGAAGCAGAACCCCAACACGCCAAAAGGCGGTCTCTTCGCGCGACTGTTCGGAAGAGGCTGATGCGAGATGCTGAAGAACACCTTCTGCCACATCCCCGGCATTACTCCCCTGGCCGAGCAACGCCTGTGGGCATCGGGGATTGATTGTTGGGACGCGGCGCTCGAAGCCGGCCCGCTCAAGCTATCGCGCTGTGCGCCCGCCGCTCTCTGCGAGCACTTGCGCGCGTCGCTCGCGCACCTTGAAAAGAGTAATCCGCATCACTTCGTCGCCGCGCTGAAAGCCAATCAGCATTGGCGACTCTTCCCTGAATTCCGCCACACGCTCGCTTATCTTGATATTGAAACGACGGGTCTCGGTTACGGTGATTCGATCACGACGATTGTGATTTATGATGGCCGCCGCCTTCGCCATTACGTGCAGGGTGACAACCTCAAGGACTTCAAGCGCGACATCGCAGAGTACAGCACGGTTGTTACCTACAACGGCAAGTCGTTCGACGTGCCGTTCATTGAACGATACTTCCGTATACGAATGCCGCACGCGCACATTGATTTGATGTACGTGCTGCGGAGTCTCGGCTACAAAGGCGGATTGAAGGGCTGCGAGCGGCAACTGGGGCTTGATCGCAAAGAGTTGGCCGACGTGGACGGCTTCTTCGCCGTGCTGTTGTGGAACGAGTTCAAGCGGACGCGAGACCCTCGCGCGCTCGAAACTCTGCTTGCCTATAACGCGACTGACGTGGTGAACCTCGAAGCGCTGCTGGTTAAGGCGTATAACATGAAGCTCAACGAGACGCCGTTCTACAATACGCATCGCATCGCCGCGCCGACGCCGCCACAGATTCCTTTCAAGGCCGACCACGACACGATTCAACGCCTCCGACACAACACGACGTTCAGCTACTACGGCTGGCGTTAATCGAAGCCGTCCGACAATCTACTCGTTAGAATTTGAGAGTTATGGTCGTAAAGGGTGGCTCAAGCAGCTAAAGCGAAAAGGTGTGTCGAAGGGCAGCGTCCAATGCAATACGGTCGATATAGATTCCGATACGTCGGTCAACCTCAGCCTCCAGAATCGTCGCAAGATTGTCAGTCATAATCACAGAGTCAGTCAGCAATCCAGCCTGTTGTCCTTCGGCGCTTGCCATTGGTAGAAGAATCCGGCTGGGATGGCCTGCGCGTTTCAGGTTGCTTGTAATCATAGCGATTACCGTCTGCATCAGGCCGGTTTGTAGATTGTCCGCTTGCACGACAAGCGCGGGACGACGTTTAGCAGTGCGGAGATTTGAATCAGGAAATAGGACTAGCACAACGTCGCCCCGGTTATAAGGCATCGTAAGCCTCCATCTCAGGCGATTCCCAGTCTTCGGCAAAGGTATGCAATCGGGCACGCAGGTTAGCGGCTTGCGATTCATCAATGCCGCGCTGGCGTAAATCTATTTGGCCTGGTGGCATGAACGTGACAATCACGCGCGCCTCATCGATATCCTCCGGCATTTCGACTAATTCGATCTTGCCATCTCTATAAATACCTTCGACTGACTTCAACATGAGAATCACCTCATTAAGGATCACGCGCCGCGATCAAGCGCATCAATTCGCAGCAAGCATGCGCTCGATGGCCGCGTAACTGGCGTCGAGCGCGGCATCCAACTTCTCAGGCTCAGAGCCGCCGCCCGTCGCCATATCGGCTTTGCCGCCGCCTTTGCCACCGATCAATGCCGCAACCTCGCGGATGATCTGACCGGCGTTCAATCGCTTCGTCAAATCGTCGGTGACGCGCGCAACCAGCGCCGCTTTGCCATTGTTGGCCTGACCCAAGACCACGACGCCGGACTTCAACTTTTGCGACAACACGTCGGCAAGCTGGCGCAGAGCGTTCGCATCTAAATCTTTGACGCGACGCGCCAGCACCTTGACGCCGCTGATTTCGCGCGCCGCCTCGACCGCTTGCGCGGCTTCTGATTGCGCCACCTTCAGCTTCAACTGTTCAAGCTCGCGCTCGTAGCGACGCACCTGCTCGACCAGCTTATCCACCTGCGCCGGTATCTCTTCGGCCTTCGCCTTCAGGCGGTCGCTCACCTGCTTAATGATCTGCTCATCGGTCTGCAAGCGCGCCACCGCTGCGTCAGCCGTGATGGCTTCGAGGCGGCGCACGCCCGCCGCGATTGAGCTATCGCTGATGATCTTGAACGGGCCGATGTCGCCGGTCGCGTGAACGTGTGTGCCGCCGCAAAGCTCTGTTGAAAAACCGGGCACGCTGACGACGCGCACCTCCGCGCCGTACTTCTCGCCGAACAAGGCCATCGCGCCCGAAGCGACCGCTTCTTCAAACGGCTTGACCTCGGTTTCGACATCGCGGTTGTGCAAGACTTCGTTGTTGACCAACCGTTCAATCTCGCCGACCTCGTCTTCGGTGAGCGGCGCGTAGTGCGTGAAGTCAAACCGCAAACGATCCGGCGCGACCAGTGACCCGGCCTGCTTGACGTGCGGGCCTAACACTTCGCGCAATGCGGCGTGCAGCAAATGTGTGCCGGTGTGATTCGCCTTGATGCGGCGGCGGCGCTCGGCGTCAATGCGTGTTGTCACCACATCGCCTACGCTCAACTCGCCGCGCTCGACTCTCGTTTTGTGCAGCGTGTAGCCGGCGATCACTGAATAGGTATCTTCGACCGTCGCCAGCGCGTTGTCGTTTTCAAAGACGCCGGTGTCGCCGATCTGGCCGCCGGCTTCTGAATAGAATGGCGTGCGATCAAGAATGACTTCGCCGGTCTCGCTCGCCACGAGCGACGAAGGGCTGCTGTCACCCTTGATAATGGCGAGCACGCGCGCGCCGGTGGTTTCAGTCTCCTTGTAGCCGGTGAACTCCGTGCGCGTCAGCGCCTCGGTGACGTTCGTATAAATCTCTTTCGCGCGTCGCGCCGCCGATTGATCGGCCATCGAAGCGCCGCTCTGTTGCTGTAATTTTTGCAGTTCCGCGTCGAAGTACTTGTTAAAATCTTCTTCGCTTACTTCATACCCATGCTGTCCGAGGACAACCCGGATTAAGTCCCGTGGTACGCCGTAAGTATCATACATCCTCACCAATTCGCCTGTCGGAGGAATGCTTGGGGCATATGCCACGAACAACTCTTCAAGACGCGGTTCCCCAACAGTAAGAATTCTGCCGAACCGCATTTCCTCGCCGCGCACGGTCTGTTCAATCAAGTTGCGGGAGGCGATCAATTCAGGGTAGGCCTCGCCCATAAGGTTGACGACGTGATCTGTGACTTTGTCGAAGAACGGCGATTTCAATCCTAGCACTTTCGTTCCGTGATAAATTGCCCGTCGCATTATCTTGCGCAGCACGTAGTTTCTGCCAACATTGCCAGGCGCAATGCCGTCCGCAATCGAGAATGCTGTACTACGAGCATGATCTGCGATTACGCGCAGAGATATAACTTCAGGTAGAGCTGTACGGACATCTGCACCAACCAAAGTAGAGACCATATTCAGCTTCTCATAGATTCCAGCAAGCCTCGCGATGAAATCAATAATTGGTTTGATTAGATCAGTGTCATAATTTGACGCGACGCCTTGAATCACCGCCGTCACGCGCTCAAGTCCCATGCCTGTGTCAACCGAGGGCGCGGGCAGCGGCGTCAACTCGTACTTGTTCTCGCCGATCTTGGCGCGGTTGAACTGCATAAAGACGAGGTTCCAAATCTCCATCGTCGTGTCGCCGACGCCGTTGACGAATTCGGCGCGGTTGTATTCAGGGTCTTCAGGGTGCGGCCCCTGGTAGTAATGAATCTCGGAGCACGGCCCGCACGGTCCCGTCTCGCCCATCTGCCAGAAGTTGTCTTTGCGACCAAAGCGTAGGATGCGTGCGGGCGGCGCACCGACCTGCTCCCAATACCGCACGGCCTCTTCGTCGGCGGCGACTGCGTCATCACCTTCAAAGACCGAGAACCATAATCGCTGCGGGTCCAGCTTGAACTCGTTGACCAGCAAATCCCACGCGAAGTAAATCGCCTCTTTCTTGAAGTAATCGCCGAACGAAAAATTGCCGAGCATCTCGAAGAAGGTGTGATGCCGCGCCGTGCGCCCCACTTCGTCAAGGTCGTTATGCTTGCCGCCGGCGCGCACGCACTTCTGCGACGACGCGGCGCGCTTGTAATCGCGCGGCTCAACTCCGAGGAACACGTCCTTGAATTGATTCATGCCGGCGTTGGTGAATAACAGCGTCGGGTCGTTGGCAGGCAGCAGCGGCGAACTGCGCACCACGCGGTGACCGCGCGCCGCAAAGTAGTCGAGGAATTTCTGTCTAATCTCGTGTCCGGTCATCATAGTCTTCTTCTTTAATGAAAGTCGAAAACCAGATTATAACAAACGCCCGCGCGACTTCCCACCGCGTGCGACTTCGCCCACCAGCTCTCAAGCCCATCAAGCTTGAACGGCAGAGGCAACCACAGATGAACACAGATGAACACAGATAAAGAATAACCATCGCTCTTTTCCCTATCGGTGTTTATCGGTGTTCATCTGTGGTTTCATTTTTTGCTAACGGGTGCGCCAAACTGTCTCGCGTGCGGCGCAAGCGGCTTACGCGATAGGTTTGTAACTCAGCGTCATCAAATGCGCGCGCAGGGATTCGCACATCGCGGCTCAACAGTTTAAGCCGCGCGCGCCGGTGTCGCACGGTTGCAGCTCGCGTCTGGTATATGGCTTGCCCTCTGCTGACTCAAGCCCGTGTTGGACGTCTACTTTCAAGGGGGTAATCCATGAAAAGATACCTGATGCTATTCACCTTTCTTTTCGTTCTGTCATTGCCGGCCTACGCGCAGGGCGACTATCCGAAGTTCGAGGTCTTCGGCGGCTACTCTTACTTCAGCGCCGACATCAACATCGACGATCCGTTCAATGATAACGGCGTGCCGTTCTTCAGCCAGCGCGAAGGCTTTCACGGCGCGGCCTTCAGCGGAGCCGTCAACCTCTCGCGCAGCTTCGGCATCGTCGCCGATTTCAGCTATCACAAGAAGACGGTCGCATTGCCCGTTTTCGATGCCGATTTCAGCACGTTTGCTTACTTGTTCGGCCCGCGCGTGACGGCGCGCGGCCACCGCGTCGAAGGCTTTGCGCACGCGCTGATTGGCGGCGTGCGCCGCAAAATTGAAACCTTGGCCGATGACAAAGACCTGGCTTTAGGTTTCGGTGGCGGCGTTGACATCAAAGCGACCGACCACTTCGCCGTCCGTCTTGTTCAGGTAGACTACTTGCCATTCCGTGATCGCAACCTCTTCACGGGCGATAAAGAGTGGCGGCAAAACGTGCGCGCCAGTGTCGGCGCTACCTTCCGCTGGTAGCCGTTCGCCGCTCGCGTCTGATTCACCATTCAACATCACAAAGCGAAAGGGCTGGAGCCATCGAGATGACTTCAGCCCTTTCGTCCTGTTCGCGGATCGGCGTTATGGATTAAGCGATAAACGGCTTGAGCGGCTTCGCCATCAATCCGACATTGATGAGAAAGCGGCCTCTTCGTCTTTGATACGCAGCAGGGCGAGCATCAATCCCATATTGCTGCCGGCCTGAATCGTGCGCGGGTATTGGGTCTCGGACTTATGGAAGGTGAAGCCGCCTTCGGTCACGTCGAGGAACTTGACCATCGCATTCTGGCCGACCACTTCGGCGGTTTGCGCGCCGATGATGTGCCCTTCGCTGAAATGAATCTCGCCTTCGGCATCCACCGACTGGATGATCAGCGCGCCGGTCAGGTGGTTGTTCTCGATAATCTGGATCACGTCGAAGAGGCTGACGATGGCAAAGTTGCCGGTCAGCATATACTGCACGGGAATCGAGGACGCTGGCTGCGGCTGGGCGGCAGTCGGCATAACAGGTGATGGCGCAACCAGCGGCTTGCCTTCGATAAGGTGTTCAAGCATAGCCAGCGACTCGGCAGGCATGTTGATGAAGCGCACGCCCATACCCGTTTGGCGCAGGCTGTAGCGCACTTCGCCCTGCGCTTGAATGACGATGTTTTTGACGCAGAACTTGAGCGTCAGTTGCGTGCCCGGCGCGTAGTTGATCATCGAATCGATGAACGCGCCGGTCGTGCTGAGATCGGTGATGCGCGTTGCCAGGCGGCTGATCCCCGCGCCTTCACATTCGACTTCGCAGATGTAACTGATGCGCTTGGCCTCGCGCCGCTCTTTACCTGAATTCATGAAACACCCACTTTGCAATGATGAATGATGAACGATGAATGATGAATTGCAGGAGACAAGTCCCATTGTAATGAATACCAGCTCCACCGTTCATCATTCATCATTTCTCATTCATCATTCTCCTCAACCTCTGCCTGAAGCTCGCGCAGCTTGCGGACAATCAAATCGTAACCGAAGCCGAGCCTCATCAGGTGATCGAACAACCGCTTGGCGCTCTGCCTGTCGGTGGGGCGACCGTGCGCGCGCAGGCGCTTGGCAAGGGCGCGCTCAATCAGGGTTTCTTCACTCGTCTCCTCGAACGCTTCGTCGAGGGCGCGGTCGATGGTCTGCCGGGCGACGCGCTTCTGCGCCAGCTCGCGCGCCAGCCGCTGCCGCCCGACAGGCCGCGCCGCCATTCGGTAATTCGCATAACTTTCAGCAAACGTCGCGTCGTTGACATAGCCTAATTCTTTAAGCCGCGCGATGCACTGGTCAACCAGCTCGACGGTCGCCCACTCTTTGGCTAACAATCGCTCGCGCAACTGCGCTTCGCTGCGCGGTCGCGCCGCCAGGACGTTCAAGGCGCGTTGAAAGATCCGTTCGCGTATTCGTTCGGGGTCAACCGCTCGACGCGGCTTCGCTTCGTCGCCGCGCTCTTCATCGGCGCGCGCCGCGTTCATCTTGTAACCTGTTCGTTTCCTTCTAAAAGCCAATTGACAAATTGCTTGGTTTCGGGCCGATTGGCATCAAGCCCGCCGGTGCCCGTGCGGCGACGCGTGCGCTCCATCTCTTCGCGCGCCTGATCCGACACCGACCGGATGCCGGAAACTCTCAGTTTGAACTCGTCGGCGTTGGTCGCGCCGGTGAGCGCCTCTTCGTATGTTATCAACCCGCGCGAATAGAGATCAAACAGCGACTGATCGAAGGTCTGCATGCCGTATTGCGACGTGCCCTGCGCGATGGCATCGCGGATCAGCCCGGTCTTCTCGGCGTGGACGATGCAGTCGCGTATGTAAGGCGTCACCATCATCACTTCGACCGCCGGCACGCGCCCCTGAATGACTTCGGCGGCGCGCACCAGTCGCATCGAGACGACGGCGCGCAGCACGCTCGCCAGTTGCAAACGGATCGAGCGCTGCTGGTGCGGCGGGAAGACCGAGACGATGCGGTTGATGGTTTCGGTCGCATCGAGCGTGTGTAAAGTAGATAACACAAGATGGCCGGTCTCGGCGGCGGTCAGCGCCGTCTCGATAGTTTCATAGTCGCGCATCTCGCCGACCAGGATCACGTCCGGGTCTTGTCGCAGCGCGCCGCGCAGGGCTTCGCCAAAGCTGCGCGTGTCTACGTCCACCTCGCGCTGGTTGACGTAAGATTTCTTGTCGCGGTGAAGAAACTCAATCGGGTCTTCAATGGTGACGATGTGGCCGCTGCGCACGCGATTGATGTAATCGATCATTGCCGCCAGCGTCGTTGATTTGCCCGATCCGGTCGAGCCAGTGACCAGCACCAGGCCGCGCGGCTCGTCGGCAATCTTCTCGATCACCGGCGGCAGGCGCAATTCGTCCGCCGTTCGCACAGTAGTCGGAATTACGCGCAGCACCATGCCGACGGTGCCACGCTGCTGAAAGATATTGCAGCGGAAACGGCCCAGCCCCGATACGCCGTAGGCAATATCGACTTCGCTCATCTCGCTGAAGCGCTGCTTCTGGCGGTTGTTCATAATCGAAAACGCCATGTTGAGCGTGTCTTCGGCAGAGAGTCGTTGCGCTTCGACCATCGGCTGCAATTCGCCGTTGATACGCATGAAGGGGAAGCTGCCGGCTTTGATGTGCAGGTCGGAAGCGCCTTTGCTACAGGCGATGGTCAGCAACTGATCGATACTCGGTGACATAGGCTCACGCCTCGTAGAAGCTCGTCCGGTTGTCGCACTCTTACGCGGGGACAGATCATAGCCGACTGACAGGTGGAACCGCTCGCAAGCGACCGGCAAGCGAATCAGATTTGCGGACGAATAGGAAGGGGCAGCCGCCGAGGCGGGCCGATGAATGAAAGCGCCCGCCCTTCAGCGACCGTATTATAAGCGCAAGCCCGGAGGCGGACAATAGTAATAAAACGGGGTCGGGGGGGGGGGGGGGGGGGGGGG
>JBJMGV010000108.1:0-89645 GCA_045807725.1 Blastocatellia bacterium | reverse complement strand
TCGATTCAACGCAGGCTGCGGCCCGTCTTATCGCTTGCCATCTTTAGTTTCAATCCCACAGTGGTTCGATTCAACGCTTGAATTTCAAGTTTCCTTTTGTCGCCTTTGTCGAGTTTCAATCCCACAGTGGTTCGATTCAACGCATAACCACGCCTTCAGCGACGGGCGGCGCGAAGGAGTTTCAATCCCACAGTGGTTCGATTCAACGGACAACGCGAGGGCGCAATCTCTAAAGGCTTCGCGCGTTTCAATCCCACAGTGGTTCGATTCAACGGCGCCGACGATGGGAAATGTTGCAGTTGGCATTAGCGTTTCAATCCCACAGTGGTTCGATTCAACGACGGGAACTTACTGCCCATGTAATCCTCAAGCACGAGTTTCAATCCCACAGTGGTTCGATTCAACGCCCGTCGCTGAAGGCGTGGTTATGAATCGCTATCAGAGTTTCAATCCCACAGTGGTTCGATTCAACGGAGAATCGCTAACGCCGCGCGCAAGCGGGACGAAGGGGTTTCAATCCCACAGTGGTTCGATTCAACGTTGGCCGTAGTTTTGCCGTGAGTGACAGCGTGTTCTAGTTTCAATCCCACAGTGGTTCGATTCAACGTATGAACAAAGGCGGGCGGCTGGTGCTGTTGGTTGATGTTTCAATCCCACAGTGGTTCGATTCAACGCGATGTCGGCACCCTTGAACATATCCACAACCTTTTGTTTCAATCCCACAGTGGTTCGATTCAACGTCAATTTCCTGCTCGGCTATACGGCAGGGAGAAAGGTGGTTTCAATCCCACAGTGGTTCGATTCAACGTCGGACTTCTCCACCCCGGCCTGTGCCAGTGCTATTCGTTTCAATCCCACAGTGGTTCGATTCAACGCTGTAAGCTGATCGGCACGCTGCCCGGCATAAACGTCGTTTCAATCCCACAGTGGTTCGATTCAACGCTCGGCTGCCTCCATCGTGTGAATCACGAGGAGCCGGTTTCAATCCCACAGTGGTTCGATTCAACGAACTTTTCACCATCACGGTAGTCTGGGAGTACAAAGGTTTCAATCCCACAGTGGTTCGATTCAACGAAGCGCAGGGCACGGCCCGGCACCACCTTGTCCTGGGTTTCAATCCCACAGTGGTTCGATTCAACGCAGCCACTTGCAGATGATCTTCATTGCGCCTTCCCTGTTTCAATCCCACAGTGGTTCGATTCAACGCCGGCCCCGCCGTCCGATCATTCCACCAAAGACATAGTTTCAATCCCACAGTGGTTCGATTCAACGACTCCCGCACCAAGCTCGGCCTGGACTATGCGCCATAGTTTCAATCCCACAGTGGTTCGATTCAACGTAATCACCATGCAGAATTTCACGCCGTATCAGTTGCGTTTCAATCCCACAGTGGTTCGATTCAACGCTTTTCATACTCCCGATGGCGAAGTAGACAGGGGATGTTTCAATCCCACAGTGGTTCGATTCAACGGACATGCCAGACGCTCCCGGCCTCTATTTGTGGGAGTTTCAATCCCACAGTGGTTCGATTCAACGCGTAGCACAATATCGGAATATCACCTATATACTTGAGTTTCAATCCCACAGTGGTTCGATTCAACGCCTTATTACTGTCACCGGGTCGCCAGACTGGTTTCAGTTTCAATCCCACAGTGGTTCGATTCAACGTCGAAACCATGCTGCGTGACATCGCCACGAAAGGGAGTTTCAATCCCACAGTGGTTCGATTCAACGCGCAAAGCTCTGGGTGTGCGCCTGCGGCGGGCCTTTGTTTCAATCCCACAGTGGTTCGATTCAACGGCGCGCTGCGCTACTGGGCAATGACTTCAAGCTCGTGTTTCAATCCCACAGTGGTTCGATTCAACGCCGCCGCCGGGCCGATGCAGAGACGGGCCGACACAAGTTTCAATCCCACAGTGGTTCGATTCAACGGAGCTTTGAGCGCGGCGTGGACAAGCTGATTATGTGGTTTCAATCCCACAGTGGTTCGATTCAACGGGGGTAAAATGCTACAACCGCCCCAACCCGAATGGCGTTTCAATCCCACAGTGGTTCGATTCAACGTAATCAGGAAGCTTGAAATCAAGCCCGTCGAGATGATGTTTCAATCCCACAGTGGTTCGATTCAACGTATGATGAATGAACCGACATATATTTGCGAAAACTGGTTTCAATCCCACAGTGGTTCGATTCAACGACTCGCGGCATTCGAGCGGAAGCGGCCTGCGAAGCGAGGTTTCAATCCCACAGTGGTTCGATTCAACGGCGGCTGCTCGATGACCTGCGCCGCGAGATCATTGCAGTTTCAATCCCACAGTGGTTCGATTCAACGCCGGCACAAAAGGACGCTATGAGCAAACACATCAGCGTTTCAATCCCACAGTGGTTCGATTCAACGCTGAGCCGCCCGCTCAAGCGCAACTGCGACGCGAGCGTTTCAATCCCACAGTGGTTCGATTCAACGGGTGAAGTCACGCAGCGACATCGTCGCTTTTGCAACGTTTCAATCCCACAGTGGTTCGATTCAACGTCGGATGACAACAAAGATTGAATGGACAGACGAAACAGTTTCAATCCCACAGTGGTTCGATTCAACGATGCCGTCGATCACCCGATCTTGCGCCTGCTCAAGGTTTCAATCCCACAGTGGTTCGATTCAACGTGTTCTGAACAGGTCTTTCACGGTCGTCAGGTCGAGTTTCAATCCCACAGTGGTTCGATTCAACGAGAAGAGATCAGGCCAGAGCGACGACTTGTAGAAGAGTTTCAATCCCACAGTGGTTCGATTCAACGGCCGGTATTCTATAGCTATCGCATTTATAAAATCAAGATTTTAGCGTTGGTTTATGACGACTTTCGATACTTCTGCGTCGTCGGGCATTAATAAGGCTCAACGTAGGGGACCCTGACGACCTCCATTATCCTCTTTGAACAGCGAACTTAGTGGGAAATAGTTAATCCGGGTCGGCATAACTCTCTCTGAAAACAGGCATTTTATCCGGGGCAGACGACAGCCAATTTCAATAAGTCCTGATCTCACAGCAGGTTATCTGTTTTTCCACGTTCGCATCCGATCACTTGCTTGTCTAACCACCGCTCCTCGCGCGCCGTGTAGATCAACACCGAATCGCTATCTTTGTCCAGTAGCCGGTTTAATCCTATCCGCACTTCTTCGATTTGAGATTCGGTCAACTCTCCTTCAAAAACTGAATTTTGCACCCAATTCAAATGCCGCTTTAAAAACTTGTGGACTTTTCCCACCCGCTTCACCTCGACATCATATACGATCAGAACGTACATCGTCTGCCTTTCAGATTTCTTTACCACCACGCGCGGAACGCAACGTAGGGTTCAGCCTGGGTCAGATGCTTGACCAGTTTATAACACTCCAGCCGGATCAGTCTCTCGTAACTCACTTTCCGGTGTAGCCGCCGGTGCTCAATCGTGGTCTCCAGGCGCGCGTCCCATTCTTTCAGAACCACTTTGCGGCCAGATTCCTTCAAGTAACAGCCGTTCAAATCCTGTGAAAAATCGCGCTCGTCGATCTGCCGATTATTAATCAGCTTGAACAGCAGCCGGTCTGCCAATATGGGCTTGAATATCTCGGCCAGATCCAATGCCAGCGAGAAGCGGCGCGCCCCGGGTTCATGCAGGAAGCTGATCGTCGGGTTCAACTGCGTCCGGTAAATCTGCGTCAGCGTCGCCGCATAGACCAGCCCGTTCGTAAATGAAATCAGCGCGTTGACAGGGTTGTCCGGCGGGCGCTTCACCCGCTTAGTGAATTCCGCGCGCTCGCGCAGTATCTTCGCAAAACCGCGATAGTAACAACTGCGCGCACGCCCTTCGCAGCCCATCAATTCATTAATGTCTCTTACCGCATCCAGCCGCAGCGCTTCCGCTTGCACGCCTTCGATCTCGGCGTCCAGGGTGATGCCGCGCGCGCCGTAATAGCGCAAGTTGCGTAAGATGTTATGCAGCGCCGAATGGATGAACTCACGCGCAATCGCCAGCCGCAGCCGCCGGTTGCTGTAATGCCTGACCTGCTTGACCAGCACAAAGCCGGCGTTCAAATACTCGCGCGGGTAAAACGACCCGGAGTAGTAGCCATAATAGTTGAAGAAATGCACCGGGACTCGATGCTGCGCCAGAAAGTTCAGCACCCGCGCGTTCAATTCCAATTCGCCGAACGCCCACAGCGCATCGACATCTTCAATTGGAATCGCACGGCGCTCGGCGACTCTGACCGGCGCGTCGGCGATGGCCTCGGTCATCTGCCCAGCTAGCGCCGCCTCATCGAAGTCGGCATCAGGCTCAAGCGCGAGATCGCCCATCTCATCGATCAGCAGCGCATCCGCCGCCATCTCTTGAGCCGAGGCCGCAGAGGCTGCTTCATCAAACATCGTGACGACCGGCGCGTCCACTTCGGCGGGCGACTCTTGCCGCGAAGTGGCGGGCGAGAATAATTCTTCGATGACGCTTTTCTTCGTCGCCCCATTTCCTGATTCCGCTTCAGCCGCCGGCTCGAAACAAAGCGTGTTGTCCTTGCGCCGCAAGCGGCCTGCGCGTGTCAAGTAATAGTGTCTGGCCATGATCAACTCCGGTGTGAAAAAGTCTGACGTTAGGCTGGCGGTCGCGCTCACCCCCAGCAAAGTTCGGCGTAGCTGCAAGAGCGACAAATCTTCATCCACTCGACGGCGGGCGGGCGGCGAAGCGTGACGATGCGCTGCATCTCTTTGAGCGTCTGTTCGAGGCGCTGTTGTTTCTCGGCGGTCAGCTCGATGGTCTTGGTCTGCCGCAGCTTCGGATAATCGATCTGCCCGCGCAGGCCCTCGACGCCCTTGAGCTTGAGATAGTAGAGGTAATAGAGGAGCTGCATCTCGTGCGCCTCTTCCATCTTGTCGGTGAGCTTGACCTCGTGGATGCAGCCGTCCTCGCGCCAGTCCAGCACGATCTTGCCGTCGATGTCGAGTTCCTTCTTGCGTCGCGCGTAAGTGTCTTCGTGCACCAGGCGGCCCAGGTGAACGCGGTCATGCTCGTGCTCCATCTGGACGCCGTGCGCAAACCACCAGAGCTTCTTATGGCAGATGAAGTAATAGCCCACCTCCGTGCCGGTGAAACTCGGCAGTTCGTCGGCAGGGCCGGGGCTTGATTGATCGTGGAGCTTCTCCATATCGGTCCAGCCTTCAAATCACCATCGGGTTGGCGTCGCTTGCCCGGATGATCCGGCGGCAATCAGCGCCTTTACTCAAGTCAGGCAAGTCATTCATCAGTGCGAAAGTATCACATGTTTCGAGTAATTTCAGCTATAATAACGCCCGGCCCGCAGGACCGCAGCCGTGCGGCGGACAACGCCCGCTCAATCACCTCTGGCCACCTGTGCCGGCAACCGATCCGAGCCAGCCACCGACCGCCTTTCGGCCAGAGTCGCGGATGTTCTCGTAACGCGTCCGAGCGTTTGAGCGGTCGTCCAGATGACTTGAGCCGCGCGCCAGCCGATTTTCGCAGTGCGCCAGATGATCTCAGCAGCGCACCAGAAAGTTTTAGCAGCGCGCCAGCCGACATAAACAAGGGTTCAGCAGGCTTTGACTGTGCGCCAGCCGGGTTTAACAGCCCGTCATCGGGCTGCCGCCGCGCGCCAGTCGGCTTCAATCGTCGTTCAGATGATTTAAACGTGCTGGAGCGCTACCGTTCCAGCCGCGCAAAAGGCGCATAAACAACACTTACCAGAAGCTCACGCGCAGGCCACCGGCTTGCGCAACACTTACCAGGAGGAACAGACTGATGAACCATCATGAATCCCGACGCTACGAGATGCTGCGACGCGTGCGCGACTTTGGCTAGGCGCACGCCGCTGATTTTCCGGCCAGCTCGCTCGGCGGCAGCTTGTTTGCCGCTGCCGGCGCGGTCGTCACCGAGATCGAGCAGACGGCCTCTGCCCAGACCTCAAGCGCCGGCTCATCCCGGCAAGGCACCGAGTCCAAGGATTTGGCGCGCGAAGCGCTGCTCGATGAGATCGAGACCCTCACGGTGACGGCGCGGGCGATGGCGCTGAACAATGTGGGGCTGGAAAACAAGTTCCGCATCCCGCGCAACGCCTCGGACCAGGAGGTGCTGACAACGGCGCGAGCCTTTCTTGCGGACGCGACGCCGCTGGCCGAGGAATTCATCCGGCACGAGATGTCGAAGGATTTTCTCGACCACCTGGGCGACGCTATCGCCGACATGGAACAAGCCATCAGCGAGCGCAACCACCACCGCGAAGGCCGCGTGTCGTCTACGGTGGCGCTGGGCGAAGTGATCGCCAGGGGTATAAAGCAGGTGAAGCAGTTGAACGCCGTGGTGCGGAATAAATACCGCAACGACGCGGCGAAGCTAGCCGGCTGGACGAGCGCCAGCCACGTCGAGCAGCCGCCGCGCCACAAAGCGGCCCCGCCCGCCGCGCCGCCTTCAGAGCCGGGCACGCCGCCGGCTTAGGCGGACTGACGATTCGAGCGAAATAATGTCGAACCGGCCAGGCGTCTTCGGATAGCTGGCTGGTTCGGTTCAAGGATCAAAAGAGCCGCCGGGAGCGGTTCCCGCACCCCGCTTCCGGCGCAACGTCCAACGTGTCTCCGCCGGGCCGTTCAGCAATCTAGCCGAAGTAGCTGCCCTCTTTCGCCACTTCGTGAATAGCTGTCGATGTTAATTCTGCCCAAGTTCCTGGCTTTTCTTGTATCGCTAGTAATCGTCGCTAATGCCTTCCCAATTTAAACCAAGGTTTTCATTGTAAAAGCCGCGCCTGACAATATACATTTCAATCTCTATCTCTCTTTCGTACCCGAAATTGAACTTTCTCACTACCAAAAAATTGTTTTCCGGTTTTCTGGCGTTATGAAATTCGTAGGCGTGAATATTGATGCCATGACGGATTTGCCATTGTCGCAATTCAGTCTTGTTAGTCGGCATCCTTGGTGAATCATCATCCCAAATGTTTGAAGCTTCGTCTTCAATATAAATCGTACTTTGCGGCGGAATATTTCGACATTGCCAATGCAAAGTTTCTTCTTGATCTTCTTTGACTTCTTCGGCAGGCAAAATCAGCCAATTATTCAATATCAAGTCGTTCAGCTTCTTTTGATTTTCACGGACATTGACTTTTATCTCCGGCACATTTGGATAAAGCTGATTGACTAAATCAACGAAAGATTTAGCTGAATACTCGCCTTCAAAGAGCAAATTCCGCGAGCGCAAAAGAAATTCCGATGCTTGCCAACCATTCTGATATTCACCATAAGGTGCTGGATAGAATTCAGCTTTAAACGTTTTCTTGCTGAATTTTTGCGGCTCCATTACAAACAACTCCCCGACGACATTTTTTCTGCCATCACCCCGCTCATTGAAACGTGAAAGCCGCCCAGCTCGCTGCGCTAAACGGTCAAGCGGACACAGGTCGCTAATCATTATGTCCGCACTGATATTGACGCTGATCTCTCCGATTTGCGTCAGAATCGCCACGCCTCGCGCGCGATTCTCTTTCCAAGCATCTTTGCCTATCAATTCCGTCAACCTTTCTTCCTTTTTCAATTTGTGGGGTTCGATAAAACGGCTGTGATACAAGACAATGTCATCAAGATTCAAAACGCCACTCCAAATGTTGCGCTGAAACCAGCGATAATATGCTTGAGCGCGCTCGACCGTATTAGTGTAAATAATGAGTGGTTCACCATCTAAAGCGCGTTGTAAAAGTTCAGCAACATCCTCGGGCTCTTCTGCTTTGCCATACTTCACGATTTTACAGCGCGGCTTTTCATAATCGGTCCTGTCCTCGAAAATTGGTTGCACGTCAAAACTGGATTTCTTGTAAACTCCCCGCGCTGATTCGGGAACAGTCGCGCTCATCAACAAAACCGGAACTTCCAATAATTTCAATACTCGAAGCAAAAGAACAATGTTTGCCTGGGTAAAATCGTCGTAAAAATCTGCTTCATCAATGACGACGCAGGAGTGCGCCAGGCCGAAGAAAATAGCGTGGTGGTCTTCGCGCGTGCCTGTCAAACACAAGCAAAGGTGGTCAACGGTTGTAACTACACAGGGCATTTCTAACTTGCGGGCGAGTTCCTGTTCTTTGTCAATCAACTTGTCCATGTCGTCAGGTATGTCCAGTTGACCCTCGCGCCGTTTATACCACGCGCTCGAATGATATAGTCCAAGGGCACTCAAATCTTTGACTTTGCTGATAGACAATGCGTTGGCCGTAAACCGAGTAGGCATTGCAAAAATGATTCGGTCAGCGCGGCTTTGCTCAATCTGGCGTTGCGCCCAAAGCAAAGCTGCATCGGTTTTTCCGGCTCCAGTCGGCGCACGCAAAATCGCAAAAGGCTCGTCCCAGAGTTCTTCAATCACCTTTTGCACACCGCGCTTTTCGGTATAAGGAAATGTGTAATCGAATTTGAAAAATTTGGGCAGTTCTTCGTTTTGCTCAAACGCGCTGGCTCGGTGGTCAACCAACTGTAGCCAAGCCCGAACGCCTGCAAATCGGTAGCGCTGTTTAATTACTTCGCTGAAACTGGTTCGGCGAATATTTGCATCAAGATTAGTAAATTCCTGCCAAAATCTTTCAAACTCAGGATACCTTTTATCAAGCCAGCGTTGTTTATGCTTATCGCGCCGGCTTAATTTGCTATGATGGGCAGCGACTCCTACGCGGACAGGCAAAGAAACATTCGCGCTTTCTTGATGCATGAATTCAAGCGAAGCCAATTCATGCCGAATCGGAACTTTCTGTAGATTCTTGGCACGAAATTTCTTCTTTTGAGATTCTGGCAGTTGCCGGAATATCTCAAAGTCCCTTTGACAACAGTCTTGCCAATGGGGATGTTTCTTGCCCGCATCATGCCATTGCGCACTATCTCTTATGGCAGAGGCAAAATCTTCACCCGTAAATTTTCGATACTTGTCTAAAACAAACGAGCGACTTTTGAACAACAACTCAGCTTGAGCTATCAAATTCCTGATATGCTCACCAAGAGTTACGCCCGTCGGTTTAGCAAGTGGGATTGGCTTGCCGTTAGCGTGACTCATTTTGCTCGCTCAAATTGTTCAGTCGAAATCGGCTCTGCTCCGCCAGTTGGATCAAAAAGCGTGTTGTCCCTTTCTTCCAAGAAACCTAGAGCTTTTCCATAAGCGTCTGCCACGCTGTCGCCTTCTACGGTGTCGTCGCCGAAGAAATAAACTGCTTTGCGCTTTTCGAGTTCACGCAAGATGTTCTGGCGTTCGGTTTCGGATGTTTCTTGTTGAAAATACCGACTCGCCTTTCTGCTCAATTTTGTATCAAAAACGATTAAAACCTTTTGAGGCTCGCCGCTCGTTGCATTCCGGGCGTTATTCGCATATTCCGTTAGTGAAGATGTGGCTTCGAGCGCAAGTCTAACGCGACGCATCCTTTCATCTTCGCTGATGTGTTTGACATGCTCGGTTTCCAAGTGCATCTCGTTTTGATAGGTGAAACGCTTGCGAATTCCGACCGCGCTCACGTCAATATGAAAGCTCATCAACATCAAATCGCCCTGGCTGAACTCGCGTGTTGCCAAAGCCTGTGGTCTCTTGCTGTACTTCTCTTTATCTTCGGCACTCAGTTTTTCGTAGGCTTCTTCGGTGACAACTTTTGGATTTTGAGTTAGACGAATCAACAAATCACGTCCGATTTCGCTTGGCTTAAGCGCGACTGCTGGCGTGGCGGTTAAAGGCGCGGTGCGGCGACCGGAATAAGTTTCCTTTTTCGTGTCAAGATAGCCGCCCAAATCAGCGCGAATATCCTTTTCCACCAGATTCGAGACACCATCCCCGTTAGAAACAAACGTGCCATTTCGCTTGCCATCTTCAAAATTCAAACGCTCAATCGCACTGAAAAGCGCATGGCGTTGCTTTTGACCAGAGATGTAAACTCGCCCGTCGGGACGAACTTTGATTGACGAAGCATTGCCCAAAATCTTTTCGCCGCCGTTAGCGATGTGATTGCTCATAGGCGCAATCATCGTCACTAAAATGCCTTTGATTTTCATAGTGCTTTCTCCTTTACCTACCTGCTACCATAGGTGGTTCTGGTTTGTTTTAACCGTTATGGTTCGGATTGTCAGTTTGACTTGCCGATGCAGTGCCATCGCCTTCGGGGGTTTTACCTGAACGCAAACGCATATAAGCGACAAGCATTTGCAAAGCATCTTTGGCTGTCACCTCATCACCGCTCATTGCAGCATCCATAAAGTGGGTAGCTTCGGCGGGGGCGTCTGATTGCAAAAGCCTTCCGGCGCGGGTTGAAACGCGGTCAAACATATCTTGGGGTGTTTCCGCGCTTCGTGCCGCGCTTTCAAACTCAATTAAAATCTTTGCTTTCTCCTTGCGGATTCTAGCCTCACGGTTTTCAGTTTTTTCCGAGACTTCATTTTTGGCGACGAAGTAAGCCGTGCGATTGAGCCATTGCCCATACTCACGTGCAGATTCGACAATCTCCTTTGGGATTTTGTTTTCACGCATAAAATACTCCTCAAACAGTGTGTTGATCTCCGGCGCGTATTCAGCGCGGATTGCGAGAAAATCGCCGAAAGCCGGTTGGTTGAAAAGCTGCAAAAAGCGGTTGGCCAGTAAATCGAAAAGCTGATACGCAGGAATTTTCCAGCGCGGTTGAGTACTGTCCAATGCTGAGTAAATCTGTGTTTCAAACGCAAGCTTGTTGATTACATCGCTGAGTTTGTCCTTTTTTGCTAACTCGACAACGTGATGCGAAAACTGAACCTGCGAAATGCCATCATAGCTAATGATATAAAGGGGGGTTCCCGACAACGAATTCAATACCTTTCTCGCCCATTCTTCTTCGTTTGCTCTAACGGCCCATCGTCCGATTGCCGCCAATAGTCCCACCCCCCCAAAAGCCGCATTGCGCGGCGCGAATGGATAATTGCCATTGAATATTGGCGGACGTTTGTATTCCACTTTGGGGGTTGCAGCTTTATTCCTTGCTGTCCTCGATTCCTTTTCGCTTCTCGTGATTTTGACGTGAAAAAGATTACCTCTATCTCCTAAATCTGCCGTTAGCATTGCGTGGAAAAGCTCGGCAAAATCAATCAACTCTGAAAGAGGCAAATCAGGGATGATCATTGTGTTGAAGAATTTCTGAAGATCAGTTTGTTTTCTAGCATACGCAGCAGGTTTGATCCCTGTTGTTGTCGCAATCACCGAGCACGCCGCTTCAAAAAGCGTAGTCTTGGGTTCTGATTGTGATTTGTTGCCATTGTTAATCTTTGAGGTTGTCGGAGCAAAAGATCGGGTCAGCTTAAATCCATCATTATCTAACTCAATTCTTTCTCGCAAAGCCTTAATTAACTTTTCTGCATTATCGTAAGTGCCACCAGCATCACCATCCGTAGTCAGAACTGTTGGAGCAAGATACTTACCTAGTTTTGATAATTCACCTTGTACAAGAGATTTATTTTTCCGTAATGCTTCTAAAGTTATCCAGCCAAATCTTAAAGTATCGGCAGTTGTTGGGTCGTCTTGTGTTTCAAGGCGAAAGCGATTGAGTCCAGCTTCAATTTCTCGCGCTAGGATTTCCGGCAAATCTTTTTCCGTTGCATTTTCAAATTCCCAATCCCTCTTTGCTCCCATTAAAGCTACGGCTAAACCATAACGGGCGTAAGGGTGTGGTAAATTGTAAAGCGAATGATTCGCTAAAATTTGATCCAACAGGGTCATGACAGTTCCTCATAATTCACTTCAACCCAACCATCACTTGAACCTAGATATAGTGGTGCAGTGGGATTCTCCAAGGCATCACCTAAATGTCTGGAAATTACTTTTGACGTTTCCAGCCGATAACGATATGCCCCTTGTGGAATCACGTATTCACGCGGTGTTGGGCTGGCATAATACTGTGGGAAGTACGGACGAACTACGTTTAGATGGATAGTATCCCATTCTTGAAAAGTCGTGATTTTGGTTGGGTCTTTATCAGCTTCTGCTTTGTCATTGAAATCTATCTTTCTTTTTTCCTTTTTTGAACCCGGTGGCATAGCCTTTTGAGAGTGCAGGTTCATTATTGGAATTGCTCGATAATCATAATTTCGACTTCCGCCCACAAAAGATGCGCCGCGTAAATGTTGCGACCATAAATCATCATAATGGAGTAAAGGAGGACGGACGCGAGTTGTAAAGCGGACGTGAAACTGCAACAAACTCTTAAAATCAACACCAGATTTTCTTTCTTCAACTCTGTGCCGTTGGGCTAATTTCTTAACGAGTTTGTCACGGCTGGCATCAGTTTTCCCAGTGATGTGCCAGCCGAGCGCATTTTCAAGCAAGCCATAGAGCATCTCATCAGTAGGCTCAGGCTGACTGCGATAATACTTACCTGGCATACTCGTCACCATCGAAAGAGGCGCAAGCGCGTCAATCGTCAACACCGCGCGCATCGAGAAATCAGGTGGTTGAAGCAGAAAGCTAAGATCACGTTTCATCAGTTCATTCTTCCTCTGTGATTAAAGCAAACTTCCAAACCCGCTACCTGTTCCATGCCCTACGCCGACATTCCAGGCAAACTGCACCGCTTCTGGCGAGCCTTCTACGATCACAGGGCACAAGCTCGCGCGGTTAGCCGTATTTTTGATCTTGACGAGCTTCGTTTTCGGATACCTATATGAACGGTCAAATCTCACATTAACCTGTTGACTTCCATTTGAAAGCCCGGCAACGTCCATCTTATGCCGGAGGGTTGCGGTCAATACATCATCCGCCTCGGTATCGGAAAAAATATAATGCTTTACTTTACCTTCAATCTCTTTTGACTTTGCCAAAACCGGGCTGCCGACTTTAAAAGCGTAGTAATCGCCAAAGCGAGGCGTCTCTTGTTGAACAATCTTAGTCACTTGCATCCCGCAACAGACATCAGGCTGTGCAAGAATGTTATCCAGCATTTTAGGAATCAGCGATTCATCGTATAGGCTGATGAACCACCGCGCACCTTTTGGAAACTCCAATGCCTCATTACGAGCAAAGCCGTCATACAGCCAACTCAATGAATATAAGCTTATCCTATCGTGTTGCTCGTTATCGCCAAGCCATTTGTGAAACGCGCCGGTCAAGAAGTGCTGATAATTAAACGGCACAGGTTCCTGACTGGGCGATAAAGTAAAATGCAATCTCATACAATTGTCTCTGCCATCCCGAAGCCCATGGAGTTGCGAGAGCCGAAGCCGGCCTCATAGCCTAATTCGATTAACTCTTTACTGCCTTCTATCGTGAATGGAGCCAGCCAGCCGCGCACTTTGGTTCCTTCGCTGATTTCGATTAACACTGAGGGTCGCCGGTTTCGTTTTCCGGCCTCCGCAATATACGCCTTGTCCCATTCCCAGTGCAAGCCTCCATACACCGGCGCGTGGCCATATAACGCTTCGTACTTGCGCGCCAGGTTACGCTCGATAACCCCTGACCAATCATCGTCCAGATTCAGATACCGCACGCGGTTCTGCTCGTCGCGCACCGACTCCGTAATCGGCGCGAGCGCGCGGAAGCTCATTCGCCCGCTGAACTCCGGCGGCGCTATCGTCTCGGCCTCGGCAAGCGTGAACTCAGTGCCCGTTATATGAAACCGCTCGCTCTGGAACAGCCCCGACACGAAGTGCTCGATGAACTCGCCGACCGGCGAGCTGACCTGTAACGACACCTCCGGCGATTCGAGCAGCAGGCGGTCGCCGATCACCCGCCGGCGCTTCACAAACAACCGCGAGAAGGTGAACAGCTTGAAATGCCGGCGGTCGGCTTCAAAGCCCTCGTCGTGCAAGCGCGCGGCGAACGACTCCGACGCGTTGCCTATCGTCCGGTAAATCAATCCCGCCAACGCATGGTTGTAGTTCAACGGCAAGGCGGCGTTTCGCGTCACGGCCTGCAATGTCAGCTTGACTCGCATATGATCCAACCCCTCATTCAAGACGGACAACATTTGAGGGCCGGCACAAAAAAGCCGCAGCCCAGATGTCGATGGCTTCCCAATCCTTGCTCCTGAAGCGCGAGGGAATCTTCGTCGCCCAGTTCGTGCAGTGTCAATGCGAAGCCGGTTATACTGCGCCGGCCTGCGCGAAATTGCCGACGCCGGCCCACCTCTATCTCGCACGCGACGGCCATCTCATCGAGCCGCCAACAGAGCGCATCGAGAAAGGCTTCAGGTTTCGTGCAGCCGTTGATCGCCACGCATCTGGCGTAGAGGCTCGGACACGGGTGGAGCAGCGAAATCTCCGGCGTGCCCAGTCTCACCTGATGGCTGCCGACCTGTAATCGCCGCTCGGCAAGCCCCAACATCAGCGACACGCGGCCTTGCGGCAGGCGCATACGCAAGCGAGCCGGCGAAACCTCTTGCATCGCGCCGCCTGATCGGCTCGCGCCGCGCATCGCTTTAACGAGCAGCCAGTCGGCGCTCGCCGCTTCGGGGACGAGCCGCGAGATGGCGCGGAATATCGCTCGCCCGTGATCGCACGGCAGCGCCGCGCCGGTTAACGGAAATCTCAGCTCAACGTAGACCATAGACGCGCGCCTTCACGTTATCGTATAAACTCGCGCTTCGACGAAGCCGGGCGGACCTGCACGATGAGGGGGTGCGGGTACTGGCTCGAAACGATGATCGCGCGGCCTTTGCCGAGACTCGGCACATCGTCCCAGATGGCTTCGTTGACTGTGCCCGCCGCCGCCTTCAGCACGCGCAGGTTCTCGGTCCCCGTCGTCTGGTGGATGATCTTGTTGTTAGCCAGCTCGAACAACTCCGATGGCAGATGCTGCGGCGACTGCGTGACAAAGTGCAGCGCCAGCCACCGCTTGCGCCCGCGCCGGGCGATCCGCCGCAACTGGTCGAGCGTCTGCCCCATGCGGTCTTGCTTCTCTCGCGATACGAAGCCGTGCGCCTCTTCAATCGTCAGAAAGACGCGGCGACGGGCATTCTCTTCTTCAGTCAAGCTCATCTTGTAGTGGTACATACGCGCCAGCAGATCGGCGATGACGATGTTGACGACCTGCTGCTCGCGCGAATCGCTCATATCGATGACCGACAGGTGGCCCGGCTCGCTCAACTTTTTGACATCCAGCGGCGGCGCGTCTCGGCGATCAAAAATGTGCATCATCTGAAGCTCGCGCAGCTTCTTTCGCAGCGCGCCATAAGAAGCCACGTCCGGCGAGTCTTGAATGAGCGGTTCAAGCTGGTACTTGTGGCAGTAGATTTCCAAACCCTGTTCAGCCGCGTCGCCTTCGGTTTCGTCGGCCTCTGTCGCCTTGCGTTTCGACCTCGCCGTTTTCTTGTGCTCGCGCTTCCAGTTGTAATACTGAAACTCCTGGTCGAGCATCTTCAGCAGCCAGGCGAGCGTGATGCCCGGATAGCCCATCGACAGGTCGATGTCTTCGCTTTCCATTGCCGGCGCGCTGCCTTTCTGTTTGCGGGCGATCTGAATGGCCTGCTCGTAGAGGAAGATGAATCGCGTCTGCTGCGCGGTGTTCATCTCGGTGATCTCCATGACGATCTCCGGGCTGAGCGAATCGAAGGGCACGGAAAATTCTATGGCGTCCTGGCGCTTCGATTCCGCGAGCGGGGGACGATAGACGGTGATGCCCGCCACACCTTTCGGCGCGCGCCCGAACGGTTTCAGGTCTTCGCCGATATTGAGTGCGCTCGACGGTCGATCCATGGAGATATATTCGCCTTCAGGATCGACGACCACCTGACTGTAGCCGGCGGCGAGTGTCTCTTCGATGAAGACCTGACAGGTGTTGGTCTTGCCGCTGCCAATCGTGCCGACGGTCAGCCAGTTGCGCGGCACGACGCCTTTGTTATCGCCATCAATCTGCACAAAGATCGCGGCGTAATTATCGAGCAGCCCGAGGCGAATGTTGCCTTCCAGGTTCAGCATCGCCGTCATCATCGTCTCGTCATAAGGCAGCACAGGCGAGGCCGGATGCGGGCGGCGCGTCGCGCCGGTAAGCGAGCTGTTGCGTTCTTCGCCGAGAATCTCGATCTGCACCCAGCCGTGATATTCGGGCACAGCGAGCACTTTGCCCTGGCCTTGATTGAGGATGATGAACTGCACGGGCGTCGAGTCGCGCTTGAGCGCGTCGGGGTTGTAAAACGGCCCTTCGACGATGCGACCGCTGTAGCGGCGCTCATCCTTCGTGCTGACGATGTGGACGTACATGCCGCGATGCACCGTCGCCAGGTCGTTGCTGTGCACCAACGCCTGCACGACGTGGCTTTTGACGGCGGAAGGATCGAAGTGGATGAAGGCAATCGCGCCTTCAGCTTCGGCGGCGCGGCGGGCGAGGTCCTGGTTTTCCGGGAGCGTGCTCAATTGCTCGACGGCCTCATCAACTCTGGCCGACTGCGGCCCTTTGCCATTGGCGGTCTGTTCACTGGCGCTGGACATGATTCACCTCCGGTCAATCTCGCGTTGAGCGCTCGGTTTGATACATCCCGCTGCCGCCTGAGGCGCGGGCAAATTCGGCGTTCAGGTGGCTGGTGTACTCGCCGGGGCGGAACGTGCCGGAGCAGTACTGGTCGGCGAGGTCGAGCAGCAAAGGGAAACCGCGCGGGCCGGTGTTGGCGGCATCGGCCAGCAGCATATGGACGGCTTCAGGTAGGCGCTCGCGGTTGCAGTAGAAGACATATGGCGGACTCAAGGCGTGAGCGCGCAAGACGCCTTGAACCACTTTTCGACCGTGCCGCTCTTTGAACTCGCTGAAGACTTCTTTTTGGCTCTTGCCGCCATACTGCGGTATGGCCGTGTCGGTGTAGTGCGCTTTATCAAGGTACTGATTCAGTATCTCTTCGCCGCCGCGCACGACGATGTACTCGCCGGCGTCGAGCGCCAGGCCGAGCGCGAGCAGGTCGCGGTGTGAATCGTGCGAGACAATCGCCGCATAAGCGCCATCTTCAATCAGCGCGCCGATCAGATTCAGACAAGGTAAAAGGATGTGCTGGCGGCCAGCGCCGCTCAACATCTCGTGCGGGAAGAGCGTCCCCTGGATCAGCTTGAACGTTCCCGGCGGCGTGTTTAACAGCACTTGCCGCTCTTTGTAAGTCATCAGCGCGTACAGAAAGATGTTAGGGATTTTGTTCTTCAACTCCTCGCCGCGCGAGTTGAGCGCCGCGACGAGATCGGCGGCACTGGTGTTGCGCGGGAGTTCTTTGCCCCAGTGCATAATGTTTGAGACAAACTGGCCGGTCGTCTCTTGATAGCTGACCCTGGAGATGGCAATCTGCGCGCCGACCAGGCTCAGCGTTTCGTACTTGGCGAGCGTGCCGTCGGCGGCGACCACCTGCCCCGCATAGAGACGCTTGCGCTGTAGCAGTTCGATGTATTGGGGGTTGGCTTTCTCCCAGACAAAGTTTCCTTTGGCGCGGGCGAACTCAGGGAAGTAGACTTCGCGCAGTTCGCGGCGCACCTGCCCGTCGGATTCGACAACGCGGCTGACCGCCGCGCGCGCCGCTGCCGGCATGGTTTGATAGTATTCGCCCGGCGGCTTCCAACTGGTCGGATCGACGAGGCTCTCGAAGTCGAGACTGTTGTCGAAAGTCTCATCGACTTCGGATTCCGAGTTCGGATCGATTGCGGCTTCTGGATCGACAGCGAGCATGCAGTATGACTCCTTCGCATCTTGGCGGCCAATCGCGTGCGTCGAGACGGAAACGGTTGCTTGCACCTGACTCTCGGTGCTCAAACTGTTATACGGTGTTTATCGGCCATTTTCGCGCGCTGGGAATAAAACTTACTGTCGGCCCTTGTCCACAGAAGCCAGCAACGGCGAGAAGAGCGTCTCTATGGCGTTCGGCTGCGGGGCGACGTAGCGCCATAAATCTTCAACGTAGCCCTCGCCAATCCGGCGCGGCAATTGGAACTTCTCGTAAAGCAGAGTCACCAATTGCGCCTTGTTGTGAGACGGCACGAGCGACGAGACGACATCCCACGGCGCGATCAGTTCGCGCGCAAACAGGTCGGCCTGAATTTCGCGCTCTACGGTTTCGGGACTGAGCGTCCGGCCTCGGCCCATAATCTGTTTAGGCCGCGACGGCAACCCTTTGATAAAGGCGTATAGCTCAAGCCGGGCGTCGCAGTCGCGCCCGGCAAAGGCGCGCTCGATGGCGTCTTTCTGCTCGGGCAATGATCGCAGCCAGAGTTGCTGAACCCGGAAGATGTCGGCGAGGAAATGGCCCAGCTCGTGAGCCAGCACATAGTTGTGAGTCTGCGGCGATAGCCGGTCTTGGATAAAGATGATGGCGCAGGGCGGCCCAATGTGAAGCAGCCCATAAAGCCGGCGATCAGCGGCGGGGACGATTGGCGATTGAAAGCTCGCCCCGCCAAGCATGCAAAGGTAGCGGAAGGCTTCGCGGATAGTGAGCGGCAGCATCCGCTTGACGGGAATCTCCAGGCCGTATGTGATCAGTCGCTCGACATCTCTGGGCAGCGCCTGAATTCCGCATTCGGGCCGTCCGGCCAGCAACTCATCGAGAGCGGCGACCATTGAAAACACGCGCTGCATTGGCGGGCTATCGCGCATCGCCTTCCTTCCCTCGAATGATGGAGCGCGGCGACTTGTCGTCGCCGTCACGCAACCGATCTGATATGGTAGCGCTAGTTACTCCAACTCTTCTTCATCAAAGGCGGCCTGATAGAATTCCTGAACTGCCGTGTGATCTGCCGTGCGCTCAAGGCTGTGCGCCAGAATCATGGCCTGCACAAAGGCCATCGGATTCTTCAGATGGCAGCGCTCGGCAATGCGATGGGCATCGCGCGCGACCGCCTGATTTCGCGGCAGCGGCATGGATTGCAGCCGTTGAAACGCCTGCTCATCGACGCCCAATTCGTTCTGCTGCTCAAGTACGGTAATCTCCAGCCGCTCGCGCAACAGGCCGAGCCAGTAGCCGACAAAGCCCGGCTCATCTGCCACATCGGCGTACCACGAAGCCATAATCTCTTCGTCGCCAGTATGGTCGCTGATGGCCATGCTTACTACTGTCCTCCTCTCCAAGGCCAATCCAATAGGCCACTGGTCAACATTCAGGCGCGCTGATATGAGTAGAGGGCAGGATTATCCATATTGACTCGAACTATCGCTGCTTTGAGTTGCCCGTTTGTCGGCGCGGCAAGCCGTTCGGTGACGGCTTCTCGTATCCGCTTACCTTCTCTTTCTTCAAACACGCGCAAGTAGAGCAGGCGAATCAGCGTGTCGGCTTGCGGCCCAATTTGTTGGGTGCCATTTTCCCAGCGGGACAGCGTCGCCTGATCGATGCGGAGCAGTGTGGCCCACTCTCGCGCTTTCAGGCTAAGATGTTTGCGCAAGAAACGAACCTCCGCGCCATTGAGCGGCCCCGGCTTCAAGGCGACCGCACGAGCAATAGTCGCATGTAAATCAAGCAGACGCCGAATGCGTGGCGTTGCCGTTCCACACGACGCGCATACACGCAACTCAATGTTCTCAAGGTACACGTTATCCAGACCGCATTCCGTGTAGTGATACGTCTGACCATCACGTACTTCGGTTGAGCCGCCGCAAATGTCACATTTAATTTCCATCCCACAATGGATCGATTCAATGCGGCTTTAATGGCTTTCCCCTTCGTTTCTGAGCCTTTTTCAATCCCACAGTGGTTCGATTCAACGTCCGACCGGCGAGATCGAATCAGCGTGGTTTCCCGCGTTTCAATCCCACAGTGGTTCGATTCAACGGCGAGCATATCGCTCGCTAACTGGATATTCTGTGACTTTTCAATCCCACAGTGGTTCGACGCGTAACCGGCGGCCCCAAAGGAGCCGCTCCTATTTAATATTTCAATTCAACTAATGCTGAGAGACCTCCTCTATCAAAACACCGTGACGATGTACAAAGTAAGGTCGGCGGTGAATATCACCGTGATCACGGTTAATTCATCTGCCTCACTATCAACTCCCTCCACGCGATACTTCCAGTTCTGATGCTCTTCATCCCATTCAGGATTCCGCACGATCTGTCCCTTCCGTAATGTGTTCACGACATCAAGCATCGTAACCTGCCGCCTGGGCATCGAGTCTTTCAGGCAATGATGAGAATACTCAACATATCCTTGCTCAAGGATCAAAAGGATTATCCGTTTGGCTTCCTCAGGAAGAAGCTTGTCAGGCTTAGCCATTGATCTCCTTTTACATTGGATTGGTGGATCACATACTTCACGCCTGCTTTACGGACAAAATGTAGTGTAAAAGTAAAATTGATAAATTGTCAACTTTTATTCCCGCGTGTCTAAGAAATTGTTGGCCGTGTATCCCATCTCGCCGGCTAAGGCTTGCAGCTTGCGTAGCAGTCTCGCTTTCACATTCTTTACTTCTCGCCCCGCCGGCTCGCTCAGACTATAACGAGCCAGGACTTGAACGAATGCCTCCTGCCGCTTTTCGCCCTGCAAGATCATTCGGAGAAACTCTTTCTCCGCGCCTTCCAGCCGCTTGACCGCCGCGCCGAAAAACTGATCGCGCTCGATGCGCCGATCCATCTCTACCGTGTCTGTAGAGTTATACACAGATTGAGCCGGATTTTCGCGCGCTGACTCCTGAAACGCTTTGATTCTCTGCAAGGCATGGTAAAGGCTCGCCAGCCGCAGCCTGATTAAGTGAATGGCGTAGGTAGTGAAGCTGGATCGCTCCGCATCATAGCGTTCGTGATGGCTAAGAATTTCCGCCAGCGCGTGATTGACGAGGCTTTGCACCTCATCGCGTGGCAGGTTCGGATAACGACTCCACGCCCAGCGGGCCAGTTGCGGCAAGACCAGATGAGCGATTTCATCTTTGGCAATCGGATCACCTTGCGCAAAGGCAGCTAGCTGTTGGGCCGTCGGCTGTTGAAAGGCGCTTTCGTCCATGAGGTTTCGCTACTCCTCAATACCTGTTTGCGGCGCGCCTGAAAATCAAAATGTCCTCTTCGGGATAGGCTCGTGTGTCGCTCTGCTCGGCGGACGAGAAGCGGCCCGTCTTCTTGTCCCTGGTGCTGACGAGGACACGCGCCGGGACCTGGCGCACGATCTTTCGCCGCAAATCGAAGCCGCAAGCGGCGGCCATCTCGGAAAGCGCCGCCGATGTCGGGATGTTGATACCGCGCTTGCATGAATCGCCGATTATCAAGACGAGGTATTTGCCCCTCGCCGTAACGCGAGCCATCTCGGTAATGGCCGCCTGCATATCCTGGAAGTAATATCGCAGCGCGCGGACTTCACGATCCACGGCGCTGGCCACAGAACCTTGGCGTCGCTCGGCCAATTTGGTCAGCGCATCGTCAGCGGTTTTAGAGCCGCTTGAGACGCTGGCGGTGGAGCGCTCACGCGTAGAGATGCCCTTGCCGCCAATGCAGGCGTGACGCAGATCATTTGAATCAATAAGCTGATGCCGTTCAAACCAGAGTTGCGTCAGTTGATGGAGTTCGAGGTACTGGTAGCAGGTCGCGTAAGGCGGGCTGGTAACGATCAAGTCGAGCTGGTCATCGCACAATTGCAACTGCCTCGCATCTTGAAACTCGACGACACATTGCCGGGAAACCGTCGATGGATTGATGCCTGCGCCGGTCAAATCGGCCCAGTAAAGATCGTTGCGGCGGAGCATATCACGGACCTGGCGGCGGAAGCTGTCCACAGGGTCGCTGAGTATCTTGGCGAGGTCCTTCTGCGGCTTCGTGCTGCCGCTCAGCCAGATCGAGCAGCCGCGCAGAACGTTGGAAAAAGCGCACAGGAAAAACGTGCGGATGGGGGGATTGCGCAAACCGACAATCACCTGTAGCACTCGCTCCAGGACGGCTTGCTGTGCCGCCGGGAACCAATAAGCCAGTCGCTCTTCGTGGCTGGCCCGCGAAACGTTGATTGCCTGTATGGCGGATTTCTCAGTCGCGGTCAGCGCGCGCCTGCCGACCTGCGGTAAGCCTTCTAGTCGCTGATCTAAATCTCGCCAACTATTCTTAATCTCCTGTGGGTCTACCGGATGACACTTCGCTCGGCTGATCAGTAACGCCACCGGATTAATGTCGGCCCCCCAGAAGGCGCGGCCACTACGAAGGGCTTCTATGCCGGTTGTCGCCGAACCGAGGAATGGATCGCCGACAAGCGAATTAGCCGTCGAATAACCTTCAATCAGGCGGCGCACCAGTTGGGGAATGAACTTGGCCGGGTAGCGATGGTAGCCATGCGGCCCCCACAAGGTTTGCGATGGCTTCAGATTGGCGAAGGACCAATCCGCCTCCTCTCGCTTACACGTTTTTTTCCGCCGGTTAGTTTGGCCGATCTTAACAGCGGTGTCTGATACGCCGGGCATACTCTGACCTCTCGGTTAGGACGGATACGGCAAGGCGGCTTCCTTATGCAAAGGCTTCATGACGGCATAAACCAACGGGAGCTTAACTGAACAAATAATCCGGCTGTCTTCGGGCAATCGGCGCGGACGGTTGAAATCGTCCGGGGTGTAGCGCCAGAACTTCACATTCCTCTGTCTGGAGTATAGAACGCCGATTTAAACTGTCAACTCAATTGTTACACAGCTTACATACAGCAATTCGTCAGTCGTCAAATCCCATAATCATTTTGGCGAGCGCTTCGTTGATGATCGCGACGGGAAGACTGTTGGCCGTGTCGGTTTCGCTGAAGCCGCGACCCCGCCGCACGGGGATTCGCATTACATCAAAGTAATGCGCCGTGACTGCCCGCCGCTTCAACTTCAGCACGTTTGCGTAAAAGTAAGAATAGCCACATTCGCTTTTTCCGGTCGTCATCTCATTCGGCGTTAGCATTGCCCGCCGCCGCGCTCGGCTGGCGACGCGGGCGTCGAATCCTCCCGCCCCGCGCCGTATCCAGGTAGGCTTCAAGGGTCGAGTCCACCATTTTATCGACTGGGAATTGCGTGTCGGCGCGCTGCCGCCCGGCCCTTGCCATCTCGTCGGCCAGGGCGGGGTTCCTGAGCAGCGTCAATTGCGCTTCAGCCAGTTTCTCGATGTCGGCGTGCCGCTGGCCGTCCGGCCTTGTCACCAGGGGAACGAGCAGCCCGCCGGTGTTCCCCGCCAGTATCTCCGAGAGTCCGCCAACATCCGTAGCGACGACCGGGACGTTCGCTGCCATGGCTTCAAGGGCCGCGTAACCGAACGGCTCGAATCTGGAGGGGACGACCGCGATGTCGGCGATGCTGTAGAACGCCCGCAACTGCTCGCGTGATTGCCAGCCGAGCAGCTTGACCTTGTTGCGCAGGTTGGCGTCGCTCTCGACCAGCTTGACCAGCTTCCAGGCGTACGCGTCCTCGGTGTGACGACCGCAGAGCAGGTAGACGACGTTCGCAAACTCTTTGGTGACGCGCGAGGCCGACAACAATAATTGCTCCACGCCCTTCATCGGCACGAGACGCCCCGCATACAGGACGATCTTCTCTCCGGCTGGGGCGACTCGGCTGCGTAAAGACGTTCGGCTCTCCATCGCGAGTTGCTGATCCAGCGGCTCAGGTTCAAAGCCGTTATGAATGACCCGCACGGACTTCGGGTCGGAGCCATAAGAGTGGATGATCGACTGCTTCATTGCCTGACTGACCGTAATGACGAGGTCCGACTCCGTGCAGACGGCGGATTCCACTTTGACGATGGCTGACGGTATAGGCTTCCCCCACCACTTCACGAAAGGGTTGTGGAGTATGTGCATTGTGTTGATCAGCGGCGCGCTGAAGGCTCGCCGCAGTTCACGCCCGGCGTTAAAGCCAAACCAATCGTGCGAATGGATGAGGTCAACCGGCCTGATCTGCTGCGCAAAGAGCGCCTTCGCTTTTTCGATGAGCAGGCGGTTGAGCGCCCTGAGGTCGTTGAAGTCCATCTCTCTTTCGGCAAGCCCCTGCAAAGGATTAAACCCCGGCATTGAAAAGTAGCAGACCGTCAGCGACCCTTCAGAAACGATCTCGTTGCGGCCAGGGTTGTGCGCGAAAAGAAATACCTTGACGCCTCTCCGCACCAACCCCCTGGTCAATTCGTAAACGTGTGTGCCAAGTCCGCCGAGTAAGAAGGGCGGGTATTCTGGACTGATGATGAGAACGCTCACATCTTTACCCATGCTCGTCCTCCCATCCCGAATGGCTTCGCCGCGCCTCCCGGATCATCCCCAACCCTGTTGGCAATCGCCTTGAACGCGGCGTGAAGATACTTGTGGCAACAGGACTCCCCAACAAACAACTCTTCTCTGCGCCGCCGCGCCGTGCTCTGTTATGGAATATACGCTCTTTCCAATAATAACCATAAACCGAGTTAATCGCAGCTAAATGACGGCGTAAAACATATCACAGAGCGTGCAGGATGCAGTAGCGCGGATGGATGCATAGGTAGGGCAAGAGCATCTAAATTCCTAATAAAAGCGAGGGTTTCAATTTTTCGAGCAATTTCGTCAATTCAAATCACTGCCAAAAGCCTAAGAAATTTGCTCGTTGTTGTACCTGGCGTAGAAGTCCAAGAGACTGAAACCCTTATTTTGCTGGAAAATTAGATGCGTTTGCCCTGGAACAGTTACTTCCTGTTGGTGCGTGCCCCTTGCGCGGTGGTGTAACATGTACCTTCGTGGACTTGCTCCTGAAGGTTTACCAAGCTTCATCCCTCCAAGGAGGGCTTATGGTCACAGCAAATCCTCCGCACCCGTCGGTCCACCGCCAGTGGGTCGTCTCTTACACCCAGAGCGACGTTGACACGATCCGCGAACAGATCGAGCAGAACGAAGCGGCCAAGCGGCGCTGGTTGTTTCTGGCTTTGATGATTGCGGTCGCCGCGCTCGTGGGCGTCATCGTTCTGGTGTCGTCGAGTTACGCGCTCTATTCAAAGAGCGAATCCGACAAGCGCCGTTTGAGCGACGAGAACGCAGCATTGAAGACTGCCGGCGATCAGTGTCAGCAACAACTCAAAGCCACGACCGCCGCCGCCAACCATGAGGCGCAGGCGCGCAATGAATCGCAAACGCGGCTGAACACATTGCTGCCCGCCGTGCTGCGTTCGTCCGCAAGCGACACAGACACCGCCGCCTTCGCCCGCATGGTCGCCGACCTGCCTTACAGCCGCGTCGAAGTCGAACAGAAGCCGCCCGACAAACTCTTCCGCAACTGGCGCTATCGGACGGATTCGGGGACAGACACCTACACGCTGGTCGGCGGCTTCGTTGACGGCAAGTGGATCATCCACTCGAATCTCGTCGCGCGCAACAAGTAAGCCAGCGTTCGCTTGATCAATCACTGGCCGACCCCGCCGCCGTAGCCTTTGGCGCGGCAGGCTGCGGGTTTGCCTGTCAAGGGCGCGGCGGACGATTCTATTGCCAAGCGAAAGAGCCGTTTGTTACTATCCAATTAAGCTGTTTCCGCAGCGACAGCTCCCGTGAACAGGCCGGAGGAAGCTTCTCAAATGATCGCCATGCCCCGCACCCTCATCGCCATTCTTACCCTGATTGCTCTGCTCGCAGTCGCGGCATTGGCGCGCGAGCTTGGCTCACGCGAGGCGCGCGAGAAGATCGTCGCCGCGCTCGGCATAGACAAAGCCGACCGCGTTCACATCAAATCGATCAGCCCCGGCTCTGGCAACGAGGCCATCGTCGAGGCGCAGTTCGACGCCGCTTTTCGCTTCACCACCGACAAGCAAGGCAACTGGCAAGCGGTAGAAGTCCGCACAGGCGACCGCCGCTGGGAATCCATCGAATTGATTCAGACCGCCGTGCAAAAAGAGAAGGCGCTGCGCACGACCGCCGACCTGCGCACGATTGCGACGGCGCTTGAAGCCTTTCGCCGCGAGCGCGGCTATTACGTCGTCGCCGACAGCAACGCGGCTTTGATTGATAATCTCGCGCCGCGCTACCTGCTGGCTATCATACGGCTCGACGCCTGGTCGCGCGAGTTCCAGTATAAAGGCAGCGAAGGCCGTTATTGGCTGGCGAGCCTGGGCGCGGACGGCAAGCCCGACAGCGGCGACGAGATCGTTTTCGAGAACGGCCAGATGGTCAAAGGAGCGAGCGAGTGACGACCAGCGCGGGAGAGAGTGTAGCGACGCTCGACGCGCGCGTGGCGGAAGCGCACCGCCGCGCCAGCTTTATCGTGATGGCGATCATCACGAGCATTCTGGTTTATGTCGTCATCGCGCTTTACATCGTCAGCCGCCCTTCATCGCGCGGGTTCAGCACACAGACGCGCATCAGCTTTTATGCCGCCGCCGCCTTTCTGGCATTCGGCTCGATCTTTTATCGCCGCTCGCAGATGCGCCGCATGCGGCTCGAAGTCGTCACCGGCCTGCGCGGCATTAAAGGATTGTTGAAACACTTTTTTCAAGTGACTATCGTCTGCGTGGCGATGGCCGATTTGATCGGCCTGCTGACGCTGGTCGTTAGCTTCGTCGGCGGCGACAAAAGCGATGTCGTGCGCTTTGGCATAGTGGCCGTTGCCGTCGCGCTCTTTGCCTATCCGCGCCGCCGCTCGTGGCAGCAGGCGGCGGAATATTTCGCTGAGACGATGCCCGGCATTGAAGAGTGAGTGCCTTAGATGAAATCACGCGGCACGGCCAACGCAAGCCGCTGCCCGTGCCGCATTCAGAGAAGAGAAAGGAAGTTTAACTTTGACGAAGAACATAATGGTGAGAAGCGCAGTCGTCGCGCTCGCGCTCGTAGTCGCGCCGCTCTGCGTTAGCTTGAAAGCGGCTCCGAAGGCCGGTTTCGCGGCGCAGGACAATAAGGACAAGGACACGCAGGCCGACAAGCGCGCGCAGGCGGCCAAGAAGTACCTCGAAGCCAAGCGCCTCGAAGACGCCGGCAATATTTCCGCAGCGGTTTCGGCTTACAAAGAAGCAGTGGCGCTCGACCCGGCCTCTGTAGACCTGCGCGTCACGCTCGCTTCGCTTTACCTGAAGAACCGCAACACGATTGACGCCGAGGCGCAGGCGCGCGAAGCCCTGAAGGTCGCCGCCGACAACGTGCAGGTCCACAAGCTGCTGGCGCGCGTCTATCTCGCACAGACCTTTGTCGGCACTAACACCGTCAAAGAGAAGGCGCGCGAAGCCATCACTGAGATCGAACAGGTCGTCAAGCTCGACCCGGCGGCGAAGATCGAGGTCGGCGATAAAGAGATGCCGGCAATGACCGTCGTCGGCGAGCTTTATTGGACGATAGACGAGCAGGACAAGGCGCTTGAGGCATTCAAGAAAGTCTCTGAAGGCAACGCCACGTCCGACGAAGCGCACTTTCAACTGGCCTCGCTCTACTTTCAAAAGCGCAAGTACCGCGACGCCGCGCAGATTGCCCGCAAGGCTTACGACATCAATCCGAAGTCGCCGCAGTACGCCGGCTTGCTCGCCAAGTCGCTGCTCTACATAGGCCGCACGCAAGAGGCGCTCGACATCTACAAGAAAGCCATTGGCGTCAAAGACACGCCGGCCAAGACGGGCAAGGACAGCAAAGATGCGAAGGGCGATAAAGATCAGGATGACGACGACGGCGCGGACGTGCTGCACGGCAACATCCCGCTGTCGCCGCTGACGTTTGAATATGCCGAGGCGCTGGTCTACGCGGGCCGCTACGACGAAGCCATCAGCAAGCTCGACCCGCTGCTGAAGCTGCTGCGCAAAGAATCGCCGGCTTACCTGACGGCGATTCGCATCAAGACCGACGCGCTTAAACGCGCGGGCCGCCGCGACGACGCGGTGAAGACGCTGGAAGACGCGGTGAAAGGGCAGGACGTGTCCGACAGCTTGCCGCTGGTCTATTCGCTTGCCGAAACCTACGAAGGCAACCTGCAATTCGACAAGGCCATCTCGATTTATGAAGAAGCGTTGAACTCGATCATCAATCCAGACGGCACGGTGAGCGACAACGAGCAGAGCAAGAACGCCGCGCGCATCATCCTGCAACGCATCGGCCTCGCTTATCGACTGAACGGCCAGCGCGACAAGGCCATGGCGACCTTCGAGAAGATGAAGAAGGTGCTCGGCTCCGATTCGGCCATCGCCGATCAGCTCATCATCGACACGCTGATTAATGAAGGCAAGTACAAAGAGGCGCTCGAACAGGCGACGACAGCGGCGGCGCGTTTCCCCGACGAGCGCGGCTTGAAGTTTCAGCGCGCTCAGGCCGCAGGCAAGCTCGGTGATTTTAAGACGGCGGACGCCACGCTCAAGGGCCTGCTCAAACAGTCGCCCGAAGACGTTGATGTCTACCTGTACTGGTCGAGCGTGCAGCTTGACGCCAACCAGTTGAAAGAGGCCGAAGACAGCGCCCGCAAGGCGATGGATATTGAGCCGAAAGATGTCGGGCCGCTGATCACGCTGTCGAGCATCCAGGAGCGCCAGAGAAAGTTCAAAGACTCGGAGGCGACCTTGCGCCGGGCGCTCGACATTGACCCGGACAACGCGACGGTGTTGAACAACCTCGGCTACTTTCTCGCCGACCGCAACGAGCGGCTGGTCGAGGCCGAAGCCTTGATCCGCCGCGCCGTCAACATTGAGCCGACCAATGGTTCGTTCCTCGATTCATTGGGCTGGCTGCTTTATCGCCAGAACAAGCTGCCGGAAGCGCAGAAGTATCTAGAGCTGGCAGTGATCTATCAATCGCGCTCGGCGACGATTCACGATCACCTCGGCGATCTCTACAAGAAGCTCGGCCAGAACGACAAGGCGCGCGCCAAGTGGGAAGACGCGCTGAAACTGGCCACCGAGCCTGACGAGATCAAGCGTGTTAAAGAGAAGCTTGGCAAGAAATGATGAATGATGAACGATGAATGATGAATAATGAATTGAGGCAAGAGACGGTCTGTAGATGATCCGGCTTCCTTTTCCTCTTCCGTTCATCATTCATCGTTCATCATTATACCTGTGGCTCCTCAGATTAATATGACTGGCAGATTCAGCCTCTCACTCATTATCGTTGTGCTGGCGCTTGCGACGGCGGTCTACCCGCAGCAGGGCGGGCAAAAGCCGGCGCGCGTCGATAGCAGCCGCGTCGAGCGACAGCCGCGCGCGGTTGAATCAAGCGGCGAAGAAGATGAGCGCAACGTCTACACAGACGACGACGTGCTCAGCCGGCGCGAGCCGCGCGACGCGCGACTCAGTGAAATCGAGTCGCTCGAAATACAGTGCTTCAATGAAGTGAATCAGGTGCGCGTCAAGGTTGGCCTGATGCCGCTTGAGTTCAACGAGCCGCTGTTGCGCGTCGCCCGCGAGTACAGCCGCCGTATGGCCGAAGAAAATTTCTTTTCGCACAACGACCCCAACGGCAACACCGTGCGCGAACGCGTGTCAGAAGCCAACATCCGCTGGCGCGTGCTGGGCGAGAACCTCTCATACTCGCGGGGCTACATCAATCCAGTGGCCGTCAGCATGACGGGTTGGATGGACAGCCCCGGCCACCGCCGTAATCTACTTGATCGCACCTGGCGACAGACCGCTATCGGCGCGTGGATCAGCAACAACGGCACAGTCTACTTCACCGAGATATTCCTGTCGCAGTAGCCAAAACCAGATATTGTTTGCACACGAATTGCTGCTCAGGAAGGCAACCCGTGATCTCCTCTCCTGCTCAGGGAAAAGGTTCTCGTCGCGTTCTAGAGCGGTTTTCGATTGCGAGTAGCTGTAGGGGCAGGGCAAGTACGCGGCCCGGATCGAGCGAAGCGCGATGACACATCATTGGCCTGTGGCCAATCCGGGCCGCGGACTTGCCCTGCCCCTACAGGCCAAACTCAAGTGAAAATCGCTCTAAATGTACGAACATCTACTTTCTTCTGAGTTGTACTCGTGGCTTTTTAAGCAGTTCCAATGCCTCTTTAATTGTCTCTTTTGCGCCGCGATTTTCCTTCTTGCGTAGCAAAGTTCGGGCGGCCAGAGTCTTGTATTTCTGATAAGCGTCGGTTGAGGACTCTGCCGAGGCAAAAGAGGAACGTCTTGAGCGTTGCTCACGTTTAACCGCCTGGTTATCGCTCAGTGGAGAATCAGTCTCTGTCGGCGGTGTGGTCATCAGAAATCCTGTCACCTGTCCAATCACTTCTTCTGGTGTCCTCCCTAGCTTCTGGGCGGCTGAGATTTCCGCAACTAAATCAAACTCCGCATCAACGTAAGCCTTCACTTCCTCAAAAAGGCCGGTCTTATTTTCACCGACAAACGTTCCATCTTCGAAAAAGACGCCATCAATTGAAACCGCGATGCTGGTTGCCTCTGTCCTGAGCTTAGCAATGAATGACTTGTTGAACGCCTCTTCTCTGTCGCCTTGATTCAATGATTGTTTGAACTGCTTCAGTTCATCCTGAGAACCCTGAAAGGTAAGCTCAATGGTATCCAAGTCAACCTGTTCGCCTTCCGCCGCTGCTCCGACAAGCGAAATAAACCGCGTAGAGTGTGGGGGGATGGCGGCACCGAGAGTGGTCTGTATAGTTTGATCGCCGCCCAGGAATATTCGGGGATTAGCTGATCCGACGTAGTGCCTATATATAGTCCCATCGAATTTCACCACTTCCCATACAAGCCGACTCCCAACAATGGCGCGCTGGCCGGTATTCTCTACGATGACTGAAAAGGACTTTACACGATCAATGAAGGCGTCGGGACCTTTTAAGAAAGATGCGGCGCGCAGGTCGAACGACGGATCGGAGGGGGCAATAATTTCCACTCCCTCTTCGGGCAGATCTTTGACTTGAACCTGTATGCTCATAGCCTGCACCTTATCCTTCCCCCAGAACATAGCTCCGCTACCAACTAAAAGCGACACTAAAGCTGTTGCAACGGCTATTCGGCTCATTGCTCGCCCTCCTTCTTCATGATTCTACGGTGGTCGCCTAACGGACAGTACCTTGGCATCGGGATAGCTGTTTTCACGGGGCATAAATAAAGAACACATCCCAGGCCCAGCGACCCACATGCGCACCGGCCCCATCGAAGACCTTTGCTCTATATTTAAACTGATTGCCAAACTGATCCGTATGCTTAGACTCTCTGTAATTCAACGAAATAGCATACACACCCAATTCAGGGAGCGCCTGCAATTCGCCGGGTTCTGAGACGCCATTATGGTTAGTATCTTGCCAAAGACGGAGCTGGCTGAAGAGGCCATCCTGACTGTCAATTACTCCATCACCATTCCCGTTCAGCATCGACGTGTCAAACAAAGCGAGTGCGGAAAACCCATTGGGGGTTGCCGATGGCGGTTGGAATGTATGATTACCAAATAGCTCTTGGCCATTTTCAATCGTCCCATTGCCATTGCGGTCGAAAACTAGAAAGGCGTCATCAGAGCCTGCCGCCGTCCAGGAAATCCTTTCTTGAACGCCATTACTATTGAGATCAAAGTTGACACCATTATCGGCGTCAGTCAGATCAAAGCCATTACCGAGAACGTCGATGAGAATAGGGCTGCCGCCGCAAGGATTTGACTCCGTCGGTTGAATGCACTCGCAGGTATACGGGTCGTACCCACAGGGGCATGAATCAACAGTTTGCGGCCTTACTCTGGATTGTAAGCAGCCCCCACCGCTCGGCGGCTCCCAAATAGGGGCATGTACGCATGCCTCCGGGTTGTAAAAATCAAATTCGTCCGTGACCGTGTTATCACACTTTCGAGTGTTTGAATGAGCCGACATGATTTCATCGCTAGATTATGATAGTGGCTGTGACTTGTCCGTGCATTCCATCGGCGGTACTCGCTTCGATTCCCAGCGCTTCGTTAAAAACAGGAGAACGAGTACAGGTAGCGCCAATCCGGGGATATATATAAATTATAGATAGGCCATCCGTGTTGACGCATAACGCTTCAGCGGTGCATGTGGCAACGTTATTAATTTGTGCATCGTAGCAAATAGTCGAAACAAGTACGTAGCCCGCGTAAGCAGAACGAGAAACGAACAGGAACTCTCCTAGTATGATTAGGAGCATAATATTTCTTAGCGATTTCTTACTGGAAAGAGTTTTCCATATCAGCATGGCTTTAGCTCCCTACCGGCCATTACGGAAATTCATCTATTGATGCTGTAGGCAGCCACCCTGAGAGGCATGTTTATGGGGTTACAAATAACACAGGTCATATATATCAGGGAGGATTTCACAAAATCAACTAAAATCTTCTCTCTGGTGACGCCCGTCACGCGGAAGAGCGTCGGCCATCACAATTCTCTTTCAAGGTCTATTTTTGAAACCGTCTTCTGTACTAACCGTGAAGTTTCAATGGCGGGAATACGTATGTGGTTGACGCGGGCAATCTGCAGAATGTCCTTTACTCTGTCGCGCGATCCAACAATTCATGGTCAGACAGCTCGTCCGCGCCGTCTTCTTGTGCAGTTAGCACATCCACGCCACGCAATCGTAAGCCTTCCGTGAGAGCGCGCCGAATTTGTACGTCCATGTAAAGACGTAGGCTCACTACAACAGCCCCATCTCGCGCAGGCGCTTATGCACAGGAGATTCGCCGGCTTGCTTTCTTAACTCTTCGACCTCGCGCAACTGCTGGGCGATCTCCGCGTCGTACGCCGCTTGATGGTCGTAATAATGCGCCAGCGCCGCGTGAATCTGCGCTAACGAGAGATGCGGATATTGAAAGTGCATCTCTTCGGAGCTTGAGCCGTGTGCGATCTTATCAATCGCTACCTCGATGACTTTGACGGTCGTGCCCTCTACCCAAGCCACGCCGTTCTCATCAATTCGGATGTGCGTCACAGCGGTTGACATCGCCATTCACCTCCTCGCCAAAACCATCACCCGGCGAATGCCTCTCTGACCAGTTGTTGCTGTTCGAGCATATGCAGGGTGTGTGACCCCGTCGCCGTGCTGGCGCTCGCCGCGCGACCCGCGTAACGCAAGCGCCGGTTCGCGCCCAGCAACTCGCGCAGGCGCGGCTCGACGAAGAACCAGCCGCCGTAATTCTGCGGCTCTTCCTGCACCCAGCACACGTCTGTTGCATTCCCGCAGCGGTTCAGCTCGTCAACCAGTTGTTGCTTGGGAAATGGATAGAACTGTTCAAGACGAATGATGGCCGTGCTCTCGTCGTTCAGCCGTTTGCGCTCTGCCGCGAGATCGTAATAGACCTTGCCGCTGCACAACAGCACGCGCTTGACCGCATCGGCCTGCGCGCTCGCATCGATGATGACGGCGTGAAAGCCGCCGCGCGTGAACTCGTCAATCGCCGACGCCGCTTCCGGCAACCGCAGCAGGCTCTTGGGCGCGACGACGACGAGCGGCTTACGCATCTCTTGCTTCGCCTGCCGTCTCAACAAGTGAAAATACTGCGCGGCGGTCGTCGCATTCACGACCTGCATATTGTTTTCGGCGCACAACTGCAAGAAGCGCTCGAAGCGCGCGCTCGAATGCTCTGGCCCCTGCCCTTCATAACCGTGTGGCAGCAGCAAGACCAGCCGCGTCGTCTGATTCCACTTCTCTTCCCCGGATGCGATGAACTGGTCGATGATGACCTGCGCGGCGTTTACGAAATCGCCGAACTGCGCTTCCCACAAAACCAGCGCCCCTTCGGCAGCAACGCTGTAGCCATATTCAAAGCCGAGCGCGCCGGCTTCCGATAGCGGGCTATCATAAATCTGAAAGCGCGCCGTATCGGGCGCGAGCTTCGTCAGCGGAACCCACTCGTCGCCGGTCTTGGTATCGTGAAACGACGCGTGGCGATGGCTGAACGTGCCGCGCACGGTGTCCTGGCCGGCGAGGCGCACGCTGATGCCTTCGACCAACAACGAGCCGAAGGCCATAGCCTCTGCCGTGCCCCAATCGACCGCCGCCGCGCCCGCGACCATCTTGGCGCGACGCGAGAGCAGGCTGACGATCTTCGGGTTCAGATTAAAGCCGCTCGGCACAGTCGTGATCGTATGAACGATCTCGCGCAAGGTGTCGGGCGCGACGCCCGTCTCAAGCATAGGTACGGATTCAATCTCCGCCAACGGCGCGGCAAGCGTGATCTGTTTGCCCTGCTTTTCGACAATCGCTTTCGCGCCGAGCTGCGCGTTCTCGTAGCGCCGCATGCGCTCGTCCATCAGCGAGTCAACTTCTTCGCGCGTCATCACGCCTTCGGCAATCAGCTTGCGCGCGTAGATTTCGCGCGCGCCCGGATGCTCTTTGATGCGCTGGTACATCAGCGGCTGTGTGTAGGTCGGCTCGTCGCCTTCATTGTGACCTAACTTACGATAACCGATCACGTCGAGCACTACGTCTTTGTTGAACGTCTGCCGATAATCGAGCGCGATTTGCAGCACGTTGTAAGCCGCTTCCACATCATCGCTGTTGATGTGAAAGATCGGCGCTTGAATCATCTTGGCGATGTCCGTGCTGTAGTGCGACGAGCGCCCCTCTTCGGGCGGCGTCGTGAAGCCGACCTGATTGTTGACGATAATGTGAATCGTGCCGCGCGTGCGATAGCCCGGCAGTTGCGACATATTGAGCGTTTCGGCAACGACGCCTTCGCCGGCGAACGCCGCATCGCCATGCAGCAGCACGGCGAGATGGCCGTTGCGATTGCCGTTGCGGTCCTGCTTGGCGCGCACGAGACCTTCGACCACCGGATCAACAAATTCAAGGTGGCTCGGATTCGACGCGATGCTCAATTGCACCTGGCGGTCGTCCGCCGTTTCGCGCACACCCGCCGCGCCCTGGTGATACTTCACGTCGCCCTGGTCGTGCGGGAAGTCGGGATGAATCGAGCCTTCAAAGCTCGTGAAGATGCGCTCGCAGAATTTGCCAATGACGTTGGCGATGACGTTCAAGCGCCCGCGATGCGCCATGCCGATGGTGATGTCGGTGATGTCGCGGCGCGCGGCGCACTCGATCAACTGGTCAACGACGGCAATCACCGTCTCGTTGCCTTCGATGGAGAAACGTTTCTGGCCGAGATATTTTGTGCCGAGGAATTTCTCGAACAGCTCGGCGGAGATCAGCTTCCAGAGCATCTGCCTTTTGACTTCGACCGGCACGGGTGGCGCGTCACGCTCAACGCGCAAGCGGATGAACTCTTTCTCTTCGGGGCTTTGAATGTTGCGGTACTCGCTACCGACCGAGCCGCAGTAGTAGCGGTGCAGGTAATCAACGATCTGGCGCAACGGCGCAGTCTCCGTGCCGCCCAAACCCTGCGTGATGAAGTAGCGGTCAAGGTCCCAGATCGTCAGCCCGTAAGTTTCAATGTCGAGTTCGGGATGGTACTGCACCTCGCCCCAACCGATTGGATCAATGTTGGCGATCAGGTGGCCGCGCACGCGATAGGCATTAATCAATTCAAACACGCGCGCTTGTTTGTGAACCACGTCGCGGCGGCGCTCTTCGCCGAGGATGGCCGGGTTCACGTCTATCGCCCATCGATATGGCCGAAAAGGGATGCTGAGATCGCGGAAGATTTCGTCATAGAATTCGTGCTGGCCGCGCATCATCTCGTCGATGCGCGCGAGGAACGCGCCCGACTCCGCGCCCTGCACGATGCGGTGATCGTAGGTCGAGGTCAGCGTGATGATCTTGCTGATGCCGATGCGCGACAGGCTCTCTGCCGACATCGCCTGATATTCGGGCGGGTATTCGATTGCGCCCGTAGCGACGATGACGCCCTGGCCCTGCATCAGTCGCGGATTCGAGGCAGTCGTCCCGATAGTGCCGGGGTTCGTGAGGCTGATGGTCGTGCCTTGAAAGTCTTCAACCTGTAGCTTGCTGTCGCGCGCCCGCCTGACTACGTCATCATAGCCGTCGAGCAACTGGCGAAAGGTCATCTTATCCGCGCCCTTGATGTTCGGCACGAGCAAGCTGCGCGAGCCGTCTTTCTTGGTCACATCGACGGCGACGCCGAAGTTCACGCCAGCGTGGCGAACGCGGTACGATGCGCCATCGCGGTTCTCAAACGAATCGTTGAGTTGAGGGAACGAGCGCAGCGCCTTGATGATGGCGTAAGCGATGAGGTGCGTGTAAGAGACTTTGCGCTTGGCGGCGGCCAGGTGCTGATTGATGACGCGGCGGTTCTCGTCGAGCAGCTTGATGGGAATCTGCCGTTGCGAAGTAGCGGTCGGCACGGCAAGGCTCGCCTCCATATTTTCGGCGATGCGCAGAGCCGCGCCGCGAATGGGCAATCGTTCGCCGGCTTCGGCAGTGGGCGCAGCCGTCGCGGCGCTCTTGCTCGGCGCGGGCGGAGCCGGTTGCGGCGCGGGCGCGGCTGGTTGCGCTTGTTGAGGCCGCGCCTCGGTCGGTGAAGCCGGCGATGGTTGGGCGACGGGTTGCGCCGGTTGCGCGCCCCAGTCGTAAGCCGTATGCATCACGCTTGAGCTGACCGGCTCGGTGGCGGTCTGCGCCGGCGCGGGTCGCGCGCTTGCGCCGTTGCCGGCGTGTTCAGTCGGCGTGTGGCCGTTGCTCAACAGCTCGGCGAAATAGCCGCGCCATTCTTCGGCAACCGAATGAGGATTGCGTGTGTATTGAACTAATAATTCGCTGACATAATCGGCGTTGACGCCGAACTCTTCGGCGATCAATTCTTCCATCTCGGCCTCGGTCATCTGCCTGGTCGTCGTCATATCGAGATTCCTTTCCGTTGCAAGCTTACAGTTTAATGCGGCAGCCAGCGCTTAACAACCAGCCCGCTTGCGAAAAGGCTTGCGCTCGGTTATTAAGAAGACAGAGAATTCGAGTTGGCCCCGTCGTATGACACCGTCTGCTCGACTGTGGGCAGTTCACGTTTTGTAAATCTGATTTGAATCTGAAAGGAACACTCATGAAGCGAACGCTAACGATTCTCTTTCTCTGCCTGACGCTGGGTCTCGGCGCAGCCGTCAGCGCGCAAGACAAACCGGCAACGGCGCAGACGCCTGCCGCCAAACCGTCCACTCCGCTTCCGAGCGCCGAGCAGATCGTCAACAAGTATGTGCAGGCCCTCGGCGGCAAGGCGGCCATCGAAAAGATCACCAGCCGCCAGGCGACGGGCACGTTCGAGCTACCGGCGATGGGCGTCAGCGCGCCAGTGACAATGTATTCCAAAGCGCCGAACAAGACCGTCTTAACGATTGACATCACCGGCTTCGGCGTGATCCAGCGCGGCTATAACGGCACGGTGGGTTGGGAAGTCAATCCGCAGACCGGCAACCGCGAACTGTCGGGCGGCGAGCTGGCGCAGATAAAGCTCGGCTCGGACTTTTACCGCGACATCAAGTTGGCGCAAATCTTCCCGAAGATGACCGTCAAAGGCATCGAGAAGGTCGGCGGCAATGACGCCTACGTGATTGAAGGGACCAGCGCTGATGGCCTCACCGAAACGATGTACTTCGACACGCAGTCGGGGCTGGTCGTCCGCACAGATATGGCGACAGACTCGCCGCAGGGTAAAATGAATGTCTCGTCTTACTCCAGCGACTACCGCGACGTGGACGGGGTCAAGGTTCCCTTCACCATACGGCAGAGCACCCCGACTATCGAAATCACCATCAAGCTCGACAGCGTCAAGCAAAACGTCGCCATCGACGATGCCAAGTTCAATCGACCGACTGCCCAGTAAGGTAAAAGGATGAAGGCAGAACGATGAATGATGAATTGGGGAAATAGGCTCGTTCTCTAATTCATCATCCTTGATATTCATCTGCCCTGAAGCTCAAGGAAGAAGCGGTCAACCGCCGCCGCCGTGATGCCGCGCGTGCCTTCGGATGAATTAACCGACGCGGCGGCGGCGGCCTGACCGTAACGAATCGATTGCATCAAGTCGAGGCCGCGCACCCATCGTGCCAGCGTAGAGCCGGCATGCATTGCATCGCCCGCGCCGATGGTCGAATACCGCGCGCGAGTTTGCACGCCTTCGACTCTGACTGCCGCGTCACGCGAGCGGTCTTGCCACACGCGACAGCCGCGCGCGTCGGTGACGGCGAGCAGGCCGTTGAAGCGATCCCATAAATTAGAATCAACCGAACCATATTCGGCTTCGTTGATCTTGATTACATCGGGCCGCGCCGTTGCCATCAGACAATTGGCCAGCGCGGCCTTCTCTGTGTCGAGCGAAATCAAACCGACACGCGAGCGCACGGCGGCGATCACCTGCGCATAAAGATCAACCGCCATCGCCCCGCTGCTTTCAATGACCGGCGGATTGCCGGCAAGCAAGAGCACGTCGCTCTCGACCTGCGCGGCAAACTCAAGCGCCATCGTGAGCGCGCTTTCGGCCCACACGGCGCGCGGGCTGATGTTGAACTCGACGCGGTTCTCATCCGTGGTCGTCGGGTCGGTCAGGTCTATGCAGAACCGCGCGCGGCTTTCGACCATCACAGGCCGCACGCGCACACGGCAGAGCGCGCTGGTTTGCAGGTCGTGCAGGTAACGGCCTTCAGGCGAATCGGCACGAAAGACGACCAGCTCGACTTCGACCGCGTCCGTGTCCGTGAGCAGCTTATCGAGAACGCGGGCGACGTTGGTCGCCTTGCCGCCGGCGTAAGTCGAGATAGTCTGCGGGCGCAGCTTCGCGCCGGCCTTGATCGTGATGGCGTGGCCGTCGCTCGCAACGTAGCCTTCATCCGCGTCGCGGCGGACGTGAAAGATCGTGTCGGCGCACGGCGTGAATTCAAGAATGGTGATTCGCATAACGGTGCGCGGCGGCGAGCGTTGCCGAAAGAATTTCACTTGTCTCAATGGCGCGCGTCGGGTCAACGGCAATGACCAATGACGCGCCGCTCCCCACAGGCCGCCAGCGGTCGAGCATACGCGCTGAACTGTAGCCCGCAAAGACCGTCACACAAGGCGTAGCGGCGGCGGCGGCAATGTGCTGGCCCGCTGAGTCGTAACCGATGTAAAGATCGCTTTGCGCAATCAGCGCCGCCAACCTCCCAATCGAACCATCCCAAACCAATAGCCGCGCGCCGGGCGATCCCGTCAAGGCTTCGGCAAAACGGCTTTCGGAGAGCGCGATGGCGTTGATGGCCGTCTCGCGCCGCACGCGCTCGATCACGCCGTCAGCGCGCCGCGTTTCGTCCGCGCCCGCGCCTTTGTCGAGGATGACGGTTGCGCCTTCGCTCACCAATTGCGCGACAAGCGATTGCTCGAACTCGTCATTAATCCGCTTGGCCGGGTTTTCGCCGACGCCGAAGTTGACCGTGATGATGAGCCGCGCGCCGTGTTGTCGCAACCGCTCGATCAATAGGCCAGCGGCCTCTGTGTCTGTGGGTCGCAAGCTAAGGCTCGGCAGCACAGGCCGTGACGCGGCGAAAATCTCATCGAGCCATGCGGCGGTCAACTGGCTGAGCGCGAGGTCTGTCATCGCGCCATATTCGCGGCTCGGAAAGAAAGAGTAGTTTGCCTCACAATCGGTGAGCGGCAGCAGGCCGAGCTGAGTCAGCCGCGAATCAGGATCAACGATCAGCCACTCGCTCGGCGAAAGGTCGTTCGTCAATGCTTGCGTCGCTTCAACGACGGCGGGCCAGTTGAGCAGACGTTCAAGCGTCAAGCCGGCGCGGTGATAATCGATTTCTGCAAAACGAATCCGCCGGTCGCCGCCGAAGAGTTGCTCGGCTTTGCGACCGCCGACCAGAACAATCTCGGCGTTGGGGAATTCACACTCAAAGCGATTGATGATGACGCTCGTGACAGCGACATCCGCGCCGAGCGTCACGCGCGACAGGACGATGACGCGCCGCACGTTCGTCGAGCGCGAAAGCTCAATCGTTCGCCGAGCGCGCAACAATTCGGCGCGGCTGAGCAGCGCGGCTTCGTCGCGCAGCCCACGAGCGTTCAACGCCGCGTCAAGCGTGCGACTTTGGTCGAGAGCGCGGCAGTGCTCGATGACCTGCGCGAAGATGCGGTTGTAGAGCGCCGTGTCGGCGGGCGAAAACGAATCGGCCAGTCGTTCGACTAGAGACGCAAACAAGGCTCTGGTGGCCACTTCCGCGACTCGCCGGTTATCATCCGTAGCGAGCGCCGCCAGCCGCGCTACGCAATCGCGGCGGTAATCGCCCGTCGCGCGAAACTCACTGAGAAACTCCGCGACTATCGCATCGGGCCGTGTGCTGTCGAGCGATCTGTTCATCATCGGGCCGGACGCTGATTATCCCAACGAAGCCTGATGAGTGACAAGAGGCGCGTGACAAGTAAACCGTGGCAAGTGACAAGCGGGCTGCGCCCTTTGAGGCAGCGCAGGCATGCTGCATTACACTGTCTTGTCACTTGTCACTTGTCACTTGTCACCCTAGAATAGCTCGCATCGAACCGCAGGGTATGGTTTCCCCAAAGATATAAGGAGAAATTCGATGTCACAATTCCAATCCCGCTCATTGGCCCAAGTGAGGAAATTGATGTCCCTTCGGCAATTGGCGCGCACGGCTGCAACACTGATGCTCGTCTGCGCATTGCTCGTGGCCGCCGCGCCGCACACCTTCGCGCAGACGTTTCGCGGCACGATCCTCGGCACGGTGACTGACCCGCAGGGCGCAGTCGTCGTCAGCGCAACCATCACAGCGCGAAACCTCGACACCGGCGTCGAGCGCACGACCATCACCGACGACGCCGGAAACTTTTCGATTCCTGAGCTGCCGATTGGCCGCTACGAAGTCAGGGTGCAAGCTACAGGCTTTCAGACTTACTCGATCACAGACGTTCGCGTCGAAGTCGCCAGCGAGCGCCGCGTTGACCCACAGCTTTCGGTCGGCGGCTCCGATACGATCACGATTACCGCCAATGCCGTGCAGGTCGAAACCACCAGCAACACGCTGGGCGGCACGATCTCTAGCCGCGACATCGTAGACCTGCCCATCAACGGGCGCGACTTCACCAAGCTCATCGTGCTCGCGCCAGGCGCGACCGGCGACCCGTCAGGCGCGACCGATTCGCCCGGCTCGTTCGGCCTGTTCAGCGCCAATGGCAATCGCGGACGCTCGAATAATTACCTGCTCGACGGCACGGATATGAACGACGGCTACCGCAACCTGCCGGCCATCAACGAAGCCGGCGTCTTCGGCACGCCCGCCACTATCCTGCCGGTCGAAGCCATCGCCGAAGCAGCGATCCTGTCGAACTTCGAGGCTGAGTATGGACGCAACTCCGGCGCGATTGTAAATCTCGTTACAAAGTCAGGCACGAACTCGGTGCACGGCTCAGCCTTCGAGTTCCTGCGCGACAATAAGTTCGATGCGCGCAACTTTTTCAACACCAGGCCGAACCCGCAGACCGAATTCACCAACCACCAGTTCGGCTTTGCCGCCGGCGGCCCCTTCGTTCGCAACCGCACCTTCTGGTTCACGAGCTACGAAGGCCAGCGCGAAGACGTGGGCTTGAACTCGGTAGCGCGCGTGCCCGACCCGCGCGAGATTGCGGCGCTCGGCGGCCCCACAAATCCGGTGATCGCCAAGCTGCTCCAGCGCAACCCTTGGCCCACGCCTAACAATCCCGTGCCGCTGTTCGACCCGTCGCCGAATCTCTTCGTCACGACGCCGGCCACCAACAATGTAGACAGCTTCATCGGCAAGATCGATCACTCGTTCAACGAGAAGAACCAGATCACGGGCCGCTACTACTTCGGCACGAGCGACCAGTCGTTCCCGCTGGCTATTCTGGCCGGCGATGTTCTGCCCGGTTATAACACCGTCACGCCGACCACGGTTCATCTCGTGTCGCTCTCGTATCTGAAAATCCTGTCGGCGCAGAAAGTCAACGAAGCGCGCTTCGGCTACAACCGTTTTGACGAAGGCTTCTTCCCCGAAGACCGCGACTTCGATCCAAGCTCGATTGGCCTGAACACGGGCATCAGCAACCAGCAGGATTTCGGCCTGCCCTTCATACGCATTCGCAACGACCCTAATTTTGGCTCGTCGCTGGCGTCGCTCGGCTCGACGCTGTCAGTGCCGCGCGCCCGCGTAGACACCAACTGGCACTTCATCGATAACCTGTCGTGGAAGCTCACCAGGCACGACTTGAAGATGGGTTACGAGTTCCGCCGCACCTTCGTCGATGCGTTCTTTGATGCCGGCTATCGCGGGCGATTGGATTTCGCCTCGCTCGAAGATTTTCTGTCGGGCACGTTGAGCGGCGGGCGCGCGGCGCGTGGCGATTCGCGGCGCAAGACCTTTCAGAACTCGCACGCCGCTTATCTGCAAGACACGTTTCGGGTGAATAAAAGCCTGACGCTCAACCTCGGCCTGCGCTACGACTATTTCGGCGTCATCGGCGAGAAGAATGATCTATTGAGCAACTTCGATCTTCAGCGCGGACTGGTGCAGGTCGGCAACGGCATTGACCGGCTGTACGACCGTGATCTGAATAACTTTTCGCCGCGCATAGGCTTGGCGTGGGACATAACCGGCAAAGGCAAGTCGGTCGTGCGCGCCGGCTGGGGAATGTTTTACGATGCCTTCTCGCAGGATTTCTTCGTCGGCCAATTGCCGTTCAACACGTTCAACCCCGGCCCGGCTTATAACCCGGTCGGCCCCGCGCCGATTCTCTTCTCGTTCTCGACTGTGGACGTGATTCAGCCGGGCGTGCCGGTCTTCACAGACTTTTTGGATTCGGATGTCTTCGCGGTTGACCGCCACATCCGCACGCCTTACGTGCAGAACTACAACTTGAACATCCAGCAAGAGCTGTTCAAGAACGTCGTGCTGCAAGTCGGCTACGTCGGCTCGACGGGCGCGAAGCTTTTCCGCTACCGCGACATCAATCAGCCGGTCAACCCCGGCGTGTCACTGGCGCGGCCATTCGACAATGGGCCGTTCGCGCCGTCGGGCGGCTCGTTCTTCTACGTCAACTACCTTGAGACGACGGCGAACTCGAACTACAACGCGCTGCAAGCCACCTTGAGCGTGCGCGACCGGCACGGCTTCTCTTCGCAATTCAGCTACACATGGTCGCATTCAATCGATAATGCATCGGACGGCCAGGATTATGTAGCCAACGCCACACAACCCGATAATAGCTTCCGCACAGACCTTGAGCGCGGCAACTCGAACTTCGACGTGCGCCACCGCTTCACGTGGACGTGGTCGTACGCGGTGCCGAGCTTTTGGAGAGATCATCCGCGCATCGGCGATGGCTGGCAGGTGAACGGCATCGTCACGCTGCGCACCGGCGCGCCATTTCACGTCAACCTGTTCGACGATTACAACGGCACGGGCGAATTCTTCCCGCGCCCGGACATCGTCGGCGACCCGTACGCCGGCACGCACGCGCCGGACAATTTCTTGAACCTGTCGGCCTTCAAAGTTCCCTGCACGCTCGACCCGTCGGGCGACGGCAGCGCCGCCTCGTGCATACCGGGCACGCAGCACTTTGGTAGTTTAGGACGCAATTCGCTAAAAGGGCCGGGCTACAGCAACTTCGACTTTTCGATCTTCAAGACGACGCCGATCAATGATCGTTTCAAGTTGCAGTTTCGCGCCGAAATCTTCAACGTCTTCAACCACCCAAACTTTTCTTCACCGCTGCTGCCGGGCTTTTCGGCGGATGCCAGCTTCAACGGCATAGACCCGGCGACGGGGCGCGGCATCGGATTTCTGCCGATCACGGTGACGCCCGACGTAGGCATCGGCAATCCGTTCCTGGGCGGCGGCGGGCCGCGCAACATTCAGCTTGCATTCAAGCTGACGTTCTGATGAAATGCGGCCAGGCTCAAGTGGATTACACTCAATTGACAGCAACCCAGAAGGAGATGACAACCATGAAGCGAGTTCTAATTTATGTGACGATGGCGATGGTAATGATTGGTGCGAGCATCGCGGCAAGCGCCGCTGCGCGCGACAATCAGGTGACGCTCAAGGGCGAAGTGATTGACCAGCCCTGCTACGACAGCGGCGGCAAGAAAGGCGAAGCGCACAAAGCCTGCGCGCTGTCGTGCGCCAAGCGCGGCAATCAGATGGCGATTCTCGACGGCGGCGGCGCGGTCTATTCGATCACCGGCGATTACGCGGCGAACAAAAACGAGAAGCTCATCCCATATGTCGCCGACACGGTCGAGGTCACAGGAACCATCACCGAAAAAGATGGCAAGAAATGGCTGAATATCACTTCAATCAAGAAGGCTGAAGCCAAATAGACATCCCTCACACGGAGGCCGCAAGCGACTTGCGGCCTCTGCCCCTCCTTTCGCCATTCGCCCAAGGCAAAAAACGGAACCCTTAACGACCGCCCGCGTTTTGTAGCCTGTCGAGCATCGTGTCGGCAATTCGCCTTGCTCCACTTCACCAGCCGCAGCGGAGGTCGTTATGCGTATCAAGCTCCTGGCTTTTGTGCTCGCGCTGTCTCTTGTCGGTCCCGCATTCGCCAACTCCGACAAAACGGATTTATCATCGCTCGCCCGTCGAGCCGCGTCAGAAGACGCGAGTGAATCGGCAATCGCTATCGAAGCGTTGCGCGCCGCAGGGCCGGCGGGATTTGAAGCGTTCGTGTCGGCGCACACTGAAGCCATCGAGGCGCGACGCCGAGAGATTGCTTCCGACCATCCGCCTGCCGCAAGCGTCACGTGGCAACGCGTGAGCCGGGCGATGGACTTGATTGCCGGGCAGAAAGACAGCTTTGCTTCGGGGCTTTTCTGGTATACGGATTTTGATCGGGCGGCGGCGGCGGCGCGAGTGAGCGGCAAGCCGATCCTGTCGCTGCGATTGCTTGGCCGCCTCGATGAAGAACTCAGTTGCGCCAACAGCCGCTTCTTCCGCCTGACGCTTTACGCGAATCAAGAAATCTCGCGGCTGCTAAAAGAGCGGTTTATCTTACACTGGCAATCGGTGCGGGCCGTGCCGAAGGTAACGATTGATTTCGGCGATGGCCGGCGGCTCGAACGCACGCTGACCGGCAACAGCATTCATTACGTTCTCGACCGTCAAGGCCGTGTCGTTGATGCGCTGCCGGGACTGTATGGCCCGCGAGTCTTCGCGCGCGAATTGATGCGCGCTGCCGGTGTTGCCGATCAAGCGGCACAGGCAACGACCGACGAAGCGCGTGCAGCCTTGCTGCGCGATTATCACAACACGCGATTGCAGGAGCTTGCGCTGAGTTGGGCGAGCGACCTGAGCCGCGCCGGCGTCAACCTGACTCCAGCCAAAACGGCGACACAGGCCAGCGCCGAGCGCGCGAAGCCGCCGCGCGCCGAAGTCGCGGCGCGGGCCGCCATCACCAAGATGCTGGTCGTCGAACGCCCGATCCTGCGCGGCTTCTCAAGCGAGCCGCGCCTGCTCGATGCGCAGCCCGAAGACGCCGGGTGGGCGCGCATCGCGGCTCTGCACAGCGACAGTGCGATGCTCGATGCAGCGAGCCGGGCGCTGGCGCGCAGTAAGAATCTCTCGCGTTTCGCTTCAACGGATGAATGGCAGCGCACGCTGGCCGCGCTTGAACGGACAATTGGCATAGACACGGTGCGTAATGAATACCTCTTTCGTCGCACGCTGCACGAATGGCTAATGGATGCGAGCGCGGTGAACGACCTCGCGGCGTTGAATGAGCGGGTTTACTCGCAGTTGTTTTTAACGCCATCGTCGGACAAGTGGCTCGGCCTGTTGCCCGACGACAGTTTCACGGGGATAGAGGATGACGGCGTGATGAAAAGAGACTAGAGGCTAGAGGTTAGAGGCTAGTGGCGAGCAGGAGCGATTCGTATCTCTGTCCTGCCAGTCCCTAGCCTCCTACCCCTAGCCCCTGTTCTTATAGCGCCAGCTCGGCAACGGCGCGTATCGCGTCGAGGCTCGAGGCGCTACAGATCAACGTCTTGACGTTGGCCTCGCGCCACATAGCAAGCTGATCTTTGATGCGCTCGCGCGGCCCGCACAGCGCGATTTCGTCAACCAGTTCGTCGGGCACGGCGGCGATGGCTTCGTTCTTCTTGCCGCTCAGGTACAAGTCCTGAATGCGCGTGGCCGCGTCTTCGTAGCCGTAACGTTGCGCCAGGTCGTTATAAAAATTCTTGCCGCGCGCGCCCATACCGCCGACGTACAACGCCAGGTGCGGCTTAATCTGCTGCCGGCAAGCCGCAACATCATCGCCGAGCACGACCGAGACGGTCGGCGCAATGTCGAACTCATCAATCGTCTTGCCGTCGGTGCGCCGCGCCATTCCTTCATCGAGTGATGGGCGAAAAACGTTCAAGCGTTTCGGCGAGAAGAAGACCGGCAGCCAGCCGTCAGCAATCTCCGCCGCCAGCGCGACATTCTTCGGGCCAATCGCCGCGAGATAGACGGGGATGTCTGCGCGCAACGGGTGAACGATCAGCTTCAGCGGCTTGCCCAGGCCCGTGCCGCCAGCAACGGGAATGTCGTAATACTCGCCGTGATGTTCGAGCGGCTGCTCGCGTTTGAGAATAGTCCGCACGATCTCCACGTACTCGCGTGTGCGCGTCAGTAGCTTTCCATACACAACGCCGTGCCAGCCTTCGACCACCTGCGGCCCTGACGCGCCGAGTCCTAAAAGAAACCTGCCGCCGGTCAACAGATCAATCGTCGCCGCCGTCATCGCCGTCATCGCCGGCGTGCGCGCAGGCATCTGCATAATCGCTGTGCCGACCTTGATGCGTGCCGTTTGCGCCGCCAGCCACACGAGCGGCGTCACCGCGTCCGAGCCATACGCTTCCGCTGTCCACAGCGAATCGTAGCCGAGCCGCTCGGCCTCTTGCGCAAGCTGAATGTTGTCGGCAGGGCCAGCGCCCCAGTAACCGAAATTGAGTCCAAGTCGCATACGGCCTCCAGGTATTCGAGTGTCGCGCTTAATCAACTCGCGCCGGCTGCGGTTATACGGGGTGAGCCGATTGTTCAGCCTCGCGGTCTTTGAACGTCAACGCGAAGAACAAGGCGACGGCGGCGGCGAACACGGCGGGTATCCACCAGATCGCTTTCCACTCATAGATGGCTTTTTGAGTCGCTGGATCTATACGCGTAAACGCTTCGACCAGATAGCCGGCGATGACTGTGCCGAGTCCGAGGCCGACGCCATAGGTCACTAGCGTGATGAAGCCTTGCGCGCTGGCGCGAATGTCTGTTGATGCTTTCTTGTCCACATAAATCTGGCCGGTGACGAAGAAGAAGTCATAGCAGACGCCGTGCAAGAGAATGCCTGCATAGAGCATCCATTCGAGCGGGCCGAGATTGCCGGTGGCGAAGAAGGCATAACGAACAACCCACGCCAGCATGCCGACCAGCAGCATCTTCTTGACGCCGAGCCGTGAGAAGAAGACCGGCATCAGGATCATAAAGCCGACTTCCGACATCTGGCCGAGGCTTTGTTTGGCGGCGACGCCTTGCATCCCAAGATCATTCAAGTAGAGATTCGTGAAACTGTAATAAAAGGCCAGCGGGATCGAGATCAGCAGCGAGCAGAGCACGAAGATGAAAAATGATTTTTTCTTCATCAAGCGTAGCGCCTTCAGGCCGAGCACTTCGCCGGCGCTGATCTTCTTGCCCGCATTTTGCGGCGGCGTGTCCGGCAGCGTGAACGAGTACAACCCCAGCAGCACCGAAGCAATCGCCGCCATCTTCAGTGGCACGGCGGTTCTCTCAACGTTGGCGTAATAATTCGACAACACAAAAGTGATAACCAGGCCGGCGACGATCCAGCCAATCGTGCCCCAGACGCGCACCTTAGGAAATTGCTGCTCAGGCTTTTGCATCTGCCGGAACGAGATGGCATTGACCAGCGCCAGCGTCGGCATGTAGGTCAGGTTATAAAGCAGCAGGCCGAAGATCAATAGGCTGAACGTCGAAATGCCGGACGACCAGTACATCAGCGCGCCGCCGATCAAATGCAAAATGCCCATCAGTTTCTGCGAAGCGAAATAGCGGTCGGCGATCATGCCGACGAAGAACGGCGAGATGATGGCGGCGATGTTATTCATCAGGTACGTGTAGCCGATCTGGCTGCCGGTGAAGCGGAGGTCTTCGCCCAGATGCGTGCCCAGCGTCACGAACCACGCGCCCCAGACGAAGAACTCAAGAAACATCATCACGCTCAGTCGCAGATAGGTTTTCGTGTCCATTCGCTCCTCCCTCGACAGAATACAGGAGACAGGATTCGGGATTCAGGATTCAGGGGAGCTTGCGATTGGCAAGTAATCCGAGTCAGCGAAGGCCTTTCGCCTTCGACATCCGAGCTGAATCCTGAATCCTGTCTCCTGTATCCTGAATCACAGATTGTCTTGCTTGTACTGGTCAACGATGTAGTCGCAGGCGCGCGCCGTGATTGCCATCATCGTCAGCGTCGGGTTCTGGCAGCCCGTCGAAACGAAGCACGCGCCATCGGTGACGAACAGGTTCTTCACGTCCCAGCTTTGATTAAAGCGATTCAGCACCGAACGCTTCGGGTCGTTGCCCATTCGCGCCGTGCCGAGTTCGTGTATACAGAGGCCGGGATTGGCGAGCCGCATGTTCTTGGCGATAACTTCAAAGCCGGCTTCGTGCGCCATCTCCTGCAACTGCTCGAAGGCGTCGCGCGCCATCGCGTGTTCGTTGTCGCTGTGCGTGCATTCGATGTGCGCGACCGGAATCCCCCACGCGTCTTTGACCTCTTTGTTGATCGTCACGCGATTCTCTTGGCGCGGCAGCATCTCGCCGAACGCGCTCAGACGGAACGGCGCGGGCGCACGACCTTCGCGCACCTGCCGCTTGAACTCCGAGCCGAAGCCTTCAATCGTGCGGACGGTCGCCGGCAACATCTGGCGCGCGCTGGTGCCTTGAATGCCGTAGCCGCGAACGAAGCCCGGCTGCTTGTCCGTCAGATTGCGAAAGCGCGGGATGTAGATGCCGTTCGCGCGCCCGTCGTCATAGTTAGACGGATAGCCGGCGGTCTGCGGGGCGTAGCCGCTGACGAAGATTTGATAGAAGTGATCCATCAAGTAATGGCCCAACACGCCCGACGAATTGCCCAGCCCATTGGGATGCTGGCGCGTCGCGCTGTTAAACAAGAGCCGCGTTGATTCAATCGTCGAGGCGCACAGCACCACGACTTTGCCGAAGACTTCGTAAGCGCGCTTCGTGTTCTGGTCGATGACGGCAACGCCCCTGGCTTTGCCGGTCTTCTGGTCAATGATGATGTAGCTGGCGATGGTGTTCGGTTGCAGCGTCAACCGGCCCGTCTTGGCTGCCGCCGGCAACGTCGAGCCGGGACTGCTGAAGTAAGAGTGCGTCGTGCAGCCGCGCTCGCAGTGGCCGCAGTAATGACAGGCGGCGCGGCCATTGTGCGGACGCGTGAGAATCGCCGTGCGCCCGATAGTGACGCGGCGGTCGGGCCAGCGCTTCTCGACGGCGCGCTTCAGCAGGCGTTCGCCGCAGACCATTTTCATGCCGGGCAGGAACTGGCCGTCGGGCAGTTGCGGCAGATTTTCAGAAGTGCCGCTGACGCCGATGAACGATTCGACTTTATCGTAGTAAGGCGCGAGGTCTTTATAGCTGATCGGCCAATCGTCGCCGTAGCCATCGTGGGTAGCGGCTTTCAGATCGTAATCCGAGAGGCGATAACTCTGACGGCCCCACATAATCGTGCGCCCGCCGACCTGCCGCCCGCGAATCCAATCAAAGGGCTTGCCTTCGGGCGTCGTGTAAGGATTGTCTACGTCATCAACGAAGAATTTATTGCCGTACTCGTTGCACGCGTAACATTTCGCCTGCACCGACTGGCGCTTGGCGTAAAGCTGTGTGCTCGGAACCGTGCCGCGATGTTCGAGTTCGTAAGGCCAGGCGTGCTCGGTGTAATCCTTGAGCGGGTCGAGTTGGCGACCCGCTTCGAGCACCAGCACGCGCATCCCCTGCTCAGTCAATTCCTTCGCCGCCCAGCCGCCCGTCGCGCCCGAACCAACGACTATCGCGTCGTAGATTTCTTCTTTCCCCATGCCACTCCCTGATCTGATGTTGATGTGCAAGGCGGGTCGTGTGGCATCATAAACGAACGATTGCCAAAAGGCAAAAGCAATCACCGGCAGGTGGTCGTGATCGGTAGGTGAATGGCGGGGAGAAACAAAGAAGTGATGAGTGATGAGTGATGAGTAACAGAAAGAGCGCCCCTATTGGCGCACGGTTTTCTTACTCATCACTCATCACTCATTACCTTGATCTCAGATGGCGAACTCGGTCTCCATCGCAAGCTGCGCCTTGCGTAGCTCGAAGCGTGCGCGCCCGACGTTGCCGCCCGGCTCAAGCGCCAGCATCAAGAAATACTCCGGTGTGATCGGGCGCAGCACCAGCGTCAGCCCATCGGTGACAAAGACCATCTCGCGCATCTCGCCCATCTCAGCGTCGGCGGCTGTTCGCATATTGCGCCGCACCAGCGTCGTGAACTCGGTTGCGATTAGATCGATGTCAAGCAGCGGGTCAACGCCTCTGACCTGCCGTTCGATGGCGATGCCGTCGATGCCCAGAATGAGCGCCGCCGCACAGCCTTCAATGCGTTCCGTAATGTTGCCGAGCGTGTCTGCAAATCCCATAGTAGTTGCCAGTGGCCAGTGGCCGGTTGTTAGGAGGCAGGAAGCAGGAGGCAGTTAGGAACTCATTTATAGTCCACTGCGGCGCAACGAACTGTTCACGACTGAGTGACTGCCTCCTGCCTGGTGCTTCCTGTTTCTACTGTCCGCTTTTGCCGTTGGCCACAGTCGTCGCCGCTGCCGCCGGTTTGTTGTCGGTCGGTGAGGCGGCGCGCTGCGGCGCGTTCGGGTTCGGCTGTCCTTCAACGGAGCTGCGCTGCGGCGCGCGCGGGCCGATCAAGCCGTTCTCGCGGACGATGCGCGGCGTGATGAAGAACAGTATCTCATCCGTATCGCGGCGCACGGTGCGGCGCTTGAACAGCTCGCCGAGCACGGGCAGGCGCGACAGCCCCGGCGTGCGGTTGATCGAACTGCCTTCGGTATCGACGTTGATGCCGCCCATCACTGCCGTGCCGCCGTCCTGCACCAGCACGGTCGATTCCGCCGACTGCGTGTTGATGCCCGGCGTGCCGCCGTTGAACTGATTGGCCAGCGCCGTGTTGACCGTGTTGTTTTCGGCGACGATGTGCATCTGCACTTCGCCGGTCTCTTCGACAATCTGCGGCGTGATCTCAAGCCGCAACGCCGCCGTCACGAAGGTCGTCGTGATCGTGTTGTTCGACGAGGTCTGCACGGGAATCTGCACGCCGTTGACGATCTCTGCGGTCTTGTTGTCGGTCGTCGTGATGCGCGGGCTGGCAATCGTGCGAATTTGTCCCTTGGTCTCTTGCGCCGTAAGCGCCGTCGTCAGCACGCCCGTGCCCATCAGCGTGGTCAGGCCCAGTATGCTGTTCGGCGAGCCGGCGCGCAATGACGGACTGGCGAAGACGTTCGGCAGGTTCGGCCCCAGCGATTGCACGGAACTGCTGCCGGAACCACTGCCCGAACCACCCCCCGAACTACCAGAGCTGCCCGTGCCACCCGGCGTGAGGCTGCCCCGGCTGAATTGCATCGGCGAAGTCTCAAATACGCCCGCGCGCCCGTTGCTGCCCAGGATGCCAGCGGCCAGCTCGACGCCGAGGTCGCGCAGGAAGTTGCGGCTGGCGATAACAATGCGCGCTTCGATCTCGACCTGCGGCTCAGGCTTGTCGAGCTTGGAGATCATATCTTTGATGATCTGCATATTTTCCGGCAGGTCGGTGACGATCAGGCTATTGGTACGGCTATCCATCTCGATGCGCCCGCGCTTGCTCAGCCGCGTTGTGATGACGGAAAGCAACGAGCCCTGGCTGTTGCCGCCGCTCGCGCCGCCGCTCACACTGCCGCCACTGCTACCGCCCGAACGCCCGCCGCCGCCAGAGCCGAGCGAGCCGAACGCGCGGGCATACTTCAGGTGAATGATCTCAGTGACGAGCGGCACTTTCAGCGCCTGCGCTTCGGCGATCTCTTGCTGCTGTAATTCTTCCTGCTTGATCGCTTCGAGCGTGGCGATGCGAATGATGCGCCCGTTGCTGCCGCAGACCGCGCCGAGGCGGTTGGCGCGCAGCACTTCTTCCATCACGTGATTCCACGGCATCTCGCTGACGCGTATGTCTACGGGAACCGAGCTAACCGATTTATCGACGATGAAGTTGACGCCATACTGCTGCGAGATGAAGCGCAGCATATCGCGTATATCAACGCCGGCGCGCAGGTCGAAGCTGATCATTCCGCCGACGTAGCTTTGATCACAAAACGCCAGTTCGCCGCGTTGGCGCGCGGCCTGGCCCGAAGCCGTCGCCGGCGTCGAGTTGCGCGGCACATCTGAAACGCTGCGGACGTAGGCCGGCTGCGCTGGCACGGTGTAGCCGGACGACGCCGGCGCGCTGTTGCCGGACGGCGCAGGGCCGCTCGTGGTGACAGTCTCTTTGACCGGGTTGGATGAATTCGGCTGCGCCGTCAGCCCGCGCGTGATGGCCGAGCGCGTCGCCTGCTGCGGCGCGGATTGATCCTGCGCCAGCAAATTCGCGGGCACTTTGTTGTCGGCGGTCTTGTTGTCGGCGGTCTTGTTCTCGACGCGCTGGCCGGCAACCTTCACTTCTTTCTGCGCCGTATTCGCCGTGCCGGCTTTAGCATCGTTCTTCGCTTCGGCCTTCGATTCCGCCTTCGCTTCAGGCTTCGATTCCGCAAGCTTTGTATTCACCGCCGCTTTCACATCAACCGGCTTTACATCAGCCGCTTTCGGCTCCGGCTTCGTCTCGACCGGGTTGCTGGCGTTGGCGGTTGTCGCTGTGGCATTGGCCGCGCTCTGCGCTTTCAGATCAGGCGTCGCGTCCTGTCGCCCGGAATGATCGTCGCCGACCGTGATGATGAGCGACTGGCCGTCGCGCTCAACGCGATAATTGACCTTCGTCTTAGCATCGAGCACGATGCGTACAACGTTCGGGCTGGGCTGGCCGACGCGCAGCCGCTCGACCACGCCGCCCGCGACGGCTTCGGTCTTGTTGCCGATGTTGGAACGCACGCCGGTAATGTCTACTACAATTCGCCAGGGATTCGGCAGCACGAAATCTTTGAACTGCGCCGCGCCGTCCGCATTAACGACGACGCGCAGCGCGCCGCCGCGCGCCTCTGAGCGCACGCTCTCGATCATCGTTGCGGCGCGTGTGGCCACAGGCTTAGCCGCTGCGCGCTCAGGCTTCGGCTCGGTGTTGCGCTCAGGCTCGACGCAATTGGCAACCGTCTTAACCGGCGCGTGCGCTGCCGGCTTGCTGCCTTTAACCATAGGCGTCGGGTAGACGTAGACGCCGGAGGCGTTGCTCTGCTCCACTGCATAACTGGACGTGGCCGCCTGCCGTTCGGGCGCGAGCGCGATGATCAGCGTGTTGCCATTGACCGCCGAGCGGTCGCGCACGTCGTTGCTCACATTGATCTCGACGCGAGTGATGGCGTGGCCCGTTGCCGCCGAGCGCGACTGGCGCACGACGACCGTATCGACGAGTTGATTCTTGATGGCGTATTGCGGTTGGAGCGTGGCGCTTTCACCGCCCGGCAGGTCAACGATGATGAGCCGCTCGGACGGGCGAAAGACCGTGTAGAGAGGAGGCGCGCTCGATTCGATCAGTATGCGCGTCTCAGCGCCGACGGTTTCGTGTTTGAGCGACGTCAGAGTGAACGTCTGGCCTTCTGAGGCCACTGTGGCTGGGCGCGCTGCCGCAAGCACACTGAGATTGCCGACGAGCGCCACGAGCATGATGATGACGACGAGCCTCCTAGCGAACATAACTTTTATCTCCCTCTCTCTGATGTTGAGACTGAAACGAACGCGATCAAGAGGGCATCGCTATGACCTGCTCGCGCTCGCTCCACCGCACTGATCCGTTGCATTGAGTGGCTGCCTGTTGTTGTCGAGCGCTCGGCGCGTGGCCGGCGCTTCTAAAATTATTTGCTGGCCGCCGCCGTTGGCACCTTGGCGACCATGCGCTCCTGCGTCAGCGGCTTGCCGTTCTGCTCAATCTTGTAAAGCTCGCGGAAGGTCACGCGCGACGCGCCCGCCTCGTCGCCTTCGATGCGCACGATCTCGCCGTTGAAGCAGCGCGTGCCGTTGCGCACGAAGAGCATCGTGCCGGTAGGCTGCGCTTTGACGAATGCGCCATAGCCGCGCTCGTCGCGGAAGACGCCCGTCACGTCCAGCTCGTTGACCAGATACTGCGTCACCGGCTCAGGCTCGGCCAGGCCCTTTTCGCGCGACATAGCAACCTGCTGACGGTACAACACGCGGCGCTCTTCGATCATGGGGTAGCCGAGCTGCAACGCCGCCTGCTTGGCTTTGTCCTTCGGCGTCTTCGGCTTGATGGGTTTCTTGAATGGGTCGCGGTTGTACGGCCTGTACGGGCGAATCGAATCGGCGGTCGGGCCGAGATTCTCTTTCGCGCCCGGCGTCGGTTGCGCTTGCGACGCGGCTTGCGTTTGAGCCGGCGCTTGAGCCGACGCTTGCGGCTGGCTCTGCTGCGCCGAGACACTCGCGGTCAGCGCGCAAAGGATGGCGAGCGCCGCGATGGCTGCGAAGAGTTGGCGTTGAATGCCAAGGTTGCCAAGGTTGCTAAGGTTGAATGATGTCGTTTTCATTACCCTACTCCGCTACTTTTTCGGCTGACCGCCGGGCGCGGGCGGCGCGACGGGTTTCTTCGCCGTCAGCTTCTCAAGGTTTTCCGGCGAGATGTAATAGGCCGTCACGACGAACGAGCTGTTGATCGAGCGGCCCACCTCTTGCGCGTGGTCTTCGGCCTGTTTGATCTCCACGTCTCCGACGCTCAGTATGCGTTTGTAGAAACCAAGCTCGGAGAAGTACTGGCCCAACGCGTCATACGAGCCGGTGACTTCGATCAGGATCGGCTGCGCCGTATAGAAGTCTTTCGATTCGGACTTGGCCGGCGAGAAGCGTTTAAGCTCAAGCCGCTGGGCGCGCAGCAGGTCTTTGAGGCTGTCGTAGATGCGCGAGATTTCGACCGCGTCCGGCAGCAGGTCGCGCAGCCGTTCGATCTCTTCGCGCTTCTCGGCCAGCGTCGCTTCGGCGGCCTTGAGGTTCTGTTGAATGATGCTGGCCTGCTGGTTCTTGGCCTTCAGCGTCTCGACCTGCTCTTTGATCTTGGTAGTCTCAGCGCGCTTGTCGCTGTAGAGCAGGTAATCGGTGGCGAAGTAGAGCAGCGCGGCCAACAACAGCAGCACGCCCATCTGGTAATACCAGGCCATACGCGTGAAGAAGTTGCCCGATTCCTCTGCCGGTTTGACTATGGTTTGTGCTGAAGCTGACATATTCCCTCTCCTTCACTTGCCCGCCGGCTGGCTGGCCTTCCCGTCCTTCGCCTCTTCGGCGCGCGGCTTGTTGTAGTCGCAATCAATCGTGAAGCGGAAGATGCGCGCCATCTCGGCGTCGGCCTTGTTGTCGCTGTCCTTCTTCGCGTCTTTCTTATCGCCCTTGGCGTCCTTCTTGTCGATCTTCTCAGCGCTCTTGTCGGCTTCCTTGCGCTCGGCGATGTCGTCGGTCTTGACTTCGGTGCTTTCAATCGTCGGCACGAGGTTGCTGAACAGCCCGTTCGAGAATTCCAGTTGGCGCGCGAAGTCGGCGATGACTTGCTGATTGAGCGAGGTGCCGACGATTTGCAGGTGCGTGCCCTTTTGAATGATCTGGTCGAGGCGGAAGTCGGCAGGGCCGCCCGGCATACGTTCGTTGATGGCGCTCATCATCGCCACAGGCCCCTTCTGCTCGGCGCGCAATTGCTTGATGACCTTGATGCGTTCTTCGACCTGTTTCAGCTCGGCCTCGATCTCGTTCTTCTTCTGCACGTCGGCTTCGAGCTTGGCGGCGACTTCTTGCTCGTGATCGAGCTGCGCCTGCGCTTCGGTGCGCGCGTTGGTCGTCCACAGGTGATCGACGGCGATGGCGATCAGGAAGATCGAGAGCGCCGCCGCGACCATAAAGAGTTGCTGGCCGCGCCGCGCCGCCACTTTTGTCTTCTGCACGGCGACGCGGTGTTCGGCAGTCCCTTCCAGCAGGTTGACGCGCACCAGGCTGCCTTCTTCGGCCTGACGTATGGCGAGGCCGACGGCCACCGCCATATTCGGCGACAGCTCTCGCAGGTATTCGTCGTCAAACCGCTTGCGGTCGAAACGAATGGCGCGGAAGGCATCGAAGCGTTCGACCGGCATCTGGAATTTTTCTGAGAAGTAATCGCACAGATGTTCGACCTTCGACGAGCCGCCGGCGATCAGTATACGATCAATGTTCGGCGAATCTACGGCGGTGGCGCGGAAGAAGTCGAGCGTGCGTTGCACTTCGAGCGCCAGCATCTCTGACACAGACTGCATTGTCGTCAGCGCCGCCTGATAGTCGTTCTGCTCGTCAAAGCCCGCGCCGCGCTTGAGCGACTCGGCCTGCTCGAAGGTCAGGTTCATCTCTTTTTGCAGCAGGTCGGTGTACTGGTTGCCGCCCGCCGAGATGTCACGCGTGAAGATCGAAGTCGCGCCGCGCACAACGTTGATCGTCGTCACCGATGCGCCAATGTCTAAGAGCGCCACCGTCTGATTGGGCGACGGACTGTAGTTGACGACGTAAGCGTTTTGCAGCGCGAAGGCGTCAACGTCAACGATAACCGGCTGCTTGCCGGCCTGCGAGACGACCTGCGTGAACTGGGCGATCTTGTCGCGCTTGCAGGCCACGAGCAGCACGTCCATGTTCTGGCCTGACGCGTCGTGGCCGATGACCTCGTGGTAGAGGTTCACGTCGTTGATGTCGAACGGAATGTACTGCTCGGCTTCCCAGTGAATCTGCTCGTCCAGTTCTTCGCTGGACATCTGCGGCAACAATATCTTTTTAACAATGACGGCGTGGCCCGACAGCGACGTAGCGACCTGGCTGGTCTTGATGCCGTTGTCGGTCCAGACGCGGTTGATCGAATCCGCGACGTGGTTGAGATCGATAATATGTCCGTCAACAATGGTGTCGGATTGCAGGTTGTGATGCGCGATGTGCACCAGCTCGAAGCCGTTGCGCACGAGCCTCAACTCGACCGCCTTGAGCGCGCTTGAGCCGATGTCTAGCCCGACAATGCTCTTCTTCTTTGATCCGAACATGACAGCCCCCGGAAGGATTTTAGATTTTGGATTGCCGATTTTGGATTTAGGGAATGGTCGCAAACGCTCCGCTAATCCAAAATCCAAAATCGCAAGCGCGAAGCGCTAAGCCATGAAAATCCAAAATTCTGTTGTAGGGGCCGCGACGATTGGGGACGAAGCGAACGTTGTGAGCAAGACTAAAAGGGGCGAACGTGAGGGGGTCGGAATGTCTATCGAATCCAGCGAGTCTGTCCAGTCCGCCGAGTTTGGAGAAGCAGCGAATCTGCGCGTAGGGACTCGGCAGACTCAGCGGACTCGACGGGCTGTTTTAGCCTCAGCCACTCAAAAATCCTGGGTGCTTTTCTAAGGCAGACACGTTTTACCATCCACCCTATAGAGTGTCAACACTATTTTTCTCGACGCTTTTTTTGCATTTGCCCTACCCGTTCGGGCATCTCAGCCTGGCGCAAGTCGTCAAGAATTGACGTGCGGAGTCGGCTTCAATACAATTTAAGTTGGTGTGATTGCGCAATGCGAAGACAGACTGTGAGCATAGCCCGCATCATAAGAGATGACGCGATAAAGCCTGTTGACCGGGACGCAGATCGGCGAATCTCCGAGCAACAGGCTGATTGATTTTTGGTTTCCTGTTTCTGGATCAATCCGGGGCCGGAAACGTAGAGAGAGATATGACAGCGATATTCAATAAAGTTGCAACCAAGATATTCGGCAGCGCCAACGAGCGATTGCTGAAGCGCCTGTGGCCGGTAGTCTCTGAGATCAACGCATTCGAGCCGAAGATCGAACGCCTATCGGACGACGAGCTGCGCGACTACACGGCGCGCTTCCGTGAACAGATCGAGAAGCGCATCGTCGAGGCCGACATCACCGCCGACACGCCCGACGAAGAGAAGAAGGCGCTGCGCCTGGTCGTTGACGAGGCGCTCGACGAGATTCTGCCCGAAGCCTTCGCCGTTGTGCGCGAAGCCTCGCGCCGCGCCACCGGCATGCGCCACTTCGACGTGCAGATGATCGGCGGCATGGTCTTGCATCGCGGTATGATCGCCGAGATGAAGACCGGCGAAGGTAAAACGCTTGTCGCCACCTTGCCGGCTTACCTGAACGCGGTGGCCGGGCGCGGCGTCCACGTCATCACGGTCAACGATTATCTGGCCAAACGCGACACCGAATGGATGGGCAAGATTTATCGCTTCCTCGGCCTGACGGTCGGCTGCATACAGCACGATATGGATGACGGCGAGCGGCAGGAGGCTTACCGCGCCGACATCACCTACGGCACCAACAACGAATTCGGCTTCGATTACCTGCGCGATAACATGAAGTTCGACCCGTCGGCGATGGTGCAACGCGGCCACTGGTACGCCATCGTTGACGAAGTGGACTCGATCCTGATTGACGAAGCGCGAACGCCGCTAATCATCTCCGGCTCGTCGGAAGATTCGACCGAGAAGTATTACATCGCCAACGAAGTGCTCCTGAAGCTGAAGGACGCGCAGCAGAAGCGCGTCGCCGAGATCAAGCAGGCCGAAGGCGACGTGAATTTAAAAGAAGACCCGCGCCTGCTCTATCACGTTGACGAGAAGCAGCACTCGGCGACGCTCACCGAAGAGGGCGTCGAGATGGCCGAACGCTTCACCGGCGTCGGCAACCTTTACGAGCCGGTGAATATGGAACTGCTGCATTGCATCGAGCAGTCGCTGAACGCGCAAACGCTCTACCACCTCGACAAGCAGTACATCGTCAAGGAAGGCGAAGTCATCATCGTTGACGAGTTCACCGGGCGCGTGATGCCGGGCCGCCGTTGGAGCGACGGCTTGCACCAGGCGGTCGAAGCGAAAGAGGGCGTCAAGATCGAAGCCGAGAACCAGACGCTGGCGACGATCACGCTGCAAAACTACTTCCGCATGTACGCCAAGCTGTCGGGTATGACCGGCACGGCGGAGACCGAGGCGAGCGAGTTCGCTAACATCTACAAGCTCGATGTGGCTGTCGTCCCGACCAACCGCGATATGGTGCGCAAGGATTTCCCGGATGTAATCTATCGCACAGAACGCGAGAAGTGGGATGCGGTCGTCAAAGAGATCAAAGAGCTGCACGAGAAAGGCCAGCCGGTGCTGGTTGGCACGGTCTCTGTCGAAACGTCGGAGATGCTGGCGGATCGGCTCAAGAAGCTGCGCGTGCCGCACAACGTGCTGAACGCCAAGCCTGAACATGCTGCGCGCGAAGCCGACATCGTCGCGCAGGCGGGCCGCAAAGGTCAGGTCACGATAGCGACCAACATGGCCGGTCGCGGCACAGACATCCTGCTCGGCGGCAACCCGGAGTTTCTCGCTAAAGAGGAGTTGAAGAAGAAGCAGGTCAACCCGGACGAAGCGACGCCCGAACAGTGGGAGCGGGCGCTCGAACGCGCCAAGCAGACCACCGAAGCCGAACACAAAGAAGTCATCACGGCGGGCGGCCTTCACATCCTCGGAACCGAGCGGCACGAGTCACGCCGCATCGATAATCAGCTTCGCGGTCGTTCAGGTCGTCAAGGCGATCCCGGTTCGTCGCGCTTCTTCCTGTCGCTCGAAGACGACCTGATGCGTATCTTCGGCGGCGACCGCATCAAGAACTTGATGCTGCGGCTCGGTATGGAAGAGGGGGTGCCGATTGAATCGGGGCTGGTCAGCAAGCGCATCGAGGGCGCGCAAAAATCAGTTGAAGCGCACAACTTTTCGATACGCAAACGGCTGCTTGAATACGACGACGTGATGAACAAGCAGCGCGAGGCGATCTATACGATTCGCCGCCAACTGCTCGAAGGCTATTACGGCGAGACGCCGGAAAAACAGGCCGAGACGCAGCGCGAAGACATACTGGGCCGCGCCGAAGACTTGCTCGTTGATCTGATCGGTCAGTATATGCCGAAGGAACAGGCGACGCACGAATGGGACCTCGCCGGGTTCAAAGAAGAGTTGCGCAAGATCTACTACTTCGATGTGGATCAAGAAGGCATACGGCTCGAAGAGTTGGGCACGGAAGAAGCGCACGATGAGTTGTGGCGGCGGCTCGAAGCCAGGTACGCCGACAAGGAAGTGCAGGTCGGCGTCGAGGCGATGCGCAACCTTGAGCGATACATCATGCTCAACATCGTCGATGCGCAATGGAAGGACCACCTGCTGGCGCTCGATCATTTGAAAGAGGGCATACACCTGCGCGGCTACGGCCAGAAAGACCCGCTGGTCGAATACAAGCGCGAATCGTTCGGGCTGTTCCAAGCGATGCTCGAACGCATAGACACGGACACGGTGCGTTACCTGTTCAACTTTCAAGTCCAGGTAGCTGCGCCGGTCGAGCAGCAATTGCTTGAGCGCCGCCGCCGCCAGCGTCGCGGTCGTGTGGCTTTCACGAAGGCCAACGAGACGGCTTTTGCCGGCGGCGAAGAAGAAGTCGCCAAGCCGATGCGCCACAAAGGCCCGCGCGTCGGGCGCAACGAACTCTGCACCTGCGGCAGCGGCAAGAAATACAAGAAGTGCTGCGGAGCCTGAAGCAGAGGCTGGAGGCTAGGGGCTAGTAAGAGAAAGGAGCGCAACGCTTCCGTTTCCCGCCAGCCTCCAGCCTCCAGTCTCCAGCCTCTTACTATTGAACACGGTTTGAAGCTGTAGTACATTGCCATCGTCACCGTGTCCCCGCGCAAGCAGCTCCCGCCCATCAGCTTTTGAGCAGTCTCGGAGCAGCAGTCATTTCAAATCAAATTCTCGACAGCATTCGTTCGGGTAGCGCGCCGCCTACAGTCAAGATGGCAGCGGCGCGCGGCCTGTTGCCATTCAGCAACGAAGAGTTGCTTGAATCGCTCGTCACCTTGAGCCGCGACGCTGACCCCGGCGTGCGCAGCACCGCAGCGTCTTCGCTCGATACGCTCAAGCCGGAATCGTTCGCGACGTTCGCCGCCGACCCTGCCGCGCCGCCCGACGTGCTCGGCTTCCTGTGCCTGTGGCCACGCGCGCCGCGCACGGTGGTTGAGGCGGCAGTCTTCAATCGCGCCACGCCCGACTCGGCGCTCGTCATCCTCGCGCAGCGCACGCAGGATGCAGCAGTCATCGAAGCCATTTCGCTCAAGCAGCAGAGCCTGATCCGCGCGCCCGGCATCATCGAAGCTATCCTTGCTAACCCGGCGCGCACCTTTGAAGCCGAGCGCCGCGCCAGTGAAGTCCGCCAGGAGTTCTTCGAGAAACAGTTCGGCGCGCAACTGATCGCCGAAGAGCAGCGCGCCCGCGCCGAAGCCGAGGCCGCTGCACGCGCCGAAGAAGAAAAGCGCCAGCAGATGCTTTCGGTCGAAGGCATCGAAGACCTCGTCCGCCTCGGCCTTATCGAAGAAGGCATAGACGATTCGTTCATCACCGAATATGAGAGCGAATTCGGGCCGTTCGACGACACCCCGCCTGCGCCCGAAGAACAGTTCGACATCGCGGAGATTGTCGAAGAGATTCACGCGGCGGAGATGACCCAGATCGTCAGCGACCGTATGCCGGTCTTTCAGCAGATCGCTTTGATGAGCATTAAGGATCGCGTGATGTTGGCCATCAAAGGCACGCGCGAAGCGCGCTTGATCCTGGTGCGCGACCCCAATCGCATGGTCGCCTCCGCCGTGATGCGCAATCCGCGCCTGACCGACAACGAAGCCGAATACATCGCTTCGATCAAAGCCATCCACGAAGACGTGCTGCGACAGATCGGCACCAATCGCGGCTGGGTGAAGAGCTACGCCGTCATTCACAATCTCGTTCGCAACCCGCGCACGCCCATCGCCATCAGCCTGGGCTTTCTCAATCGCATTCAAACGCGCGACCTGCGCGCGCTGGCGCTGAACAAGAACATTCCCGATGTGATCCGCCAGACTTCCAACCGACTTTACATCAAGCGCAGCGGCAGTTGATCGCGTTGACAGGCACTTAGCGTGACGATAAGATCGAACCATGCTTGAGTGAGTTCGATGGCGCGGGCCGGTTTGCGCAGTCATCAGCGCCGGCAACGCGTATCAACCTGCAAGCAAGGAGACAAACAATATGATAGGCGAGATTATTGGCTGGTTGATCGTGGGGTTGATCGTTGGCGCGCTGGCGCGTTTGATTATGCCGGGCCGCGACCCGATGGGTTGTTTGATGACGGCGCTGCTCGGCATCGCGGGCGGCATCGTCGGCGGCTTGATTGGCCGCTTGATCGGCTGGGGCGCTCCCAGAAGCAACGGCTATTTCACGCCGAGCCGCAGTTGGATTCTTTCGCTGGTCGGCGCGCTGTTGCTGCTGTGGATTTATCGCTCGACGAGACGACGGACGTAAAGCGATAAGCCTTCCGCCCCGAACAGGCATTTCATTATCTCCCTTATGAGGCGCACGTGTAGCAATTCGTCTATATGTGCGCCTTGTTTCCATTCAGGCCGATACACCTTCCTCTCCAAGTAGAAACTTATAACTGAAATATCCGAGTGCAGAATTGCGCAAAGTCGGCGCAATTTCATCTCATTTAGTTGAAGGCAACTATAAACCAGCAGCATTACAGTAGCGGCAAATTGTAAATCTTGCACGTTGAGCCAGATGATGTGCGATTAATGTCACTGGCATAGACATTGCTATAAAACTGGCGTAGCAAATCTTCAAGCCGGGTGCGTTCGTATGTAAAAGTGATGCGGCGTGCAGTATGGGCCGCGCGGAGATGGCGTTAGAAAGGCGAGGAGAAGATTATGATGATCATCATCGCGGCAACAATATTTGCTTTGAGCTTAACGGCCTTGTTTGTAGTGAAGGGGCGCAAAGAAAACCCGTCGCAACTGCGCATGCCGCGCCCGCAGATTCCGACTATGGGCGTGCAGATTGTCTGCGGCGATTGTTCTGGCGACGATATTATGGCGCACAAGACTTATCTCGATTACAACGGCAACTGCAATGTCTGTGGCGGCCACAGCTACATACTGGCATCACAGCTAGCGATGCAGGCGTTCCACCAGCGCGCCCAACGCGCCGCCGAGCAGGCCGCAACGGCGAGTCGCCGCGTGATTCCCTTCGACGCGGCAGCGCGCGCGGCGCGCTCGGAAAAGATCGCCGTTTAACCGACCATTTAACCAGACAGTTTCAATGCCAAGGCCGGGCTACGCTCGGCCTTCTGCTTTTGATGAGCACTCAGTAGCCGTTGAGTAACAAGTGTTGAGCAGTCCGTAGCCAGACTCAGTTTTTTACCAGCCGCCGATAATCTTCGGGATAATCGAAATCCATCAACACCGCTTCGGTCGTCACTTGCGTGTGCAAGACGTCTGCGGCATGTGTATGAATGACCTGCCGCAGACCTTGCGTTGAGTCGAACGATAACAACTCGTCGCGCAGGCGCAGGTCGATCAAGATCGGATGGCCATTGCGTTCCGCATAGGTGGGAATGACGATGAGCGGCGACTGCTTTTCGTATTCAGCGATGACACGGTTGATAATTGCGGAATCAATCTGCGGTTGATCGACGAGCGCCACTAGCACAGCCTTAGCCGCAGGCGCTACGGCGGCGACGCCGCACTTGACCGACGCGCTCATGCCTTCGCGGTAATCAGGGTTGTGAGCAAAGCGAATGGGCCGCGCGCCGAGGGCGTATCGCACGTCGGCTTCGCGGTGGCCGGTGACAACGATCACTTCGTCGGCGCGAGAGGCGAGCAGATTATCAACGCAGCATTCGACAAACGTGCGGCCTGCGTATGTGAGCAGTTGTTTGAACTCGCCCATCCGCCGCGATTCGCCCGCCGCAAGTAAGATGGCCGATATCATCAATCGATTTTGCATAAGCCAACGAGTCGAGCCTTCGCCTCACAGATTATAGCGACCCGCTGCCGCGCGCATCCACCGACGATTGTGCTTTTCGCTTTGCACCCCCGTCGGTTCTGGTATAATTTTTCCTGCTGCGATTTCGCTTCCCGTTTAACCTCTCCAGCGACGAACCTGATTGTGAAGGAGTATTGTTGTGCGCGCTACCGCATCGCCCCCGACGAGAGCCGCGTTTGTCTGCGTTGTCATTATCCTGATCGCCGTGCAATGGCCGGCCTCGGCACGCGTAGCCATAACGCCTGCCGCCGATCAGATAGAAACCGCTTATGAAGCGCTGCCCGATTTCGACCTCCGCGCCCGTCATCTGCCGTCGAGCCGCGCGGTTGATCCCGAACAGAAAAAGCAACTGCTTAAGGCCAGCCGCAACACGGTCGCACAGGCGACGCTGCGCTGGGACGAATGGCGCGACGCGCCGCATCATCTGTTCTCACTTGGCCAGGCTTTGACCACTCCTTCGTCTGATGATGCCGCGACGGTCGCGCGCCGTTTCGTCGAAGCGAACCGCGCGCTTTACGGCATCGAGCGAACTGACCTCGATCAGTCACGCATCGCGGCAGTGGAGAGCGATGCGGGCTTCACACGGCTGGCGCTCGAACAGCGTATTAATGGCCTGCGCGTCTTTGATTCGGAGATGCTCTTTGTGCTCGATGATGACCGCCGCCTGGTTTCGGCGTCGGGCAGCTTCGCGCCGCAACTCGCACGTCGCGCTCTGCCGGTCGAGCCGCAACTCTCTGCCGAAGAGGCCCTGCATCGTGCCGCGCTCGTCTGCGGCGCGCGGCTCACGGCTCCGGTCACATCGACGGTCGAGCGACTCGCGGCCCGCGAGCGCGTCGTCTTCGCTTCAAGCGAAGTGGACAGCCGTTCGGAAGCCAGTCTCGTCTATTATCCGCTCTCGCGCGACGATGTGCGTCTGGCTTATCAAGTCCTGCTCTACGGTGTGCCCTCGCCAATTGATGCCTATCTGATCCTGCTCGACGCGCAGACCGGCGAGGCGTTGCGCCGCGACGCGCTGACACTGAGCTTTGCCGCGCCAATGGCGCGCGTCTTCACCAAAGAGAGTCCAATGGCAGGCCAGCGCGAGATCGTGCCGATGAGTGGCGACGCGGCGGCTTCGCCGCAAGGCTGGGTCAGCGCTGACCGCACCGAAGGCAACAACGCCCGCGTCTATTTCAATCCTGACCTGAGCGGCGGCGAAATGGTGCAAGCCGTCGGCGGCGCGTTCGATTTCGCGCTCAACCTCTCGCGCTCGCCGCTCGATTCAAGTGACGCCTCGGCGACGAATCTTTTTTACTGGGTCAACTTCGCGCACGACCGCTTCTACACGCTCGGCTTCAACGAACCGGCGCGCAACTTTCAAACTGAAAACTTCGGCAAAGGTGGCGCGGCGGGCGACGCCGTGCGCGCCGACACGCTGCGCGGCGCGAAGGTAGACCCGACCAGCGGGCAACTGGTTCGTAACAATGCTTACTTTACCCCGACCGTTGAAGGCACGCCGCCGCTGCTCGCTATGCTGATGTGGAACAGCCTGGTTAATGGCCAGCCGCAAGACCTCGACGCCTCGTACGACGCCGGCGTCATCGTCCACGAATACACGCACGGCGTTTCGACGCGCCTCGCAGGGACCGACAACGCCATCGGCCTGCGCTCCAATCAAGGCAGCGGCATGGGCGAAGGCTGGTCAGACTTTTTCGCTATGTCGTTTTTGACACCGAGCGACAGGCCGCTCGATGCGCCCGCCGCAACTGGAAGCTATGTTACACAGCGCGCGCGCGGTGTGCGCGTCTATCCGTACTGCACACGCTTCGACATCAACCCGCTGACCTTCGGCGACATTCGCTTCAACAGCGAAGTTCACGCGCAGGGCACTGTGTGGTGCGCGATGCTCTGGGACTTGCGCCAGTCCTTCATCAAACGTTATGGCTTCGACGCCGGACGCGCAGCGGTCGAGCGGCTGGTGCTCAACGGATTGAAAGTGACGCCGCTCGCGCCATCCTTCATCGATGCGCGCGACGCGATTCTGCTCGCAGATAAAACGACCGATAAAGGGGCGAACCAGGATTTGATCTGGCGAGCCTTCGCCGGGCGCGGCCTCGGCCTGTCGGCGACCACGCAGCTTGCGACGAGCGGCGTCGGCTATCGCGTAACGGCGACCGAAGGCTACGACGTACCGGCAGAAACGACTGCCGGCGCGCTGACGATTAACGACCGGCCCGACGCGCCTGTCGTCATCGGCGAGACGGTCAATCTAATCATCAGCGACCGCGACCTGATGAATACGGCGACGGCTGAAGTTCATGTCAAGAACGCACGGCTCGGCAGTGACGTAACGGTGACGTTGCGCGCCGATGCGCCGGGTCATTTCACGGCTAGCCTTCCGGTACTGCTGCCCGAAACCGACAGCGGGCCGACGGCAAAGATTATCGCGGAAGCGGGCGACGAGATTGTTTTCAGCTATGCCAACGCGCGCAATGATGCGGCGCAGCCTGAGGCGGTAGAAGCTCGCGCGCTCGCGGGCCGTCGCGTCACGCTGTATGCGCTCGACTTCGAGCGTGATGCGCCCGATTGGACCTTGTTCGGCAATTGGCACCTGACGACGCGGCGAGCGGCGAGCGCGCCGCAGTCACTCTACTTCGCCAAGCGCAAAGGCGAAGCCGACAGTCGTTCGTTCACGCCGGCTGGAAGCTCAGGAACCGCTTACGCGCCGCGCATTGACACGGCGGCGTTGTCGAAGCCGCAGCTTGAGTTCGATTATTACTTCAGCGGCACTGTGCAATCGCCCGCCGATATACTGACGCTGGCGGCGCGCAATTATCCGTTTATCGGCGGCGGCACGACTGTCGCGGACGCCCCGCCGCTGACGCTGGCTTATGATTTACGCCCGGATGCCGGGCCGAGCTTCCGGCGCGTCAAGGTTGATCTGCATTTTCTCGGATCAACGCAAGCCTACTTGAGCTTCGCCTTCACGGCTTCAACGGCTGATGTCCGGCGCAAGCAGCTCGAAGGATTTTATCTCGACAACCTGCGCGTCACCGCCGTCTCGATCAGTAGTCAGTAGGCAGTGGCCAGTGATTAGTTGTTTGTTATTGGTTCGAGCAAGCTCCGTCAGGAGCGCAATGTTTATAGTTACCGATGCAGTAGATCATACAAGCTCCGTTAGGAGCACGATGTTTATGGTTACGCAGTTGATTGAGTCTTCAAGCTCCGTCAGGAGCGCGATGTAGACATTGCGCCCCGACGGGGCTTCGTCACATCCTTCAGCTATATCTATAAACATTGCGCTCCTGACGGAGCTTGGGGAACTATCAACTACCAACTATCAACTGACCACTAACCACTGACCAATGACAACCGGCCACTGGCCAATGACAACCGGCCACTGACAACCGGCCACTGGCCACTGGCACTGACTACTGACTTCCCACCGCTGATACTTATTTCCCGGCAGATGGTTCCCACATCAAGCGTATTAGATGAATGCCTGTCCGCGCTCAAAGAGTGAATTGGTGTGACCGCAGAGGTTAAGTTTTTCTGTAACGAATAACACAATATTTCCATACTCTGGCACGGCGAGTGCACAATCCTGTTTCGCTCGATTCCCGCAGAAACGAATAAAGGCGCATGAGTCAAGGAGAAGTAAATGCACCCCTTCAGTAGATTGGCGGCGAGTTATTCGCAATGCGGCGGGCATCGCGCCTTTCGTCTTGCAGGAGTGAGCCTGATGCTCATCGCGCTGATTGGCGGCGAGTCTTTCCCAACACTGGCAACGCATCAGCGGTCAGCAACGGGCGCGGCGGTTGCCGACCAATCATCGCCAATCCAAGTGGCAACGAGCACACGCCGGCAAATGATCGAGAGCTTTGACCGGCTGCCGTTGCGCTTTGAAGCCTGCGGCCCGAAGGCGTCAGCGTCATTTCTGGCGCGGCTGAACGAATGTAACATTTACCTCACAGCGACCGAAGCGGCGCTCGCCTGGCGCAGTCGCGGCGACGCGGGGCGGCTTGGTCGCGGCGCGGATTTAGGATTACCACGGAATGCGGGATCGCTTAATGCGAACGAGCAGCTTCCTGGACCGCGCCGCGACCGAGCGGCTCCACGCGCGCCCCATTCGGCCACCGATTCATCACTCGATTCATCACCCGCCGCGAGCCTTCAGATGCAGCTTGTCGGCGCAAACCTTCACGCACGCTTGACCGGCGAAGGCGTGCCGGCCACCACCACGAATTACTTCACAGGCAATGACTCGACCGAGTGGCGGACAAGTGTGCCGACCTATTCGCGCGTCCGAGCCAAGAACGTCTATCGCGACATCGACGTGATCTATTATGGCCAGGGCCGGCAGCTCGAATACGACTTCGATCTGGCTCCTGAAGCCGATCCTACCGCAATCAGGCTGCGCTTCAGCGGCGCGCAACGTGTATGGCTCGACCCGATGGGCGACCTTCGCATCGAAACGGCGGCGGGCGAGATTCGCCATCATCGGCCCTTCGCTTATCAAGAAGTCAACGGCTCGCGCTGTCAGGTCGCTTGTCGTTTCGTCGAACGGCAGCGGCACGAGATCGGCTTTGTCGTCGGCGCGTACGACCGCAGCCGGCCACTGGTGATTGATCCCGTGCTGGAGCTGGCTTCGATACTTCAGGGCAGCAACGTGACCGGCGTCGGCCTGGACGCGTCGGGCAACATCTATCTCACCGGCTCGACTTCAATATCCTGTCTCCCCACCACCGCAGGCGTCGTGCAGCCCGTCCGCGCCGGCGGCCTCGACTTATTCATCGCCAAGCTCGACCCGACCGGCACGACGCTGCTCTATTTGACCTATCTCGGCGGTACGGAGGCGGACGCGGCGAACGCCATTGCCGTTGATGCCGCAGGCAACGCTTATGTCGCGGGCTCTACACGCTCCACGAACTTTCCGGTGACGGTCGGCGCATTGCAGACGGCCATAAGCTGTTCATCAAACTATTCGGATGCCTTTGTCGCGAAGTTGAATCCGGTGGGGACGGCGCTCTTGTATTCAACCTATCTCGGCGGCTGCCTGGATGACTACGCCACATCCATCGTCGTAGACGCGGCGGGAAACGCTTACGTCGGCGGCTTCACGGCCTCTAGAGACTTCCCGCTGCGCAACCCGCTGCAAAGCCGTTATATCGGTGGCACCTGCGCGCTTGATGACATCCTCACAACCTGCGGCGACGCCTTCGTCAGCAAGCTGAATCCGGCGGGCAGTGCGCTCATCTACTCGACGTACCTCGGCGGCTCTGGCTATGACCGCGTGAATGGGCTGGCGCTCGATGGCGCAGGCAATCTCTACGCGACAGGCGAAACGGCTTCACCTGATTTTCCGGTAACGGCAGGAGCCTTCCAGACCGTCCATCGCAGTGACGGCCAGCGCGGCGACGCCTTCGTGTTGAAGCTCACCTCGACGGGCACGGCGCTGGTCTACTCCACTTTCCTGGGCGGCAGTGGCGCGGACGCCGCGTGCGGCATCGCGGTGAGCGCCGCCGGCGAAGCGTACATCGCGGGCGACACCTCTTCGACAGATTTTCCGGTTACCTTTGAACCTCTTCAGCGGCACAATGCCAGCGACAACTTTTACAAGAGCACGGACGGCGGCAATAGCTGGAGCGCCTTGGGCGGCGGGTTGCCGACAGCGCCGGTGTTAGCGAGCTTCGTCATAGACCCGACCGCGCCGGACACGCTGTACGTCGGCCTGAAGTCGGAGGGGACTGTGGGCGGCAGGCTTTACAAGAGCACGAACGGCGGGCATACGTGGCAATCGGCGCTGTCATTGATCAGCGGCATAAACAGTCTAGCCATATCGGGTCAGAACCCCGTGACAATCTACGGGGCTTACAATACCCCCTTCGGCTCGTCGCTTCTCAAAAGCACCGATGGCGGCGCGCATTGGACGTTCGGCCAAGTGAGAGGCCCCGATCAGCCGGTTCAGATTTATGGCCTCGCCGTTGATCCGCAAAATCCGTCAACGCTCTACGCGCTCGTCGGCGTTGTCGTCAGCGTGCTTAGGAGCACAGACGGCGGGAACACCTGGCTGCCTGCAAGCAATGGCTTGCAATTCTCAAATAGCGAGCCGGCATTGGCCCTTGACCCGCACAACCCAACCACCGTCTACGCGAACGGGAGTCATGCTTATCGCTCGACGGACGGCGGGCAGAGTTGGGCGCGCGTGCTCGGCCTCGCGAGCTTTAACTCGATAGCCTTCGCGGCTACGGACGCGAGCCGGCTCTACGCCGCCAGCAACAACGGCATCTTCAGGAGCTTCAACGGCGGGAAGAAATGGACGCAGGTCGAAGGCACGGGGCTGCCTCCCCTCCCCTTCTCCAACGTGCAGATTGATCCGACGACGCCCGCGACCGTCTACGTGACGGCGAGCGGCGGCGGCATCTTCAAAACCACGGATGGCGGCGCAACCTGGGCGGCCATCAACACGGGCTTGCCGCAAGGACGAACCTTCTTGTACGGCTTCCTGCTCGGCATTGACCCGCACAATCCGGCGACGCTCTACGCGCGCAGCGGCGATGGCACGGATGCGTTTGTGGCGCGCTTGAATGCGGAGGGCAGCGGCCTGATCTTCTCGACGTATCTCGGCGGCAGCGGCACGGACTCGGCCCGTGCCATCGCGTTAGATCATTCGGGCAACATCTATATCGCCGGCATAAGCGGCTCACTTGACTATCCGATTAAAGAGGCGTTGCAGAGCGCAGTGCATAGGCGGCGCGCCAGCAGCACGGAGGCTGTCGTTACCAAGCTGAGCGGTGACGGCGCAACGCTCGCTTACTCGACCTATCTCGGCTCAGGCGAGGCACACGCTCTCATCAGCGATGCGGCGGGCAATGTCTACGTCGCCGGCTCGACCTCCAGCGGCCCGGCAGTAGTCGCCAGCGTCGCTGCACAGGGATTCGGCACGTGCGCCTCTACTTTCAGCCAGTCTGGTTTTGGAGTGAAGATTACTGATGCGCCTGCCGGTCTTCCGGCTCCACGGGTGCTGGCGGTAACGCCAAGCTCAGGGCCGTCGGCGGGTGGAACCGAAATTACAATCACCGGCAGCGGCTTTCTGCCGGGAGCCGGCGTGCGCGTCGCCGGTGTAGCGGCTGACAACATTCAGGTGTTGAGCGCGACGACCATCAAAGCCATCACGCCGCCAGCCGCCGGGCAATCACTCTTTCTTGATGTCGCCGTCATCAACCCCGACGGTCAGAGCCACGCGTTGACCGAAGCATTCACGTACCGCCTGCCGCCGATCATCGGGCGCGCATCCATCGTCGGCAAGGATTTGATCGTCCTCGGCTCGAACTTCGATTCCACCGGGGTCATCCTGCTGAATGGCGTACGGCAGGCTACGACCCTGCGCGAGTTGGGGACTGAAAGCATAGTCCTGGTCGGGAAGAAGATCGGCAAGCGAATCAAGGTGGGCGAGACGGTCACGTTACAGGTGCAGAACGCCGACGGCCAGGTCTCCGCGCCCTTCAGCTTCACCCGCCCGCCGCAGTAAAGCCAGAGGTGAGCCGTATAAAATCAACTCTTCCGCACGGGCCGCTTCGTCAGCATGTTCGAGGCGAAGCGATCAGCCCGCCGCGCCGGGACGTTTGTCGCTGATGCCCAGCGCCTTCATACGGCGATAGAGGTGCGAGCGATCAATCCCTAAGGCTTCGGCGGCGCGCGTCACATTGCCATCGCATTCGGCGAGCTTGCGCAAGATGTAGTTGCGCTCGTAAACGTCGCGGCCTTCTCGATACGATGTGAAGTTATAACCGGGCGGCGGGCGCACGCCTTCCGGTGTGCCGAGCGATGGCAGGTCGTCGGTGTCAATCATCTCTTTGGCCGACATAATGACGACGCGCTCGACGGTGTTGCGCAACTCACGCACGTTGCCCGGCCACTCGTAGGCGCTCAAGCGGTCGAGCGCCTCTTCACTAAAGTTCTTCGGCGTGCGGTTGTAGCCGGCGGAATACTTACGATTAAAATGAGCGACCAGCAGCGGGATGTCTTCGCGGCGCTCGCGCAGCGGCGGCATTTCAAAAGGGATGACGTTGAGGCGATAAAAGAGGTCGGCGCGAAACGTGCCGCGCTCGATCTCTTCGTCGAGCCGCTTGTTGGTCGCCGCGATGATGCGGACATCGACCTTCACCGACGCATTCGAGCCGACCGGCTCAAAGCGCTGTTCTTCGAGCACGCGCAAGACCTTCGCCTGCACCTTCAAGCTCATATCGCTGACTTCGTCGAGCAGCAACGTGCCGCCGTCGGCTTGCTCGAACTTGCCGCGCTTGGCCTGTGTCGCGCCGGTGAACGCGCCCTTGGCGTGGCCGAACAGTTCCGATTCGATCAACTCTTCGGGAATGGCCGCGCAGTTCAGCTCGACGAATGGCAGCGCGGCGCGCGGCGAGTTTTGATGCAGGGCACGAGCGACCAGTTCTTTGCCGGTTCCCGATTCGCCGTAGATCAGTATGCGCCCGTTGGTCGGCGCAGCCACCGCGATCTGCTGGCGCAAGGCGCGCATCGGCACGCTCTCGCCGATCATTACATAATCATCAAGCTGTTCGCGCAGGCGGCGATTGTCGGCTTCGAGCTGGCGCTGGCGCAGCGCATTGCGCACGGCCAGAATCGTGCGGTCAATCTGTAAAGGCTTCTCGATGAAGTCGTGCGCGCCCAGTCGCGTTGCCCGCACAGCCGTCTCGATGTTGCCGTGGCCGCTGATCATAATCACCGCCGTTTCAGGATAAGCCGCTTTCAACCGTTCAAGCGTCTCGATGCCATCCATCCCCGGCAGCCACACGTCCAACAACACGCAGCCGAAGACGCGCCGCTCAAAGGCGCGCAGACAGTCTTCGCCCGACGCGGCAGTCTCAACCGCGAGGCCCTCGTCTTCGAGCACGCCGGCCAGCGTCGTCCGTATCCCTTCTTCGTCGTCTACGATCAGAACCGAGTTAGGCATAGGGGGCAGGGGCTAGAGGCTGGAGGCTAGAGACTAGCAGAAGAAGGGCGCGGAGCGCTTCCGTTTCCCGCTAGTCTCTAGCCTCCAGCCTCTAGCCTCTAATCTCTCTTCGGCGGCAGGCCGAGGAGTGCTTCTTCAAATGGGTCAATGTCAAGCCGCAGCATATCGCCGGCGTCCGAGAAGACTTCTTGCATGCGCTTGCGGCGCTTCAGAAACATCGTCGTGCCGACGATGCTGCCGCACAGCAGCACTGAGCCGAGCAGTACGCCGAGCAGGCCAAAGGTCGAGAGCAACATCTGCGCGGCCTTCTGCCCGCGAAATGGATCGGGGCTTGGGATGCTCGGATGATGCAGCCACTGCACGCCGTAAGGATACTGCACCGCATCAACGATGGCTTGCGCGTCGTTGCGGTCGTCGAAGTTTACCGCTTCGACAATGTAATTCCCTTCACGCTTGATGATGACGCGCTGCTGCTCGGCTTCAGGTAGCGAGTTGACGTATTCGTTGGCGCGCGCGATGGCATCGTAAGCAAACTGCGGCGTGTGGTATTCAACGATGAGAAGCTTCATCGGCGCGGCGGGCGGCGCGGCAGTGGACGATCTGGCGGTCTGCTTCGCCGCTTCGCTGTTCGCGTTTGTCGCTGGCTTGTTGATTTGATACTGCGCGACTACGGCTTCGGCGTCGCCGTTGAAAGCGTAGAGATCGCGTGTGCCGGCCATCGCTGTATTGAGCGATTCAGGGCCGAGAAAATAATGCTGACTGTTCGTAACAAGCGACGATTCAGGCAGACTGCGCAAGATCACCGGGCGCTCGTCAGGCTTAGTCATCGGTAGCTCGGAAGCAACAGCGCGAGCAAGCGGCGCGTCGCCGCCCACCGGGCGCGGCTGACCCGTTGCCGCCGTCACGCGAATAAAGTAATTGTCCTTCCAAAAAACCAGCGCATCACTGGTGCGCGTGCTGCCCGTGCCGACGCTCTCTTTGTCGGCGTGGCTCGCGCCGCCGTAAAACGTCAGCAGCCCGAACGCGCCGAACGGGTGCGATGAGGCAAACACATCCACACGCGCCGCGCCATACTGCCGCGAGGCGGCGCGGGTCACGTAGTATTCGCGGTAGATTGTCGCTTGATCGCTGACCAACTCCGCGAGATTGTCGGCGTTGAATTGCTTAACGTCGCCTGTCGCTTTCACGCCCACCAGTTTGTCAGGCAAGAGCGCGGCAAGTGGCCGCTCGGTGGTTACGGCAACCACTTGTTGGCCGCTGCTGGCGGCGGGCTGTTGCGCAGAGATGGAAAACGGCGACGCGATGAAACACGCTATCGCCGCAAGCGAAAGAATCCAGTTTCGATGCTGCATCCGTGTAAATCCCTGTTGGTTGAATCCTCTGATCAAATTGCGTGCTGCGATGGTTATCAATCGATATTAGACCCCGTGCTCGCCGGTTTAGTTCCGGCGGCGCAGCTCGTCGAGAATCAGGTTCGCGTAACGCTCCGAACGATGGATGTCGTCGAGGACGATCTTGCCCATCTCGGAGGCGCTGTCAATTTCGATGTCGCCGATGTTAATCATACGCTGCCAGAACGACGCCGACACAGTAACATCCTGAATCTTGCTGAGCGGGATGTTGCGCACCGTCTTTGAGAGCAACCCGTAACGCATCTCCAGCTTGTGATTCGTTAACGTGTAGACTTCGCGCCGGCGCAGCAGATGTTTGTAGACCGGCGACGTAAACGCAATGAGGCCGACGATCAAGATCACCAGAAACGAAATCGTGTTGCTGACCGCTGTCGGCCAGGCGCTGTGCAGCACCCCCATCAACGCGGCTGTCACCATAAGAATGAGCGCCGCGACGGCGTAACGCACCATCACGAAGATCAGCGTCGGGCGCAACGTGAAGATGACCGTCTCGTTCGGCGCAAGGTCGTCGCGTTGCGCCGCCGCAGCGACGGGCGCGCGGCCTGCGGTCTGCGGCGGCGGCGCGAAGGCTTCGCGGGCGACGTTCACAGGAGCGCCGGTGACGACTGCCGCGCCGCACGAATTACAGAAGCGGCTCGTCGAGGGGAGCGGCTGACCGCATTGATTGCAATACATAATCTCCATCCGTCCATCTGATATTCAGGGCCGCTGGCTCAGGCCATCCCAGCGAATGATTCGCTTGATCGTCTCAGATAAAATTTTAACACAGGCGGCCAACCTCAACGAAGCAGCCCGCCCTGGTCGGCTGCGCCCCGCGCTTATCGGTGTACGCCGCTTGCTTTACGCAGAGCCAGGAATATGCGAACGTGGCCGGCGCATTCATAAGATGGCTCGGTTGCGTCGATGACAGATGCCCTGCCAACGCGGCCATCCTTGCGGATCATCTTATAATAGTTCGTCGCCCCGCTAAGGAGGCAGTATGAGTCAAGGAGACATTGACCAGAATCCATCGTCAGAGGCCAACGTGACAGCTTCGCTCACTGCCGGTGCAATTGCGCAGCACAAAAACTGGCTGCGGCTCGCCGGTATGATCGCGCTCGGCACTGCCGGGTCGGTGACGCTGGCGCTCGGCGCGACCTGCTTTCAACTCTCACAGGTGTTGATTCGCCCGCGCCTCAAGCGGCTGTCGCAGCTCAAGAGCGAGCACCTGCGCCACCTGCTCAAACATCGCGGCATTCAATTTGAAGATGTCACCTTCGCTTCGTTCGACAACACGCGGCTCTACGGCTGGTGGATGGAGACGGGCAAAGCCGCGCCTACAATTGTTGTGCTGCACGGCGTCAAGAAGAATCGCACAGACGTGCTGCGCGCGGCGCTGGCCTTGTGCGAAGCCGGGTTCAACGTGCTGGTCTTTGACGGGCGGGCGCACGGCAGCAGCGAAGGCCGCTTTGTCACCTATGGCTTCTTCGAGCGGCGCGATGTCGAGTCGGCGATTGACTGGCTGGTCGCGCACAAACAGGTTGACCGGCGGCGCATAGGACTTGCCGGCGAGAGTATGGGCGCGGCCATCGCCTTGCAGGTTGCCGCGCAGAACGAGTGGATTCGCGCCGTCTGGGCCGATAGCCCGTTCGCCAGCCTGCGCCGCGTCAGCGCCGAGTTCCTTGAGCGCGTCACGCGACTGCCCGGCAGCCTGCTCAACCCTGTAGTCTGGACGACAATGCAGGTGGCGAATTATCGCGGCAAGTTCGACGTGCTCGCGGTTGATCCGCTGGCGCTCGCGGCTAAGATCAAATGCCCGGTCTACCTCGTACACGGCACGGCTGACCAGTTGATCGCCACCACGCATTCGCAGAACATTCACGACGCGCTCGGCGGCGAGCGTCACCTGTGGCTGATCGAAGGCGCGCGTCACGCTCGCGGCGCGCGTTACGCTCGCAGTGATTACGCCCAACGTTTAGTAGGATTCTTTACAGAAAAGCTCAAGGGCTGAACGCCTGCGATTTTAGATTTTGGATTAGAGAATACGGCCTCTTCCTCAATCCAAAATCCAAAATCGCAGGCGCGAAGCGCTAAGCCATGAAAATCTAAAATTGAAACCTGTTACCAGATCGAAGGAACCTGCGACTCGTCCACTTCCAACAACTCGCCGTCAGGCAGAATGTGAATCACGCGTGCGCCGCGCGCTCTGAGCGGTACGGCAAGCAAGCCGACGCGGTGGCAATTGGCGCGCGGCTCGCGTGTGTGCTGGGTCAGCGGGCGCGACTCCGAACACATAATCGCCACGCGCATCTCCGCCGCAAGCTCGATAATGCGATCAAGACCACGCGCCAGCTCCGCCGGCGGCGCGACCACTTTGCCGCCGCATTCGGGCAGGTGCTCGTAACCGATGCCGCCTGCGCGCAGGGCGTCGCTCAAAGCTGCGCCGTTGAACTGCGGCCAGCGCGAGCGCGCCGAGCTGCGCACGTCGCAGACGAAGTTGATATGATGCCGCCTGAGCAGTTCTAGAAAATAATCGAACGGGTGGCGACCGTGACCGATGGTGTAGACCGTGATCGCTGATGTTGACATAGCCTTCGCTTCATTCTACCGCCCGGCCAATTCATCAGTATAGCCGCCCGCGCTTTTCATCCGGCGCATCGATGTGGAATGATTGAGAGAACACGAATCAAGCGGCGAGGCAAACCGGCGATGACTTACACGATCATCATTCGCAACCCGATCATCGGCCACGAAGTGATGCGGATCGAGACTGACAACGAGCCTCTGGCAATGATGGAAGCTGAATCGCTCTCGCGTCGTCACGGCGTCGCGTCGGTGATGGACGGCGCGGGCGTCGAGATTGCGCGCTTCCGTTACGGCGCGCCGGAGTTTGCCCTCGGCTGATCGCTGAACACCTATCAGGAGACTGACTTCATGCGCTCTACGACGAAGATTCTTTCAGCCGCGCTCTCGCATTATGCAAGCCGTCGCGTGCTGACGCTCTCTTTAATTATCGCGGCGCTCGTGATGATAATCGCGCCGCCGCAGTTGGCCCAGGAGAAGAAGCGCGGCGCGCAAGCGGGAAAGGTTGAGGCGCTGGTGACGCCCGCCGAAGCCGCGAACCTCGAAGCCGTCATCACTACAGAGATGGGCGTGATTCGTTTCGAGTTCCTCACGGACAAAGCGCCGCGCCACGCGCAGCAGTTCATCAAGTGGGCGCGCGAAGGTTTCTATGACGGCTCGGCCTTCTTCCGCTTCTTCGCGCGCGGGCTGATTCAAGGCGGCGACCCGATTTTGAAAGACCCCTCGAAGCCGCGCAACCTCTGGGGCACGGGCGCGCTCAATCTGCTGCCCGACGAAATTAGTGATGTAAAGCACATTCGCGGCATCATCTCGGCGGCGCGCATTCCCGGCAAGCCCAATAGCGACGGCGCGCAGTTCTTCATCTGCGCAGGGCCGCAGCCGCAGCTCGACGGCCAGTTCTCAGCCTTCGGCCAGGTGACGGAAGGCATAGAGGTTGTCGATAAAATTTCGCTCTCACCCGTTGACGCAGACCAGCGCGCCGTCACTCCGGTTAAGATCATCAGCGTCAAGATCGAGCCGAAACGCACAGAGCCATTCAAAGACGCGACCGTCGATCAGATGCGCCGCGACGTGTTGCTGCACACCTCGCTCGGCGACATCACGCTGGAGATGCAACCCGACCTTGCGCCCGAACACGTCAGGAACTTTCTGAAGCTCGTCCAGTCGGGCTGGTACGATCACACCGCCTTTCACCGCTTAGTGAGGGGATTCGTCGTGCAGGGCGGCGTCGGGCCGACGCGAGCCGGCGGCGCAGGCCATTACGCCGACAAGTGGGTGCATACGCTCAAGCCTGAGTTCTCTGCCGTCAAGCACATTCGCGGCACGCTCTCGATGGCGCGCGCCGAAGACCCGAACTCAGCGACAACGTCGTTCTTCATTGTGCTCGGCGATGCTCCGCATCTCGACAACAAATACACGGTCTTTGGCAAAGTCGTGGACGGCTTCGATACGTTGGAGCGCATCGAAGCCGCGCCGCGTCAGGGCGAATCGCCCATCACGCGCATCGAATTGATTGAAGCCAGCATCAAGCCCTAACGTCGCATTCTGGTTTCAAACTTGCAGATTTCCGAAAGAAATGTGGCGCTTGATCTTCTAAAGGAGGGGAGCGCGATGGCAGACGAAAGCAAGACGTGCGATCACGCCGGCTGTAGCTGTGCGGCTACGGGCGACAGCGATTATTGCAGCCCACACTGCGAAACCGCCGACGACACCATAGAAGTATCCTGTGGTTGCGGCCACGCAGGTTGCGCGCAGTCGCTGGGAACAACCGTTTAGATGAATCGAATGAAGTGAAGGGCGAGAGGTGAATCTCTCGCCCTTCGTGTTTCAAGCGTAGCCGCTCAGGTCAGCCAGCTATCGCTGCCGCTTTGCGACAAGCGATTGGCGATTACCTCATAGACCCAAGGGCTGAAGGCCAAGCCGATGTGCGTGCTCTGGACTTCAACGTCGGTGGCCGGGTCATTATTGACGCAAACGCGCCAATCGACGACGCCGTCCGTCTTGGTGTAGATGGCCGTGTGCGGGATGCGATGCGGGCAAGGAATCTGCAAAGCGTTGACGGCGTCGCAGTCGCAATAGCCGGTGAAGCAGGCGGGCTTGGTCTCGTCGCGTCGAGTCGTGCGTATGCGCTGGCGCACCACCTTCGACATCTCAAGCACAATGGGATGCGAGCGGATGCCGCGAAACGGCGAGCCGAGCGTAATCACCGACGCAACGATGTCGGGCCGAAGCGCAGCCGCCGACAGCGCCAGCACGCCGCCTAAGCTGTGACCGATCAAATGCACGACGCCGTGCGTCTCGTCATAGGCTTTTTGAATCGTCTGCAAGAGACGGTCGGCCAGCAGGTCTAGACAGTCGGCGTTGCGCCCGATGTTCGACACATAAGGGCGATAGCCGATGCGCCGCAGCCAGCAGTGCAGCTCTTGCAGGTAGAGATCGGTTCCCATAAATCCGGGAACCGCGATGACTGCCGAGCCGTCACCGCGCGGCACACCCCACCCATAAAAGACCGGCGACGCATGCAGCGCCAGCCAGTCTAAGCCGACGAAGGATTCGCGCCAGAGCGGGCGCGGCGTCGGCTTGTAATCTTTGTGAAAGGAATCGGCGGATGTAGACATAGCTAAGGAGACTTCAGCTTGGTCAGGAATAGTGGTTTGCTCTTTTGCTAAAAAATGGCTCGAAGTGGAACGTCACTGCCGCCTGCCCCTCGCTGCTTTCATGACCTGCGGTTTGATCTCGTCCACTCCGGCTGCCTTGCGCAGCTCGACGAATGACTCGTCTAAAAACTCCTTCAGCCGTTCCACGTCAGGCATCGCCTGAGCATCAGCGGTCAGTCCGAAGTAGAGCTTTTGATCGTAGCTCATACTAGCACAGCCGCAGCCGACGGCATAGCCGACCGGGCCATAAGGGTGATAAGCCGTCATCCGCTTGCCCATCAAATAAAGCGGCACCTGCGGGCCGGGCACGTTCGTCGCTACCATATTGACCGGCGGCAGCGGGAAGGTCGCCATCGCGCCGATCAGCGCCTGCACAGAGGCCGGCAGAAGCCCCATCAACGCGCCGAGCAGGCTGATGCCTTCAGCGGTGCGGGCATTCTTCATCGCCATCGTGCGACTGTTGATCTCTTGAAAGCGCAGGAGTGGGTCGCGCAAGTCGAGCGGGATTTCCAGCGGCACGAGCGACACCAGATTGCCGAGTGTGCCGCGCTGATCTTCGCGGCGCAGGCTGACGGGAACCATCACGCGCAGGCTGCGACTTGCGGTCGGCTGCTCGTGATGCTCGACGTAACGCAACACCGCGCCCGACAGCACCGTGAGCACGACATCATTGATCGTTCCCTTCAAGGCTGCGCGAATAGCACGCGCTTCGGCAAACGAGAAGGTGCTCCACGCGACGCGGCGCTCGCCCGAACACGAACGGTTGAAGGGCAGCAAAGAGCTTGGCGCGGCCAGCGCCGGTAGCAACTGGCTCAATCCAGGCAATGCGCTGCTCGTCGGGTCAGCCACCAGCGCCTGCGCGAGGCTCACCAGGCTGTTCTGAAATTCGACCCAGCGCGTCATACCTTCCTGCATACCGCCGAGCAAGGAATCGAAGAAGCGTCGCGTCACGTCGGGGCGCGGCGGCGTCGGCGGCTCAGGCGCGGCCTTGGGCACGGGCGGCGCATTGGGCGACAGGTCGAGGATGATCTTGAGCAGGTCTACGCCCGATATGCCATCCACCATACAATGATGGACGCGGGAGATCATCGCCATCCGTTTGCCTTCCAACCCGTAGACCATGTAGATGTCCCAGAGCGGCTTGTCGCGGTCCATCACCGATGTGAAGAGGCGACCCGCCAGTTCAATCAACTGCGCTTCGGAGCCGGGCGCGTCGAGCTTGAGGCGAAAGACGTGATGCTTGATATCAAAGTCGGGATCGAACTCCCACGTCGGGTGGCCGAGGCCGAACGGGTCGGGCGTCGCCCTTTGCCGATAACGTGGCAGCAGGTGCAGCTTGGCGCTGATGTTTTGATGAACTGGTTAAAGGGAACTTCGCCTTCAAAAACGCTGACGCTGCCGATGTGCATCGGCGCTTCCTTCTTCTCGAAATTCAAGAAGGCCGCGTCCAGCGAGCTGAGTCGCGTGCTGAGACTGGGTTGGGCCATAACTCTTCCTTAATTCGACCGGCTATGGTCTGACGCTATGTGGCAGGGCCTGAGGCGCAGAGGATGAATCGCGCTGGCCTCATTAAAACACACTCAACCGTTATTGCGCGAGACGAGAATCGTTGATCAGGGACGACTCGCGCCTGTTCAAGGACGGTTGCGGCCATAGCGTTCGTGGCTCGCCACCCACTCTTCGGAAACGACCGCCGTGCCGAGCGACAGTTCGCCGCAGAGCACCGTCGCCGCGACGATCTCGGCAAACTTCTTGACGCCGCCCTGGCCGTAGCAACCGAGCAGCTCCAAACATTCGCGCTGCGTCGGCAATCCCGTGCCGCCGCCATACGTCGCCACGATCAGCGACGGAATCGTGATCGAGTAATAGAAGTCGCCGCGCGGCGTCATCTCGGCGTGAATGATCGCCGCCGACGACTCGGCAACGTTGGCCGCATCCTGCCCCGTAGCGATGAACAGCGCCGCGATACCATTAGCCGAATGATTGCCATTGTTATTGACGCCTGACATCAAGCTGCCAAGATTGATCACCTGCCGCGCGCGATGAATGGCGTTGACGTTCGTGTGCATGATCTGTTCGATCAAGCGCGCGGGGATGGTCGCTTCTGCCGTCACGCGCTTGCCGCGCGTGCGCAGTTGATTGATGAACGAACTCTTCTTGTCGGTCGCAAAGTTCGATTCGAGGTAGTAATTCTCGATGCCCCGATAGACCGAGCAAATCCAATCGCAGGCGGCCTTGGTCGCCTTGCTGACCATGTTCTGGCCGGCGGCGTCGCCGGTCGTGTAGTTGAAACGCAGGAAGCGATAATGGCTGGCCGAGTATTGTTCGATGTCGCGCAGACGGCCCACGCGCGATGTCGCGTCGGCGCGACGCTTGATTTCGGCGAAGTTCTCTTCGATCCAGATGCCGAACTCGCGCGCCTCGCGGGCGCTTCGGAAGACGAAGACCGGCGCGCGCTGCATCGCGTCGTCGCTCACGGTTGTCATCACGCCGCCCGATTCACGAATCAACTTCATGCCGCGATTGTAACTGGCCACCAGCGTGCCTTCGGTCGTTGCCAGCGGCACGTAGAACTCACCATTGGCATGTTCGCCGTTGACCAACAGCGGCCCGGCCAGTCCAATAGGAACTTGCGCGACGCCGATGAAGTGCTCGATGTTACCCGGCAGCAGCGCCGGGTCGAACGAGAACTGGGCGACGTGATGCAGCGGCTTGCCGGTCTGCTCCTTGATGAACTGCCGCCGGGTGGCAGCCATCTCTGCGGTGTAGTCGTTATCTTTCGCGCGCGGAATCTTGCCAGCCATATGCACTCTTCTCCTTTCACACGGTCAGGCCGGTCACGTCGTGTGACATCACGATCAAGTCAGGCGTGCGGCCATCGCAGTCCATCACAAAGTCAGCGATTCCGGGTAGGCGCTCGTCGCGCGAGCCGAGGGGAAGGGCCGTGGAGTTTTCTTATGAGGAGAGGTGAAGAGCGAGGATGTCGAGTCCCAACTCTTCACCGTGCGGTTGACTTCACGCGCTTACTCGGCGCGACCGCGCCGCCTATCACTTCGCGGCTCGCTTTTCAGCCGGTCGCATGAAGGGGAGTTGCGTGGTCAGGTCGAGCCAGCGCTTCTGCACTTCTACGTAGTTATGGACGGCCTGTTGAGCGAAGTCGGCCACCGCTGTCGCCGGCGAGTTCTCTTCGAGGCCGAGGACTTCTTTCAGAGTTTTCAGCGTCTTGGTGTTCTGCTTGGCGACGAAGTCGAGCCACTGCGTGCGCGCTGTAACGAATGCCTCGACGCCCTGGCCGGCCATATCCCCGGCGGCCCGCGTCACGTCGTTGACATCAAAGCCCGAGGCGTCGCGCATCGCCTCGAAGAACTGCTTGCCCTGCTCGGAGGCGATGTCAGCCCAGCGCTTCTGCGCTTCGATGAAGCCTTCGACGCCCTGCCGCGTCCAGTCACCGAGCGCTGGCGTCGGCGCGGTCTTGTAGAAGTTCACCCCTTCGCCAATCGCTCTCAGCGTTACCGCGTTCTGTTCGGCGGCGATGTCGATCCACCGCTTCTGCGCGTCAGTGAGACTTTCGATCATCTGCCTGGCCCAGTCTGCCGGGTTGACGGTTTCGGGCGCTTTGGCCTTCGCGGTCGCGTGAGCGCCGTCCTTGTGCGTCGTTTTAGTTTTCGTAGTCATACTCTTTGTCCTTTCGTGAATGAAACCTAATGAGGGCAGCGAGTCGGGTGCGACGAGCGCACTCCGGGCCGCCCGGTTAGAGCGCATCGCGCCCGCTCGTTTCCGCGTCGTGCAACTCGCGCCTGAGCACTTTGCCGATGGCGCTCTTCGGTAAGCCTTCGACGAACTCAATGAACGAAGGCACCTTGTACCGCGCCAGCCGCGCGCGACAATGTTCGATCAACTCTTCGACCGCCGTCATCAGGTCAGTCTTGAGCACGACGAAAGCCTTGACCGCTTCGCCGCGATACGCGCAAGGCACGTCGATGACGGCGACTTCTTTGACCGCCGGATGCGCGAACAGCACGTCCTCAATCTCGTTCGGATAGACGTTGAAGCCGCTGACGATGATCATGTCCTTCTTGCGTTCAACGATGTAGAAGTAGCCGTCCTCATCCATACGCGCGACATCGCCCGTGTGCAGCCAGCCATCGCGCAGAGCGGCGGCGGTCTCCTGCGGCTTATTCCAGTAACCCTTCATCACCTGTGGTCCGCGCACGCAAAGCTCGCCGGCCTCGCCTACTGGCACTTCGCGCTCGCCGGTCTTGAGGTCAACGATTTTGCATTCGGTTCCGGTCACGGGCAGCCCGATGACGCGGTCGCCTTTGCCGACGCCCAGATCGAAGAGTGCCGCCGCCAGTCGGTCGGCCTGATGCTTGATTTCGCCGAACGTGAGTTGCGTCCCTTGAAAGATTGTCGCGGGCCGGTCAGCGAATTGTAGCGCCGCCAGATCGAGGATTTGATGAATGGGCTGGTGCGGAAAATTGATCTCCGCCGGCACCCAGAAATCGTAATGTTTGAGCCAAGGCCTGCGGATCAAGAGATTATTAAGCTGATCCGCGACGGCAACGATATTCAAGTGATTGACTCAAAGACCAAGCAGGACGTGACCAAAGCCGTTCTCGTGCAGGTCATACTCGAAGAAGAGAAGAATAACAAAAGCCTGTTGCCAGCCCAATTCTTGTTCCAGTTGATTCGCTCGCAGGAAGAAGCAGCCCAGGATTTTTTCAAGAACTATCTGGCGAGCAGCTTCGAGGCGTACTTGAAGACTAAGCAGGAATTTGACCGGCGGTTCCGCGGGTTACTGGAGATGGGCGCTGCCGCCCCGCACCTGTTTGAGAAACTCATCCCCGGACTGGAAACGATGAAAGAGACCTGGACGCGTAGCAAAAAGGAAGATGAAGAAAAATCATAGCGGTGGATCAAAAGCCAGCGTGCCCGAACCCGTAATCGAAAAGCTAAAACAGATGCTTAGAGCAGTTTTCAAATGGGTTTACCCGGTAGGGGCAGCCCTTGTGGCTGCCCGGATTGGCCGCAGGCCAATGACGGTTTATCGCCTGCGGCGATTCGGGCAGGGACAAGCCCTGCCCCTACAGCCAAACGCAAATGAAAACCGCTCTAGTCGCAACAGCCGTCATCGCTTTGCATCTCTACGTCAATCGCGATCTTACGGACGTGGACACGCTTCACCTTGCCGCTGGGCATATCCAAACAGTCCAGGAGTTGTCTGGCCGTGTCGCGGCAACCTTCTTTCTTGTCTTCAGGCGTGCGGTCGTTGAATGGTATCTCAAGCTCGGGGTCCATCTGATAGACCATACCACCGATGATCGCGCCGTCGGCGGTCGCAGTCACCACGATGTCCCGCTCGCCTGCGGCCATGACCTCGTCCCTGGTAAATGCCGCGCCAGCGAAGACCTCGAATGTGACGAGCCGTTGCTCGCGGGCTTTCAGGCGCGCGCCCTTCGGAGGCAGGTCGCGCAGCTCGATCCGCCAACCGCGCTCGACAAGCAGTGGCGGCAGGGTAATCGAAACCGCAATCGTGGCGGCGGTGCGGCCAGGATTGCCCACCCAGAAGCCTTTGCCATTCAGGCCGGCCACCAATCCTTTTGTCCCGCCCCCGCCCGGCACCAGTGCGGAATTGCGCTGAGCCACATTGTTATCATTGGGCACAAGCCGCCAATCCTCGATTACTTCGCCTGCGGTAAACTTGTCAACGTTGCTGGGGTCGCCGGTAGCAGAGACGATCATTACCATGCAGTCATGGCCCCAGGCGTTGAGCACGGGCGTCCACTTGAACGGGCCGACGGTCTTCTCCTCGGTGTTGTTGGGCTGAAGGGTCGGCGGTAAAAGGAGAATCTTCTCGCATTTTGCCAGCGCTTCCTCATCTCGGGCCAACTGTCTTTGCGCCTGAGCAAGCTGTCTAAGGATGCCGTGCAGCAGGGTGCCTGTGGCGCCTTCCCTCAGCCCCTTCAAATCAGCGACCAGTTCTTTCGACTCTGCAACCTTTTTCCTTTTTGCGACGCAGTTGTCTGTTGGCGGCGGCGACAACTGCGCAGTGGTAAAGGGTTGCAGGTCGTTGGGCCAGAGCACGCCAGCCGAGGGTTTGCAGTGGTAGCCTTTCACGATGACATTGTTGGCGACGGTCGTGCCTCGGTTTTTAATCTTCACGTAGGCGTAATTGGTTTCTCCAAGCGCCGGTTCCTGATGCCCGGACTTGCCATCCGGGTTGCGGCGGTTCCAGATGGTCGTCGTCCCCCAATGAACCGGGAGATAGTCATATTCGCCGGCTCGACCATCATCAATATAAACGTCTACGGCTGGCCGTGCGCCACTGTTGAGGTTTTGCTTCTCGAACGACCATACAAGTGTCTTGCCATAAGCGCCGCCGAACACGCCTTCTGAAGTCCAGTTACCGGCATCGGCATTTGTCAGCGCGGCGAGAAACTGTTCGGGCCTGCGTGGATTGCTCAATGGGGTTAGCGTTCCAATCGCGCGCAACATCAAATAGGCCATATAGCGGGCGGCGAACTCGCGCCGCCCGGCGCTACTCGAATCGCCGCCGATTGCCCGGTAGACGCGAAACATGGTTGTTGAAAGAATTTGCTCACTCTCATAGCCGGAATTGCCAGGTCCTATTCCCTTATCCTTAATTCCACCCCAGCCCCACCCGTCGGCGACAGCCCGATCCGAGCGTCGGGGGCTGGACAACCCCGGCACGAAGGGCGCCAGCAGAAAGCGGTCGAGCGCAGCGCCATGGTGCCACTCGGAAAGGTAGTCATTCAAAATCATGGCGAAGCTGTCGCCCGCGCTGTGCGCGAAGCCGAAGTTGGGGATGCCTACGTGATCTTCGAGAGTGCCGTGGCCGGCCATCTCGTGCAGAATCACACGCCAGTCTGTGGCGATGCCGACCGGGTTGTCGACGTCGGTGATGTCAGCAAGCGCGTATTGCGTGAAGTCAATTCCGTCCCCGTCTCCTACGCATTGCGCGTTGATTCCTGTTCCCATCCCGCGATGGTCTACCTCAACCGGAAACGCAGTGCCGTCGAAGTAGCCCCCTGCGCCCGCAATCGGAAAGCCAAGGTTCTCCACGAGCTGGAAAAAGCGGTCAACGTGATAGTAGGCGTTGACCGCAGCGAAGTCGTCGGTGCGGACGTCATAGTCGAAGCGGACGCCAGTGAAGTTTGACGGTGGCGCGATCCTTGGAAGACTCTCCTCTGTAAGAGTAGCCCATGCGCCCTCCAATGACTGAACGCCTGCAACAGGCGCATTCAAATTGGCGAGCACGACGTCGTCCCTGTGAGGGTTCAGCACGGCGTTGCTCTTGTCGGGAGTGTTGGTGGTCGTGCCGGTGCTGGTGATTGGATCGTATGTGAAGACTAGCCCGTTCACTCCCGAACTCAATGCGCGCAGGTATAGGATCGTGTTGGTCTCCACCTCAACCAACATTCGCCAATTCATCCGGCCACCTTTGTATGGCAGACGGAATAGCAGCTCGGCGACCAGATACCAGCGCCCCTCACGGATCGATCTGGGCACAGGCCGCAAAGGCAGAGTTGGCGGCGTACCGCACAGCGGTTGCTCAACGTTCGGCATCGCGCGCTCTTCCAGCGCGCGTTTGCCTTGCGTTGGATGTAGGTGATCAACGGAGCGTTCCGCCGGATCATATTGGTAGACGAAGAAGCGTCCGCGGATCAATCGTGGGGTGGTCTGCCGGTCGTCGCTCCCCTTGGATGCTTTGGCGCTCTTGCTGAGGATATCGGCCAGCAGGCCGGAGCCAGCGACATCGGATGTCCCGTTTCGTTTGGCTTTGCGCCGTGAAGGAGGGCCATCTATCTTTTCGCCGGTCGCAAACAGCCGGCGGTAACGCTCGATGGCTTCATTCGATGGCATCGTTGCATCAATGCCGCGCTCGCTGGTGTTAGTCGCAGCGACGACGCGCGTGGGCGCTTGTTTGATTGTGGTGGTGATGCCTGCCGCCCAGACAGGCGTGTTGAGATACGTCTGATGGTAGGCGTAGGTGGCCGAATCGAACGATGCCTTTTCCTCGCTGAAGCGGTACTCAACGTCCTGTTGCTGAGGATCAAGGTACGAAACGGCCCGCTCGATACTTCGCATCGCTTCGGGCGCAATGCTGAGTTTTCCAGCAATGTCGCGGAGGTATGCGGTGGCAGCCTCGCGACCGCGAAGGTGTTCAATCTCGCGGTATTCGTCAAGGTGATTGATTCCTCTTGTCTGGCCCGAATCGTCGAGTGTGACAGTGGCTTTGAGGCTTGGATCGTAGATTGTTCGCATGAATCATTATTCCTTTCGTTTGTAGAACCCGGTGTTTTCGGTCGCCTAACGCCAGCGTTCAGCGGGGCCGCGAACGGCAATCAAGGAACCATATGAAATGCGCTTGGCGGCCTCCGCTGCAACGGCTTGTTAGGCGCGGCTTTGTTCAAGAAGTCCGTTTGAAATATCCTTGTTCCTCTAAATACCGATGAATGGGATCGCCTCCCGATTTGTCGAGATGCGATCTCCTTTTGTTCAAAATGAACTTGCCAGCTCTTTTGTCCCAGTCAAACCATACTAACTGCTTCTGTAACCGGGTCCAATGGAATCGCGGCTTGTCCAATTGATCTTTGAATATTCTGTATTTCACTACGGCTGAATAAGTGCCCCCTTGTCGAATGTTTCTAACTGATGATTTCAGCTCGTAGTCGTCGGAATCGCCCTGTATGCTATGCCCAGAAACGGGATAGGAAAGTACCTCTTTCAGCCCTCCATCGCTAACGTAGAACCATCGTTCATCGTACCATAGGGCTCCGGTTCCTCCGTCCCCTGCCTTGATTACTAACCAGTGTTCCTTGCCCTGATTGATGATCCTATGCGCAACAGGGTTGTACTTGTTTTGTAAGGCGAGGTTAAGGTCTTCAATGATTGAGATGAGTTAATAACTATGGTAGTAGCGGGCTGCCACTGGCATTGTTTTGGGCCTGAGTCAGCGAAAGCCACAAAGGAGATAGGCAGGGATAGTATGAAAAATAGATAGATGAGCATAAACCCACGCCTCAAGTTATTGTTCGATTCATGCACCATTATGTAAGCGACAGCGTCTAACGCCGGAATTGAGCGGCTGCCCGCCCGCTACGAGCCGCCTCAAAGAAACCACACAATGTTGATGACAGACAAGCTGGCGAGTCTGGTATCGTTCCATCAGTGCCGTCGCCCGCGCTCAGGAATGCGAGGCATTAGGCGCTCATCCCGCCGACCTAAGGGTGATAAAGCAGATGGGGAAGAATACGCCGGCTATGTCCGTCTAACGGCTGGATTCTCAGTTTAAATCAAGGAGAAACGCGATGACAACACAACGGCTTTCGATTGTGATCACGATTGTCAACCTCGTGATTCTGATGCTCACACTGGCTCATTTACGTCCTGCTACTGCCGATGGCGTTCTGCCAGTTCTACGGGGGCACGCCCTTGAGATAGTCGATGCGCAAGGGAAAGTTCGCGCGAGCATCGGCGTGTTTCCAGCCGATCCCAGCGTCAAGATGCCAGATGGCACGACCGGATATCCAGAGACAGTGCTGTTGAGGCTTATCAATAGTAAGGGCGGGCCCAACGTCAAGATCGCGGCGACCGAAGATGGATCGGCATTAAGTCTAGGCGGCGAGACAAGTCCGACTTATGCCCAGATACTGGCGCGTGGCGCGAGTACTTGGCTAAAGCTAGTGAACAAAGACGGGCGGGAGCAGGTAATCAAACCGCAATAATCTAGTAAGCGCATCACAGATACCGTGATTGCGTGCTGCGTCAGAGTCACACTTGCGCTGTGAGTAGCACCTAACCAACGCATGCACGCGAGCCCGCGAAGCGCATGGCTTATCGTTCTGCCGGTGCTCGGCGCGGGCCGCGTGATGCCTGGCATTAGACGCCTTGGAGTCACTGCTCTGTAAGCGTTGGCGCGGCTTACAGTCAGGCCAGTCCGAAACATTATTGTCCAGTCCGCATGTTTATTGTTCAGTCCGGCACTTTATTGTTCCGAATCAGCGCTGTTCGTCTTAGAGCATGTTTTAGAAGCCCTCGGTCGGCTGAGATAGCATAGAGGGATGAGCTACGAACTCTACCCCAGCGACCTCACCGACCGAGAATGGAATCTTATCAAACCTCTGATCCCACCGGCCAAACCCGGTGGGCGACGCCGTCGCACCGACATGCGCATGGTCTTGAACGCCATCTTCTATCTCGACCGCACGGGTTGCGCCTGGCGCTATCTTCCACGCGAGTACCCGCCGTGGGCGACGGTCTACGGCT
>JBJMGV010000107.1:0-34753 GCA_045807725.1 Blastocatellia bacterium | reverse complement strand
CGCGCCAGCGTCTCGCGTTCCACCTGGAATTGCGCGACCAGATGCGTGAGCTGCGCGACGGCTTCTTCAAGCTCGATGGCGCGCTGATCGGCGGTCTGCTGAAGCGTAGCAAGGTTGGTCGTTTCGCGTTCGAGCCGTGCGCGCAGGCTATCTGTGCGCGATTGCAACTCGGCGACGCGAATCGCGGCGACGGCGGCGGGCGCAAGCTCTTCCAGCGCGCGCAGCTCGTCTTGATGAAATGGGCGATGATGAAACAGGCCGATCAATCCGACCGTGCCGTTCAAGCCGCGCAGCGGGTAGAGCGCAAACGTGTCGAGCGCGTCTTTGCGATGGCTGCGCTGCAAGCCGAAGAGTTTGTCGCCCGCGCCGCGCGGGTCGCTGAAATCGGCGACGCCGCCGCGTGCGATCATCGTCGCGTTGAAGACGGCCAGCGGCACGCGCGGGAACTCTTTGGTGATGTCCGCGCCGCTCGCGGCCAGCAAGTGCATGCACATCTGGCGGTTGGCGCAGGACTCGGCCAACGGGCAGTCGTCGCAGATGTCGCCGCGCTTGACAACCCATATCTTGCACATCGGCACGCCGCTCTCGGCGACGACCGCGTCGGCGATCAAGCCAAGCGCACTATCCAAACTAGAGCCGCGCCCGACCTCATCGAGAATCCGTCTGATCCTGTATTCACTAGCTACTTGCATTTGATCGTTTCGGGTGAAGGCGAATCGTTAATCCAGTGGAGGCTGATTGGTTTGCCAGTCGAGATTGTAAACTCAACCCTAACCACCGTCAATTATCTTATTTCGGCGGGCGCGTTAGGAGCCATCTACTGCTTGTGAGGCGGGGCGCGGGCGTATACACTAATCGAGGAATGAATAAGCCGGACGCTATCGTCTATCGCAAACATCAAGGGCGAAATCATTATTCGCCATCACCGCGCTGGTAATCGGGCGCATTCAACATTTCAAACTGAGAGGCAAGAAGACTCAGACTGGGTTGTTTACCTATGCCGGAAGAAATCAAACGTAAGATTCAAGACGAGCTACGCCAATTGGAGACGGAATTGAGGACAGAGATTCCGCAGGAGTTGAAGAAGGCCGTCGCTATGGGCGACCTGTCGGAGAACGCCGAATACGAGGCGGCGCGCAACCGCCAGGATTACGTGCGGGCGCGCATCGCCAACCTGCGCAAGCGGCTGGCCGACATTTCGATGGTTGACGTGTCGCGGCTGCCGCGCGACCGCGCCGCCTACGGCTCGACGCTGGTGCTCTACGATCTCGACAGCAGCGAAGAGGTGACGTTTAAGCTGGTGATGGCCGAAGACTCGGACATCAATCAGAACAAGATTTCGACGACCTCGCCCATCGGTCGCGGCTTGATGGGCAAGCGCGAAGGCGACGATGTGGACATCACGACGCCCAACGGCAAGCGCCGCTTCGAGGTCGTCCGCTTGATGACGGTTCACGATGATAATGAGGCTTGAGCCGAGCGGGCAGCAGCGTTGTTACGGCGCAGATAGCCCGTCGCCTATTCTTGCCGCCGGCGGTGTCGTCGGGCTGCCGAGTTGCATCTAAAAGCGGGCGGCGGATGATCTTGACAATGGGCGCAAGCGTTTGACATAGTGTCGCTTCGCTCGCGCGCGAAGGGGCCGAAGGCTGGGGGCCGACAGATGATCAGCGAAGTCATCGGAGCAGGCTGCAAACGAATCATTGACGCGATGGTGCGCGGGCTGGCGCGCAGCCACATCAACCCGAACGTGCTGACGTTCATGGGCTTGCTGATGAACATCGGCTGCGGCGTGCTGTTCGGCTACGGGATGTTTTTCAAGGCGGGATTGTTGATGATCCTCGCCAACATCTTTGACATGTTCGACGGCCAGGTGGCGCGACTGCGCGGACGGGTGACGCGCTTCGGCGCGTTCTTCGACTCGGTGATCGACCGCTATTCGGACGTGATTGTCTTCGTCGGCATCATGGTCTTTTACGCGCGCAACACCGAGCGGCATTCGACGCTGCTGGTGGCGCTGACGGGGCTGGCGCTGGTCGGCTCGGTAATGATCAGCTATTCGCGGGCGCGCGCCGAATCGCTCGACATCGCCTGCAAGGTCGGCTTTCTCGAACGGCCTGAGCGCGTCGTGCTGTTGATCATCGCCTCGCTCACAGAGGTCGGCTCGTTCAGTAACCCGTTCCTGCACAAGATGCCGCAGGTGTTGTGGGTGCTTGCGGTGCTCTCGCACTGGACTGTAGTGCACCGCATTTATCATACGTGGCGCGAACTGCGCGAGACCGACCGCGCCGCCGTCGAAGCGGCGCAGGCCAAGCTCGAAGCCGACAGCCTGATGCGCGCCGATTATTCAGTTCAGAACTGAAGTTTGAGTTCTGAGTCAGGAGACGAGGGTGAATTCAAATTTCGGTATAGAAGTTCAAGCAGTGGCCAAGCGGATGCCGTGCCCGTGCTGCGGCGCTCAGATCGCGCTCGGCGTTGCGGCGTGCAACTGCGGCGCGCGGTTTGTCGGTAGGCCCTTTGACGAAACGCCGGCCAAGATTCGCCGCTTCGGCCCGGCAGCAACTTCGGCATTGCTGCTGGTGCTGGCCATCGGGCTGACCGCGATTGCGACGAAGTGGCTCGCGCCGCTGGCGCTGGTTCCGGCGTGGTTTGCTTTGCGCGCCTTGCGCCTTGAAAAGAGCGACCCGGATGGATACGGCGGGCGACGCGTGGCGGCGGCAACGCTCACTCTCGCAATCCTTGGCAGCGCCGGTATGGCGACCTATGGTATTAGTTACATTCCGCGCGCCATCGAAAATTATCGCATTCGCCGCGCCGCCGCGACCGAAGCCAAGATGCACCACATCGCCGCCATCCTCGAAGAATATAAAGCGGCCAACAACGGCTACCCCGACGACATAGCCGCTTACAAGAAACTGTTGAATGGCGAAGTGCCGGCGGATTACTGGGAGAAGGCGATTCGTTATCAAAGTTACCTTGAGCCGCTGGCGCGCAACGATGGTCTGCGCACGCCGGGCAAGCCTCCCATTCAGTACAGCACCTTTGAACTGCGCTCGGCGGGGCCGGACGGCATCGAAGGCACGGACGATGACATCATTATGCGCGACGGCGTCTTCTACACCAGCGCCGAGATCAAGAAGCTGCCGGCGGTCCGCACGTCGTCTGACCGATAAGACTTAACCGGTCATATCGCCATTCATCCGAGACCTGTTATGAAGGTCAAAGATGTCATTAAAATGCTTGAAGCGGATGGCTGGCGATTGACGCGGACGAAAGGTAGTCACCGACAGTTCAAGCATTCAGTGAAGCCGGGCGTTGTGACGGTGGCAGGTAGACCAAGCGTTGACGTTCCTCCTGGAACGCTCAACCACATACTAAAGCAAGCCGGGTTGAAGTGAACCGAAAGGTGTTCGATGCGTTACGCCGTGATCGTCGAAGAAGGGGATGATAGTTACGGCGCGTATGTGCCTGACCTACCGGGCTGCGCGGCGGCAGCGAAAACCAAAGCCGAAGTCCTGCGGCTTATCCGTGAAGCCATCGAATTTCACATCGAAGGATTGCGCGAAGAAGGGTTGCCGGTGCCTGAACCCGCTTCCAGCATCGAATACGTCGAAGTACGTGCGGCTTAGTCTCGCCCTTTCGATTCTCTTCCTGCCTTACCTATGTTTAAGAAGCTGCTGATCGCCAATCGCGGAGAGATCGCCGTGCGCATCGCGCGCGGCTGCCGCGAGATGGGCATCTCGCCGGTCGCCGTCTACTCGGACGCTGATCGCGCCTCGCTGCACGTCCGCGTTGCCGATGAAGCCATAAACATTGGCCCGCCGCCTTCCGCCGAAAGCTACCTGCGTATGGATAAGATCATCGACGCGGCGCGACGCACCGGCGCGGAAGCGATTCATCCGGGTTACGGCTTTCTTTCCGAGAACGCCGACTTCGCTCAGGCAGTCGAAGACGCCGGCCTCATATTGGTCGGCCCGCCGGCTGCGGCAATGCGATTGATGGGATCAAAGACCAACGCGCGAAAGGCGGCCCAGGCTGCCGGCGCTCCGGTCGTGCCGGGAACCACCGCGCCGCTCCAGTCGGTCGCCGAAGCCATCGCCACCGCCGAAGAAGTCGGCTATCCGGTTATGCTCAAGGCCGCGTCGGGTGGCGGCGGCAAAGGGATGCGCCTGGTGCGTTCGCACGAAGAGATTGCCAGCGCTTTCGACCTGGCGCGGTCGGAAGCCGCCGCCAGCTTCAACGACTCATCGGTCTACATCGAGAAGTTCATCGAGCGCCCACGCCACATTGAGATTCAACTGATCGGTGATCGCTACGGCAAGATCGTTTATCTCGGCGAGCGCGAATGCTCTTTGCAGCGGCGACACCAGAAGGTCGTCGAAGAGTGCCCGTCGCCGATTGTTGACGAAGACCTGCGCCGACGTATGGGCGAAGCCGCCGTGCGCATTGCCCGTCACGCCGATTATCAGAACGCCGGCACTATCGAGTTTCTCGTTGACCCGCAGCGCAATTTCTACTTCTTAGAGATGAACACGCGCTTGCAGGTCGAGCACCCGGTGACGGAACTGGTGACGGCCCGCGACCTCGTCCACGAACAGATACGGGTAGCGGCGGGCGAAAAGTTATCTTTCTCACAAAGCGATATCGTGATGCGCGGCGCGGCCATCGAGTGTCGCATCTACGCCGAAGACCCTTACAATAATTTCCTGCCAAGTCCCGGACGCATCACCAAGCTGGTGACGCCCGCCGGCCCCGGCGTGCGATATGACAGCGGCAGTTATCGCGGCTGGGACGTGCCGATCTATTACGACCCGCTGCTGGCGAAGCTCTGCGTCTGGGCTGAGACGCGCGCGGCGGCGATTGACCGGCTGGCGCGAGTGCTCGACGAATACACGGTCGAAGGCATCAACACGACCATCCCATTCTTCCGCGCCGTCGTCGAAAACGAAGAGTTCCGGCGCGGCGATTTCGACACCGGATTCATCGAGCGTTTTCTGCAAGACGGCTTCGGCGCGCACCGCCAAAATGAAGATGAAGGGGCGGAGCGACGCGAAGACCTCGCCGCCATTGTCGCCGCTTTGCACACGCGCACGAAGACGCCTATGCTTGAGGCAGCGACACCGCGCAGCGCCGAGAGCCGCTGGAAGCTCTACGGCAGGCTCAATCAACGAAGATGAAAGTCGAAGCGGAAATCAATGGCCGGCAAGTCACCGTCGAACTGGACGAGCGCGACGGTCAGGTGACGGCTCGCGTCGGCGACCGCGCCTACGAACTGGCCGTCGTACGTCCCGAAGACGGCGCTTACCTGCTATTTGTCGGCGACGAGGTTTATGAGAGCCGCATCTGGGCCGAAGAGACGGGTGGCTTGCGCGTCAAGCTGCGCGACCGTATCTACTCGGCGAAGATCATTGATCGCAAGCAGCGGCGCGGCGCGGCGGATCAAGGGCCGGAAGGCCAGCAACAACTCATCGCGCCGATGCCGGGCAAAGTGGTGCGCGTCCTGTGCGATGTCGGCGACGAAGTGGCTGCCGGCCAGGGCGTCGTCGTCGTCGAAGCCATGAAGATGCAGAACGAGATCAAATCGCCCAAAGCCGGGCGCGTCAGCGAGATTCGCGTCAGCGAAGGCGCGACGGTGACGGCTAATCAAGTGCTCGTCGTTGTGGAGTAGATAGGAAGCAGGAGGCAAGAAGTAGGAAGCAGGAAGCAGGAGGCAGGAGGCAGTGGCCAGTAGTCAGTGGTCAGTGGCCAGTAATCAGTTGATAGTTAATACTTTCCCAAGCTCCGTTAGGAGCGCGATGTTTATAGTTCACGATGCTAATGACGATACAAGCTCCGTCAGGAGCGGGATGTCAACATTGCGCCCCTACGGGGCTTCGTCACATCCTTCTGCCATATCTATAAACATCGCGCTCCTGACGGAGCTTGCAGATTAAACCGCCTGCGTTACTATAAACATTGCGCTCCTGACGGAGCTTGGGGAACTATCAACGATCAACTATCAACTGACTATTGGCCACTGGCCGCTGCCTCCTGCTTCCTGGCCACTGCCTCCTACTCCATATCGTTTGCTGCGTTTCGCAATTGGTGTTCGGATTCGTTGCGACGATACGTAATAATACGAAAAAGCTTCGATTTTTCGAGGTCAACGACAGGTGACGTATGTGGCACACGGCTTGTAATCAGTCAACGTGGTAATAAAATATGATCCTGGCCAGAGCCAGGAAGGAGGACAATGATGAGATTCAATTCTTTGAGGAGCGTGGTGAGCAGTGCTGCACTGATGCTCGTGTTGAGCGTGATGTTGAGCGCGTCGGCGCAGGCCCAGAACCGGGATTATGATCGCGGTGGCCAGAACGGCTATCAGGGACAGTGGTCGAGAGACCGCACGCGGGATTACGCCATGAAGCTGGGCTATCACACCGGCTACAGCGAAGTGCGCGACGCCTCGCAGAATGGCGGCAGCCGCCGCAACCTGCGCGACATACCCGGCTATCGCAACGACAGCAACGGCTATCTGAGCTGGATGAACTATCGGGACGATTACCGCAGTTCGTACCGCAGGGGCTTCGAAATGGCCTATCAGGATTTTGTCAGCAACCGCCCGCGCCGCTACACCCGTCAGGATGTCGAGCGCGCGCTCGGTCGGAATCTAAAGGAGACTTACAACGACGACCGCTACGACCGCGACGACTGGTATCCGGGCCGCCGCGATGATAACCGGGGTGGAGACCGCGACCGCGATGGCCGCAATGATCGCAATGATCGCGATGGCCGCAATGATCGTAATGATCGCAATGATCACAACGAGGTTTATCGCGTTGCGCAGCAGAACGGCTACCGCGAAGGGCTGCGGCAAGGCCAGGACGACGCGAATCGTCGGCGTGGCTCTAATTACGAAAACGATTCGCGCTACCGCGACGCGCTGAGCGGCTACCGTGCAGAATACGGCAACCGCGACGACTACCGCCGCGCCTTCCGCGAAGGCTTCCGTCAGGGCTACGAAGAAGGCTACCGCAACCGCCGCTAGCCGTCGGCCTTTGTTAAACTCAGACCAGCCGGGCGATGAGTATCGTGATGAACTCGTCGCCCGGCTTTTTCTTTATGGCTGGTCGCAAAGGCTCGCGGCGGGTGTTAAGCTGATAAGCGAAAGCGAGAATCATGATGAGACGTGAAGCGACGACGAATCAGTTGAAACTGCACTACACAATTCTTTGCGAAGACGTGCGGCTGGAGGTGGGCCAGAAGTTCAGCTTGATCGGCGTCTTCTACGCCATACAGGTTCCGCAACTGCCGATCAACGTCTTGAAGCTGATCATTCTGAATCACTGGTCGGGCGAAGGGCAGTACCTCTCGGAAGTTCGCATACTGACGCCGGACCGCACGCAGCCGGTCGCCGTCTCGCAGCCCTCATCGTTCGAGATTCCGGCGGACGGTTACGCCGACAATATCACGATGTTTGCCAACGTCACTTTCCCGGTGGCCGGCAATTATCTTGTTCAGACGCTGATCAACTCGACGCTGTTTGCGGAGCAGACGCTCACGGTCATGGATGTGAATCAGCCGCCGCCCGTCAGTTCTGAGACGATTCAATAATTCGGCATTGACCCGCACCCAACGGCGGGCTAGGCTGTCAGCCAGGCCGCAAACGACGACGGCTTATGGCGAGGTTCTGTGAGCGAACTCGCTGGTCAGGCTCTTGTTCAGCGGCTCTCCCGAACGATGCAAAAGGAACAGATTCTCAGCCTGCTTGACCGCGAAGCGCGGGATGCGTTCGAGCGCGCACGCCAGCTTGGGCTGGCGCGTGGCGGCGTCTTATCGCCATTGCATCTGGTTGTTGCGCTGCTTGCCCGCTCGCCCGCTCTGCACGCCGAATCCGACCAGTTGCTCAGGTCGGCCACCGAAGCCTTACTCAAGCGTTACCCGCTGGCCGGCGAATCGCTCACCGTCACCAGAGACACACAGGCGGTCATCACAGAGGCGGGCGATATGGCGCGCGGCGAAGGCCGTGACGTTGCCGCGCCAGAGCACCTGTTGCGCGCCGCTCTCGCCAACCCGTTCGTGCGTGACGCGCTGGCCGAAGCGCGACAATCTGACGAAGCGACGGCGGCACTCAATCAAGCATCTTCATCACTGAATAGTGATGCCAATAACAAAGCACAGCCTGTTGATGCGCCATCGCCCGCGATGACTCAGCCCGCTTTTGTGTCCGCACAGAGCGACAAGCCACGACCGCTCAGCGGCTCGCTGAAAGAGTACTGCGCCGACCTTGCCGCAGAGGCCGAAGCATCTTCAGTGCATCCGTTCGTCGGGCGCGAGCGCGAGTTGACTGCGGTGTTAGAAACGCTCTGCCGCAAGCTGAAGAACAACCCGCTGCTCATCGGCAAACCCGGCGTCGGCAAGAGCGCGCTGGTGATGGCCGTAGCCGGTCGTCTCTGCGCGGGTCATGTTCCTGCCCGTCTGCGCGGCAAACGCATCCTCGAAGTCTCGCGCCTGCGCTTGCTCGCCGACGCCAAGTATGCCGGCGAGATCGAAGAGCGTTTGAAACAACTGCTCGATGATGTGAAGCGCGCCGGCGACGTGATCCTGTTCTTCGACGAGATTCACACGCTGTTGAGCGCCGGCGGCGCGAGCGGCACGGGCGACGTAGCCAATCTGTTGAAGTCGGCGCTCTCGAAAGGCGACATCACCTGCATCGGCGCGACGACGCTCTCGGAGTATTACAAGTACATCGCCCGCGACGAAGCCTTAGCCCGCCGCTTCAGCAACATCACCATCGAAGAGCCGTCGCCTGATGAGACGCGCCGCATCCTGATGGAGTCGCGGGCCTCGTTTGAGGCTTATCACGACGTACAGATTGACGACGAGATTATCGCGTTGATCGTCGATCAGGCCGAGCGTTTCCTCTACACGCGCAGCTTTCCCGACAAAGCGTTCGACCTGCTCGACAAGGCGGCGGCAAAAGCCTCGTTCGCCGGTCAGCGCCACGTCAGCCGCGAAGCCGTCACCGAAACGTTGTCGGAGATGACCGGCCTGCCGCTTGAGATTATGGACGAAGACCCGGCGGAGCGGCTCGAACGGCTCGAAGAGTTTCTGCTCGCGGCAGTGCCCGGTCAATCGCGCGCCGCCCGCGACGTGGCGCGCGTTGTGCGCATCGCCAAGCTCGGCCTTGAACTGAGGCCCGAACGGCCCGACGGCATCTTCCTCTTCATCGGCCCCGAAGGCGTCGGCAAGCACGAGATCGCCATCGCGCTTGCGCGATTTTTGTATGGTTCGCCACAAAAGATCACGACCTTCGATTTGAGCCAGTACACTGAGCCGCATTCAATTTCGCGGCTGATCGGCGCGGAGCCGGGCTACCTCGGCCACGGCGAGCGCGGGCTGCTGGCTAAAGCGGCGGAAGACAATCCGCATTCGGTGCTCTACTTTCGCAACGTCGATCTGGCGCACGCGGTCGTGCAGCAATTTCTCGGCGAAGCCTTCGAGCACGGGCGCTTCACCGACACGACCGGCACGAACATCTCGTTGTCGAACACGACGGTCGTAATGTCGCGCTCGCAGTTGAGCGAGCAGCATAAGAGTTCGCCGCTCGGCTTTCGCCCGAATGGCGAGACGGGCGAGCATCGCGTCACCGGCAACCTGCGAGCGACCGGCGGCCTGCATCTCAGGGAGCGCAGCTTTGGTTTGGTTGAATCATTGGCGGCGACGGTGGACGAGGTGATCGAGTTTCAAGTGCTCGACCGCGACGCCACCGAGCAGATCATCCGTGAGCGGCTCGACGCGCTGCGCACGCGATTGGAAGCCGCGCAGCCCGTTCGCATCGTACTGGACGCGCGGCTCGCGGCTCACTTCGGCGAACGGCTGGCCACTGAGCGCAAGAGCCTCGCGCAACTGGAGCGAATGCTGCAAGAGGCGATCATCCTGCCATTCGCGCAGCTTCACTTTGATCGTCACGGCAGCCGCCCGCGCGTTGCGATTCGCATCGTCGAAGACCGCGTGCAGGTCGCCCGCGACGATGGGGATACGACCACATGAAGACAGAGAATTGGCCACAGAGACACAGAGACACAGAGAACATAAAAGAACGTTGAGAAATCGAAAGAGTTTATTGGTTTCTCTGTGTCTCTGTGTCTCTGTGGCAGATCATTTATGGACTTCAAAACCGAAGCGCACAAGCAAGCCTACGACAAAGCGCGCGATTACCTGCACGCGCTGTTCGGCGAAGTGAATGTCACGCAGATGGAGGATACCTTCGCGTTGCAGGAAGGCTCGACGTTCGTCTACCTGCGGACGTTTCCGATTGGCGAGAAGCAGGCCGGCGTCGAGGTCTTCTCTTACGTCGTCATCGACGTAGCCGTCACCGAAGCGTTGATGCGTTACCTGCTGACTTACAATTTGCGCCTGATGTTCGGCGGCTTCGGCCTGACGATTGACGACGAAGGCAAGGGCGCGGTGGTGTTGACGCACACCATCCTGGGCAACGACATGGACCGCGTAGAACTTTACGCGTCGGTGTCGGCCATCGCCCGTGTCGCTGATGATCTTGATGATCAAATCGTCGCACAGTTCGGCGGCAAGACCGCGCTCGACAAGCTGACGGCGGTCAAACACGGGCCGGTCGAAGTCTGGGAATGAAGGCAGTAATGAGTGATGAGTTGAAGAGCGCATAACATTGCGCGGCATTTTCTCACTCATCACTCATCACTCATCACTATGTTAAAGGTTGGACTCACGGGCAGCATCGCGGTCGGCAAGAGCTTCGTCGTGTCTGTGCTCGCGGAACTCGGTTGCGTTGTCTTCGACGCCGACAAGATCGCGCACTCAGTGATGGAACCGGGCCGCGCCGCTTACAGTGATCTCGTGAAAGAGTTCGGCGAAGGCATCCTTGCGGCGGACGGCCAGATTGATCGACTGAAGCTTGGCCCGATTGTCTTCGCCGACGCCGAGCGGCGCAAGCGATTGAACGAGATCGTTCACCCGCGCGTCATCGAAGAACAGAATCGCTTGCTCGCTGAAGCCGAAGCGCGTGACCCCGAAGGCATCGCCATTATCGACGCGGCCTTGATGATCGAATCGGGCGGCTACAAGCGTTTCGACGAGTTGATTGTGGTTTACTGCGACCGCGAGACGCAGGTTGCGCGGCTGATGAAGCGCAACCAGATTCCACGCGAAGACGCCGAGCGCCGCATCTCTGCGCAGATGTCTTCGGATGAAAAGCGGCGCTACAGTGATTACGAGATAGACACCTCAGGGACGTTTGAAGAGACTCGTCGTCAGGTCGTCGCCCTTTACCAGCAACTTCGCCGCGACCGCCAGACCAGCGTGGATTAGATTGTTTCTATCAGGCGAGCCAATAACGTAGCGCGGCGCGCGAGATCGTCAATCAGTATGTGCTCGTGTTCGGCGTGCGCTCCCGCGCCGTCTACGCCTAAGCCGTCGAGCACCGGCACACCCAGCGCCGCGATGAAATTACCGTCCGAGCCGCCGCCGACCGCGCCTTCGCGCAGATCGTAGCCGATCCCTGCGGCCAGCACGCGGGCCTGTGCGAATAACGCGGCGATCTCCGGCGTGCGCAACAGCGGCGGGCGATTGATGCCGCCGCGCACTTCAAGGCGCGCGCCATCGAGCGTTGGCTTCAATTGCCGCATCGCTGCTTCGATGCGATGGCCTTCTTCGACAGAGGCGAAGCGCATATCAATCGCGGCGCGTGCCTGGGCGGCGACAACGTTCGACAACACGCCGCCGCGCACGACGCCGACGTTGAGCGTTGTGCCGCGATCCATATCCATCAATTGATTAATGGCCAGTACTTGATGCGCCATCTCGGTGATGGCGCTGACGCCGGCGCGCGGGTCGTTGCCGGCGTGCGCCGATTTGCCGTGCACGATAAGCTCGAATTCGCCGACGCCTTTGCGCGCCGTCTTCACCGCGCCGCCAGGAATAGGCGGCTCAAGCACCAGCGCCGCCCGCGCCCGCCGCGCTTCGTCTTCGATAAAAGGGCGTGAGAAGTGGCTGCCGGTCTCTTCGTCGCAGGTCATCAGCATCGAGACTCTTCGGCGCGTGCGATGGCCAAGCGCTTTGATGGCGCGCAATGCAAATGTAGCGATAGTCACACCGGCCTTCATATCGAAGATGCCCGGCCCGTAGGCGCGCCCGTCTTCGATGCGAAAGGGCCGCGCGGCGAGCGTCCCTGCCGGCCACACGGTGTCGAGGTGGCCGACGATCATCAGTTGCTTATCGTCTTCGGCCTGGCCGCTGGTAAAGTCGAACCGTGCAAGCACGCTTGCGCCGAACTTCGGGTCGGCGAGCAATTCAACCGACGCGCCGATCTCGCTCAACTTCGCGGCGAAGTTATCGGCAATGCGCGCAGTGGCCGCAGCGTCACGCGACATCGATTCCTGCTCGACCAGCCAGCGAATGAAGTCGAGCATCTCGGCCTGCCGGGATTGAAGATAATCGTGTAGGGCGTCGCTCTCCTGTGCCATCACCTCAGTTTTAACAGAAGCGGCGCGACGCGCGCCAGCGACCACTCGACGCGCGTTGCCGCACGTCGCCGGCTTGACGTTTCAATCCGACGTGCCATATTTACAGCTTGAAGCGAAAAGGAAACTTTCGCGCCGCGCAACGTTTGATCTTATGAAATCCTGATCGGGAGAAAGTGATTGATGAAATCGGTTCTGCGCTTCGCACTCGTTCTCGCACTGATCCTAACGATCATCGCGCCTGCCTTCGCGCAGGAAAAGCAAGCCGCCAACGGGGCGTCGAAAGAAGTCTGTGTGACCTTCGACGACCTGCCGCTGAACGGCCCCGAAATGGACTTGAAGCAACTGCGCGCGATGACGGTCAAGCTGCTGTCGGTCATCAAGTCGCACCACATCCCTGTGGTCGGCTTCGTCAACGAGCGCAAGCTCTACCGCCTGGGCGAGATGGACGAGCGCGTGGCGATTCTCAAGCTGTGGCTCGACGCCGGCCTTGAGCTTGGCAATCACACCTATTCGCATCCGTCGCTGCAAACGACGCCGCTCGCCGCCTTTGAAGAAGACTTGATGCGCGGCGAAACCATCACCCGAATGCTGATGGAGCGGCGCGGGATGAAGCTGCGTTACTTCCGCCACCCATTCTTGCGCACAGGGCCGACGCTCGAAGCCCGCGCCGCCTTCGAGAAGTTTCTGACGAATCGCGGCTACACCGTCGCGCCGGTTACGTTTGATGATGCCGATTACATGTTCAACACGGTCTACGTCAAAGCCAGAGAGCGCAACGACGCCTTGCTCGTCGAGCGCACGAGCAAGGCTTACCTCGAACATATGCGGACGATGGTGGACTTCTTCGAGAAGCTATCGCAGGAAGTCGTCGGCTCGCCGGTGCGGCATGTCTTGCTGGTGCATGCCAACCAGTTGAACGCCGATTATTTTGACGGCGTCGCGCGAATGTTTGAGGAGCGCGGTTATAAATTCGTCACGCTTGCCCGCGCGCTTGAAGACCCGGCTTATCGCCTGCCGGATAATTACGCCGGCCCGTGGGGCGTGTCGTGGTTACACCGCTGGGCTTATAGCCGGGGTATGAAGGAAACGCTCAAGGCCGAACCCGATCCGCCGGACTTTATTCAGAAGCTCTACAACGAAGCGACGGCGAGCCGTTGACTTCATCTGACTTGAGCTTACCGGCAACTTTTGCGGCGCGTTTCCAGTATGAAAAATCGATGTGCCCGCCACCCTTATGGCGGTGAGCGACGACAAAGAAGTAAGCCTGGCTGGCTCTCGAACCTCAACTGCTCCATCGGTTCATTCCGACCAAACGACCGCCGACCGCTGTCGTTGACAGGGCGCGCGGCGGTCGCCTATGGTTAATGGCTTGTTTCCTATCGCAAAAACATTACTGAGCGTGCGGCCCTTATTTCATGAGGCAATCTTTTATCTGTGAGGAAAATGATCGATGGAAATGATAGCAGCACATGGCGGGCGGCTCATCAACCGTGAGCTAACGGGCGTCGAGCGCGAGACGTTGCTCGAACGAGTCCCCGCTATGCCGCGCCTTACACTCAAGGCACGCGAAATCTCTGATCTCGAAATGATCGCTAACGGCGCATTCAGCCCGCTCGAAGGCTTTATGTGTGAGGATGATTACATTTCGGTACGCGGCAACAAGCACCTCGCTTCGGGGCTGCCGTGGACGATCCCCATCACGCTTTCAGCCAACGACGACTTCGCCGCGTCGCTCAAAGAAGGCAACGACGTGGCGCTCTTTGCCTACGACGATCACCTGCTCGGCGTGCTTCACCTTGAACAGAAATACCGCTACGACAAGCAGCGCGAAGCCGAACGCGTTTACTTGACTACGGAGACCGCGCACCCCGGAGTCGCGGCGCTCTACGAACAGGGCGACTGGCTGTTGGGCGGCAAGGTGAGTCTGCTCAATCGCCCGCGCAATCCACAGTTCCCGGCTTATCGGCTCGATCCGCAACAGACCCGCGAGGCGTTCAAGAAGAAAGGCTGGCATCGCGTCGTCGCTTTTCAAACCCGCAACCCGATTCACCGCGCCCACGAATACATCATCAAGTGCGCGCTCGAAGTCGTTGACGGATTGCTGCTGCACCCGCTGGTCGGCGAAACCAAGTCGGACGACATTCCGGCGGACGTTCGGATGAACTGTTACGAAGCGATGCTGGAGCATTACTTCCCGCGCACGCGGACGATGCTGGCGGTCAACCCGGCGGCGATGCGTTACGCTGGGCCGCGCGAAGCCGTCTTTCACGCCATCATCCGCAAGAACTATGGCTGCACGCACTTCATCGTCGGGCGCGACCACGCCGGCGTCGGCAACTACTACGGAACCTACGACGCGCATTACATCTTCAACGAGTTCGCCGCCGACGCTTTAGCCATCACGCCGATGTTCTTCGACCACTCGTTCTACTGCCGGCGTTGCGACGCGATGGCGTCGAACAAGACCTGCCCACACGATTCCGCCGAGCACGTCAGCTTGTCGGGCACACGTGTGCGCGAGTTGCTTGCTCAAGGCGAGATGCCGCCGCGCGAGTTCTCGCGCCCGGAAGTGGCCCGCATACTGATTGAAGCGATGAGGAAATAGGGATCGGGGGTCGGGGCAGGAAGCAGGAGGCAGTGATCAGTGGTCAGTTGATAGTTGATAGTTGATAGTAGCTAGTTGATAGTTCCCCAAGCTCCGTCAGGAGCGCAATGTTTATAGATATGGCTGACGGAAATGACGAAGCCCCGTAGGGGCGCGATGTCTACATCACGCTCCTGACGGAGCTTGGATGATCAATCTCACTGTTACTATAAACATTGCGCTCCTGACGGAGCTTAGGTGATCTATAACTGCCTCCTGCTTGGCTGCTTCCTGCCTCCTTCTATTTATTGCCAGTGTATAATCTCTAGAGTATAATCCCGATGCCGCGAAGACTTGCCGCGAGGCGAGGAGAGTAGTTGGAGGCCCAGCCTTATGATCAGGTGCAACAACTGTGGGACGAATAACATTGACGGGAGCGACTACTGCGATGAGTGCGGAATGAAGCTGGACCTCACCCCGCCGGCGCGCGGGCGGCAAGCCTTCTTTCAGCCGCCGAGCGCCGTCGAAAGCGAGCCGCTGCCATCAACAACCAATGAAGCGCCGCCGATTGCGCCGCCTTCCTTTACTACTTCGACCAGTATCCCGAAGCCGGCAATGCCGGCCCGCGAGCGCCGCAATGAGGCGCGCCGCCCCGAATCGCCCGCGCCCTTGCCGCCGACGCCCGGCAATAACTCGAACCGCCGCCCGACCGCGACCGACGAACGCGCCGGCTACAGTCCGCGCGCCGGTGAGCCGTATGCGCCGCCCGCGCCGCCTGAGCCGCGCGCCGGTAGTCAGACCTTTGCGCTATCGTCGCGCGGACGCACGGACGAGATGCTTCCCGATGGCGGCAACTCGGCACTGATGGACAACCCGCGCGTGACGGCGCGGCTGGTGGTCGAACGCGGCGGACGGGTCGGACGCGAGTTCGCCATCACCGGCATTGAAACCAACATCGGGCGCTGGGACGCCGACAGCGGCATCTTTCCCGATATCGATCTGGACGAAGACGATCCTGAGGCGAAAATTTCGCGCCGCCACGCGCGCATCATCAATCATAACGGTCAATACTACATCGAAGATTTAGGCTCGACGAACGGCACATTCGTCAACCGTGGAAGGCGATTGCTGCCGGGCAAGCGGCAGGTATTACAGAACGGCGATGAGATCATCGTCGGCAAAACGTTTTTGAAGTTTCAAGTACTCCGATAGCGGTTTCTGGTTTCTAGTTCCCTTAGCGGGAGAGGAGCTTCGCCCGCTGACGGTTTCTGGTTTGTGTGCTTGCGCGGACGAATGCAGCCGACGCGGCTAACTGGAGACTAGGGGCCGGGAACTAGGAACCTGTTGTATGTTTTGCCCTGAATGCGGCAGCAAGGTTCAAGCGGGAAACGCCATCTGTCGTGTGTGCGGCGCTCGGCAGGATTCGACGCCGCTTGAGGCGAAGCCGATCATTCTTGAAGCGCGCAGCGGACGCAGTGAAGACATGCCTGATCCCAAAAAACCGAAACAGGCAGCTACAACCCAGCTAGAGCCTGGCACGCTCCTGCTCGACCGTTATTTGATCGTGCAGCGGGTCGGCGGCGGCGGCATGGGATCGGTCTATCAGGCGAAGGACAAGCGCCTCGCCGACCGCCTCTGCGCCGTCAAAGAGATGATCGAAATGTTCGCCGATCAGAACCAGCGCGCCAAGGCCGTCGAAGATTTCAAGCGCGAAGCCGAAGTCCTGGCGCAGCTCGATCACCCGTCCATCCCGACCGTCTTCGACTACTTCATCGAAGGCGGGCGCTAGTATCTGGTGATGCGCTGGATCGGCGGCGGCGACTTGGCTGAGCAGATGCGCGTGCGCGGCGGCATCGTTGACGAAGCCGTCGTCACCAAGTGGGCCATACAGATTTGCGACGTGCTCCACTACATCCATTCGCAGAAGCCGCCGATCATCTACCGCGACCTCAAGCCGGCCAACCTGATGATTGATGATAAGTCGGGCCGCGTGATGCTGGTGGATTTCGGCATCGCGCGCATCGTGCGGCCTACGGAAAAAGGCGTCACCGCTATCGGCACGATGGGCTACGCGCCGCCGGAATTATTCGCCGGCAAGGTCGAACCGCGCTCGGACATCTACAGCCTCGGCGCGACCATGTTTCATATGCTGACGGGGTCGGACCCACAGGACAACCCGCTGCTCATCTTTGACTTCAGCAAGAACCCGCGCCCGCGCCAGATCAACCCGAACATCTCGGCGGAGATGGAAAACATTCTGATGCGCTCGGTGGCGCATAAGCCCGAAGACCGGCACGCCTCGGCGCTCGATTTTATGCGCGGGCTTGAAGAGCACAGCACGCGGATTGAAGGCCGCCCGCGTCCAGAGCCGCGCCCGTCAGTCAATTACTCGCCCTCATCGCACGCGTCGTCTGCCGGGCCGGCCACGCCGCGCGAACCCAAGCCGAGTTACACGGCGTCGCCAAGGTCGGGCGGCACGGCTTCGGCCACTGGCGCGGACTGGGTCTTCTGCGGCCACTGCGGCGAGAAGATCGGAGCCGAAGATGTCTACTGCGCGCATTGCGGCAACCGTCAGCCATCAGCCGATGCGGCAGCCAGCGGAACCGGCGCGACCGTCGAGCCGCGCATCACGGCTCAACTGGTCGTTGTCAGCACCAACGAAATAGTTAAGCCGATTCCGATCAAGACGGATAGCGTGCTGATCGGGCGCACCGACCCGCACACCGGCATCTTCCCTGAAATAGACCTCACGATGCACGACCCCGAAACCAAGGTGTCGCGCCGCCACGCGCGCATCTACCGCCAAGGCGAGCAGTTTTTGATTGAGGACCTGGGATCGGTGAACGGCACCATCGTCAATTCGGTGAACGGCGGCTCGATTCGCCTCAACACCAAGACCCCGCGCGTACTTTCGCCGGACGACGAACTGCGGCTCGGCGGAACCATTTTGAAATTCACGCTCAGCTAAGGTAATTTAATCAGTGGTCAGTGGCCAGTGGCCAAGAGACAGGAGGCAGGAAGCAGTAGGCAGTCCAGCGGACATGCAAACGACCTTGATGATCTAAAGCAAGTAACGATCAGCGATCAACGACTGCTTCCCGCTTCCCGCCTCCTGCCTTTTGCCTTGTGGCCACTGATTACTGTCTTATGCAAAAATACTGTCCATACTGCGGCAAGGCGATTAGCGAGCGGTCAAAGTTCTGCCCTTCGTGCGGCAAAGGCATGCCGGCCCGGCAGCAAGCGGCTGGCGTCGCCGTTGATGACCGCACCGCGCCGAACGCCGCCGCCACGCCAACCAGCGCTCCACCCGCGAGCGGGCAGCCAGCCGGCGACAGGGCGCGCACGCGGCCCATTGCTGTCGGCCCTGCGCAGAGCGGCGCAGACGGCCAGCGACGACGCATCGCGCCGCCGACTTATGCTTTCATCGGCTCGCTCGAAAGCGCCGGCTTCGGCCTGCGCTATGGCGCGTGGATGTTTGATTTCCTTATCACGCTGATTGCGATCATGGTCTTTACGTTCATCGTTACGGCAGTGAGCCGGCAGTCGGTGGTCGGCTCGAACCGTGACCTGTTGCTGGTCGCCGCGCTGACCTTGTTGTTATTCGTTTTGAACTTTGTGGTGCTGGCCGGCAGAACCGGGCAGACCGCTGGCATGCGCATCCTCGGCATCTACATCGTTCGTGAAAGCGGCAAACCGTTCACCATCAGGCAAGCGGCGGTGCGCCACCTGCTCGGCTATCCACTATCGACGGCGGCGTTCTTTCTTGGCTTTCTCTGGATGCTCTGGGACCCGCGCCAGCAGGGCTGGCACGATAAGCTGGCGCACACGATTGTCGTAATGTCGAAATGAGAGTGGGGGCCGGGCGCCAGGGGTCAGGGGTCAGTGATAAGAAACAGCGTCTTATCCGGCCCCGGCCCCCGGCCCCCGGTCCCTGACCCCTGGTGTTTTATGTCTACCTTCATCATTCGCCCGAAAGATTACGAAGCGTCAACGATCAAGATGGATCGGATGAAGCTGACGATTGGCCGCTCGTCGCGCAACGACATCTGCATCAGCGACCCGTTCGCTTCGCGCCTGCACGCCGAGTTGCGCCGCGAAGGCGATCAGGTTCTGCTAGTGGATAACGGCAGCGCCAACGGCACCTTCCTTAATGGCCAGCGCGTCAGCGGCACGATACGCCTTGAACCCGGCGACCTGATTCGCATCGGCGAAACCGAGATCGAGTTCAAGACTGAAGAGCAAGAACTGATGTCGGGCGCGACCGTCTTTTTGTCCGGCCCCGTAGGCGCGCTGCCTGCGGATACGATCACTTCGCCCATCGCTTCGCGCTCAACGACTGACCTGATCTCTTCGATCAAGTCGGGACAGATTGCCGAAGACCTGCGCCCGCACGCCAACGTCCGCGCCCAGCTCGCGCCGGAAGCGGCCACGCAGGGGCGCGACCTGTTGAGCATCGTTTCGCAAGTCGGCATCGCTTTGCTGCCGCGCACCACGCTCGAAGACACGTTGAAGCTGACGGTTGATTTAGTCTTTCAGGCGATCCCCGCCGAGCGCGGTTTCCTGTTTTTGAAAGAAGACAACGACATCGTCTGCAAGATTGCGCGCGGCGCGCATGCCGGCGCGCTGCCGGCGGCGTCGCAAGTGCAGATCAGCCGTTCGATCACCAGCAAAGTCATTGGCGAAGGCGCGTCGGTGCTCACATCAGACGCGATGCACGACCCGCGCTTTCAAGCGCAACAGTCGGTCGTGCTCTCGCAGATACGCTCCGTCATGGCCGTGCCGCTCGCTTCGGGCGAAGAGATATTCGGCATGATCTACGTTGATAATCCTTATCACAACCGCTTCCGCGAAGAAGACCTCAAGGTGCTGACGACCATCGCGTCGGTCGCGTCGATCAAGATCGAGCACGAGCGACTGCTCGAAGAGCGTATGGAGAAGCGGCGCATGGAAGAGGAGTTGAAGGTCGCTTCCGAGATTCAGATGCGCTTGCAGCCGGTCGCGCCGCCGAAGATTGATGGTTGGGATATGACCGGCGTGTCGTTCCCCTGTCGCGAGATCGGCGGCGACTATTACGACTTCATCCAGTGCAAGAACGATCCGTGTTTGACCGTTGCAGTGGGCGACGTGTCGGGCAAAGGAACAGGCGCGGCGCTGTTGATGTCATCGCTGCACGCGGCAGTGCGCGCGCAGGCGCAAACGCGGCGCTCGATCAGCGAAGTGATGGCCGAGATCAACGAGTACATTTACGAGAACTCGCCATCGAATAAATTCCTCACGTTGTTCTATGGCACGATCAACCCGCAGACCGGCGAGTTGAAGTACTCCAACGGCGGCCACAATCCTCCCGTGCTGATACGCACAAAGGGCGAAGTCCTGCAACTCGACAAAGGCGGACTGCCCATCGGAATGATGAAAGGGATGGCTTATCAGGAAGCGTCGGTATTTTTTAATCCCGGCGACGTGCTGGTGATTTATAGCGACGGCATCACTGAATCGGTGAATGAACAAGACGAAGAGTTTGAAGAAGAACGGCTAATCGAAGTCGTCAGCCACAACCTGAGCCGCACGGCTTCAGGCATACGCGACCGCATTGACGAAGCGCTGTCTCGCTTCGTCGGCACGATGGCCCCGGTTGACGATATGACGCTGATGATCATTAAGCGCAACGCCTGACGAAGTTGAAAGATTTATCCACGAAGGACACGAAGGACACTAAAAGTAAGAATGAATTGTTCGTGTTTCTTCGTGTCCTTCGTGGATGCCTATTCTTTAACTGGCCGCGACAGGGGCCGTGCTGGTGAACTCGGCGCACTTCGGATCGCGCGGGCCGCGATCAACGAACTCCGCTCCGTCTCTGAAGGCGTGGTGGTCGGGCGGCAATCCATGCTCGATCATCGCCGCGAAATACTCATCAATCTGGCTGAAGATTTCGTCAATCGTCTGCGAATGAAAGACCCGCTCGCGCAGTCGCGCGCCGCCCGCCAGCCCGTGCGTGAAGTAGCCGCACATCTGCTTGAGCTTGCCGGCCAATGCCCGCTCGTGCAGTTCATCCTTCAGTAATTCATAATACCGATGCAGCACGTGTTGCTTTTCGGCAAGCGTGGGTTGATGCGGCGTCTCGTTGCGCATCAGCTCGGCGGTCTGCCGGAATATCCACGGATTGGCAATGGCGCCGCGCCCGATCATCACGGCGTCCACGCCGCTCTCATCGAGCCGCGCAAGGGCCTGCTCCGCCGTCACCACGTCACCGCAGCCGATCACAGGGATGGAAACGGCGCGCTTGGCGGCGGCGATGATCTCCCAGTTAGCGCGCCCGCTGTAGCCTTGCGTGCGCGTGCGGCCATGAATCGCCAGCATATTGCCGCCGCAATCTTCGACCAGCCGCGCTACATCGACGGCATTGATCGAGTGCTCATCCCAGCCCGTACGAATCTTCATGGTCACAGGAATGCTCACGGCGCGGCGCACGCGGCGCAGTATCTTTTCAAGCTGCGGCAGGTCGCGCAGCAGCGACGAGCCGCCGCCGCCATTAGTGACTTTGCGGGCCGGGCAGCCGCAGTTGATGTCGATGATATCAGCGCCGCTCTCCTCGATGATCTCGGCGGCCATCGCCATACGTTCCTCGTCGTGGCCGAAGATCTGGATCGACAGGGGTCGCTCTTCGGGCAGGAACTTCATCATTCGGTGCGTACGCATATTGCCGCGCGTCAGCCCTTCGACCGAGATAAATTCAGTGACGATCAATCCAACGCCGCCGAGTTCTTTAATCAGGCGGCGGAACGACGAGTCGGTGACGCCCGCCATCGGCGCAAGCACGAGGTTAGGTTTAATCTCAATGCCACCCAGGTTGAATTTTTTTGTCGCGCTCATAAGCAAAAAGTTTAGCAGGGGCCAGGGACTAGGGGCTAGAGGCTGGCAGGAAAGAGCGCTGACTTGCTCCCTTTTTCCGCTAGTCCCTAGCCCCTAGTCACCAACCTCTTTCTCATAGTAGCGACAATACTCGATCAGGCAGCACTGCGCGCAGGCGGGATTTTGCGGGCGGCACACGCGTCGCCCATGACGAATCAGGTTGACATGGACTTCGTAATAGCGGTCTGCGGGAATCATCCGCGTCATCAGGCGGTGCGCTTCGGCGTCCGAGCAACGCTCGGGGATCAGCGCCAGCCGCCGCGCGATGCGAAAGATATGCGTGTCTATGGGGAAGATGGGGCGATCACAGGCGAACAGCAAGGTACAAGCGACCGTTTTGGGACCGACGCCTTTGAAGCTTGAAAGAAAAGCGACGGCTTCGTCGAGCGGCGCGGTTCGCAAGAAGCTGAGGTCGAGCGAACCACGCCGCTGGTAGATTTCGTTGAGCAGTTGTTTGATACGGACCGACTTCTGCTTGGCGAGGCCGCCTGAGCGAATCGCCACTTCAATTGAAGCAGCGCGCGCCCGCCGCGCCGACTCCCAGGTCGGGAACTTCTGCTTCAGGCTGGCGAAGGCGCGATGGCTGTTGGTGTTGGTCGTGGACTGTGAAAGGATCGTTTCGACCAACACGTCGAGCGGGTCAAGCCCGCGCTCACATTCGGGAACGCCATAGACGGCCTTGAGGTTCTGCATCACGTAGGCAAGGCTCTCCGGCGATGTGTCAACCTGTGGCTCACTCATTTCTCAAGTTCTAGCAAAGCGGCGCTGGATGTGCAATGCATGCAGATATTCCTCACCGCCCCCGTCTTCAAGATTTGGCTCCAGCCGCCTTGGCGCGGCTTTTTGGAAGAAGGCATGCTCAGCTTGATTCTGCGAGCGCAGCATCTTTTGGATATGGTCAGCGACGGCCAGGAAAGGTAAGCAGCGGCCCGCGTGGGTAAGTGCCGCCATCAGGACTTGCCGCCCGTCTTTCCACATTGTCCAGTCAACCAGCACGAAGCGGTCTGTGATTTGTGATGTGTAATGATCCCACAGCCATTGCCAGACGGTGTCGAGTTTCATGGTCTTGCGCTGGAGAAACTTCTCAATCTTGCGATAGGCCTTGCGGCGAGCAAAGCGGCGAGTGCGCGCCAGATGATCGACGGCATTGGCGGTGTGAAAGCGTTCGTAATAGAGGAAGGCAGAGATCAGAGCAGCAAAGCAAGCGCGGCCACCGAGGCGCTAGGAAGTTGTCATCTGACGAACGAGGCAGTATAAATCAACCCAAGACATCGGCGATGTCCTCCTGAGAGACGAGATTTTCAAGGTCAAGCTCTCAGGAGTTTTTATTTGATCGGCTCCTTCTTGGCAATCTCGCAAACGGGGCGGTGAGGGTCGAATAGATGAGTCATGCCCAGCGAAAAAGAGAGCCTCCTTGTGATAAGAATGCGTTGACCAAAACCCATTCACTACAAGGAGGCTACTCATGCGTCTGAAACGCATCCAGAAGTTTAGCTCATCCGTCACCAAAGGACTATTGCCATCGCAACAAGCCACCCTCGCGCAGATGGTCTGCGGCCCGCTCGTCTGCCGCTCGCTCCTCCTCGCCGAGATCGCTCGCGGCTTTGAACCCGCGGTCGCCTTCCCGCACAACCTCAAACGTGCCGCGCGCTTTGTCTCCAATTCCCGTCTCCAGTCCTTACCAGCCAAACAAGTCGTCGCCCGCCGCTTGCTGCGCCAACTCCATCACCGCTTGCCACTCAAGCCTCGCCAGCCGCTGGCAATCATCCTCGACTGGACCAGCGTGTGGCCCTATCAAGTGCTATCGGCGTTGGTGCCAGTTGCCGGGCGTGCCGTGCCCGTCTTGCAATGGGCGATTGCCCGCGATCAGCTCAAAGCACCGCCAAACACCTTTGAAATGCAGTTTCTTGCCGCGCTCAAGCGCTGCCTGGCGCGACACTGGCAGGCGGTCATTGTCGCCGACCGTGGCTTTCAGCGAGTCGCCTTGTTGCAGTATCTCGACGAGCAAGGCTTTGGCTATGGCATCCGCGTCAAAGGCGATGCCTGCGTTGAAGTTGGCAGCTTTTGCGGCAAGCTGCGCGAGTATGGGTTGCAGGTCGGACAATGTTTCAAGTTGAGCCAAGTCATCTATCACCAGACGAAGGGTTATGCAGTGAAGCTGGTACTCAAGGGTGAGAAGCGCGACGGCAAAGCTTGTCGCTGGCTGCTGGCGACCCATCTCGGGCTGAGCGCTCGGCAGACGATGGCGATCTATGCGCGGCGGTTCTGGTGTGAGGAGAGCTTTCGCGATCAGAAGCAGGAGTTCAACTTAGCAGGGATGCGCGTCAAGCAGGCCGCGGGTTTGGAGAACCTGTTGGTGGTGCAGGCCATCGCCAGATGATTTTGGCAGTTATCGGGATGCGCGGAAATAGGCAGGAGTGCGCCGAGAAATGTTGCCGCCGAAAAAAGAAGCGGGGGTTGCTATGGTGGGGGCAGCTTGCTTTAGAATTACTGAGGGAATCGAGCAAGTTTCTCGACTTGTTGTTCGAGAGTCGCGAGACCGGCCTCTATTTCCGCTGGGCATGACTCAGGTCGAATAGACCTTGCATAACGCCTCCCTAGCCTTTATCATTTCAGTTCGTTCTTTGTACCAAGTCGGCTGGCAAAACCAAACGATCAATACAAGATCGAACCAGTTTGCTGGTAGGCTTATTTGAAGGAACGAAAGAAGTTCCCCGCGCCCGTAGCTCAGTTGGATAGAGCGTTTGGCTACGAACCAAAAGGTCGCACGTTCGAGTCGTGCCGGGCGCATTTTAGAATCAATGGTTTGGGTGGTCACGCGACCACCCTTTCATTGTCTTTGACCAACTTTTGACCATCTTCTCCATAATTGGCCAAAGCCTCTACCGCGCGCCTCTTTCTGAGTTCTGTCGCATGGGTGTACCGCTTGGTCGTCTGCAGGTCGCGATGCCCTAAAACCTCGGCAATCGCGAACGCATCCGTACCCGCGTCGGCAAGCCGCGTCCCCGTCGTATGCCTCAGGTCGTGAAACCTGAAGTCCTGAATGTCGGCTTCATCACAGGCACTCCTGAACCCGTGCTTCAGATCTCCAACGTTAACCCCTGTCTTAGGATTGGTGAACACGAATTCGTACTCACCGTTGACCTGTCGCAATTCGGACAGGATCTCACGAACTTTGGCATTCATCGGCACCTCCCGGTCGTAGCCTGTCTTAGTATTAGTGACATAGATCAGACCTCTTAAGAAGTCGACGTTCTGCCACCTGAGGCCCAACAACTCGCCCCGACGCATACCCGTATGAATGGCGAGGATCACCACCGGCTTTAGATGCGCCCGCTTTCCGGTGAGCGCCTCCATCAACCGCCGTTCCTCCTCCACCGTCAGGTAGCGCTTCCGGGCGTTGTCTTGCCGCAGCTTCTTGACCCTGCGCGCCGGGTTTGAGTCAATGATCTCGTTATCGACCGCCAGGCTCAATATCTTTGACAAGACCTCAAGCTCACGGTTCACCGACGCCGGGCTGCGTTGCTTCTTGCGCCGGGTCATTGTTTCGCTCCGCTCCTTCTTGAACTTCTCGATCAGGAACGGCGTGATCTGCGAAAAGGTCCGCTTGCCGAAAAACGCCAGGATCGTCTTGCAGTGCAACTCATCAAGGATGGGGTGCCGCTTGTTGAGCCGAGCGTAGGGCAAGTAAACATCGTCAATGAACTCGGTGAGCGTCAGTGCGTCCGCCTGCGTGTTGTACTTTCTGTCAAAGACCTTGTTTCTGATCCTGACTTCTGCGGTCTCGGCCTGCGCTTTCGTGCGGGCCTCGGGGATGACTCCCCGGTATCTTGACCTTCTAATCCGAAAGTCGTAATACCACCGCTGACCGATTTTTCTTACAGCCATGACACTTCCTTTCCAGTCATAGCCACTGACCATGCAAGGAAGTTGGCAAAATCATACATGAATTTCATGAGGCGTAGCTAGAATTATTTGAAGTCCACGCCAGAATTTCATCGGTCAGAAAGATCGTCCGGCGACCCGCCTTACGGTGAGGAATCGTGCCTTGAGAAACCCAATCATACACTGAGCGAGGGGAGACCCGTAAGAGCTCGGCCACTTCCTCTACTGTGAGGAATTTGGGCAAGGTGAGTTGATTATCCATTGTGAGACCCCTTTGAAACGTCGGGTGAGAGCCTTCCAGGTGGGTGGGCAACGACGCAAGATTAATGCTTTGGGATAGCGGATTGGCCGCGATCATGGCCATGCTAGCATGTCGACAGAATCTGTCAAATGGCCTGCCGGGAAACTTTTGCCCTAAGCTAATGACTCTGCTGTATTAACCGTGATCACGAGAAGGGTTGGCTTAAATAAGCGTCAAATGACGTGCTTTGGCGGGACTAAGCGATGGCTAGAAAGGGGCAGAAACGGGCGATAGATTTGCGCGCTCACCTGATCGTGAATCTTAACTTGAATATTAACTTGGGCATTAACTTGGGCTTGACGCAGTTAATATGGCAACCCCGCTAAGTGCTGAAAGAAAAGAGGGTAGGCAAGTTAAGGTGCGGGGTCTTAGATATGAGAGGGTGGGTAGAGTTTCCGTTTTTCTTTTTTCTGTTTTCTATTTCTTGCTCCGTCTATTTGAGGGGTGGGTGGATTCAACCGAACAACGGTTGAGGGGCGTGCTGGTTATCTGGACCAGAGAAATAAAAAACAGGGTCGGATAGCGTCCCGAACTCTGGGAGCGCGGCGGTGATACAAAACGGATCGACCAGGAGCTTGCGGGCCTGATCCCGGCGAGCGGGCGTTTCAAACACAAACACGACCGGCGACTCAACCGGTTTGGCCTTCTCATATCGTTGTACTTTGCTCACCAATTCGGCCAGCGGTTCCGTGCCAGTGTCATATTCCCAAAAGATTTCAAGCGGGTTTCCGTCTTCAGCTAAAAACTCAATTCGCAGGTCAGGATTGAGTTTCCCAAGCTGAGATGAAAAATCAAGATTGGAGATTTCAAAATTCGATAACGCGATTTTGACAAACAGATCGCGCAACGCGAGGTCGTGCGCCGTCACGTTTGGCCGGTTGCCCGCATAGTAGATTTTGGGCCTGCGGTCAGAAAGCTCCTTGAGCGATTTTTTCTCTTGCAGCTTCTTCAAGTCATTACTGGCAGAAACCTTTTGCGAAGCCGGGTTGTGGCTCAAGTGGCCATAGCAGAGTTGGATGATCTGTGGCGTAGTCAAATAACCAGCTTGCCCGACATAGTGCAAAATCCGCTCCTGCGCCGTCGCAAATGATTTCGGTATGGCTTTGCATGGCCTCTTGCGCAAACGCCATTCCTGCGGCGGTTGATGCACGATGGGCGATTCTATAATGGGTGCTGGCGGTTTCGTCGGGGGCGGCGGGGGTGACGCTTTCGGCTGCTGGCTGTAACGGGCTCTGGTATGCTCAATGATCGCTTGCCGGTTACTCCGCGCAAGCGGCTTCGGGGGCGGATTGGTGGCAAACAAGAAGGTATCGCTGGCTTTAGTTGCCGGACGACAAAGCGCCTCGTGGCGGGCCGCGTCAAGGTTTAAGATGTCGTCCATTGTGTAGCTGCCCATTGAGTGCTTCAGCGCGTTGGCATCCTTCTCATTGATCGGCAGCACCAGCATAGTGCCAACATTTCCCAAGAGCGCATCCCGTGTTTTGTCGTCAAGCTGGCTGATGAACTGGTGGGCCACGATCAACCGGAGCCTGTACTTGCCTGCCTCCGAAAGGATCTTGTCAAACGGCGCGACAATCATATTCTGAAACTCATCAGCGTAGAGGCTGAAGGGGACGCGCCGCTCGGGGGGTAGGCTTGCGCGCCGCATCGCGGCCAGTTGCAATTGCGAGATTAACAGGCAACCGAGGAGCTTACTGTTGTCCTCTCCGATCCTGCCGCTTGAGAGATTGACCAGCAAAATTTTCTTCTGCTGCATGATCTCATCAAAATTCAGGCGGCTTTCCGGATTCGAGAGCATGGCATGTAAAACCGGAAAGTCCGCAAAGCGGTTCATTCGCTGAATCAGCGGTTGGATCGCGTCTTTGGGCAATGAAAGAAAATCTGTCTCCCAAAACTCCAGCAGCGGCTCATAGTTGATATGCTGCAAAATGCTTCGGCGATAAGCTTCATTTTTGAGCAGTTTGGCCAGATCAAAGAAGCTGGTCGGGAATGGGGCGCGTATCAGGGTTGCTACGGCGGAGCGTAAAATATTCTCCATACGGTAGCCCCAGGTAGACGAGTCCACCAGCCGCTTAAAAGTGCCCACCACATCATCAACGAGCGATGCCGCGTTATTTGGATCAGATATGTTCAGAATGTTCAGCGGAATCGGGTGGTCGCCATCAGTGAGGTTTAAGTAAATCGTGTCGCTGACGCGCTCGCTGGGGACGTAATCGAGCAACCCCTCGACCAGGTCGCCGTGCGGATCAATGACACACAAGCCTTCACCCTGGATAATGCCCTGCACAATCATATTGGTGATCAGAGTTGATTTGCCGCTGCGAGTACGTCCCAGGATATAGGCGTGGCGGTCACGGACAGGCTCAGGCAAGGTCACGACTTGGGCTCTGCCGCCTATCTGGCTTGTCCCAAGAATCAGGCCGGCTTGCGTATAGAGTGGCGGCGGTTCTGACTGTTTCGCCGAAACGGTTTCGACGCTGTCGGCCTCGCTTGCCGGGAAGTGTATCAGCGCTGACAGTTCACCGGTGGCGAGCACTCCCCAGCGTCCTATGCGACGATCCAGCTTACTGATCGGCTCTACGCCTGAAATCTGCCAGTGCCCGTTATTTGTTTCATACTGGTGAAAAAAATGGTCTCGCAGCTTGGTGAGCAACTGCGGGTCGGAACAAATGAGGCGAACCGAAACCAGCCAGGGCGGATATTTGTTTGCCAGCTTCCGTATGCTGTGGCTGATCCGGTCGCTATAAGCGCTCACCGTCTTGATGTGATCGCGGTTGCTTCGCTTGAGCTGCTGGGCTTGCCCTTTCAGGCTGTCAACCTTTGTCCGATACACCGCCGGGTCTTCAAAATGCTCAGGGCGATAATCGTGCAGGCTGTCTGTCAAATATTCGTGCTCATTAGTTAGCCGGTCGGAGTAGACAGCAAGCTGCTTTTGATAGCGTTCAAGCGTTGCGTGCAGGGTCTGAAGCGTTCTGGCGGCAATCGGCGCAAATAAAACTTGGAACGCGAATTGGGCACCGGGCGCAGCGTCACGCGCAAAGGTGAAGAGTTTATTGTATGGGCTCAGAGAGAAATCGGCTAGTTGCTTAATCGAGTCTGAGATGGTGGGAAGCCACGCCTGCACGGCGTAGAAGGGCCTTGCCGGCGATGAAAAAACTTGCGGTGACTGGATCGGCTGAATAAAAAATTTTTGGAAATGGGTTTTGAATTGCCCTTCGATCAAGGTGCGGTCTTCGTTTGCAAATGAGAGTTGAAAGTAAGCGGTGCCCGACTCCCGAACAAGCTCGAATGCGAGCGGGTGACTTGCCGTACGAACCTGATCTAAAAACGTATCGGCGCTGATGATGCGGTTGCCCTGCACGGGAAGCAGCTTGATAGTTACAAGGGGGCCAGTCGAACACTGTGGTGGCAAAGCGAGTTCGGGCTGTGGGAGTGGAGGGAGTCCAAGATATGCTGGCACCTGGTTCATTAGCTCGCCGGTGGCCGCAGACCAGAGGTTTGCTTGCCATTCCAGACGCTGAAGTTGGCTTGGGCTAAATGCTTCAATCAGGCACAGTGGCGGCACCGTTTCTTGCGTGATGTCATCAATACCTTGTTCTCTAATTCGTTTATACAGTTCATACGGATCACGGTTCACCCAAAGCCCTGGATATTTGAAAGCTACAATTGATAAGCCCGACTCCAGACCTTCGCGCTCGGCACTATTCAGGGTGCGCTGGTCGCCTACAATGACGTAGACGGCTTTGGGGGTTGCTCTGGTCGGAGTTGGAATTGAAAAAGCAACGTGCGGCGGGATCTCGAAGCTATACGGCAGATCGGGCTGGCTGTGGCGCAAAGGGTGAGCAGTCGGTCTGGGCAATGGGAGTTTGAGTGACCGCAAGGCACCTTCTTCTTCGGTCAGCAGCCGGTTCAACTGCACTGAATTCAAGCGCCACATAATCCCTTTATGCCAGTCGGCCTAAATATCAATAAAGCGCCCGCGCTTCCGTTGCTCATACTCTACTTTTAACGCGGACAGGAGTTGATCTTGCTCATCTACCGATAGCGCGTGGTCGGCGAGAATGCCCTGGCGGGCCTGCTTGTACCATTGTTCTACTCGCTGCGGATCATTAGTGTTCGGCACTGTTGAATATGAACGGCTGCCCTGGTTGAGGCTTTGCTTTAGTTCATAGGCGGCGTACTGGGCACGCATCTTCCTTAACTCTGCTTCTGCAATGTCCGCGTCAAGCTCGGTGAGCCGCAAATCCTTTTCCCGATCTTTGATGTGGTATTCCCGCTCAAGCTGTAAGTGCTTGTGTTGAGCGCGGACTACTCCGGTCCGCGATTCTATGATCTTTTGCGCGGTCTGGTAGTAGTCGATCCAGTGGTTGAGTACTTTAATTTCCGATGCCTTGGTGAATTTGCTTCTCAGTACCGTGATGTACTTAGCCAATATGTTTGGGGTGGTGGCGAGCCGCTCCAGGTCGCGCTTGATTCGCCGCTCGTCAAACACCGCTGGCGCAGACACCTCTTCATCGGTTGCCCTGAGGCCGTGCCGGGGCGGAAACTGCAGCGCTGAATCTTGAGCAGGTCGTGCGATGAAATCCGGGTCTATCTCTTCCCGCTTCTTAACCATTGGACGATTCCTTCCGTGTAGTAGGGATTAGTGACCAAGCGTTTCGGCCTGTGGAAAAATAACGTAACGATGGCAGCACCAGCAACCCAGGGTAAAATATACTGACCATCTGCTCCTACCTGCCAGCAATAGTAGGTGGAGAGCAGTGCGGCATAGAGCACGAACAAAGCTCCCCAAAAATAGAGATTGGACTGCGTGATATGACGATTGTGACGGTTTCGCACTTCAAGTTCATTGTACGAATCTTCAAAGATGATTTGCCGCTTACAGTAAGGGCAGACCACCCCTTTCATCCGCGTGTTACAGGTGCGGCAGGATGAAAGCACATGGCGATACGTCGGCGTGCATCTGCCAGGACATTCCCAGCGTTCAACAAGCTCAATTTCTTTTTCGCAGAAATGGCAATTAAGCGTTGGCATCCATAAAGCAAGCAATTTTCCTTGCACCGCCCAGCACAGGAGCGGGGCGAGTGCTGCGGCCCCACAAAAAAGCAACAGCACCGTTCCCCATAGGTGATCGGTCTTTGCGTAGAGAATGGGGGTGGCCTCCCCAATGACGATGAACGTAAGCAGTAGAAGTAACGTGATGACTGCGATGGTAATCACTGCGGCTGAGATTTTAACCAGAGCCAAGTGCTTGATGGTTCTTGAAGGGATAAAGACGAAGTCGGCGGGCAGAGTCTGGGCGATCCACACCGCGAAGCAGATCGCGGAGAGTAAAAAACAGGCTGCGGTGAGGTAAGTTAGTATAGTCAGTTCTCCTACCTTTTTTTTACAAACAACGCTTTGTGGAAGGTGATTCCATTACACACAAATGAACTGTGCGTATACTCGGAATATCCTTGGCGCTGGTAAGAATCCTTATTTGACATATACGTTTTCTCATCCACGTCATAGAGCCAAACATACAGCTGGGTATGTGGATCAGGTCTTAACAATGCTCGGTATTGAACCGGCTTACTTCCATCACCGCACTTGCTTTCGATAGAGACGGCAAAAAGGTTAGGTAATTGGCGCAGCGTTTCAGATAGATCGTGAGCATACATCCAATCAGTTACTTGTGTGCCAGGGGATGACTCCGATAGATGCGGCGAAGTATCGAGTGCTGCTCCAACACAACCAAGCGCAAGAAAGCAGATCGCAGCGACTAGCCAACCAGATGTACCGTATGTTCCTTTCATCTCCCTGAGCCTTGCTTGAAATAAATGCCGCCCATTATATTCAGCAAGCGCGGAAGGTCAAGGGATGTTGGGAGATATTAAATAGAGGATAGGCCCCACTCTCGCATTCTGATTTAGAGTTTGGTATGCATCGGTTTTGTGTTTGATCGCTGACATTAAGCCGCTACAGAATAATAGCAAGCCCTAAGTTAGTAATCTGGGTGAGTTCTCTGACTGCCTCTCGAACATTTTGTTTCGTAGCTAACGTCTCTCGATTTACACATTGCCGGGCGGTTTTTTGAGCTTTACAATCGTCTGAGCAGTAAAGAAAAAGGGCCTTGATCGGGAGGTAGCAAATGGCCGGGTGGTACACCGTATCCTGCGACGATTGTGGCGATGAAATCAATGTCCACGAGGACTGGGATAACCCGCCGAGTGTGTGTAAATCATGTAGAGAAGACCGCAAAGCGCAGTGGTATGAGGAAAACTGCGCTGACTGCGGAACAACGATGCGCATTCATCGTGATTGGAACAATCCTCCGAAAATCTGTAAGTCGTGCAAGGAATGTCGTGAGGCGCAATGGTATGAACGTTCTTGTGATGATTGCGGAACTACAATGCGGATTCACCGCGAATGGAACAATCCGCCCAAGATATGCAAATCCTGTAAAGATCACCGCAACGCCCAGTGGTATGAAGAGCGGTGCGGCGATTGCGGCACGACGATAAAAATTCACCGTGATTGGAGTAACCCGCCAAAGCTCTGCAAGAGTTGCAAAAAGCGGCGGGATGATAAATGGTACGAGAAGGCATGCGGCAACTGCGGACGTTCGATGCGCATAAGCTCGGATTGGGACAATCCGCCTACCATCTGCACGTCATGCAAAGAAAACCATCCTCCAATCACCGAGGTCTGCGCACACTGCGGGGCCGGCTTTACGATTCCTACTGGCACGCAACTCAAGTGTAAGGAAAAGGGATGGGACCTCCCTAAACGCTGTGAAGAATGCCGCGCGCTGTTTCGGCATAAACCGTTCAAAACTGTTAGAGAGGAGTTGATGTTTGGCCGGGTTGTCTTTCGCACGTACAATAGCAGAGGCCAATTTATTTCCGAGTCTGAAGATAAGAAAGGGATTTTGGGCGACGAGTACCGGGAGCACCACAGCCACAAAGGGAAATACACTGGGCAAACGCGCGAAAAGGGGATTTTTAGCACGTACCGGGAAACGCGGGATAAAGATGGCAAGGTGAAATCCACATCACGCGAACGGTGGAATCCATTGACGGGAGACTATACGGAGAGTACTGGGGGGGCTTCGCAAACCAAACATCGCACTAAAACCGAAACGCCGATCTTTGGCCAGAAGTACCGCAAGACGGAATAGCAACTTGGGAAGACCAAAGTAAAAAGCCGAGCACTGCATCGGCTTTTTGGTAGTACAGATCGCTCATTTTTTCAGACGACTGAGATGTTGTCTGATCGCTTCCTCGTCTGCTTCAAGTGATTCAGCAGTGCGTGTCGTGCCTTCAAGCTCGACCCTCAGTCGGCGAATTTCGTCCTGCGTTTCGGTCTTCATTTGCGAGATCTCTTGGAGTCTCCGCTCTAGTTCCTCCTTTGTTTGGGCCTCTTCATTGCTATCGAAAAAGGCTTCTTGAAAATGAGCATGCCCGTTGTTTTCTGGAGTGTAGCTCATAATGTTTGCTCCTTGGTGGAATTACTGCTGGGGTGGTTAATGGTAAGTGTAGCCTAGCAGACAGATTGAATCTGTCAAGGAGGGGTATGGTCATGGCTTACTCCTTTTGGCCCCTCGCACGCATTTAATTTCGTTGAGTGAGAAACAATTCCACTCTCTTTCAAAACCGATAAAGCACAGGAGTAAGCCCTTTGTCAGAAACAGCCAAGAAGTATAGAATAGCCGGTCAACTGGTAAGGATATATGGCTATAACCCTTCAAGAATATTTGGGCAGCTTCCGCAAGGAGCAGGCAAAATCTCTGTTCTATCTTTACGATGAGCTGGATAGTAGCGGCTTTCAGTTCATGCAAGCAGTACTGGCCACTTTATCTTACCAGGGGCAACCAGTTAACTATACGACCATTACGACTACCGCTCTGGATATGGTCCGAAAATTCTATGTAAAGCCTCCGCTAGAAGTGAATTATCAAATGGACAAAGTAGCGCAGGGGCTAACCCATAGATTTAGTCACAACGTCGATAAGGCGAAGTCTTTATTTGATTGGATTGTAAAAATCATCAGGTATGGCAAGGAAGAGAGAGGCCCGGTTGGCTATCGCACAAGCCTTGAGACGTTCTGGTCTCAAGAAGGTGTGTGCGGAGAGATGGCTATTTTATTCATTGCCTTAGCGAGTTTGGCCGGCGTTCCTAGCGCGTACGTACCCGTGCGAGGCGACCTACATGGCCGTGTTGTCAATCATGCTTGTGCAGGCATTTACGATGAAACTCTCAGAACCACCCTTCTCATTGATCCTGCATATCATAGGTTTGGTGTGGCACATAAAAATTATTTATTTATCGATCATGAACAACTGAATGAGAAATTTATTACTTATGCGAATCAAGAGTAGAAAGTGAGCAGCAAACAGGCCACAGCCAGTTTGCCGTAGCAATGAACTAACAAGCCTTGCGCTGAACGCACCCGCGAGGCGTTCTGCACATCGGTTCTTTGAATCAGCCATCCGAACAAACTTTCTATCGGTTGCCTGATGCTTGAAACAAAGCGATTGAACAATCTCGGCACTGCCGTCTCCTCCTCGTTGCGTTTTCGCTTGTAGGGCGTCACCAGATAGACACCGCGTTTCTG
>JBJMGV010000106.1:0-78493 GCA_045807725.1 Blastocatellia bacterium | reverse complement strand
TCCTATGCGTCTTGACCTTTACCTCAAGCTCTCTCGCCTGATTCCGCGCCGCACGCTGGCGCAGCAGATGTGTGAAGCCGGCGCGGTGCGGCTGAACGGCGCGACGGCCAAAAGCGCGCGCGAAGTCCGCGTCGGCGACGAGATCAGTATCCGCCAGCGCGGGCGCATCACCACTGTGCGGGTCGCTCAGGTTCCACTCAAACCGCCGCCGAAAGCGCAGGCCGCGACGCTTTACGAAATCCTCGGCGTTGAATCTTACGAAGCCGATCCCTATGCATAAGCGATTCACCATCGAAGAACACGTCCGCTGGTCAGACATTGATCGCGCCGGGATCATCTATTACGGCCAGTTCCTGCGCTTCTTTGAGATCGCCGAAACCGAGCTGTTCCGCGCCGTCGGCCTGCCATACTCGGTCGTCTTTGATCGGCTCGATATCTGGCTGCCGCGCGTGCAGATTCATTTTGATTTTCGCAAGCCGCTTCTGCTCGACGACCTCATCGAAGTCTCGGCCTTTGTGGCGCGCATCGGCAATAAGTCGCTGACGCTGCGCTTCGAGGTGAATCGCAAAGGCGAAGCCGACCTCGTCGCCGAAGGCCACGTTGTGCTGGCCTGCGTCTCGCGCTCGACCTTCAAGTCGGTCTTTGTGCCCGGCGAAGTCATCGAAGCCCTGCGCCCTTACCTCGCCGAGTGATCTTCCCGCCGCAGTTGCATTGCCGCACGCTTGCCCGTAACCTAGTCAGAACAGGATACAGGAGTCAGGATTCAGGATTCAGGGTTTCTCCGCTGTTGCAAGCAAACCGGCTGATCCTGTGTCGAGCGATTGGCAGCCGACGCCCAGCCTGAATCCTGAATCCTGTATCCTGTCTGAGAGGTGACTCGTGGCAAAGCGACATCATTATCTGGGCGGCGCGGCGATTGACCCGAAGCCTATCACCGGCGAGATGACCGTAGCCGAACTGGTCGAGCAATCCTTTCTCGCATATAACGCGGCGCGGCTGCGCGAAGCTTGCCAGTTGTTCGTCGAAAAGATGCTGGCCGACGATGTGACCGTTGGTATGAGCTTGACCGGCGCGCTGACGCCAGCAGGGCTTGGTATGTCGGCGATCATCCCGCTGATCGAAAGCGGCTACGTTGACTGGATCGTCTCTACGGGAGCGAACCTTTATCACGACACGCACTTCGGCATAGGGCTCAAGCTGCATCGCGGCAACCCGCAGATTTCCGATGTCGTGCTGCGCGAAGAAGGCGTCGTGCGCATCTATGACATTTTCTTTGATTACGACGTGCTGCTTTCGACCGATGAATTCTATCGCCAGATGATCGGAGCGCCGGAGTTCCAGCGCGACATGAGCACGGCAGAGTTTCATTACCTGGCCGGCAAGTACATCGCCGAGCGCGAGCGCGTGCTGGGCTTGAGCCGCAAGAGCTTGCTGGCGGCGGCTTACGAAGCGGGCGTGCCAGTCTACACCTCGTCGCCCGGCGATAGCTCAATCGGTATGAACGTCGCGGCGAAGGCGCTGACCGGCAACCGCCTGCGTTACGATGTGACGGCGGATGTAAATGAGACGGCGTCCATTGTGCTCGACGCCAAGAGCAGCGGCGGCAAGTCAGCGGTCTTGATTTTCGGCGGCGGCAGCCCGAAGAATTTCATCCTGCAAACCGAGCCGCAGATTCAAGAGGTCTTGAAGATCGAAGAGAAGGGCCACGATTACTTCCTGCAAGTCACCGATGCGCGGCCCGACACCGGCGGCCTTTCAGGCGCGACGCCGGCGGAGGCCGTGAGCTGGGGCAAGATTGATCCCGACCGCTTGCCCGATGCGGTGGTCTGTTACGTTGACTCGACCATCGCGCTGCCCATCCTCACGGCGTACGCGATGGCCCGCCACGCACCGCGCCCGTTGAAGCGCCTGTTCGACCGCCGCGATGAGATGTTGAATCGCTTGAAAGACGAGCACGCGCGGGCCTCTGCGAGCGAAGCCGCCCCGGCAGAAGACGCGCACGGCATTGACCGGATCAGGTAATCAGGAGGCAGGAGGCAGTAGCCAGTGGCCAGTTGAAAGTTGATAGTTGCTAGTTGATGGTTGATAGTTGCTAGCAGCTAGCTGATAGTTGATAGCTGATAGTTGATAGCTGATAGCTGATAGCTGCTAGTTGATAGCTGCTAGGTGATAGTTCCCCAAGCTCCGTTAGGAGCGCAATGTTTATAGTAACGCGGGCGGTTTAATCTGCAAGCTCCGTCAGGAGCGCGATGTTTATAGATATAGCTGAAGGATGTGACGAAGCCCCGTAGGGGCGCGATAGACATCAAGCTCCTGACGGAGCTTGATTCATCTATTGCATCGTGAACTATAAACATCACGCTCCTGACGGAGCTTGAGGAACTATCAACTATCAACTATCAACTGACCACTGGTACCAACTATCAACTGACCACTGGCCACTGGTATCAACTATCAACTGACCACTGCCTCCTGCCTACTTGGGAGCACGATATGACAAGCCACACGCAACCGCCGCTGTCGCTGTCCGACATTGAGCAGTTGATCGCCGACCGGCGCGACTTTCACGCACACCCGGAGCTTGCCTACACCGAGCAGCGCACAGCGGGAGTGATCGCCGAGCGGCTCACCAATCACGGCTACGAAGTGACGCGCCACGTCGGGCGCACCGGCGTCGTCGGCCTGCTCGAAGGCACGAAAGCCGCTTCAGAAGCCGATTCCGTGTCAGCGGGCGAAGCGACGCGGGCGCTGCTCTACCGCGCCGATATGGACGCGCTGCCGATTCACGAAGAGAGCGAAGCCGCCTACCGCTCGCAAAACAATGGCGTGATGCACGCCTGCGGGCACGACGCGCACGTCGCCATCGGGCTCGCCGTTGCGGCGCGTATGCAGCGCGAGCGCGATCAGTTTCGCGGCCATTTGAAGTTCGCGTTTCAGCCCGCCGAAGAAGGCGGCAACGGCGCGACGGCGATGATTGAAGACGGCGTGCTCGCTTCGCCCGACGTGACGGCGGCCATTGGCTTGCACGTCTGGAATAACTTGCCCGCCGGTACGGTCGGCATCTACGCCGGGCCGATGATGGCCGCCGTTGACGAGTTCACGTTGATCATTCACGGGCGCGGCGGTCACGGCGCGATGCCGCAACAGACCGTAGACGCCATCGTCGCCGCCGCTCAGGTCGTCACCGCTTTGCAAACCATCGTCAGCCGCAACGTCTCGCCGCTTGACGCCGCCGTCGTCACTGTAGGCAAGATTACAGGCGGCTCGGCTTTTAACGTCATCGCCGGCGCGGTCGAACTGCGCGGCACTGTGCGCACCTTCAGCAAAGAAGCGCACACGCATATCCCCGGCCAGTTCGAGCGCGTCGTGCGCGGCGTCTGCGAAGCGATGGGCGCGAGCCATACGCTCGATTACAAACGACAGACGCCGCCGCTTATCAACAACGCCGAAGCCTGCGAGATGGTCGCCGACTGTGCCGCCGATGTGGTCGGGCGCGATAACGTTATCCGCGACGACAGCGTGCGCACGATGGGCGGCGAAGATATGAGCTATTTCCTTGAGCGCGTGCCGGGATGTTATTTCTTCCTGGGCACGCGCAACGAAGCGCGCGGCTTCGCGCATCCGCACCATTCGCCGCGCTTCGACATAGACGAATCGGCGCTGGCCGCCGGCGTTGAGATTATGACTCGCGTCATTCGGCGCTATCTCGCTTGAGCCGTCAGGGCATCGACGGGCCGCGCGCAGAGATTGGCTGAAAGGGTTCAACGTGCAATTCATCAATCGCAATTTGGCTCATCGGTTGGAGCTGACGGACGCTTACGGCAGCGCCGCCTTCGCCCGCGCCCACGCCAGCCTGTTCCCGGAGACCGGCGCGACGGCGGAATCATTCGCCGGCGGCTGGGCCATCTTTGCCGGCGTCGATTCGCCGGTCACGCAGGCGTTCGCGCTCGGACTCGACGGCACGGTCGCAGAAGACGAGGTCGCGCGAATGGAAGAGTTCTTCCGCCAGCGCGGCGCGGCCACTACCGTCGAGCTTTGTCCTTACGCGGACCCTTCGATTGTTGAAGTCTTTCGCAAGCGCGGTTACTCGTTGATTGAATTTTCTAACGTCCTGACGCGCCGGCTCACGCACGAAGACGCCGCGATGGTCGGCGATGGCGAGGTGCGCGTCCGCCATCCTGAAAGCCACGAGGCGCGGGTGTGGGCCGAAACCGTAGCGCGTGGCTTCTTCCCCGAAGGCGATTTGCCGCCGGGGATGATTGACCTCTTCATCACCTCGCTAAACAGCGCGACGGGCACATTCTTTCTCGCAGAGGTCGCCGGCGAGATCATCGGCGGCGGCGTGTTGACGATGCACGATGGGGTTGCCTCGTGCGGCGGCGCGAGCACGTTGCCGGCCTTTCGCGGACGCGGCGCGCAAACGGCTTTGTTAAGAGCGCGGCTCCGTTATGCCGCCGAGCACGGCTGCGACCTGGCGATGGTGACGACGCTGCCCGGCACTACGTCGCAGCGCAACGCCGAGCGCCAGGGCTTCCGCGTCGTCTACACGCGATCCAAATTGCAGGGGCCGGGGGCCGGGGGCCAGGGATCAGGTTAAACGTGTGAGAGCGTTTGTCACTCTTGACTTCTCATTCCTTATTCCCGACCCCCGGCCCCTGACCCCGGCCCCCGCGTATGCTAGTCTGACCGCGTGAGCATACATCTCTGGCAAGGTGTGATCATCTTCGGCGCGGCATTCGTCGCTGGGATGATGAACTCTGTGGCTGGCGGCGGCACGCTGCTGACCTTCCCGGCTCTCATCTGGATGGGCATTGACCCGAAGGCCGCCAACGTTACCAGCACCATCGCGCTGTGGCCCGGCTCGTTAGGCGGGATGGTTGGCTACAGGCGCGAGCTGCGCGACAGCCGCCGCTTTATGCTGTGGCTCGCGCCGTCATCGGTCGTCGGCGGGCTGGTCGGCGCGCTGCTGTTGCTGAAGACGCCATCGGATACCTTCAAAGCCATTGTGCCTTTTTTGATTCTGTTCGCCACGGTCTTATTTGCCGCGGGCGAACCCGTGATGCGCTGGCTGCGCCGCGAAAGGCGAGAGACGGCTATCGCGTTAGCCGATAGCTCGATTAATCAAGCGAACGACGTGATCGATGCGAACGCGCCGAGCCGCGCCTGGTGGGTGGGCGCGATCATCCTGCAATTTTTTTCGGCGACCTATGGCGGTTACTTCGGCGCGGGCAACGGCATTGTGATGCTGGCCGTGCTCGGCTTGCTCGGACTCACGGACATTCACCAGATGAACGGGCTAAAGAATTTCTTCGCCGTTTGCATCAACGTGATCGCCTCGTTTTACTTTATGATATGGGGGCCTGTGCATTGGGCGGCAGCATTGGTGATGACCGTAGGCGCGATAGCCGGCGGCTATGGCGGCGCGGGGCTGGCGCGGCGCATGGGCCGGCGCTTTGCGCGCGGCGCAGTCATCTTCATCGGCCTGGCGATGACGCTGTCGCTGCTGTTCCGCCGCTAATGTTCAATGCAGTCTTTGATAAGGGTTGACGGATGAGCCAGTCGCTTGCGCCATCAAATCGAGTGCTGCTGTATGACGGCCTTTGTGGTTTCTGCAACAAGACTGTGCAGATGATTCTCAGGCGCGACCGGCGCGGCGCGATGCGCTTTGCCGCGTTGCAGAGCGCGTACGGCGAAGCGGTCATCTCTCGCCATCCCGAATTGCAGAACGTCGATTCGGTCGTGCTGGTCGAACGCGGGCGCGATGACGAAGAACGCATCTTCATCCGCTCGGACGCGGCGCTGCGCATCGCGGCTTATCTGGGCGGCTGGTGGAAGCTGCTAATGGTCTTTCGCATCGTGCCTCGCGTGGTGCGCGACTTTTTCTACGACCTCTTCGCGCGTTATCGCTACAGGTTCTTCGGCAAGTACGATCAGTGTCTCGTGCCGTCGCCGGAAGTGCGCTCGCGGTTTGTTGAATAGATTGCGTCACGCGCTCCGATCAGCTTATGAAGCAAGCGCCCGTTTTTCTGACAGGTCAGTGGAAGCACCTGGCCATGCTCAACTACGAGATTGATCCGGCTATCTTGCGCGGGCGCGTGCCACGTGGTACTGAACTGGATCATTGGCACAGTAAGACGATGGTGAGCGTCGTCGGCTTTATGTTTTTAGAAACCTGCGTGCTCGGCATAAAGATTCCGTTCCACGTTCGATTTGAAGAAGTGAACCTGCGCTTCTACGTGCGGCGCAAAGCCGAAGACGGCTGGCGGCGCGGCGTCGTCTTTATCAAAGAGATCGTCCCGCGTCGCGCCATCGCCGCTGCCGCTCGCCTGTTTTATAACGAAAGCTACATCGCTCGACCGATGCGCCACCGCGTCGAGCTTGATGAATCAACGGCAGCGCGAGGCGTGGTTGAATATGGCTGGCGCAACGCGGGCCGCTGGAATCGGCTGCGCGCCGTGACGATGGGCGCGGCGCGGCAGTTGATTGACGGCTCGGAAGCCGAGTTCATCACCGAGCATTACTGGGGCTATGCCACGCAACGTGACGGCGGCACGGTCGAGTATCAGGTCGAGCACCCGCGCTGGTCTGTGTGGGACGTGAGCGAGCACGACTTTGACTGCGACATCGGCGCGATCTATGGCGCGGAGTTCGTTGAAAGTTTGAGCGTGCCGCCGAGTTCAGCCTTCGTCGCTCTGGGTTCTGAGATTACGGTGCGGCGCGGCCTGCGCATCGCTTGAGCCGCGTGTGCGGTGGGCGCTGTGATAAGATCGAAGCGAACACAGTGGACGCGCGAATCTTTGATGATCGTGGAAGCTATGGAGAAACGTCCGTTCGACATCAGCACGGCCATTCGTCACATTCGCAAAGCCGTCGAGCCTTTCCCGAAAGCCGCGCTCTTCGAGTTAGCCGAAGACGGCTTTAATTCGACCTTCGAGCAACTCGTCGCCTGCATCATCTCGATCCGCACCTATGACGAAGTGATGCTGCCGACGGCCCGCCGTTTGTTCGAGCGGGCACGCACGGCGGAAGAGATGCGGAGGCTGTCGCTGCAAGAGATCGATCAGCTCATCCGCCCCGCCACCTTTCACGAGCAGAAGGCTGCAAACATTCACGCCATCGCTGAACGTGTTGCGAGCGAATACGGCGGCCACTTGCCTTGCGAATCTGAAGTGCTGCTGTCGTTCAAAGGCGTCGGGCCGAAGTGCGCCAACCTCGTGCTCGGCATTGCCTGCGATCAGCCGTTCATCGGCGTAGACGTTCACGTCCACCGTGTGACAAACCGCTGGGGCTACGTCGCCACGAAGACGCCGGAGAAGACCATGGCGGCGCTGATGGAGAAGCTGCCGCGCCGTTACTGGGTCGAGATTAATCGTCTGCTCGTACCTTTCGGTAAACACATCTGCACCGGCACACGACCGAAGTGCTCGACCTGCCCGGTGCTTGAGATGTGTCAGCAAGTCGGTGTGATCAATCCTCGATAATTGCCGTGAAAAAATAGGAGGGGACAAACAGCCTGTCCCCTCCTATCAAAGATTTTGCTGTAAGTTTACTGACAGAAGACGGCGACAACCGTTCCTGTCCCAGCGTGGCCCGGATTCGGGGCGTAACCCGCATCCGTCCTGACTACGACGATCTTCGGAATGCTGCCGCTAATGCGCGATCCCGACTTGGTGATTGAGCTTGACACGATCACGCCCATATAAGTCGGAATCGTGGACGGCGGGCCTGAGCTATTGCCCGGATCGGTTGTCCACGTTTCGCCACAACGCGGCGCACTCGTGCTGCTCTGATTCTCGAATCCTTTGAAGCTGTTGTTGGACGGGCCGCCGCTCATCGGGTTGAGCTGCTCCCACTGCGCGCCCCAGAAGGTGACGTGATTACCAACCTGCGCGTTGAGGTCGCCAATCACGAAGTTGCCGGTTGCCCCCGGAAAAGCGAAGACGAGCGTCTGCGCGCCATTGTTCGACGGCAGATAAACATCATCACCGGAGAAAACATCTGTGGCTATGCCGTTCGGCCCGAGCGGCTGATTGACCGGGTTGATCGTGCAGCGGACGAAGCCCGTACTATCAGTCACGCCTGTACAACTCTGCGCGCCGGGGCCGCTGCCGAGCGTCAGCGTGACGGTGCGCCCGACGACCGGCACTGGCATCGTGCCGAGCGGCGGCGTGATGTCCGTGAGCACGCCTTGCAGCACCGCCGCGCCGCCTTCAGCAATCATTACGTCGCCCGTGTAAGTGATGGCCGTTGGCCGCTTCAGGCATCGGCGGTGACAACGCTTCGTCGTTCGATTGCCGGCGCGGTCGGTGACGACGACCTCGAAGTAATAATCGCCGGCAGGCTCGTTGGCGGTGTAGACACCCGGACAGCCGCCGCAGAGCAACACCGGCACGCCCGCGCCGCCGTCGGGAACGATATACCACGAATAGCTCAAGCCATCGTTGGGTACGTGCGAGCCGGCATCCCCGGCAGCGGCGTCTAACACGATGCCGCCGGTGCCGCCCGTGCCGACGTAGATGTCACCGTCGCCAAGTCCGACCGTCGGCGGTGTGCCGTCCACATAAACGTGCTGGCGAATGATGTCGCCGCCGTCGCTCACGCCGTCGCAAATCTCTGTAATGGTCACTACAGGATCGCAATCATCGAGCGTCAACGGCAGCGACCAGTTGCCCGCGTTATCAACCGGGACGGTGTAGCTCGTGTTGTTGTCCACGAGTCGCGGGTGCGCCGGGTCGGTGACGGCGACCTGCACATTGCAACCGGGATTGCCGGTTCCGGTGACGACGCGTGTGACCTTGCCGAACGTAACGCCGTCGCCCGGCCCATAGATGCCTTCGTCGCCCGGCAGGCCGCCGGTCACGGTCAGGCGAGCGCAGATATGGCGATGGCAGCGATGGATGAAGCAGTTGCCCGCCGTGTCACAGACGTGCTCTTCGATGGTGTAATCACCCGGCGGCAGGTTGATGTTCAGGATGCCGCCGCCGCCTGTGAAGCTCCAGTACGAGCCGCCGCCGCTGCCCAGCAGGATGTCGCCGCCTCCAGGCCCGAACAGGTGCCACTCGTAAGTCACGCCGTCGCCCGGCGGCAGGTGAATGGCAAGGCCCGGATCAGCCGCGCCGCCGTCGAGAATGATTGTCGCCGTGCCGCCGTTGCCTGTGAAGTCTGTGCCGTCGCCCGGCCCGCCGCCACTGATGAAGACGGGTGGTGTGCCATCGACGTAGATGTGGCGGCGGAGCGGGTCGCTTGCGACGCCATCGCAGATTTGCACGATGTCAATTTCAGGATCGCAGTCGTAGAGATCGAGGCCCAACGACCAATTGCCAGCGGCATCAACGGTGGTCGTCTGCGTCGAGTCATTCACAGGCCGAGCCGGGTCGGTGACGGTGACTTGAATGGTGCAGCCGGGATGGCCTGTGCCGGTGAGCGTCGTGTGGAAGCGGCCCGGGGCGACAGGGATGAAGCCGCTGCCCGGCCCCATGATGCCGCCGTCAACAGGCAGGCCGCCGGTGATTGCGGGCGGTGGAGTTGAGGTGGGGCCACAGCCGGTCACGATACTTTGCGACGTAGCCGGCGGCACGACGCAGCTTGAAAAACTGATTTCGTCAATTAGCCCTTGGAAGTGCGAATTGTAGCCGACGGGCGTCAAGCTGTAGCCGATGGTGAATGGCTCCGTGTTGTTGTACGGCGCGGTAACGACTGCGCTGCTAACCTGCGAGCCATTGACATAGGTGACGAGTTGATGTGTTGAGCCGTCATAGAGCAGCGTCACTTTCGTGAAGGCGCATGTCGAGATCAGTCCCGGTGCCGAGATTGCCGCGCAGATGCCCGAATTCATGTAGCTACAGAGCGAGCCATCGGGAGTGATTTGCAGACCGGCACGATTATAGACATCAACCCCTTTCTGGAAGATCACCGGGTAGTCAAGCGACCGCGGATTGATCCACGCCTCCATCGTGAAGGAGGCGGGCGAGTTCATAGCGCCGGAGTTGATCGGCACTTCAACGTAATCATCATTACCGTCGAGGCTGAACGCCTGCCCCGCGTAACCCGGCGCAAACGTCGCGCCGTTTTGCAGCGTGCCGTTGTGATTGTTGCCGGAGCTATCATTGGCGTTGCCTTCGGCTGACCATTGGCCGGCGGCGGAACATGGAGGCGGGGGCGATGGGCCGACATCACCGGGAGTGTCGGATGCCGTGATGATGAGATTGTCGAATATGGCATAGCCGCTTTGCAGGAGGTCCCATACGAGCGTCACCTTGCCGTCGGTCGCCCCGGCTGTGCTCAACGAAACGACCTGATGGCTCCAGTTCGTCGTGAACTGATCCGGTGGGGCAACGCCTGTGGTGTCCTGCTGAGCCAGGATAGCGCCGAGGTCAAACCCAAAACTGAAGACGCTATTCGGGCTGTTGATCAACCGCATGCGGTATGTTGGGGCGTCCACACCGAATGGGCCGCCACAGCCGGGAACGTCGAGTCCGCTGATATCCATCGCGACGTTGATGAACGACTTGCCCTGCGAATCGAACGTCAGCGCGAGCAGGTCGTTCTGATTGGTTGCCAACATGCCGATGGCGAAGTTGTCTCCGACCCCACTCGGATTGCTGTACGATGGGCTATTCAACAGTACCGCTTCGACCGTGTTGACCTGATTGAACGTGCCTTGCGGGGTGCCGTACAGAAAATTGATGCCGCGTGCGTCGAGGGTCGCGCAGTTGGCTTGAATGGGAACGTTCGGCGATTCAAAGTTATTTTGATAGATGATGATCGTCTGGCTGGCAGACGGAGATGGCATCGCCGCGAGCATGGGCCGAGTGGCCGTGCTCGGAAGAACAGATGCGCGTGACTTCATCCACGAAACGCTGGGCAGGGCGAGGCCGCTCAGCAAGGTTGTGAAGACAAGCGCAAAGAGGGCGATGCGCTTGATGCGGAGAAGTAAAAATCTCATTGGCCATTACTCCTTTGGTTGTTGGCCCTGGCATTTGCGCGAGGGGTTTTTGATCGGGTGATGAGTTGGCGGACGGGTGCGCCACACCGCTTCGCACCGCTATCCGCGCTTTGGGTTGATGGCGGGCAGCTTCCGCTTAGCCGCCAGCTTGTGCTATTGAGCACGGGGCCGCTCGACTGCCCGCCTCTCTGCGGCGACAGACAGACATTCGCCATCCGCAGATTTGGCCGGCCACTAAGGTAATCGGATTCTTCGGCGCAAACCCGCCATCCGGCTTTGAAAAATAATTTGTGAATTGCTATGCTGCCTGCCCGATCCCGCTTCCAGCCTTGGGGGGTCGTCGGCTCCAACTTCAATTTGAGGGATTCAATCCGGGGTCAATGTCGCACGCCGAAGGCATTACCAAACTGCTGATGCAGTGGAGCGCCGGCGAGGAGCAGGCGCTTGAGCAATTGACCGCGCTGGTCTATGACGAGATGCGCCGTCTGGCCGCCGGCTACCTGCGCGGCCAGCGCGCCGACCACACGCTGCAAGCGACGGCGCTGGTTCACGAGGCATATCTACAGCTACTCGATATGCGGCACATCGAGTGGCAGAGCCGGGCGCATTTCATCGGCGTCGCGGCGCGGGCGATGCGTTACATACTGATCGATTATGCGCGCCAACAGTCGGCGCAAAAGCGCGGCGGCGGCCTCTTCATGCTTTCGCTGAGCCGCGCCGAACGCGTCGCACAAAGCGAGGACGTGAATCTCGTCGCGCTCGGCGACGCCTTGCAGGAGTTTGAGAAGAAGTACCCGCGTCAGGCGCGCGTCGTCGAGTTGCACTTCTTTGGCGGGCTGAAGGTCGAAGAGATACCAGACGTGCTCAGCGCCGATGAGACGACCGTGTCGCAGCGCACCGTCGAACGCGACCTGCGCTTCGCGCGCGCATGGCTGCTCGAAGCGATTAAGGAAATGTAACGGACGAGCGAAAGGACGGGGCATCACTAATGAGTGGGAACGATGAAAAGGTGGCAGAGCTATTCGCTGCGGCGATCAGCCTTGAAGCGGACGAGCGTGACGCCTTTCTCGTCAGAGAGTGTGCCGGCGAGCCGCACCTGTTGGCCGAAGTCCGTGCGCTGCTGGCCGCAGACCGCGAGGTCGAGGTCGCCGGCTTTATGCATGAGCCGGCGTTGAAGGCGCAGGCTCGGCAGGTCGCCCGCGACCTCGAAGACGCCTCGCGCACGGGCGAACACGTCGGACATTACGAAATCCTTTCGCTGATCGGCGAAGGCGGCATGGGCGAAGTCTACTTGGCGCGCGACCTGGAGTTTGATCGCAAGGTCGCGCTCAAGCTCGTCAAAGGCGGACTGCGGACAAAGGCGATTCTGCGCCGCTTTCTGAGCGAGCGGCAGATTCTTGCTTCGCTCGATCACCCGAACATCGCGCGCCTCTTAGACGGCGGCACCAGCGCCGACGGCTTGCCTTACTTCGTGATGGAGTACATCGAAGGCCAGCCTATCACCGACTACGCCGAGGCGCGCGCTCTTTCGACGAGCGCGCGGCTCGATCTCTTCCGCAAGGTCTGTTCGGGAGTGCAGTACGCGCACCAGAATCTGGTCATCCACCGGGACATCAAGCCTTCAAACATCCTCGTCACCGACGACGGCACGCCGAAGCTGCTGGACTTCGGCATCGCCAAACTCTTCGACCCGGCGCAGACCGGCGAAGCCGTGGAAGCGACGGCGACCCTGTTGCGCGTGATGACGCCAGAGTACGCCTCTCCCGAACAGGTCAATGGCGCGGCGATCACGACGGCGAGCGATGTCTACTCGCTCGGCGTGCTGTTGTATGAATTACTCACCGGGCGTCGCCCGCATCGCCTCAAGAGTCACAAGGCCGAAGACGTGGCACAGGCCATCTGTGAGACCGAGCCTGAGCGACCGAGCCAGACCATCAGCCGCGCTGAAGTAGCCGCCGGCGATCCTACGACTGTGAGCGCGGCGCAACGTCGGCGGCAACTGCGCGGCGACCTCGACAACATCATCCTGATGGCCTTGCGCAAGGAGCCGCAGCGGCGCTACCCGTCGGTCGGCGAACTTGCCGAAGACCTGCGGCGTCACCTCGAAGGATTGCCGGTGCGCGCCCGCAAAGACACGCTCGGCTACCGCGCCGCGAAGTTCATCAAGCGGAACCGTTGGGGAGTGGCGGCGGCGGCGCTGATCCTGATTACGTTGTTGGGCGGAATCGTGACGACGATGCGGCAGCGGGCGCGGGCCGAGCGCCGCTTCAATGATGTGCGCAAGCTGGCGCATTCGGTCCTCTTCGACTACCACGATGCCATTGCCGACCTGCCGGGTTCCACCCCTGTGCGCGAGAGACTGGTCAAAGACGCGCTCCAATACCTGGACAGTCTAGCCGGAGAGGCCGGCAGCGACGCGTCGCTACAGAGCGAGCTGGCGGCGGCTTACCGCAAAATCGGCGACGTGCAGGGGAACCCATATTTCGCAAATCTCGGCGACAGGCAGGGGGCCGCCGCCAGTTATCGTAAATCGCTCGCTATCCGTCAGGCGCTGGCGGCGGCACATCCGCAAAACGGCGCGATGCGGCAGGACGTGGCCGACAGCCTCGGCGGTCTGGGCGATGTGCTGTGGGAAATGGGCGATATCAAAGGGGGCTATGAATGTTACCGCCAGGCGGTCGAGATACTCGAACCGCTGAACGCGAGCGCGCCCGACGACCTCGACCTGCGGCGCGCGCTGGCGCGGGCATACGCGCAGGTCGGGGACATCAAAGGCCACCCTTACTTTCCTAATCTTGGCGACACGTCGGGCGGGCTGGAGAGTCATCGCCGCGCGCTGGCGTTGCGGGAATCGCTAGTCGCCGCCGACCCGAATAACGTTGAATATCGGCGCGCGCTTTATCAAAGCTGCTACTCGATGGGTTACATGCTGCGCGGTACGGGCGATCTGGCGGAGGCCGAGCAAAGCCTGCGGCGGGCCGTCGAGATCATTCAGTCGCTGGCCGCCGCCGACCCGAACAACGCGAAGTCCAAACGCAGCGTGACAGTTCCGCTGACGCTGCTCGGAGACGTGCTGCGCGATCAGGGCAAGAACGCCGAAGCGCTCGGTTGTTACCGCCAGGCCAAGGCCATAAACGAAGCGATACGGGCCGCCGACCCGACCAACGCCCAGGCGCGGCGAGACCTCGGGATCAATTATGAGCGCATCGCCAAGCTCCTGGTGATGATGGGCGATTTCGCGGAGGCGGTCGAGATGTCCCGCCAGGTGCTCGCCAGTGACGAAGCGGCCTTCGCGGCCCATCCGAACGACAGGACGGCACAAAATGACGTGGCCGTGGACTACGACACGCACGGCGACATCTTGCTACGTTCGGGCGACGTGGCCGCCGCCTTAGAGAATTACCGCAAAGGTCTGGCGATGCGCGAAGACTACGCGCGCCAACACGCCGACGACCTCAATGTTCTTCCCGGCCTGGAAGATTCCTACGAGCGACTCGGCGACAGCGAAGCTCGCATGGGTGATGCGCTCGCGGCTCTCGCCAGTTACCGCAAGGCCCGCGAGTGCGGCGAGAAGTTCCTGGCCGCTGACCCGCAGCGCGACCGCATCCGCGACTCGCTGGCGACGATCTGCTATAAGCTGGGGAAAGAAGCCGCCCTCGTCGCTTCCTCTGCCCGCACGCCTACTGGCCGAAGATCAGATGGCTGGGGCGAGGCCCGAAGCGCGTACCAACACAGCCTCGAATTATTCAACGAGCTGCGTCAGAGAGGCGCGCTGCGCGCCGAGGACGCGAGCAAGCCTGATGAGGCCGCGCGCGAACTCGCCCGCTGTGACACCGCTCTGGCAAAGCTATCGGGTTCATCAAGGTAGAGTCGTTGGCTTCGTCAAATTCAACGCGCCGACATTGCCGAGTCAAGTCGAGCCTCATAAAATGGTGCTGCCTCAGATCACCTGAATGATAGGAATGCTTATGAAACGTTATGCCCTTGTGTTGATTCTGCTCGTCTGTCTGATGGTCAGTATTCCAGTTCACGCGCCGACGACGGCACAAACGTCCATTGCTTACTTGCTCAAACCGGCGCACGTCTTCGATGGCGAATCCGCCGAGCTGCACGATGGCTGGGTCGTGCTGGTGCGCGGCGAGCGCATCGAAGCGGTCGGCCCGGCATCAAGCATCAACGCGCCCGCCGATGCGAAAGTCATCGAGATGCCCGGCGCGACCTTGATGCCGGGACTCATCGATGCGCACTCGCACGTGTTGCTGCACCCGTACAGCGAAACCGTGTGGAACGATCAGGTCGCCCGCGAATCGCTCGCCCTGCGTGTAGCGCGGGCTACAAATCACCTCCGCAACACGCTGATGGCCGGCTTCACGACGTTGCGCGATCTGGGCACGGAAGGCGCGGGCTACGCCGACGTGGGATTGAAACAGTCGGTCGAGCAGGGCATCATTCCCGGCCCGCGAATGCTTGTCGTCACGCGCGCCATCGTCGCTACGGGAAGCTATGGGCCGAAAGGGTTCGCCGCCGAGTGGCGCGTGCCGCAGGGCGCTGAAGAGGCCGACGGTATGGACCTGATTCGCGTCGTGCGTGACCAGATCGGCAAGGGGGCCGATTGGGTGAAGGTCTATGCCGATTATCGATGGGGCGCTGGTAATACCGCCGCGCCGACTTTTTCGATTGACGAGCTGAAGCTGATCGTTGACACGGCGCGCAGCAGTGGCCGCGCGGTGGCGGCGCACGCGACGACCGCCGAAGGCATGCGCCGCGCTGTGATGGCCGGCGTCGAGACGATTGAGCACGGCGACAATGGTACGCCTGAAGTCTTTCGGTTGATGAAAGAGCGCGGCACCGCGCTGTGTCCAACTGTGTCGGTGTCGGGCGTCGGCCCCAACGCTGAAGCCAAGCGCGCCAGCTTCAAAGCCGCGCTCGCCGCCGGCGTGACCATCGCCAGCGGCAGCGACGTGGGGGTGTTTGCTCACGGCGACAACGCGCGCGAGCTTGAGCTGATGGTCAGCTTCGGTATGTCACCTGTAGACGCGCTGCGCTCGGCGACTTCGATTGACGCGCGCGTCCTTCATCTGGACGACCGCATCGGGCGAGTCAAAGCCGGACTGCTCGCCGACCTCATCGCCGTCGAAGGCGACCCGACGCGCGACATCTCGGCGACGCGGCGCGTGCGCTTCGTGATGAAAGGCGGCACGATCTATAAGCAATGAGGCGACGGGGCGACGCGGCGACGCGGCGACGCGGCGAGGGAGACGGGGCGATGGAGCGAAGGGGCGAAGGGGCGACAAAGACATCAAGACATATCCATCCGCTCTCGCCTTGTCGCCGTGTCTTCGTGTCGCCGCGTCGCTCTTCTCTGTGTCGCCGTGTCGCCTTGTCGGTCGCGCCTTTCTTGAGTGGCGAGCGGGTGAGCGACGCGTTAAGTTAATAGTGATGGCTTTACGAACCGCTGCCGACCGTTCGACCGGCCCCGATCTTCAACCACGCCGCGCCGCGTTTCCGGCGCTGCGCCACCGCGATTTTCGTTTGTTGTGGCTGGCGCAGCTCGTCTCTGTCACCGGCTCGCAGATGCAGACCGTCGCCATCAACTGGCACGTCTACCTGTTGACGAAATCGCCGCTGGCCTTGGGCCTTGTCGGGCTGGTGCGCGTCGTGCCCATCGTTTTATGCTCGCTTGTCGGCGGCGTCGTTGCCGATGCCATAGATCGCAAGCGGCTGATGATCGTCACGCAAACGGTGATGCTTGTGAGCGCGGCGATACTGGCAGGCTTCACCGCGTCGGGCCTCGACGAAGTGTGGCCCATCTACTTGTTGACCGCGATTGCGTCGGCAGCCGTTGCCTTCGATAACCCGGCGCGACAAGCCTTGCTGCCGACGCTCGTCCCTGCCGAAGACTTTGCGAACGCCGTCAGTCTCGGCACGGTCGTTTTTAACTCGGCGATGATTGTCGGCCCGGCGCTCGCCGGCTTGCTGCTCGCCGGTCACGGGCCGGCCTTGATCTACGCCGTCAACGCGGTTTCGTTTCTCGCTGTCATCATCGCGCTGTTGTTGATGCAGGCCAGCGGTCGGCCTGAAAGCGGCGAGCAGGCGGTTTCACGCGTGAGCTTCGGCGCGCTCGGCGAAGGGCTGCGCTTCGTCTGGCGCACGCCGATCATCGTGCAGACGATGACGCTCGATTTCATCGCTACCTTCTTTGCGTCGGCGACGGCGCTGCTGCCGATCTATGCGGCAGAGATTCTCAAAGTCGGGGCGCGCGGCTTAGGGCTGCTTGCCGCCGCGCCGGCGACCGGGTCGGTGATTACGGGACTCGTGATGGCGCGGTTCGGCACGTTCAAGCGGCAGGGCCAGCTCGTCGTCGTTTCGATAGCGATCTATGGCGCGGCGACGATTCTGTTCGGCCTGTCACGCTGGTTCGCGCTGTCGCTCGTGATGCTGGCGATCACCGGCGCGGCGGATACCGTGAGCACTGTGCTCAGACAAACGATTCGCCAGCTTATCACGCCCAATCATCTGCGCGGGCGTATGACCTCGGTCAACATGATTTTCTTTATGGGCGGGCCGCAGTTGGGCGAGATGGAAGCGGGCGCGGTGGCCGCGCTTATTGGCGCAACGCTGTCGGTTGTGACCGGCGGCGTTGGTTGCTTGATCGCTGCTGCCATCGCCGGCCTCACGGCCAAAAGTCTGCTGCAATACGACGGGCCATCGCACTAGCGGCGGTTGTCTGCGTAGGCTGAAACGCATAACGAATAAAAGCAACGTGCGAAGTTGCGCCGCGTAGCGGCGGTTGAGTTTAGCCAGTCGTTAAAACGACTGGAACTATTTCGCCGCGTAGCGGTGGCATGAATTTAGCCAGTCGTTTCAACGACTGGAGCTATTGCGCTGCGTAGCGGCGGCATGAATTTAGCCAGCCGTTAAAACGACCGGAACTATTGCGTCGCATAGCGGCGGCAGGAATTTAGCCAGGCGTTGAAACGCCTGGAACTGTTGCGCCGCGTAGCGGCGGCATGAACTTAGCCAGGCGTTTCAACGCCTGGAAGATGGCGTAACCGTGATCGCGTCGCGTAGCGACGGTTGAATGCCCGTTGATTCAGGCGTCGCTGACGCGACGCGGCTATCATCGCCTTGATCATGCAGGCATTGAAATGCCTGCCTAAACTCAGTTGCCGCTACGCGGCCACAGTGCAGGCATTGAAATGCCTGCCTAAACTCAATTGCCGCTACGCGGCCACGTCCCTGTCGGTTTAGCTATTGCTTAAGGAATGAGTATGCCAAGAGTCTTGTTGTTACTGCCGACGACGACCTATCGCACGAAGGCTTATCTCGACGCGGCGCGCAAAGTCGGCGTTGACGTGGTCGCTGCGAGTGAGCAAGCCAGCGTCTTAGCGGCGCGCAATCCTGAAGGCTTGCTGGCGCTCGATCTCTATAACCCTGACGAGGCTGCGCGCCAGGCTGCCGAGTACGCCGCCGAACATTCGATTGATGCCGTCATCCCTGTGGACGAAGACACGGCGGTTGCGGCGTCGGCCATTGCCGATCAGCTTCGCCTGAATCACAACCCGACGAGCGCCACGCGCGCCGCCAAAAACAAGCACTTGATGCGCGACGTGTTGAGCCGCGCCGGCGTGCGCGTGCCGCGTTATCAGGCATTCTCGCTCGATGGAGATGTGCGCGAATTCGCCGCGCAGTTGGATTATCCGTGCGTCGTCAAGCCGGTCTTTCTCTCGACCAGTCGCGGCGTGATGCGCGCCGACAACGAAGAAGAGTTCGCCAACGTCGTCGCGCGGCTCGCGGCGCTCGTCAGCAATCCGAAGCTTGCGCGGCGCGGCGGCGAGCTGGTGCGCGAAGCATTGGTCGAAGAGTTCATTCCCGGCTTCGAGGTCGCCGTTGAAGGCTTGGTGACGGACGGCGAGTTTCGCGCGTTCGCCATATTCGATAAGCCCGACCCGCTCGATGGGCCGTTTTTTGAAGAGACGATCTACGTCACGCCTTCGCGGCTGTCTGAAGAGGTGCAGCGTGACATCGTCGAGACGACCGCCGCCGCGACGCGCGCGATGGGAATGTCGCGTGGCCCAGTGCACGCCGAGCTGCGCGTCAACGAGCGCGGCGCTTATGTAATCGAAGTCGCAGCGCGCACAATCGGCGGGTTGTGCGCTCGCGCCTTGAAATTCGGTGACGGCCTGGCGCTTGAAGAGGTCGTCATTCGCCACGCGCTCGGCGACGACGTAAGCGCGATTGAGCGCGAACGGCAAGCGGCGGGCGTGATGATGATTCCCATTCCGCGCGCCGGCATCTTGCAAGAAGTATTCGGACTTGATGAAGCGCGGCAGACGCCTGACATCGAAGATATCATCATCACTGCGCCGCTGACGCAGCCCGTCGCGCCGCCGCCCGAAGGCGCAAGCTATCTCGGATTCATCTTCAGCCGCGCCGCCACCCCCGACCGCGTCGAAGCCGCTTTGCGCGCCGCCCACGCGCGGCTTGAGTTCATTATTGAATGAACTGCGAGCGCGCCGCGATTGATCCGCTTTAACCTCCGATTCCAAGACATCTTTTTACAGATTTTCACAATCACGTGAGGATTTCGGGCGAGCTAGTTGAGTAAACTCATACTCGTACTTCACGCGAGCAGTTCTGACTCCACTGAGCTGCGAGAGTGCTTTCGTCAGAAAAGTTCAACCACCACTGCTCGCGTGAACAAATATTTCAATCGCCTATCGAGCGAGACTTCAGTCAGCCGCCGCACGCGCCAACGGCGAGGGCCTACAAACCGCCACACGCGCCTGCGGCGGCTCATCTTCGCAATTGGCTCGCGCCGTCCGCCTGAAAGTGGCACTTGCCTGCGAGCCGATCCGCGTTAGGATAGCCATCGAGGAGAAACAACGATGGCCCGAATCCCCGGCGTCAATCCAGACGCAGTTGAACCTTACATCCGAAACGTCTTCGAGGCGCAGGCGCGCAAGTGGGGCGGCCCGCTTCTGAATCATCTGCTTTATGCGCGGCGGCCTTCAATCTTTCGCGGCGTGCGCGGGATGTGGACGGGCCTCGAAGCATCGGGCTTGATCGACGCGCGATTGCAAGCGTTAATCAATCGCCGCGTCGCTTCACTCAACGGCTGCGAGTTCTGACAGGACATCAACGCTGCCGTCGGCAGCGCGCTCGGCCTCAACCGCGAAAAGATTCTCGCCTTAGCCGATTACGCGACCAGCCCGCTTTATGATGATGTTGAACGAGTCGCGCTTGAATACGCTGATGCGATGACGATCACCGGGCGCGAGGTGAGCGATGAGCTGTTCGCCCGCTTGCGAAGTTTTTATAGTGAAGACGAGATCGTTGAATTGACCGCCATCATCGCGTGGGAGAATGCGTCGAGCAAATTCAATCGCGCCCTGCGCGTGCCTTCACAGCAACTCTGGAATGAAATGAACGGTTGAACCACAGAGGAACACAGATAAACACAGATAGAATGAGAAGACCTGAAGCTTCTTTCTTCTCCATCCGTGTTCATCTGTGTTCATCTGTGGTTGCTTCTGCCTTTGCCGGGCGCGAGGTTGTGCAAGGCGGTTGCCAGCCGTCGCACGCCGACGCGAATCTCGCGCTCGTTGTAGCCGGCGTAACCGAGCATCAGCCCGGCGCGTGGGCGATACTTGAGGCTGAACGACGACAGCGCCGGCGCTTCGAGATTCTGACGCGCCGCTTCTTCCTGCGCGCGGCGATCATCAATGCCAGCACGCAGCCAGCCGACCAGATGAATGCCGGCGTCGTGCGGCTCTACGTCGAGCAAGCCATCAAGCTCGCGCCGCGCCGCTTCGACCAGCACGCTTTGTCGTTCAGCATACAATGTCCGCATGCGGCGGATGTGGCGCGCGAAGTGGCCTTCGTCAATAAAGTCGGCAAGCGCCGCCTGATCTATCGAAGGCGTGAAGCGCGACAACACGCCGCGCCCGGCGATGAACGCATCGATCAAGTCAGCCGGCACGACGACGTAGCCGATCCGCAGCGACGGGAACATCACTTTGCTGAAGGTTCCGAGATAGATGACGCGGCCATCGTTGTCGAGTCCTTGCATCGCCGCCAGCGGCTTGCGGGCGTAACGGTATTCGCTGTCGTAATCGTCTTCGATGACCCACGCGCCTGCCGACCTCGCCCATTCGAGCAAGGCCAGTCGCCGCGCCAAACTCATCGTTACGCCGAGCGGGTATTGATGCGACGGCGACACGTAAACCAATCGCGCCGCCGGGGCCAGCCGCGCGCCCGCTTGCACATCCAAGCCTTCATCATCAATCGGCACCGGCACGACGCGCGCGCCCGCAGCCTGCAACGCCGCCCGTGTGCCGAGATAGCCGGGGTCTTCGATCCACGCCGCGTCGCCGACATTCAGCAACAACCGTGCGGTTAAATCCAAAGCCTGTTGCGCGCCGGCGACGATGATGACCTGATCGGCTTCGCAGCGCACGGCCCGCGCCGCGCCGAGGTAAGCGGCAATCGCTTCGCGCAGTGGCCGGTAGCCCGCCGCTTCGGCATAACCGAGCAACTCGCGCGGCGGCTTGCGCCATCGTCGCGCGAGTAACTTTGACCACAACTGGGCGGGAAAGGCATCGAGCGCCGGCGTGCCCGGACGAAATGGGCGGACAAGCGAGACGTTGCGCGACGTGGTGAGCATCGTTGCTGCGAGCGCCACGCCACGTTCGGATAGCGCACGGCCTTTGCGCGACATTTGCGCGGCGCGCGGGCGGGCAGCGCGAATGAAGAGCGCGTCATCGGGCAGGGCGCGCGAGACGTACGTGCCGCTGCCGACCTGGCCTTCGAGATAGCCTTCGGCCAGCAACTGCTCGAAGGCGTTCATAACAGTGTTGCGCGAGATGCCGAGTTCGGTGGCCATCTCTCGCGTCGATTGCAGCCGCGTGCCGGGCTTGAGCTGACCGCCGAGAATCGCGCGGCGCAGCGCGTTATAAAGCTGGCGATAGAGCGGTTCGGACGCCGACGCGTCGAGCATCAATGTGGTGTAGGGAACGGCTATGGCGTGCTTTGACATCGTGGCCCTCCGCTCAGTCGCTCTAAAATTGGCCCTATCAGTCTAAGCCGAAATGGAACTTGTTTCCAAGCCAATTCTTGATATGCTTTGGCACGACTGTAAAACCGATTTGAGAGGGAGCAAGCGTCAATGGAACGATTCGCGCCGACCGAGCGCACTACGTTGAAGCGACTGCCGAAGCGCGGCGAATACGACCACGAGCGCGTCTACGCCATTCTCGACGAAGCCTTCATCTGCCACGTCGGCTTCGTTGTGGATGGCCGCCCGGTGGTGATCCCGACTGGTTATGGGCGGATGAAAGATGTGCTTTACATTCACGGCTCGGCGGCCAGTCGCATGCTGCGCACACTCGCCGAAGGCATAGACGTTTGCGTGACCGTGACGTTAATAGATGGACTGGTGCTGGCACGCTCGGCCTTTCATCATTCGTTCAACTACCGCTCAGTGGTCGTCTTCGGTAAAGCGCGCGTCGTCACCGATGAGGCCGAGAAGATGGCGGCGCTGCGCGCCTTCACCGAGCACGTCATTGCCGAACGCTGGGACGACGTGCGCGAGCCGAACCAGAGCGAGTTGAAAGCGACGACCGTGCTGGCGCTGCCGCTCGTCGAAGCGTCGGCCAAAATTCGCACAGGTCCGCCGATTGACGACGAAGAAGATCACGCGCTGCCGGTCTGGGCCGGCGTGCTGCCGTTGCGACTCACGACCGGCGAGCCGGTTGACGACGAGCAGTTGCGGCCCGGTCTGGTCGCGCCGCGATACGTGCGCGAATACCGCCGCGCCAATACCGAATAGCGACAAGGAGGCGCAACCGCCGTGTCACTGGAAATGCGCGCCGTGTGCGAACGTTGTTTGCAGACGCTCAAGATGGACAGCGAAGCTTACATCTGCTCGTACGAATGCACCTTCTGCCGCGCCTGCACCGAAGCGATGAAGCGCGTCTGCCCCAACTGCTCAGGCCGACTGGTCGAGCGCCCGCGCCGACGTTCGGAGTGAATGTCGATGATCTTCTCAATCAAGATGTATCACCGCAAAGGCGCGGCGTTGCCGCAGGGAAGCTGACAGATTGGGCCGCGCCTTTGCGGTGAATGTTACAAAAGTGACGCGGTGACACGGCGACAGAGCGACGCGGCGACACGGGGAGAGAAAGACATCGCAGACGAACGGTTCCTCTTTCCCCGCGTCGCCGTGTCTCCGTGTCGTCTTTTCCCCCGCGTCGCGCTTTAGCGCATTAGCCGCCGGCGATGGCGGGGACGATAGAGACTTCGGCGCGCTCAGGCACGGTCGTCGCCAGGTTGTCGAGGAAGCGCACGTCTTCGCCATCAACGTAGATGTTGATGAAGCGGCGCAGCTCGCCCGTCTCTTCGCAGACGCGGGCGCGAAAACCGGGGTAACGCTCATCAAGACGATCCAGAAGGTCGCGCACGGTCGTCGCGTCAACTTCGACGGCGTCGGCGTTGTCGGTCAATCGGCGAAGCAACGTTGGGATAATGACTTTCTGTGACATTGGTTACTCTCCTTTTATTCTTCTTCGGCGCATAAAGCGGCTCGATCAGTTCTTCATTCGGATTGCGCGTTAAGCTGTTGCGGCAAACCCCGTGATAGCGCGCTCGAACTGCGCGATGCGCGGCTCGATAGTCACAGGCGGCGCGAGCCGCACGGCCTCTTGCGTCTTCAATCCATTGCCGGTGATGGCAAGCACGGTCAGATCATCCGACACGATGCGGCCTTGTTCAACCAGCTTCTTCGTTACGGCAACGGTGACGCCGCCAGCCGTTTCGGTGAAGACGCCTTCGGTTTCAGCGAGCAATCGTATGCCGGCGACGATCTCTTCATCACTCACGTCTTCGGCGTAACCGCCGCTCTGTTGAATGACGCCCGCCGCCAGATACCCATCAGCCGGATTGCCGATGGCCAGCGACTTGGCAATCGTCGCCGGCTTCACAGGCCGTATGTCACGCGACGAGCGTTTCACCGCGTCAACAATCGGATTGCACCCGGCAGCCTGCGCGCCGTAAACCCGCGTCGTCACCTCGCCGTCGAGCAGTCCGAGCTGTTCAAACTCTTTCAGCCCTTTGTGAATTCGCGTGAGCAAAGAGCCACCGGCCATCGGTACAACAACGCAATCAGGTGCACGCCAGCCGAGCTGCTCGGCGATCTCGTAGCCGAACGTCTTTGAGCCTTCGCCATAAAACGGGCGCAGGTTGACATTGACCAATCCCCAGTTGAAACGGTCGGCGATCTCTGAGCAAAGACGATTCACGTCATCATAGTTGCCGCGCACAGCGATCACTCGCGCGCCAAAGATCGAGGTCGCGGTGATCTTGCTTTGTTCGAGGTTGTCAGGGATCAGTATGTAAGCGGGCAGCCCTGCGGCGGCGGCATTGGCCGCGACCGAGTTGGCCAGGTTGCCGGTCGAAGCGCAGCCGACGGCATCGAGGCCGAACTCGATAGCTTTGTTGATGGCGACCGCCGTGACGCGGTCTTTGAATGAAAGCGTCGGCGCATTGACGCTATCGTTCTTGAGGTAAAGACGACTGAGGCCGAGCGCGCGGCCCAATCGTTCGGCGCGAACGAGCGGCGTCGCGCCCGACGACAAGCCGACGCGCGGTTCCCCGTCGAGCGGCAATAGCTCGCGGTAACGCCAGAGGTTCTTTTCGCGCGAGCGAATCCGCTCGCGCGAAAGCTGTCGGCCTATCGCTGTGTAGTCATAAGCTACTTCGAGCGGCGCGAAACAGTCTTCGCAGCCGGCCCGCAACGTCTTTTCGTAATGGCGGCCACACTCACGGCACTTCAATCCTTGCACGAAACTCATGCTTTCATCTCCTCGATTCGATGTTCCTGATTTCAGGAACTGCGTAAGCGAGCACAGCCGCGGGCTACTGGCAAAAAGAAAAGCCCCGCGCCAAACGACGCGGGGCCTTCAATGCTTCCGGGCTGTTTAGCAGTTTTTTACGTGGAGCAAGTTACCTTAAATCGCCACGTTGGTGGTTTTTGAAAGAACAAAAATGAAACGCCCCGCGCTAAACCGTCGCAGGGCGTCGAAAACTCTCCAGCGGTTTAGCACATGTTTTACGTGGAGCAAGTTGCCTTAAATCGCCACGTTCATCATCGGAAGCGTCAGAGTACAATGACGCGCCGTTGAGAGTCAAATAAGAAATGTTTATCAATCACGAGAGCGCACCGCTGAACGCTCTGAATAGTAGATTGCATCAGCACAATCGCGCGAGGAAACATCACAGATGAACACCGGCGCGACCATCTGACCTGCGCATCACTTGGCGTCGGTGTTCATCTGTGAATCTCATCTCGGTTGCCGTCATTCGCAGCCGATCTTTAAGCTCTTTTGATTCCCGCCGCCCGGTTGCACTGCCTTCGTTTCCGGCACGAGCGAAAGCTCTATGTCATAGGCTTTCAGGTCGCTGGCCAGCGTGCGCACCGACTCGCGCAGAAAGGCGCGGAACTCTTCCTCGCGCGGATAGCGGCCTTGATAGCGCAGCAGTTGGCCCATCAATTCGCCGTGTTGCTTCTTCATCGTGTCTCTCCTTACATCAATTTGATTGCTGACCGAGCGGGCAACCACGTCACCCGCTTAAATGCCAAGGGCAATCGTTATGCCAGCCGCCAGCGCCATTGAAAAAACGAATAAAACCTAAGGAAAACGCAGATTTTTAGCCATTGGCGGTGATAATGCAAGGAGCCTCAGGCTAACAAAAATGTTGGGGGCCGGGCGAATCGCAGACAAAATTGTAGAGATCGACGACTGATCGAATAAGCGGATCGATAACCCGCCAGCGTTTTCATTCAGTGGGCCATCAACGAAAACGCTCGCAGACAATGCCGTACTTCTTCACCTTGTAACCGATGATGCGCTCGGTCGTGCTCAACAGTTTTGCCGCGCGAGCGCGATTGCCGCGCGCCGTCTTGAGCGCGTCCTGAATCAAGTCTTTCTCGTAAGCGCCAACTGCGGCATCGAGCGACAATCGCGTGACGGTGCCGCTCTCAGAAGCCGTCTGCAAGGTCGGCGGCAGGTGGTGGCCGTGAACGACCTGGCCGTCGCAAACCAGCACGCTGCGCTCGATACAGTTCTCTAACTCGCGCACGTTGCCCGGCCAGTGGTAAGCCGTCAACATATCAATCGCCGGCGTCGAGATGCGCTTGATGTGCTTGTTGTGTTCGCGCGCGAACTTTTCGAGAAAGTGATCGGCCAGTTGCAACACGTCCGACTTGCGTTCGCGCAGCGGCGGCACGAAGATCGTGAAAACGTTCAGCCGGTAGTAGAGGTCTTCGCGGAACGTGCCTTCGCTTATCGCCTTTTCGAGGTCTTTGTTGGTCGCCGCGACCAACCGCACATTCGCCTTGATCGTCTCAATGCCGCCCAGTCGCTCGAACTCGCGTTCCTGCAAGACGCGCAGCAGCTTGACCTGCGTTGAAAGATTCAAATCGCCGATCTCATCGAGGAACAGCGTGCCGCCCTCGGCCAGCTCGAAGCGGCCTTTCTTGCGCGACTGCGCGCCGGTGAACGCGCCCTTCTCATACCCGAACAGTTCCGACTCGATCAGCGTGTCGGGCAGCGCGGCGACGCTGACCTTGATGAACGGCTTGCGCGAGCGCGGCGAGCTGTAATGAATTGAATGAGCGATTAATTCTTTGCCAGTGCCGGATTCGCCGCGAATCAACACGGTTGTGTTGGTCGACGCCACCTGCGCCACCTGCTCGTAAACCAGCCGCATCGGGCCGCTGTTGCCGATGATGTTGGTGAAGTCGTAACGCTCGCGCAGCTCTTGTCGCAGGTGGATGTTCTCGTCGAGCAGCCGCCGCCGTTCGCCTTCGACCGAGCGCTGCATGCGGATGGCCTGCGCAATCATCGAAGCAATGACGCGAAGGAAGCGCACCGTTCGGTCGTAGTCGCGGTCTTTCTTGAATTTCAAATCAACGCCGATAGCGCCGACCGCCTTGCGATTCAGCGTGATCGGCACAGAGATGAACGACAATTCCTGCTTGCTCAGGTCGCGGCGCGGCGCGGCGCGATTCAAAAAGAGCGGCTCGCGGCTGACCTGCGGCACAACAATCGGCTTGCCGCTCTCGACAACGCGGCCCGTGATGCCTTCGCCGAGCCGGTAACGCTGGCGCTGGCCATCGGCGGTAATGCCATTGGCCGCTTCAATCGTCAACTCGCTGTTCTCTTCGTTCAGCAGCATCACGGAACTGCGGAGCATGCCGTGCTGCTGTTCGAGGACTTCGAGCACGCGGTGCAGCGCCGCTTTCAAGTTGAGCGTGCCCGACAGCGCCTGGCTGACTTCCAACAGCGTCGAGAGCTTTTTGATCTCACTCGTCTGATCGGTCATAGTCTTCCTTACCTGAGGCGAAAAATCGCTATCTTACAAAAGCGTCGTTATCTTACCCTCCGGGCTACGCAATTGTAGGATAGCCGCAGGCCGGCTCTCAAGCCCTTTCCGCGCCGACGGCCCGCGCGTGCCTGCGACTTATCGGTTGATGAATTCAGTTGATGAAAAACTTTTTACAACTTGGTGCTTGACTCGCCTGAAGCAGTTGGTTAAGGTAGCAAGCGAGTAAGGTCTCAAGAAACGAATTATGAAACGACTGATGAACCAGATGAACGGCTTCGCATGTTGTATCTGTTGTTGCGCGCTACAAGCGCGCCCGGCGGAGCCTTCAGTGGAGGTCTATCAGTCTAAAACGTAAGCTCTAGAACTTAACGGTTAGAGTTACCACCGACCCACCACAGGCCCCGCGCCTCTGGTGGGTTTTTCGTTTTTGGGCGAGTGAGCCGGACGATGAGCGAGCAACCGATACAAGCTGGAAAAGTCTACTTAGTCGGCGCGGGGCCGGGTGATCCGGGCTTGTTGACGATCAAGGCCGCAGAGATTATCGCTGCCGCCGACGTGATTGTTTACGACTATCTGGTTAATCCCGAAACGCTCGCGTATGCGCGGCGCGGCGTCGAGTTGATCGATGTCGGCAAGCGCGCCGGCCACCCTTCAACAACGCAAGCCGAGATCAACCGCATACTGATCGAGCAGGCCCGCGCCGGCAAAACCGTGGCGCGATTGAAAGGCGGCGACCCGTTCATCTTCGGGCGCGGCGGCGAAGAGGCCGAGGCGCTGGTCGAGGCAGGCATCGCGTGGGAAGTCGTGCCGGGCGTCTCTTCAGGAGTTGCCGCCGCCGCTTACGCGGGCATCCCGCTGACGCATCGCGGCGCAGCGTCGAGTGTGGCTTTCATCACAGGTCACGAGAACCCGCAAAAACGCCGCCAGGCGATTGACTGGTCGGTGACGGCGCACGCCGCCGACACGCTGGTGATTTTTATGTGCGCCGAAACGATTGCCGAGATTGCCGGCAAGCTGATCGAGGCAGGTCGTGATCGGGCGACGCCTATTGCCATCATCCGCTGGGGAACCTACGCCCATCAGGAAGTCTACACAGGCCGATTAGCCGACCTTGCCGCAGTTGAGCCGTCTGATATACACATCGCGCCGCCGGCCATTGCGGTCATCGGCGAAGTCGTCGCGCTGCGCCAATCACTCGGCTGGTTCGGCTCGGCGGAACTGGAGCATTCACTCGATTCAATTTTCCGGCAGGCGCAGGCCGCCGGCATTTGATTGGAGAAGATTATGGCACTCCCCGAACGCGAATTCGCGCCGCTCGAATACAACCCGCTCAGTCGCATTGAAGCGATGGCCGAACGCCTCGAAGAAGCAACGCCGCAACTGATTCTTTCGCACGCGTTCGATGAGTTCGGCGACGGCGTTGCCATCGCCACCGGCTTTGGCGCGGAAGGCGCGGCGCTCATTGATATGGCCGCGAAGATCAATCCGCAGCCGAACATCTTCTTCCTCGACACAGGCTTTCTCTTTCCCGAAACCTACGAGCTGCGCCGCCGCCTGCAAGACCGCTACGGCGTAGAGATTCGCGCCGTGCAGACCGCCATCACGCCCGCAGCGCAAGACGAGATGTTCGGCCCGCGTTTGTGGTCGCGTGACGCGGACCTCTGCTGCCGGCTGAGAAAGCTCGAACCGTTGAAAGAGGCGCTTAAAGATTTAGACGCCTGGATCACGGCGATTCGGCGTGACCAGACGCCGGCCCGTGCCGCGTCGCGCGCCGTTGAATGGGATTACCGCTGGCAACGAGTGAAGATCAACCCGCTGGTGCGCTGGACGAAGCGCGACGTGTGGGATTACGTCGCCGCTCACGACGTGCCGTATAACCCGCTGCACGATGCCGGCTATCCGAGCATCGGCTGCACGCATTGCACGCGCGCCGTGCGTGCAGGCGAATCGGAGCGGGCGGGCCGCTGGGCCGGTCACATCAAGACCGAATGCGGGTTGCACAGCGAGACGACACAGGTCGTGCCGCTCAAGCTACAACGCTGAAACCCATTGAAAGGAACATTACAAAACTATGAGCAGGGGAACAGTCATCTGGCTCACGGGGCTTTCGGGCGCGGGCAAAACGACGCTCGCTTTGGCGCTCAAGAATGAACTCACGGCGGCGGGTCTTCGCGTCGAGACGCTCGACGGCGACGAGGTACGCGAGAACCTGAGCAGGGGCTTAGGCTTCTCGAAAGAAGACCGCGACACCAACGTCCGCCGCATCGGTTTCGTCGCGCGACTGCTGGCACGCAATGGCGTGATTGTGCTCGCCTCAGCCATCTCGCCGTACCGGCAGTCGCGTGATGATGTTCGCCAGTCGGTCGAAAGCGATGGCGCGCGCTTCGTTGAAGTCTTCGTACGCGCTCCGCTATCAGTTCTGGTCGAGCGCGACGTGAAGGGGCTTTACAAGAAAGCGCTGGCCGGCGAAATCAAAAACTTCACGGGCGTCAGCGACCCGTACGAAGACCCGCTCGCGCCCGACGTGATCGTGGACAGTTCTGCGGAGCCGGTCGATGAGAGCGCCGCGCGCGTTCTCGATCACCTGCTTGAAGCGGGCGCGCTCGGGGCGAACGTGACGCAGGCTACACTTTCCGCGACGGTCGAAGCCGCCGCGTGAAATGGTTTGAGCGGGAATGCGGGAAGGGGATCAACAGCAGAGAGACGTTTCCGCGCATTCCCGCTCATCATCGCAGAGAGTAGGCAGAGGGCAGTATGAACATCGAAGAGATCAAGCAGCGCAAAGACGGCCTCGACGTGCTCACGGACATTTATCGTTACGCCGAACTCGGCCACCAGGCGATCACGCCCGAAGACGAAGCGCTGTTTCGCTGGTACGGCATCTATACGCAGCGGCCCGCCGCAGATGGCTACTTTATGGTGCGACTGAGAATGCCGGGCGGCGACCTGACTTCGCCTCAACTGCGCGAGATCGCACGGCTAGCCAACGAGCACGGGCGTGGTTTAGCGGACATCACCGTGCGGCAGAACATACAATTTCATTGGGTGCGCGTCGAGAGCCTGCCGGACATTCTCGACCGCCTGAACCGCATCGGCTTATCAACGACTGAAGCCTGCGGCGATTGCGTGCGCAACATCATCAACTGCCCTGTGTCGGGCGTTGATGCGGACGAGTTGATTGACGCGACGCCGCTGATTGGGCAGGTCAACGATTTCTTCGTCGGCAACCGCGACTTCTCGAATCTGCCGCGCAAATTCAAGATTGCCATCACAGGCTGCAACGTGCGCTGCGTCTATCCTGAGATTAACGACATCGGCCTGTTCGCCGTGAAAGAAGCGGGTCGCGTTGCCTTTCGCGCTCGCATCGGCGGCGGGTTGTCAACAACGCCGCGCTTCTCGAAAGACCTCGGCGTGCTGGTCGAACCCGATGAAGTCGTCGAACTGTGCGCCGCTGTCGCCGAAGTCTTCCGCGACGAAGGCAACCGCAAGAATCGCAAGCGCGCCCGCTTGAAGTTCCTCGTCGAGCAGTGGGAGATTCCGCGCTTTCGTGAAGCGGTAGAGTCGCGCCTGGGCCGCCGCTTGAATCGTTCGGAGCACGCCGAAGCCGAGCCGATCACCGCACGCGACCGCACCCATCTGGGCATACATCGTCAGCACCAGAGCGATCAGTATTACGTTGGCATCTCGCTGCTCGGCGGGCGCACGTCAGGCGACGAGCTTGCGCGACTGGCGGAGCTGGCCGCGACGTATGGCAGCGGTCGCCTTCGCGCTACGAACACGCAGAACATCATCCTGCTCGACATCAAAGAGGCGGCGCTCGCGGCGCTCACACGCGAACTGGATAAAAGTAAGCTGGACTATAAACCGAATTGGGCGCGGCGCGGCATCATCGCCTGCACCGGCGTGCAGTTCTGCAAGCTGGCCATCGCTGAGACGAAGAACCGCGCGGTTGAACTCGATAATTATCTTTCGCGCGCCGTCGATATGGACGATGGCATCCGCATCAGCGTCACCGGATGCCCGAACTCATGCGGGCAGCATCATATCTGCGACGTTGGCCTCGAAGGCGCGCTGGTGACGATCAATGGCCGCAAGCGCGAAACGTTTCAGGTCTTTCTCGGCGGCGGCGTCGGCGAGCACGAGAGCTTTGGCCGGCGCGTTGGCGTGCGTATCCCTTCCGAAGAACTGGCCGAGCGAATGGCACAGCTCTTCACGCGTTATAAGCAGGAGCGTGACGGCGATGAAACGTTTCAAGCGTTCTGCTTGCGTCACAGCAATGAAGAACTGGCGGCGATGCTCGGCCCGTCGCTGCCGCTCAATGAAATGGCAGCGGAAGCGCAGCCGCGAATCGGAGGTTGATCTGGATTTTTGGTCTATTCAAAGCAATGCCGCCATCACGCCGCGTAGCCGTCACCTCGCTTAGCCATCACGCCGCATAGGAGTCGCGCCGCATTGCCATCACGCCGCATTGCCGTCAGCTCGCTTAGCCGTCACGCCACATTGCCATCACGCCGCATAGGAGTCGCGTTGCCTGGCGGTCACGCCGCGTAGCGGCGGTTGAATTTAGCCGGGCGTTTCAACGCCCGGATGTGATGTGAGCCATGAGGGCGCGTCGCGTAGCGACGGGTGAATGCCCTATGATTCAGGCGTCGCTAACGCGACGCGGCAATCGTTGCGCGACTGTGTACAGGCGTTGAAACGCCTGCCTAAAATCAATTGCCGCTACGCGGCAAACGCCTGCCTAAATTCACCTGCCGCTACGCGGCAACACCTGCTTAAAAACATCTGCCGCTACGCGGCAAATGCCTGCCTAAATTTACCTGCCGCTATGCAGCAAACGCATGCTTAAATTCAATTGCCGCTATGCGACAAACGCCTGCCTAAATTCACCTGCTGCTATGCGGCAAACGCCTGCTTAAAGCCAATGGCCGCTACGCAGTAAACGCCTGCTTAAAGCCAATTGCCGCTATGCGGTAAATGCCTGCCTAAATTCAATGACCGCTACGCGGCAGATGCAGCCGTGCCGATGCCTCTATATGGCAGCCGCCCGATTGGTTGATTTATACAACACCCGCGACTTCGCTTATCAATTGATAAGGATTATCTATTTGCCCGTGTTCGGGAATCGTGTTACCACTTTACTGGTTTCAAGACTCTTGCAGATCCATCGTTTGGGCGAATAGATCGATGATGAACCTGAGAGCGCACAGCGAACTCGACAGCCTCACGAAGCCGGCAGCCGCATTGAGCGCGCCGCGTTTGTTCGCTGCTCGCACGCTCGTCGCTAAATCGCTCGTCAAGGGTAATGTAATTATTAGCGCCAGCATTATTCTGCTTAACGGCAACAGCGGATGATGGTCAACGCCAAGCGAGAAGCGAAAGGCCATCATCCCAAGCCAAAGGATGATGGCCTTTCAGGTTTTATAAGGCAGTTATCAGTTAATGACGTATTCAAGAAGATTTCAGGAAGCCTGAACCACACATCATCTCGGACAACGACCCCGTAAGGAGATTAATTGCATGTCGGCGACGAAAGCGAACTCGAAATCCCTCAAGGCGCAGACGGACGCGGACGAGCCGGCTCCGCTGATGCGCGGCGCACGCATCCTTTGTGAAGCGCTGCTCAAAGAAGGCGTGGACACCATCTTCGGTTATCCCGGCGGCGCGGTGCTGCACATCTATGATGAGCTGTGCCGTATGCGCGACCGCCTGCATCACGTCCTGAGCCGTCACGAGCAAGGCGCGATTCACATGGCCGAAGGTTACGCTAAAGCCACCGGCAAGCCGGGCGTAGCGTTAGTTACATCCGGCCCCGGCGCGACCAACGCGGTGACAGGCATCGCCAATGCTTATATGGATTCGACGCCGCTGGTCGTCATCAGCGGGCAAGTGCCGCGCAAGCTGATCGGAACCGACGCCTTTCAAGAAGCCGACACGGTTGGCATCACGCGGCCCTGCACCAAGTACAACTACTTAGTCAAAGACGTGCGCGATCTGGCCGATGTGGTCAAAGAAGCGTTTCACATTGCCACCACAGGCCGGCCCGGCCCGGTGTTGATCGACCTCCCGAAAGATGTAACCGCCGAGGCGACCGAATTCGATTATCCTGAGCGCGTCTTCCTGCCCGGTTATCAGCCTTATCAGAAGGGCGACACCGAAGCCGTGCGCCGCGCAGTTGAGAAGATGAGCAACGCGCGCCACCCGATTCTTTATGTCGGTGGCGGCGTCATTCACTCGAACGGCGCGAATGAATTGCTCGCATTGGCTGAACGCCTGAACCTCCCCGTCGCGCCGACCTTGATGGGCCTGGGCTGCTTCCCTTCGGGGCATCGGCTGTCGCTCGGCATGCTCGGTATGCACGGAACCTATTGGGCGAATATGGCGATCTCGGAATCCGACCTCATCATCGCCATCGGCGTGCGCTTTGATGATCGTGTCACCGGCGCGCTCGACAAGTTCGCGCCACAGGCCGAAGTCATTCACGTTGATGTTGATCCAAGCTCGATTCACAAGAACCGCCGCGCTCAAGTCGGCATCGTCGGCGACGCCAGGAGCGTCATCGAGCAGATGCTCGACCTCGTGAGCGACGAAGCCTCTGCGACAAGCAAGGCGAGACTCACGGATTGGTGGGAGCAGATTGAAGAGTGGAAAGAGTACGCGCCGCTCACTTATCAAAAGCGCGACGACGTGATTATGCCGCAGCAGCTTGTTGAAGAGTTGCACGCGCTCACCAGAGGCGAAGCGATCATTGCGACTGATGTCGGTCAGCACCAGATGTGGGTGGCGCAGTATTACCCGTTCAACGGCCCGCGCCAGTGGTTGACTTCGGGCGGGCTGGGGACGATGGGCTTCGGCTTCCCGGCGGCGCTCGGCGCGCAGATGGCTTACCGCGATAAGCAGGTGATCGCGTTTGTGGGTGACGGCGGTTTTCAGATGACGGCGCAAGAACTGGCCACCGCCGTGCAGTACAAGGCCAACACCAAGATCGTCATCATGAACAACAACTATCTCGGTATGGTGCGCCAATGGCAGGAGCTGTTTTATGACCGCGCTTACTCGCACGTCAATATGGAGTGGCTACCGGATTTCGTGAAGCTCGCCGAAGCCTACGGCGCGACCGGGCTGCGCGCGACGCGGCCCGATCAGTTGCGCGCGACGTTGCAACGAGGACTTGCGACGCCCGGCGTCGTCGTGATGGACATCCTCGTCGCCGAAGAGGTCAACGTTTACCCGATGGTTCCTGCCGGCGCGGGACTCAAAGAGATGGTGCTCGAATAATTGGCCACAGAGGCACAAAGACACAGAGGCGGATATGGAAATGACAGGTTGGAATAGCCTATTTCTAGTTTGCTCTGTGCCTCTGTGTCTCTGTGACAGGGATTGATTACTTGATATGAGACACACGCTTTCCATCCTGGTTGAAAATCGCTTTGGCGAGCTGTCGCGCATCGTCGGTATGTTCAGCGCGCGCGGCTACAACATCGAGAGCCTGACTGTTGCCGAGACGCTCGACCCGAACATCTCGCGGATGACGCTGGTGACGCGCGGCGACGACGACACGATTGAACAGATCACGCGCCAACTGGATAAACAAGTCCGCGTGCTGCGCGCCATCGATATGAACAGCGTGCGCCACATCGAGCGCGAGATGACGCTCATCAACGTCTGCGCGCGCGCCGGCACAGAGCGTCAAGAGGTCTTGAGCCTCGTTGGCATCTTCCGCGCCAAAGTCGTTGACGTGAGCGATGAAGGCATCATCGTTGAAGCGACCGGCGATTGGAATAAGGTCAGCGCGATGATCGACCTGCTCAAGCCATTCGGCATCCGCGAGATTGTCCGCACGGGCACGGTCGCCATCGCGCGGCTGGCCGAACAGACGCTTGATGAAGAGGTCGCCGAGATGATCGCGGCGGCAGAAGCGTGAAGCGATCAGTAGGTCAAGGGATTGTGGGGGCGGAGCTAGTCCCTGCCTGAGTCGGCTTCGAAAGCTGATGCTTACATTGTGATGCGCAGGTTGAAAACCACGCGATTCAGGCAGGGACCGGCTGCGCCCCTGACAAGGGTTCGACGTAGCAAATCAGAAGACACCGGAGGAAGACAATGAAAGCTTTTTATGACAGGGACTGCGACCCTGACTATCTCAGAGGAAAGAAGGTGGCCGTCATCGGCTACGGCGCGCAAGGGTACGCGCACGCCAACAACCTGAAAGAGTCGGGCTGCGACGTAATCGTCGGCTTACGCGCCGACAGCCCTTCGCGGGCCAAGGCCGAAGCCGCCGGACTCACGGTGCAAGACACTGCCGAAGCCGCTTTCAATGGCGACGTGGTGATGATGCTCGTGCCCGATGAGCTTGCGCCGAAGATTTACGCGAAAGAGATCGCGCCGAATCTTTTGCCGGGCAAGCACCTCGCGTTCGCGCACGGCTTCTCGATCCACTTCAAGAAGATCGTGCCGCCCGAAGAAGTGAATGTCTTTATGGTCGCGCCGAAAGCGCCGGGCCATCTCGTTCGTCACGAATACACGCAAGGGCGCGGCACGCCCTGCCTGCTTGCCGTGCATCAAGACCCGTCGGGCAACACGCGACAGGTCGGCCTCGCCTACGCCTCGGCCATCGGCGGCGGTCGCGCCGGCATTCTCGAAACGACGTTCAGAGAAGAGACTGAAACAGACCTGTTCGGCGAGCAGGCGGTGTTGTGCGGCGGACTGACTTCGCTGATTCAAGCCGGCTACGAGACGCTCGTAGAAGCGGGCTACGCGCCGGAGATGGCTTATTTTGAATGCCTCCACGAAGTGAAGCTGATCGTTGACCTGCTCTATGAAGGCGGCATCGCCAACATGCGTTACTCGGTGTCGAACACCGCCGAATACGGCGACCTGACGCGCGGCCCGCGCATCATCAACGGCGCGACTCGTGCAGAGATGCGGCAGTTGTTGAACGAGATTCAATCAGGCGAGTTCGCCGACGAATGGATGGCCGAGCACGAAGCCGGCAAGCCGCGCTTCCGCGAACTGGAAGCGCAGGCCGAAGGCCATCAGATCGAAGAGGTCGGCAAGCGGCTGCGCGCAATGATGCCGTGGCTCGGCGAAAAACGATTAGTAGATCGGGCAAAAAACTAGGATACAGGATACAGGATACAGGGCTGTGCCGCTCGGCAGTCTGCCGATTCAGCGATAGCCTTCCGCCTTCGATGCCGGACTGAATCCTGAATCCCGAATCCTGAATCCTGATAGGGGGTAGTATGGGTTTCTACGACTGGGACAAGATGCGACCGGAAGAGATTTCCGAGATGTATAAGCGCAAGGTGGCGCTCGGCGAAAACCTGACCGTTGCGCGCGTCGAGGTGAACGGCGGCGCGGTGACGCAGACACATCACCACGAGCACGAAGAGGTCATCATCGTGTTGAAAGGCGCGTGGCTGTTCCACCTGCCGACCGGCGATGTGACGCTGCGCGAGAACCAGATGCTGGCCATCTCGCCGGGCGTTGAACATTCGTCGGAGGCGTTGGAAGACACCGTCGCTTTAGACATCTGCACGCCGCGACGTGTGGACTGGATCACCGGCGAAGACCGCTTCCTGCATCAAGACCCTGACCAATACTTGTGGGCTGTTTGAACGCGGCTGACGAGTTGGCGAACCCGCGAAGCGCTTCACGCGGATTGCCAGCTTGATTCGAGAGTGAGGGCTTGAAGTCTCAGATTGTGGGTTGAGATTTCAAGCTCCGTAGGCACGCAATGTTTATAAAACATTGCGTGCCTGCGGCACTCATTTCAAAACATCCTCTCCAGGGAGATTGAAACAATCGAGGCTTCAAGTCCTCGCTCTCGAATCGCATCCTCCGGTGCTCGCTCGCAGACGAAATCCGCGACCGTCGCGCCAGCGGGTTCACCAACCCGTCAGCCGCAGAAAGGTTCACTCCGATATGAAGGACGACGTTCCTCAACGCCTGCTCTATGACTCACAATTCGAGCACGACGCCTGCGGCGTTGGTTTTGTAGCCAACCTCACAGGCAGCGCCAGCCACGCGATTTTGGGCACGGCCCTTGAAGCATTGGGCAACCTGCTGCATCGCGGCGCGGTGGACGCCGACGGGCTGAGCGGCGACGGCGCGGGCGTGCTCACACAGTTGCCGCGCCGGCTGCTGGCGCGCGAGATTGAACGTCGCGGATTCCTTCGCCCTCACTCTGAAGACCTGGCGCTCGGCATGATGTTTCTGCCGCCCGATAAAACGGACGCGGCGGCTTGTCGCCGCATCGTTGAGCACGTGCTGGAACGTTACGGACTGCTGGTCTACTTCTGGCGGCGCGTGCCCGTAGACGAAACGGCGCTCGGCGCAAAGGCCGCGCGCACCGCGCCGCGCATCGAACAGGTGTTGATCGGTCGTCAGCACGTTGAGTTATTCGAGTTGGAGCAAGTGCTCTACCTCGTCCGCAAAGAGATCGAACGGCAGACCGTCGAGATCAAAGGCTTCTACATCCCTTCGCTGTCGTCGCGCACCGTCGTCTACAAAGGCTTGATGATTGCCACGCAGCTCGATGCCTTCTATGCCGACCTGCGTGACGTGGATTACCAAACGCGACTGGCCATCTTTCATCAGCGCTACTCGACCAACACGTTCCCGAACTGGGCGCTGGCGCAGCCCTTCCGAATGCTTGCGCACAACGGCGAGATCAACACCGTCGCCGGCAATCGCAACTGGATGCGCGCCCGCGAAGCCAACCTGCGCTCGCGCGTGTGGCAACACCGCGTCGAGCGGTTGAAGCCGATCATCTGGGCGAAGGGATCAGATTCGGCCAGCTTCGATAACGCGCTTGAGTTGCTGGCGATGAGCCGCCGCGATGCGCTGCACGCGATGATGATGTTGATGCCCGAAGCGCACGAGAACGCGCCGCATATGGAAGGCGACTTGCGCGGCTTTTACGAATACGCTTCGTGCTTGATGGAGCCGTGGGATGGGCCGGCGGGCGTCGCCTTCAGCGATGGCCGCTTTGTCGCCGCCGCGCTTGATCGCAACGGCCTGCGCCCGGCGCGTTACGCGGTGACGCGCGACGGTCTGGTCGTGATGTCGAGCGAAGCAGGCGCGGTTCAGCTCGACGAAGAGTGCGTCATTGAAAAGGGCCGGCTGGGACCGGGCCAGATGATCGCGGTCGATACCGAGCGCGGCCTGCTGCTCAACGACAAACAGATCAAGTTGGAACGGGCGCGTCGCAAGCCTTATCGCCAGTGGGTGCGCAACCAGATGACGGTCTGTCCGAGCACGCTCGATATGGGATACGCCGTCACGTCGGACGAAGCGGAGCTGGTTGTGCGAATGAAGCACTTCGGCTATACGGTCGAAGACGTGCAGCGCATCATCGATCCGATGGCCGACAAGAGCCGCGAGCCGATTGGCTCGATGGGCGACGATACGCCGCTTGCGGTGCTGTCGGCTAGGCCGCGATTGCTCTACACCTACTTCAAGCAGCGCTTCGCGCAGGTGACGAATCCGCCGATTGACCCGATCCGCGAAAAGCTGGTGATGTCGCTTGAGACATTGATCGGCCCGCGCGGCAGCCTGCTCGAAGACCGGCAGTCGAACGCGCGGCTGATTAAGCTGCGCAGCCCCATTCTCACAGACTCTGACCTTGAGTGGCTGCGCGGCAGCGGCAGGCGCGGATTCAACTCTGTAACATTGGCTACGTTGTACGGCAGGCGCGGCGGCAAGCGTTCGCTTGAGAACGTGCTCGAAGCGTTGTGCGAACAGGCGGTCGCGGCGGTCGAAGACGGCCACGCGATTCTCATCCTCAGTGATCGTGGCGCAAGCGATTTGCAACTGCCGATGCCGATGCTGCTGGCGGTGAGCGCCGTGCATCACCACTTGATTCGCGCCGGACTGAGAATGCGCGCCAGCATCGTTGTCGAGACCGGCGAGGCGCGCGAGGATCACCACTTTGCCTGCCTGCTCGGTTATGGCGCGCAGGCGGTGAATCCTTACCTGGCGCTTGAGATCGTCGCGCACGAAGTCCGCAAGCGCGGGATGAGCATTCCGGGCGCGCTGCGCAATTACAAGGCGGCGGTTGAAAGCGGCCTGCGCAAAATTATGACGAAGATGGGCATCGCCACGATGGCCAGCTATTCGGGCGCGCAGGTCTTTGAAGCTATCGGGCTTGACCGCGAGATGGTCGAGAAATATTTCACCGGCACGCCGTCGCGCGTGGGCGGTGTCGGACTCAATGAGATCACCCGCGATATGCTGCGCTTTCACGACGCGGCGCACGCCCCTGACGCGCAGCTCGAAGACGCGGGCTATTTTCGTTATCGCGCCGGCGGCGAGTATCACGCCTATAACCCGGCGGTCTTTCGCGCTCTGCACAAGTTCGCGCGCGGCAACAAAGGCGAGTTCGCAAGCTTTAGCAACGCCGTGAACGAGCGGCCCGCGATGACGTTGCGCGACCTGCTCGATTTTCGCGGCGGCGATTCAATCTCAATTGATGAAGTCGAGCCGGCGAGTGAAATCGTCAAGCGCTTTACCGCGTCGGCGATGTCGCTCGGCGCGCTGTCGAGAGAGGCGCACGAGACGATAGCCATTGCGATGAACCGCATCGGCGCGCGCAGCAACAGCGGCGAAGGCGGCGAGGACGCGGCGCGTTATTATCCTTACGCGAACGGTGATCTCGGCAACAGTCGCATCAAGCAGGTGGCGTCGGCGCGCTTTGGTGTGACGCCCGAATACCTGATCTCTGCCGACGAGCTTGAGATCAAAATCGCGCAGGGCGCGAAGCCCGGCGAAGGCGGACAACTGCCCGGCCACAAGGTGACGGCAGAGATTGCCGCGCTGCGTCATTCCGTGAAAGGCGTGACGTTGATTTCGCCGCCGCCGCATCACGACATCTATTCCATCGAAGACCTCGCGCAACTCATATTCGATCTGAAGCAGATCAACCCGCGCGCACGCATCGCGGTGAAGCTCGTCAGCGAAGCCGGCGTCGGCACGGTCGCGGCGGGCGTAGCGAAAGCGTTTGCCGATGTGATTCACATCGCCGGTCACGACGGCGGCACGGGCGCATCGCCGCTCGGCTCGATCAAGCACGCGGGCGCGCCGTGGGAGATTGGCCTGGCCGAGACGCAGCAGACGCTGGTGTTGAACGACCTGCGCGGACGCGTGCGGCTGCGCGTTGACGGCGGCTTGAAGACAGCGCGCGATGTGATGATCGCGGCGATGCTGGGCGCTGAAGAGTTCGGCTTTGGCACGAGCTTGCTTGTCGCGCTCGGCTGCGTGATGGCGCGGCAATGTCATTTGAATACCTGTCCCGTGGGCATTGCCACGCAGCTCGGCCACCTGCGCGAACGCTTCGCGGGCAAGCCGGAAATGGTTGTCGAGTTCTTTATGCATCTCGCTGAAGACGTGCGCGCGTTGCTCGCGCAACTCGGATTCCGCGCGATGGATGAAGTGATCGGGCGCAGCGAGTTGCTAATCCAAAAAGAAGGCGTTAAGACAGCGCGCGATGTGGAGCTAGACCTTGCGCCGCTCATCGCGCAGGCCGACGTGTCGGGCGAGCGGCCTCGCCGTTCCATTGGTGAATGCAAAGGCAAGCTGGATTCGCCGCTGAATGAAAAACTCCTGCGCGACGCGCGCGAGGCTGTCATCAATGCCACGCCGGTTGCGCTCGCTTACACGATCAACAATACAGACCGCACGGTCGGCGCGCGTCTCGCCGGCAGCATCGCGCGGCGTTATGGCAACCAGGGCTTGCCTGACGCGGTGATCGACGCGGTCTTTAACGGCGCGGCGGGCCAGAGCTTTGGCGCGTTCTGCGCGAATGGAATGCGTCTTACACTTGTTGGCGAGGCTAACGATTATGTCGCCAAAGGCATGAGCGGCGGCGAGATCATCATTCGCCCATCGGATGAGGCCGGCTTTGATTGGGCCGACAACGTGATTGCCGGCAACACGATTCTTTATGGCGCGAGCGGCGGCTCGTTGTTTGTAGCGGGGCGCGCGGGCGAACGCTTTGCCGTGCGCAATAGCGGCGCGACCGCAGTCGTCGAAGGCATCGGCGATCACGGCTGCGAATATATGACCGCCGGAACTATCATCGTGCTTGGCGACACCGGGCGCAACTTTGGCGCAGGGATGACCGGCGGCGTTGCGTTCGTGCTCGATGTCAACGAGCGATTCGAGCGCAACTGCAATCAAGAGATGGTCCAGCTTGAACGTGCGCTCGGTGAAGAAACCGAGCAGCGATTGCGGCAGTTGATCGAGCGGCATTACGAACTGACCGGCAGCGCGCGTGCCCGTGAAGTGCTGTGGCACTGGGCCGTCTATCGCTCGCGCTTCTGGCAGGTCGTCACGCAGGGCGAAGTGGCCGCCCGCGCCGCTGCCGCCGCGCTTCAAGTCGATGCGATAGACGCCGCTGAAGTCGTAACCGAAAGCGCGGCGGACGAACCCCTCACGATTGAAAGTACCCGGCGTTTGGTTTCGGTGTAACGTGTCCGAGAAGTCCTGTTAGGGACGAGATGTTTATAGTTAAGGCTGAAGGAAACGACGAAGCCCCGTAGGGGCGCGATGTTTATAGTTATGGCTGATAGAAAGGACGAAGCCCCGTCGGGGCGCGATGTCTACATCACGCTCCTGACGGAGCTTGCTTCTTCTATTGCATCGTGAGCTATAGAGCGTGTCTGAAAAGCCAAAGAAAGCCCTGAAGGGGCGAGATTCGATAGCCCAGGGCATCGCCCTGGGTGAGCGGCGGGGCAAACAGACAAGCCCTGAAAGGGCGCAATAAACTATCACCTATTGCGCCCTTTCAGGGCTTGCGGAATGGTCGCTAGGTTTACCCGGCGCAACGCGCCGGGCTATTGAATCGCGCCCTTTCAGGGCTTCTCATACACGCTCTATAAACATTGCGCTCCTACGGAGCTTCATTTGTCTCCGCAACGCAAGCACCCATCACAGGCAGAGAGAAGTTTGATTATGAGAGTAAGAATCTACGACACCACTTTGCGCGATGGCACGCAGGGCGAAGGCGTGGCCTTTTCAGTCGAAGACAAGCTGGCGGTGGCGCGCATGCTTGATGATCTCGGCGTTGATTACATCGAAGGCGGCTGGCCCGGCTCGAACGTCAAAGACGCGGAGTTCTTCGAGCGCGCCCGCTCGCTCAATCTGCGCCACGCACAGCTCGCCGCGTTCGGCAGCACCTGTCATCCGAAGCACAGGCCCGACACGGACCCGAACCTGCGCGCGTTAATTGAAGCCGAAACGCCGGTCGTCACTATCTTCGGCAAGATGTGGGACCTGCACGTTACTAAGGCGCTCGGCATCACGCTCGAAGAGAACATCGAGTTGGTCGGCGCTTCAGTCGCTTATCTGAAGTCACAGGGGCGCGAGGTGATCTATGACGCCGAGCATTTCTTCGACGGCTACGCGGCGAACCCGCATTACGCGATGCAGACGTTGCTTGCGGCAGAGCGCAATGGTGCGGACTGGATCGTGTTGTGCGACACGAACGGCGGCACGCTGACGAGTCGCCTTGTGCAAGCCATCGCGGCAGTCAAGCAAGCCGTTGCTATCCCGCTCGGCATTCACGCGCACAACGATTCGGAGTTGGCCGTTGCCAACTCGCTCGCCGCCGTCGAGAGCGGCGCGCGGCAAGTGCAGGGCACGATCAACGGCTACGGTGAACGTTGCGGCAATGCGAATCTTTGTTCGGTGATGGCGGCGCTTGAATTGAAGCTGGGTTACGAAACCATCGGGCGCGAGCGGCTGGCGAACCTCACGCACGTTTCGCATTACGTCGCGGAACTGGCGAACCTGCCGCACCCAAACCACCTGCCGTTCGTGGGCCGCAGCGCGTTTGCGCACAAAGGCGGCATACACGTCAGCGCGGTGATGCGTGACCCGGCGACTTACGAGCACATTGACCCCGAACTCACAGGCAACCATCGGCGCGTGCTGGTCTCGGACCTGTCAGGCAAAAGTAATGTGCTTTATAAAGCGGCGGAGATGGGCATTGATGTAGACCCAAACGACGCGCGGCTGCGACCCGTCGTGCAGCGCATCAAGGAACTGGAACATCAAGGCTTTCAATTCGAGGCCGCCGAGGCGTCATTCCGTTTGTTGTTGGAAGGCGCAGTCGGCGATTATCGCCCGTTCTTCACGCTTGAAAGCTACGACGTTTCGACGCACAACAGCAGCGTGCATAGTCCAACCTCGCGCGCCACGGTCTGCGTGAGCCTTGATGGCGAATTGCGCGAAGCCACGGCCAAAGGCTGCGGGCCGGTGCACGCGCTCGACTGCGCGCTGCGTCAGGCGTTGAGCAAGGCGTTCCCTTGTCTTGCCGAAGTTCATCTTGTCGATTACAAGGTGCGCGTGCTCGATGCCGACCGCGCGACGGCGGCGAAAGTCCGCGTGCTGGTACGCACACGCGACGATGACGAGGCGTGGAGCACGGTCGGCGTGTCTGAAAACATTCTCGAAGCGAGTTGGCAGGCACTGGCTGATTCGATCAACTACAAGCTGAACAAGGAAAGGCAAAAGGCAAAAGGCAAAAACCAAAAAGCAAAAGGTGAAGAGCCAGAGTATGACCTTGAAGAGGCCGTCGCCTGAGCATTGCTGATGTTCGTAGCGTCCGGCGCGCGGTTCAGCAACTTATGGTTTTTGCAATTTGCCTTTTGCCTTATCACCGGAGGTGAATCGTGTCTTTTGAGCAGACCGAGTGGGTGTGGATGAATGGGCGCGCGGTGCGCTGGCAGGAAGCGACGCTGCACGTGTCGTCGCACGCGCTGCATTATGGCAGCGGCGTCTTTGAAGGTATTCGATGTTACGAAACCGATGATGGCCCGGCGCTCTTTCGCCTGGATGCGCACCTCGACCGCCTCTACGCTTCAGCCGCGTTGTACGGTATGCCGATCCCTTATTCGCAAGATGAAATGGCCGAAGCCATCTGCGATGTGATTGACCGCAACGGCTTCACCGGCTGTTATGTGCGACCCATCGTTTACTACGGCAGCTCAAGCCTCGGCGTCCACCCGCGTCACTGTCCCATCGAGGTCGCCATCCTGACGTGGCCGTGGGCCACTTATCTTGGCGAGGAAGGCTTAGAGCGCGGCGTGCGCGTCAAAGTATCTCCGATTACAAAATTCCATTCGCGTATGATGCCGACGACGGCGAAGGCGTGCGGCGGCTACATCAACTCGATGCTCGCCGTACGCGAGGCGATGGCCGCCGGTTATGACGAAGCGCTGCTGCTGGACGAGCGCGGCAACGTTGCCGAAGGCTCAGGTGAAAACCTCTTCGTCGTGCGCGATAGCGGCTTGTTGACCAACGATGAAGAGTCTTCTATCCTGCTCGGTGTCACGCGCGATGCGGTAATTCAGATCGCGCGTGATCTCGGCTACAAAGTTGAAGTCGGAGTGATTCGGCTCGATGATCTCTACGCTGCGGACGAGGCGTTCTTCACCGGCACGGCGGCAGAGGTGACGCCGATACGCGAATTGAATGACGCGGTGATTGGCCAGGGCAGGCGCGGGCCGGTGACTGAAGCGATCCAGCGGCGGTTCTTTGACGCGGCGCTGGGCCGCGAAGCGCGCTACCGTGATTGGCTCCATCCGGTTGCCACCCCCGCCTCCTTGAGCGTCTGAATTTCAAATTTGAATTCTCAGGTGACTCGGCGATGGCCAAACGCCGGTTTGACGCCGCCTAGACCCGGCGCGTATCGTGGACACAGGCAGACGCGCAGGCGCATCATTCGGAAATTTAAGATCGAGGTTTTTGTGAGCGACCGGTTCTTACTCAGCAGCAAACTCCCGCCTTACGTATTCAACATCACTAACGGATTGAAGGCGGCGGCCAGGGCCAGGGGCGAAGACATTGTTGACCTCGGCATGGGCAACCCCGATTTGCCGACTCCCAAGCCCATCGTTCAAAAATTAATCGAAGCGGCGCGCAATCCGCGCAACCATCGTTACTCGGTTTCGCGCGGCATTCCCAGACTGCGCGAAGCCATCGCCAACCGCTACCTTCGCAAGTGGGGCGTGCGCCTCGATCCCGGCACCGAAGTCGTGCAGACCATCGGCGCGAAAGAAGGATTGGCGCATCTGGTGATGACCGTGCTTGCGCCGGGCGAAACGGCCCTCGTGCCGGTTCCGGCTTATCCGATTCACACGCACTCGGTCGTTATCGCCAACGGGCGGTTGATCAAGCTGCCGGCGGACAGTCCCGCCGAATTGCTCGACCGGCTCGCCTCGGCCATCAAGACCGAGCGCCCCAAGCTGGTTACGCTGTCGTTTCCCAACAACCCGACGACGATGTGCGTTGACCTGAAATTTTTTGAAGAAGTCGTCCGCCTCGCCCGTGAACACGGCACGCTCATCATTCATGATTTCGCTTATGCCGATCTGGTCTTTGACGGTTACGTCGCGCCGAGCATCCTTCAAGTCGAGGGTGCGAAGGAAGTAGCGGTGGAACTCTTCTCGCTGTCGAAGAGTTACAGTATGGCGGGCTGGCGCATGGGCTTCGTCGTCGGCAACGCAGAAGTCGTGGCGGCGCTCATGCAGGTGAAAAGTTATCTGGATTACGGAACCTTTCAGCCGATTCAAATCGCCGCCATCATCGCGCTGAACGAGTGCGAAGAGTACGTCGGCCAGATGGCTGAGACGTATCGCAAGCGGCGCGACGTGTTGATAGACGCCTTCGCGCGCGCCGGCTGGGAGATCGAAAAGCCGGCGGGGACGATGTTCGTCTGGGCGCGCATTCCTGAGCGTTACCGCGCGATGGGATCGCTCGAATTCGCCAAGCACATGCTGACAAGCGCCAAGGTCAGCGTCTCGCCAGGGATAGGGTTCGGCGAAGCTGGCGACGGCCACGTGCGCTTTGCCTTGATTGAAAACGAGCACCGCATCAGGCAAGCGGCGCGCGGCATCAAGCGGATGTTTCGTGAGGACTGAGGAACGTTTATGGAGCTGATGCAGCTTGAAATGTTTGTGGCGATGGTCGAGGAAGGCAACTTTCATAAAGCCGCCGAGCGCGTCTTTCGCACACAGCCCGCCGTCAGTATGGCGATACGCAAGCTTGAACATGAACTCGGCTCGCAACTGTTCGACCGCTCGAACCGCAACGCCTGTGTGCTGACGGACACCGGCGAAGTGCTCTACGATTACGCCAAGCGGCTGCTCAACCTGCGCGACGAAGCGGTCATCACTTTGCAGCAATTGCACAACCTGCAAAGCGGGCGCATCCGCATCGGCGCGAACGAAAGCACCAGCCTCTACCTGCTGCCGCAGCTCATCCTCGACTTCCGCGCCCGTTACCCGAAAATCAAGATCGAAGTCTTTCGCCAGTTGTCGGCACGGCTGCCGCAAGAGGTCCGCCAGCGCAACCTCGACTTCGCCATCCTCTCATTCCTGCCCGACGCCAGCGACCTTGAAGCGACGCCGATTATGCGCGACGAGCTGGTGCTGATCGTCAGCCCGCAGCACCGGCTGGGCGGGCGCGAACGCGTCCACATCCGCGAACTGGGCGAAGAAAGTTTCATCGCTCACAACGTGCGGTCGCCGTCGCGCGAGAAAGTCATCGAAACGTTCCGGCGCTTTCAGACACCGCTCAACATCACGATTGAGATCGCCACGATTGAGACGATCAAACGGTTCGTGGCGATGAACCTCGGCCTCGCCTTCGCGCCGCGTATGTGCGTGCAGGAAGACGTTGAGCGCGGCGAGTTGGCGGTCATCGCGGTCGAGGGGTTCCGCTACGAGCGCACGCTGTGGGCCGTGCGGCGGCGCACTGATGCACACTCGCACGCGACGCAGGCTTTTCTTGAGATCACCAACGCGATGGCCGAGAAACTTCTACGCAGTCAGCCGGTCGTCGCGCCGCCGCTGGAAAGGCCGGCGGCTGAGGCGCTGAACTAAAGCCACGCCAGCGCCATTCGCGGACGACAATTTTAGTAGTCCGAGCCGCAGGCTCGACAATTTTGTAGGACCACATTCTTCTCTACCCAGCTCGCCTCCTTGCTCGGCTACGCGAACCCGCCAGATACAGATAGCCCGCATCGTCAGGAAGTCACGCTGCTTGCCTGTTCAGGTCTCACCGACAATTCTGTTGTGCCCTCTATCCTATACCGACAAAAACGTAGACTTCAGTGAAGGCCGCCGTTGCTGCGCTAAGGGCCGAATGCGCCTGAAAGCCTTGCCTTGTCGCAGATAGAAGGATGAACCCGGGAGAGCCAAGTTGCTGGTACGGGCCTTGCTCCATTGATAACCCTGTACGCGAAGTGTAGGCCGGGAATGGCATTCAGGATTCATTGATGCAGATCGATCTCGAAAAGATATTGGTTCACGCGAACGAGCGGCTGGCTGACATCAGCGCCGACGCCGAGCGCCAGCAGCAGGCCGACGCGTTTAAGAAGTTCCTGAAGATTGAAACCGAGCGGCTGCGCATACGCCATCGCTTCGGGTTGGGCGGCGTCGAGATCGCGCGGGGCCGCAGCTACCTCGTTGACACGGTCGTCTGCCGCGCCTGCCAGTTGGCCGCCGCCGATCTGCATTCCTCAGGAGCCGAGTTGACTAACACGGCAGTCATCGCGCTCGGCGGCTACGGACGCCGCGAGCTGTCGCCGTTCTCTGACGTGGACCTGCTGTTCCTGCACGCGGGCAGCCGCGCCAGTGAGGCGAAGCGGTTCGTTGAACGCACGCTCTACCTGCTATGGGATATGGGCCTGACCGTCGGTCACAGCTTCCGCTCGATAAAAGAATGCGTGGCGATGGCGCGCACCGATCTGGTTTCTCGCAACGCGATGTGCGAAGCGCGCCACCTGACCGGCAACGCTGAGTTGTTCCGCCGCCTCGTGCGCCAACTGGACGATACGGTCTTCCGCTCGCGGCGCGAAAGCGAAAGCTTTATGCAAGCGATGATGATGGAGCGGCGGGTGCGCTACGAGAAGTTCGGCAAGGCGGTCTGTGTGCAGGAGCCGAACGTCAAAGAGAGCGCCGGTGGCCTGCGCGACCTGCACACGGCGTTGTGGGTCGGCCACGCGCGTTACCAGCAGGCTGGCCTCGACGACCTGCGCGCCGCCGATCAGGTTTCCGGCGCGGAGTACGCCGCCGCCCGGCGCGCTTACGACTTCATTATGCGTGTTCGTAATGAAGCTCACTTTTTAGCCGGGCGCAAGGCTGACCTGTTGACGCTCGACCTACAGCCGCAGGTGGCGGCCAGCCTGAGTTATAACGCGAAGCGCGGTCTCGAAGCCTCCGAGCTGTTTATGCGCGACTACTACCAGCGCGCCAGCGAGCTTCATCATTTCGCCGACAGCTTCATCGCGCGGGCGCTGGCTACGGCGACAGAGCCGCGCAATCTGGTCAAGCGGGTCAGCGCCAGTTTCGAGTCGCGTCAGGGCAAGCTCTACTTGACGATCACGCGCGGCGCGCAACGCGTCGGCGCGGCGACCAGCTACGAGATCAAACAGGGCAAGCTCTACCTCAAGGAAGAGTCGGGCGATTTTCGCTCGAACGCGATGCACCTGCTCGAACTCTTTTCGGTGGCGCAGGCCGAGCGCGTCGCGCTGAGCGAAGAATTGATAGCGACCATTCGCGGCCAGTTGCATCTGGTGACGCGGCGCTTTCGCGCATCGAAGGAAGCGTGCCGCGCTTTCCTCGACATCCTCAACCGCAAAGGCCGCGTCGCCGTGGTGTTGAGGATGATGCACGAGACCGGGTTCCTCGGAAAGCTGCTGCCCGAATTCGCGCGCATCACCTTTCTCGTCCAGCACGACTTCTATCATAAGTACACCATCGACGAGCACACGCTGAAGGCCATCGAAGCGCTCGACCGGCTGAGCGACGAATACGACCCGCGATTGCTGCGACTGGTCAAGGTCTTCAACGAGATTGAAACGACGGCGCCGCTTTATCTCGGCCTCTTGCTGCACGACATCGGCAAAGGTCACGGCGGCGGTCACGTGCAGAAAGGCACGCGCATCGCCGAGCGCGTCTGCGAGCGGCTGCGGCTCGACGACGAGAGCGCCGCGCAAGTTCGCTTTCTCGTCAAAGAGCACTTGCTGATGTCGCACACCTCGCAACGGCGCGACCTGTCGGAAGAGGGATTGATCGAAAGCTTCGTCGGCAGAGTCGGCAGCTTGAACAACTTGAACAAGCTGTTGCTGCTGACCTACGGCGACATCAACGGCGTCGGGCCGGGCGTCTGGACCGATTGGAAAGCGACGTTGCTGTGGGAGCTTTACACGCGCGCCCGCGCTCATTTCGTCTCTGAGAATGGCGCGCAGTTTGACCGCGACCGCCGCGCGATGTCCAAGCAGCAAGTGATCCGCGAGCTTGCGCCGGAGTTTCCGCCGAGCGGCGTCGAGCGCCACTTTGCGATGATGCCCGACCGCTATCAGCGCGCTAACCGCCCCGCGCAGATCGCACGCCACCTGAGACTGGCGCGGCGGCTCGACGACGAGACGTTAGTGACGGATTGGCAGGTTGCCGCAGGCGAGCAGTGCACGAATCTGACGGTCTGCGCGCGCGACCGCGCCGGGTTGTTGGCTCGCATTGCCGGCACGCTGACGGCACAGGGCATCAACATTCTGAGCGCCGACCTGAACACGCGTGAAGACGGCCTTGTGATCGACACGTTCAAAGTGTGCGAAGTGCAGACCGCGCAACCTGTGCGCAACGAGTGGCACGCTCGTGTAGAAAAGAATTTGCAGGCGGCGCTCGCCGGCACATACGACGTAGCGTCGGCGGTCGCCGGGCAGCTTGCGCGCGTGCCGCGCCGCGCGTGGCGCAAGTCGGCGCGCAAGCCCATGCGCCCTTCAGTCCGATTCGATGACGAAGCCTCTGCGTTGAGCACAGTCATCGAAGTGCGCGCCGAAGATCAGCCGGGCCTGGCTTATAAGATTGCCAGCGCCATTGCCGGCCTCGACTTCAACATCACGTTCGCCAAGATCACCACCGAAAAGAGCCACGCGCTCGATGTGTTCTACATTACAGACGCGCTCGGCCAGAAGCTTGACGCCGCCGGTATGCAGGCGGTCGAACAGGCGCTCAGCGAAGCTCTCGGCGACGAGCCGAATGACAATCCCATCAAGGAGGCCGTATGAAGAAGATAGAAGCGATCATCCGCCCACACCTGCTCGACGCCGTCAAGAATGCCTTGCAGGAAGTCGGTATCAACGGGCTGACCGTCAGCGAAGTGCGCGGCTTCGGTCGCCAGAAGGGCCACACCGAAACCTATCGCGGCAGCGAATACAAGATCGATTTTTTGCCCAAGGTGAAGATCGAGGTGGCGCTGCCGCTGGAGATGGTGGACCAGGCGATTGATGCCATTCTCAAGACCGCCAAGACCGGCAAGTTCGGCGACGGCAAAATCTTTGTCCTGCCGGTCGAAGAAGTCATCCGCATCCGCACGGGCGAGCGCGGCGAGGCCGCGTTGTAAACATCCGTTGCCGCAGGCCGCGTATCTCGGACGTTGCCGGGGCGGGCAAATCAGGTTCATTAGGAGGAGAGACGGGTAATGAACAGAAGACGGATTCCGCGATCACTTATTGCGGCGGGCGGCCTGAGCCTGTTGTTTAGCCTTGCGCTGCCTGTCTACGCACAAGACGCCGCGCCGCCAGCCGTCAGCAGCGGCGACACGGCCTGGATGCTGACCTCGGCGGCGCTTGTGATGATGATGACCGTGCCGGGCCTTGCGCTCTTTTACGGCGGGCTGGTCAGCCACCGCAACGCGCTCTCGACGCTGATGCACAGCTTCTTTCTGCTCTGCCTCATCAGCATCCAGTGGGTGCTGTTCGGCTACAGCCTGTCGTTCGGCACTGACCATTCAAGCCTGTTTGGTGGTTTAGATTACCTCGGCTTTCGTGGCGTCGGGCAAGACCCGTCGGGCACGGCGACCATCCCGCATCTGGTCTTCGCAATGTACCAGGGGATGTTTGCCATCATCACGGTGGCGCTGATCACAGGAGCGTTCGCCGAGCGCATCAAGTTCGGCGGCTTCGTGCTGTTCAGCCTGCTATGGGCGACGCTCGTTTATGATCCGCTGGCGCACTGGGTCTGGGGCGGCGGCTGGCTGATGAAGATGGGCGCGCTCGACTTTGCGGGCGGCACGGTCGTGCATATCAGCTCCGGCGTGTCGGCGCTGGTGGCGGCCCTCGTCATCGGCAAGCGCCGCTGCTATCCGCACAGGGCGTTGCCGCCGCATAACATTTCTTACACAGTGATCGGCGCGGGGCTGCTCTGGTTCGGCTGGTTCGGCTTTAATGCCGGCAGCGCGCTCGGCGCAAGCGGACTGGCGGCGGTCGCCTTTGCGACGACGCACACGGCAGCGGCGACGGCGGGGCTGGTCTGGCCGCTGATCGAGTGGTTGCATCATGGCAAGCCTACCGTTTTAGGCGCGGCGACGGGAGCCGTCGCTGGCCTTGTAGCCATCACGCCAGCAGCCGGCTATGTCACCGTGCCGGCTTCGATGGCCATCGGCATCGGCGTCTGCCTGATCTGTTATTTCGGCCTCAACGTGCTGAAGCCGCGCTTCGGCTACGACGACACGCTCGACGTGTTCGGCGTGCACGGGCTGGGCGGCACGTGGGGCGCGATAGCGACTGGAATATTCGCTACAAAGTCGGTGAACGCGGCAGGCGCGGACGGCTTGCTTTATGGCAACGCCTCGCAACTGGTCACGCAGTTGATTGGTGTGGCGGCGAGCTGGGGCCTGGCCATTGTTGGAACCTTCGTGATTCTGAAGCTCGTCAATCTCGTCACGCCGATACGCGTCACCGAAGAGGAAGAGATCGCAGGGCTCGATCTCGCCTTGCACGGCGAAGTGGCTTACAACTTTCTGGAGCCGGGGATGAGTGGCATCAGCAGCCCAACGCTGCACGGGTCATCTTACAACGCTCTGCCGGCGACAGGAGACGCAGCGTCCGGCGACTAGAACCATTCAAGCGTTTGGCTTCGCAGGTGAGTCGTCAGTGGGGTGAGGTCTCTTCGCTTTGCTGTTTAGAGAATTTCTGAAAGGCAAGCTCCGTAGGAGCGCAATGTTTATAGTAAGCGAATCAACTCAAGACCCAAGCTCCGTTAGGAGCGCAATGTTGACATTCCGCCTCTATGCGGCTGGCCATCTCCTGGCCTCTATCATCTATAGATATAGAGCGTGTCTGAAAAGCCAGAGAAAGCCCCGCAGGGGCGCGATTCGACACCCCAGAGCATCGCTCTGGGTGAGCGGCGGGGCTAACCGCCAAGCCCTGAAAGAGCGCAATAACCGATCACCTATTGCGCCCTTTCAGGGCTTGCGGAATGGTCGCTGGGTGTACCCAGCCCAACGGGCTGGGTTATTGAATCGCGCCCTTTCAGGGCTTCTCAGACACGCTCTATAAACATTTCGTTCCTACGGGACTTTCAGGATGTTCTAGAAATTACTTAAGAACGAAAGGAGTTTGAATGACACCGCAGAAACTCACCCTATCAGCCAAGCTACACCGCTTGAGAAGCCGTTTGCGCGACCCTGAGTGGCGGCGCTACGGCTACACCCTGATGCTTGCCAAGTTCGTCGGCATCGCCTTGATCGTCGGATTGATTCTCGTCGCCTCGAACCTTATGGGATCACACAAAGTCGCGGCGGATACCGGCGACGTGGCAGCGACCGACATCGTTAATCCAATCAACACCGTGTGGACGCTGCTGGCCGCCTTCCTCGTCTTCGGCATGCAGGTCGGCTTCACGATGCTCGAAGCCGGCTTCTGTCGTTCGCGCGAAACGGTCAACGTCCTGATGGAGTGCATCGTTGACACCTGCTTGTGCGGCCTGCTGTTTTTCGCCTTCGGCTTCGCGTTCATGTTCGGGCGCGGCAACGGCTTCATCGGCCACACGTTCTTCTTCCTGAAGGACGCGCCGGCGACCTACGAGAGCACGGGCGTAGCGTTCCTGGCCTTCTGGCTTTTCCAGTTTGCCTTCGCCGATACCTGTTCGACGATCACGTCGGGCGCGATGATCGGGCGCACGGGATTCGTCGGCGACTTGCTTTATAGCTTCGCAGTCTCCGGCTTCATCTATCCCATCATCGGTCATTGGGCGTGGGGGCCGGACGGCTTCCTGGCGCTGATGGGCAGCGAGGGCAATTTCCTGCCTTCGCTCGGCACAAGCTTTCACGACTTCGCCGGCTCGACGGTGGTTCACACCATCGGCGGCTTCATCGCATTAGCGGGAGCTATCGCGCTCGGCCCGCGCCTCGGTCGCAAGTTCAAACGCGACGGCGGCGGCCCGATGATGCCGCACGATCTGGTGATTGCCGCGAGCGGCGGCCTCCTCCTCTGGTTCGGCTGGTACGGCTTCAATCCCGGCTCGACGCTTTCGGCGATGGACTTTGAAGGCATCGGTCGCGTCGCCGCCAACACGACGCTGGCGGCCTGCGCCGCCGGCCTCGCGGCGATGTTCGCGGCTTATGCCTACACGAAGAAGTGGGACTTGAGCTTCACGGTCAACGGCTTTTTGGCCGGGCTGGTGGCGATCACCTGTCCCTGTTACTGGGTCAGCCCGGCGGGCGCGATTGTGCTCGGCGCGGTCGGCGGCGTAGTCGTCGTGCTCGGCGTCGAGCTGCTCGAATACCTTCGCATTGACGACCCCATTGGCGCGGTTCCGGTGCACGGACTGTGCGGCATCTGGGGCACGCTGTCGCTGGGGCTGTTCGCCTGCGGCAAGTATGGCGCGACGGGGCCGACTGCGCCCGACAACTCAGCGCCGTTGGCTGGCTTGTTCTACGGCGGCGGCTGGAGCTTGCTGGCGGCGCAGGCCATCGGCAGCTTGATCGTCACGGCGTCCACCTTCGCGGTGGCGATGGCGGTGATGTACGCGGTGAAAGCCTTCGGCGTGTTGCGCGTGTCGCAAGAGGGCGAGCTGTATGGCCTCGACCTGCACGAGCACGGCATTCCGGCTTATCCCGAATATGTCATCTCGTCAACGGCTCGTCCGGTGGGGATGGGCGGCAGCCTCGCGCCCGAACCTTTCGCTCAGCCGGTTGTTGAACCCAAGCTGCGCGAAGCGAATTCATAAGGCATCAGTGCCAGTGACGGAGCAAATGCTGTGAAGTGAGAAGTGAAAACTGCGGAAGGTGTGGGAACGCCCTTGAGCGAATGATTTGGCGACCATCTCTCAAAAGCGTCTCCCACACACCGCGCTCAGATGACCTGGCGGTTACCTGTGCAGCAGCCCTATGAACGTAATTGAACGCGGCGTTGAATGTCAAACGCCGCCGGTTCTTCTTGATTCGTGGGGAGCGCTGCCGGGCCAATCAACCCGACGGCGGGCGCATCGCTCGGCGCTCTTCACCGCGACCCTGCTGCGCGGGGCCTGCCGCGATCAAGGAGAACTTATGCTGAAGAGAAGACGTTTCGCTGCGAAGCTGAGAGTAATGTTGATGACACTTGGGGCAATTAGCGCGGTGGCCGGATTGCAATGCCAGGCAGCGCGCGCGCAATCGACCATCTTCAATATTCCGAGCACCGATGCGGTGGCGAAGAACAAACTCTATTTCGAGTTCGACTTCATCAGCCACCTTGAAAGCCACGACAACGGCGGCTTTCAAACCTACGTGCCGCGCGCCGTTTATGGCCTGTGCAAAGGCGTCGAGGTCGGCGTCAATGTGGCGGCGACCAGCTCCGCCGTGCCGACCAGCGTGTACATTCAGCCGAACATCAAGTGGCAGTTCTATGCCAACGAGAGTCCAGGCGTGGCGCTGTCGGCGGGCGCGATTGCCTTTACGCCGTTGAAGGATCGAGAGGTCAACGACAGCTTCGGGCTGTTTTATGCGAACGTGAGTAAGAAGTTCAAAGGCCGTTACGGCCCGCGCGTGACGGTCGGCGGCTATGGATTGGGCGGCGTTGATGCCGATGTAGACAAGGGCGGCGCGATGGTCGGCTACGAGCAGCCGATTGCGAGCCGCGCCAGTTTCGTTGCCGACTGGTTCAGCGGCAAGAACGGCTTCGGCTACGTGACGCCGGGCTTTTCGTTCGCGCTGCCGAAGAACGGTTTGTTCAATATCGGCTACAGCATTGGCAACTATGGCCGCAAGAACAACGGGCTGTTTGTCTATTATGGGGTGACGTTCTGAGCGGGGCCGCCGAAAGCTTCCGCTGGTAAGAGCGCACTGCCGAAGGAAGAAGTTTTGATACCGAGACTGCACGGCGAGTGAAGAGAGATCTGACGGGCCGGATGATGAAGCCGAACGCGTGGCGGTCGGTCAACACTCTCTTCGCTCGCATACAATTCAAATCAACACCAGGAGGAAAGAATGGATCCCAAAGATGTTTTGAAATACGCTGCCGACGCCAAGGCAGAGTTCGTAGACCTGCGCTTCACAGACCTGCTCGGCGCGTGGCATCACCTCACCTTCCCAATCGCTGAGCTGAGCGAAGATTCGTTCACCGCCGGCTTCGGCTTTGATGCTTCATCCTTGCGCGGCTGGGCCGCCATCAACGAGAGCGACATGTTGTTGATCCCCGACACGTCGCGCTTCTGGATCGACCAATTCATGGATCGCCCGACGCTCTGCATCGTGACCGACGTGGTTGACCCGATCACGCGCGAGAGCTACTGGCTCGACCCGCGCGCGCTGGCCAAGCGGGCAGAGAATTACTTGAAATTCACCGGCATTGCCGACACCGTTTACTTCGGGCCTGAAGCCGAGTTCTTCATCTTCGACAACATCACCTATCACAACGAGAATCATTCGCTCGGCGTCCACATCGAATCGAGCGAAGGCTGGTGGAACACCGGCGAAGGCGGCAACAAGTCGGGCTGGGCGATCCGCAGCAAAGAAGGCTATGTGCCTTGTCCGCCGATTGATTCGATCCACAACATCCGCTCAGAGATTGCCGCGCGCTTGAAAGAAGTTGGGCTGACCGTCGAGTGTCACCACCACGAAGTAGCGACTGCCGGCCAGTGCGAGATCGACTTCCGCTATTCGACGATGCTCAACACGGCGGATAACCTGATGCTCTTCAAGTACACGGTGAAGAACGTTGCGCGGTTGTTCGGCAAGACGGCGACCTTTATGCCGAAGCCGCTCTATGGTGACAACGGCAACGGTATGCACTGCCACCAGTCCCTGTGGAAAGACGAGAAGCCCTTGTTTGCCGGCGACGGTTACGCGGGGATCAGCGAACTGGCGAAGTATTACATCGGCGGCATCCTCAAGCACGCGCCGGCCATCGCGGCGTTCGCTGCGCCGACCACGAACAGCTACAAGCGACTGGTTCCGGGCTTTGAAGCGCCGGTCAATCTGGCTTACTCGGCGCGCAATCGCTCGGCGGCGGTGCGCATTCCGATGTTCTCGCCGAGTCCCAAGGCCAAGCGCCTCGAAGTGCGTTTCCCCGATGCGACCTGCAATCCATACCTCGCGTTCTCGGCGATGTTGATGGCGGGACTCGACGGCATACAGAACCGCATCGATCCGGGCGAGCCGCTCGACAAAGACATCTACGATCTGCCGCCGGAGGAGTTGGCCGAGATTCCGAGCATACCCGGCTCGCTCGACGAAGCGCTGGCCGCGCTCAACGTGGATCACTCGTTCCTGCTCAAAGGCGATGTCTTCAGCGAGAAGCTGATTCAACGTTGGATTAATTACAAACACGAGCGCGAGATCAACGTCGTGCGTATGCGTCCGCACCCGATGGAGTTCTCGCTCTACTACGACGTATAGGAAAGACGCGGAGACACGGCGACGCAGAGACACGGAGACGCGGCGACACGGGGCAGGATGAACGGTCTGTCTTTGTGTTCTTCCCTCGCCGTGTCGCCGCGTCTCCGTGTCTCCGCGTCGCAATTAATCAGTGACCGCGCCGAGGCTGCTGCTCGAAACGAGGCGCGCGTACTTGGCCAGCACGCCTCGCGTGTAACGCGGCGAGGGCGGCTGCCAGGCGGCGCGACGGCGGGCGATCTCTTCGTCCGAGACGTTCAGTTGCAACAAGCGCGCGTCGGCGTCAATCGTCACCGAATCGCCTTCCTCGACGAGCGCGATAGCGCCGCCGACCGCCGCTTCGGGCGCGACGTGGCCGACCACCATTCCGTAAGTCGCGCCAGAAAATCTGCCGTCTGTAATCAATCCTACCGAATCGCCCAGGCCCATACCGATGATGGCCGACGTGGGCGCGAGCATCTCGCGCATACCGGGACCGCCGCGCGGGCCTTCGTAGCGGATCACCACCACGTCGCCCGGTCGTATGTGCCCCGCGCGAATCGCTTCGTCGCAATCGTCTTCGCAATCAAAGACGCGGGCCGGGCCGGTGATCTGGTGATGCTTGATGCCTGTGATTTTGGCTACACAACCTTCTTCGGCGAGATTGCCTTTCAGGATGGCGAGGTGGCCCTGCGCGTAGACCGGATGATCGAATGGGCGAATCACATCTTGCCCGGCAGACGGCGTGTCGGGCACATCGGCGAGCGTCTCCGCAATCGTCTTGCCGGTGATCGTCAGCACGTCGCCGTGCAGCAGGCCGTGTGTTAAGAGCATCTTCATCACCAGCGGAACGCCGCCGGCGCGATGCAGGTCTGTGGCGACGTAACGGCCCGACGGCTTCAGGTCGCAGAGCACAGGGACGCGAGCGCGTATGGCCTCGAAATCATCAATCTTGAGCGGCACCTGCGCCGCATGCGCGATGGCCAACAGGTGCAGCACGGCGTTCGTCGAGCCGCCGACGGCCATCACGACAGAGATGGCATTCTCGAACGCCTTGCGCGTCATAATCAGGCTCGGCAAGAGCTGGCGGCGGACGGCGGCGGCTAAGACTTCGGCGGATTCACGAGCGTTTTCGGCTTTCTCGGCATCTTCGGCGGCCATCGTTGAAGAGTAGGGCAGGCTCATGCCCATCGCTTCAATAGCGCTCGACATGGTGTTGGCCGTGTACATACCGCCGCACGACCCCGCGCCGGGGCAGGCGTGGCGCTCGACTTCGAGCAGCTCAAGCTCAGTCGTCTTCTTTGCCATATAACTGCCGAATGACTCGAAGACGCTGACGATGGTGAGGTCTTCGCCGTTCCAGTGGCCGGCTTTGATCGTGCCGCCGTAGACGAAGATGGCCGGGATGTTCAAGCGCGCGATGGCGATCATCGCGCCAGGCATGTTCTTGTCGCAACCGCCGATGGCGACCAGCCCATCGTGGCTCTGCGCGTTGCAGACCGTCTCGATGCTGTCGGCGATGACCTCGCGCGAGACCAGCGAATACTTCATGCCTTCAGTGCCCATCGAGATGCCATCGCTGACCGTGATGGTGCCGAAGACTTGCGGCATCGCGCCCTGTTTGCTCAGGGCCGTGATCGCACGTTCGGTCAGGTCATTGAGGCCGACGTTGCAAGGCGTCACTGTGCTATAGCCATTGGCGACGCCGATGATCGGCTTGGTGAAGTCGTCGTCGCCGAAGCCGACGGCGCGCAGCATTGAGCGGTTCGGCGAGCGGTGCAATCCTTCCGTGATGGTGCGGCTTCTTCGATTGTCACTCATAGATATTCCGGGCAGCTACGTTGCAAGGCAAAGACGCGGCGACGCGGCGGCACGGCGAGGGAAAGATGCGTCAGCGAGTGTTCTACGTATCTTTCTCTCTTTCTCTGTGTCGCCGTGTCGCCGCGTCCCCGCGTCGTCACATTAGGTTTATTTTTCGTAGATGAACCGCGCCACGTCTGCTTCCGACAGGATGATCGTGTCGCCGGGGTTGAGCGCCACTTCCTTGATGCGTTGAGTGCCGAGCGCGTTTAGGAACGTGCCGTTGGTCGAGTTCTGATCCATCGCCACGACGCGTCCGTCGCGCACGCCGACCCACAGGTGGCGGCTCGACACGCGCGGGTCTTCGATCTTCACCTGCGCGTAGTTGCCGTCGCGCCCGATGTAGAAGCCTTCCTGGCGAATCTCCATACGCTGCCCGTTGAACGGCCCGGATGTCCAGCGAATTGCGCCGAAGCCTGTGGTCGCCGCTGCCGCCGCGCCGCCGATGCCGGCGGTCTTGGGCTGTGCCGAGAAGATTTGCGTCGGCGCGGGCGCTGCCGGCTTGGCCGGCGGATAAGATGGCTGCTGTTGTCCATAGCCGCCCTGCTGCCCGTAGTCGGGCTGCTGCTGCCCGTATGATGGCTGCTGCGCCTGCGGGTTGTACGCCTGCTGCGGGTTATAGGCTTGCTGCGGCGGGTAAGACTGCTGCGGTTGCTGATAGCCGTGCTGCCCTTGAAAAGCCTGCTGGCCGGCGGGCCGGGCCGGCTGCTTCTTGCTGCGCATCACGACGAAGCCGATGACGCCGCCGACCACGAGCAGGCCGAGCAGGCCGAGAATGCCGATCAGCACCAAGCCGCCCAGCCCGGATTTCTCTTTACCTTCGGCAATCGCCTGCTGACTGTCGCGGATCAGCCGCGCGGTTTCGGAGTGCTGCGGGTAGAGCCGCGCCACCTCTTCAAACTTCTGTATGGCTTTCGTGTAGCTGCTGTCCCAGTACGACTCCAGCCCTTCGCGGTAACGCTTGTCAACCAGCCCTTCTTCATTGCTAGTGCCGGCCTGCTTGATGAATTCCATCATCGTTGACGACGGAATGACGAAGTTGAAGCCCTGCACTTCCTGGCCGTTGACGGTATCGCCGCGAAACGTCAGCATACCGACGACCTCGCCTTTGTCGTTAAGCACCGGGCCGCCCGAATTGCCGTGCGTTGAAGGAGCGCTGACCTGCAACACCGGCGCGCCGTCTTGAGCATTCTTTTTAGCCGAGACTTTGCCGTCCGTGATCGAGGCTTCGAGGGCAGACTTCTGATCGAGCACGTTGGTGTCGGCAGCGCCCGGATAGCCGAAGACCGTGATGTGATCCTGCAACTTCACCTTGTCGGAATCACCAAGCTTCAGCACCGGCGCATTCTTGACTTCAATCTTGATGACCGACACGTCTTTGCCCTCGCCCACCGGCGCGCCGAAGGCTTTGATCTCGAATTGAAAATTATCACCGTTCGGCAGGAGGACGTGGTGAATATGCGTGAGGCCCGTCAAGCGCGCGTTCTGGTAGATGTAGCGCGCCTTCTCCAGATCACCACCGGAATATTTCTTGGCGAAGGTGACGAGGATCGCCTCTTTGGCCTTGTCATCGCCATCGTGGCTCGCCTCGGTCACGTGCGCATTGGTTACGATATAGCCGTTCGGATTAATGAAAGCGCCTGAACCGCTGCTGACGAGAGGCATTTCATAAGTTTTGCCATCACCGGGCCAGAACACCTGCCCGATGTAGCCATCAAGAATACGCACGACGGCGGGTTTGGCATACATCGCCAGCCGCTCGCCGTCGCTAACCTGTTCGGCGCTGGCCGTGAAGGTTGTCAAAACAGACAGACCGGCCAATATCATCACGAGAGTGAGAATCGAATACTTACGCATGACGGATCTCCTTTGATACATGACAACTTGTGAAAAACCGAACCTCAGGCCGTGCAGATTATAGCACCGACTTGTTGGCAGATTATACCATCGTGTAGAAAATAGTCACGGTGTGATTTGCCGTTTTGGCGAGAAATTTTGACGCCGCCCGCCGTGCCGCCGCAAGCCATAAAAAAAGCGGGCGCTTGCGGACGCCCGCCGGTCATTCATTGCTTCAGTCAGCCGAGCCGTTTAGCTCTTCTTGAAGATTGCCTGGTTCTCTTTATAGATCTTGTCGGCCTTGGCCTCCAGGTCGTCGGCCTCTTTCTTGAGGTTCTGAACCTTCTTCACGGCATCCGTTGCCTTAGTCTGAAAGTCGTGCGGGTTGCTGGTGTCCATCAGCGCGCGCGGCTCGCCGATCAAGGCGTCGGCCATCTCGCCGCGCTTCGTCATCTCCTGGCCTTTGGCGTCCAGGTACTCTTTGAATTTGTCCTGCAACTTCAGCTTGCTGGCTTCAAGGAATTTCTTGCCGGCGTCGGTGTAGCCATCCCTGGCTTTTTCGAGATCGGCAATGATGCCTTTGGCCTCGGTCTGCCACTTCGTCCACGTCTCTTCGTCTTCGGCTGCCATCGCCGCCGTCTCCATCTCCTGTAGCTTGGTCGCGCCCTTGTCGGCCCGGTCGTTGGCGTCCTTGATCGAGACGTTAGCCGCGTCCACCAGCTTATTGGCTTTGTCCGTCTCGTACAGCTTGCAGCCCGCCGCCAATCCCAGCACGAGCGCCAGCACACAGGTCAATCCTATTACTCTCACGTTACTCATCTAGTTGCTCCTTTTCGCAAACGGTTTTACTGAGGGTCGGAGGATTATACAGCAGGAGGTCGAATCTTCATAGCACGCTGAGCGGTGATTTTGAGATGGTCGCGCGGCGATAGCTGAAGAGGCTTTCCGTCAGGCTCACACTGTCGAGATCGGTCGAGTACTGAATGACTTTGCCGCCGCGCGTGTCGGCATCGGTGAGGGCTTCGATCATCAATCGCTGCTCATTGCCGAATAGATTCAGCAGCGCCTGTCGCACGCTCGATTCGTCTACGTCATAGCCGCGCATCGCCAGGCGCAACGACTGGTCGGCGAACTGATGCAGCGAAAACTGCGCCAGCGCGAATGGCCTGAGCGCGTGCGTTACGTTGATGTTGTTGATCGCTCGCCCACGTCTGTCAACGAAGAGAGTCGGCTGGCGGCCCTCGAATTGAACGAGCAAGGGCTGTCCGTCGCGCCACTCCATCGCCGCATAATCGTCCGTGCGATAGCGCAGCATTGCTTGAAAAGGATTACGCCCGCCGGTCAGCACGATCTCGCCGCGTGTGCCGGGCGCGCACAGCCGGCCCTCTTGGTCGAGGATTTCGATGAAGAGGTCGTGCGGAATAATCTCGAACGCGTCGCCGCGACGGGCCGCGATGAAGCGCGATTCACACAGCGAGTAAACATCAATCACGGGGCAGTCGAAGTGCGCTTCGAGCCGCCGCTGCAATCCCGGCAGCAAGGTCATTGCTGACGAGATCATTGCTTGCGGTCGCATCGTGAGCGGCAACTGCGCCAGCGCCGCAAAGGCGAGCGGGTCGCCGGAAATGATTTGTGGCCGGCAGTCATCAATGAAGCGCGCGCGGTCTTCGGCATCACGCCAATCGTTCGGGTTGAGATTGATCTTGACGTAACCGGCTTGATCGAGAAAGGCCGACACGGTTGCGTAAGTCAGCGTGGTGTCCTGCGCGCAGACTGTCAGGATAGCGACGCGGCCTGCGCCGCCTTCGAGCGCAACGCCGTGGCGGGCGAGCGCGGCGCGCAAGGCCGGCAAGTACTTCGCCGACACTTCCGGGTGCGACGGCACGTAGAGCGGCACGCCGGTCGTGCCGGTCGAATCGTACACGATCATTTCATCGAGCGGCTGCGAGTCGGGCACGAACGACCACGGTTCGCGGCTCAGGTCGGCACGGTCGCAGGTCGGCAGCTTGGCGAAGTCATCCGCTGCGCCGCCGCGCTTGCGATAGAAAGGCACGTCGCGCAAGCGCCACATCGCGTACTCATCGACCCACGCCGGTCGTTGGCCGTGCGCCCAGACATTGTGCGCAGCGTTCAGTTCTCGCTCATAAGCTCTGACGCGTTCGAGGCTCTCACGATTGAGCTGATCGCCGCAGCGAAAGTTGTAGCGCGGCGCGTGCGGATGCTCCCACAGCCGCTCAAGCAGCGCCCGGCCTTCGGCGGTGAGCAGCGGGAAACGTTGATCGTCAGGCAGTGAGCGCGTCCGTGTCATATTAGATTAGCGGCAAGAGAGACTGTGCCTGCGGAAGCTCGCGGCATCCCAGGCGTCCTGTGTCTTGCCCGCAGGACTTATATCATAGAAATGATCTCCTTGAGCACGGCAATGGGAGGGGCTTGATGGGAAATAGTCCCAGTGTAGTTAAAAAAATTGCAGCTTGTTTATTCCAGCCCTATTTAGCTACTAGACATTAACCGGGATTTGTGATATTTCTTCCCTGAAAGTTCTCGCGGTATCTCAAGGTTGGCACGTACGCACTTCAGCTTGTGAGTAGATTTGCCTAGCAATGATTCTATACCCTTATGGGTTGCAAGCCCATAAGCCGCGCTTTACCACATCAACCTTATCGAAACCGCTTGGCCAAAGTCGCTTCAAACGCTACGAGCTTAAACACACTCGGTTTGGTTATGAGCAACCACTTTCAAAGAGCTTTTAGATGGTGTGCCGGGACGGACGAGCAAGCCTTACAAGACTGCCCGCAGTCCCAATACATTAAGCAGGCTGGCTACGGCAGTTTAGTCCTCATACCGACCGTACTGGCTTTTATTTCTATGAGCTATACCATCTCGACCCTAACACCTGACAAATACAAGTACTTTGGGATAGCGGTGGTTTGGTCGCTCATCGTATTCACCTTTGACCGGTTTATTATTTCGACCTTCCGCAAGGCGGAATCCAGTAGAAAGGAAATTCTCTCAGGCGCTTTCTTAGGCAGACTATCTCTGGCGGTGGTTGTAGGCATAATCATTGCACACCCCCTCGTTATGTTTATTTTTCAGCCTAGCGTCAGCGCCCGAATGGAGCAGATCAGACAAAGGGAGAGACAGGCAATCTATGACAGGTATGAAAACGAGATTAAGGAGTATGAGCAGCAAAAGACCTCAACTACTCAGGCCATGTCGGTCGAGGAAGCGGCAAAAGATGCAAAAAGGGCAGAACTGTATGGCCAGTTTTCTCAGGCCCTGAGGTTGCACAGGCGTAGATGGGGGGCCTTAATGTTGAGGCAGGCCGCCGATAAATTAACCGAAGAAAAAAAAGTAAGAATGCAGCAGTTTAATGATGACAAAGAAAAGATAGACAACAAGATCGCTGAACTGAAGGAAACCCGGGACCGGGGGGTGCTCGCCTACAACCAGGCTACCGGTCAGGCCACTGATTACCTGGCCAGGGAGCGCGCCTTGTCTGAGTTGATGGCCGAGAACAGAACGGTTTTCTTGACGAACTGGTTCATCATTCTTCTATTCGTGGTCCTAGACGTCTTGCCTATCACTTTTAAAGTCCTCACGAAGAAAGAGGCCTACGACGTGTTGGTCGAAAGCTTGAGCCTCAGGGTGGTAGAAAAGAGCAAGAAGGATGACGAAATCCACACCCACCTGCTTGAGCAAACGACGACCACTCGCAAGCTACAAATTGACGAAATAATCAAGAGCGAAAGCCAAGAGCCTAGCTTCTTCGGAGCGCTGAAGAGTGATATTGAGAGAGTGATTAAACAATCGCTCTTTTTTGGCAACTCGATGGCCAAACCAGCCGCCGTTGAGACGCTCCCGAGGGTGCCTACGGAGTTGGTAAAGTTAATGAACGACCCGGCTCCAGCTAAGCAGGGCTTGTTTGAAAGGCTAAGAACCAAGCTGAACGACAAGACTATTGATGTCCTTATCGGCGTCACGTCTTTACCGTTCCAGGCGGTGGCCCTATTCGCTTTTTCGTTATATGCGGATAAGAGTGTCTGGCAGTACGTGTCGTGGTCTACTACCCTGGAGGTGTTCGGACTTTTCGTCCTCAACTGTGTCCTGAGTGGTGTCGCTAAGCTGTTCGTTCATTAGCGAAAGGATGAATGCTATGAAGAAGCTCTTCCGTAGATTCCTCATTGTTACAATTATTGGCGCGAACCTCCTCATCCTCTATTTCAATATTCGGTATGTCCGTAAGGAATCACCGCAAAAGCCCGCTCCAGAATCGGCCCAGACCGGCACCCCGCCTCATAACGAAACCATGGCAGAGGCGAAAAACCCGAGCAATCCGGAACCGCAAGAGCCGAAAAGGCCGGAGGTGACACCGGCGACCGCTACCTCACGGCCAGACGAGACGACATCCATTTTGCCTCTCACCGTCACCTTTGATTCGAGAGATTCCAAGCCTTCTGCGGAGTCGCAGGAGAAGCTGGTCAAACTGTTTAATGAGATGTCCCAAAACGCGGACCTCAAGATTGAGGTGGGAGGGCATGCCGACAGTCAGGGCGATCCGCTAAAGAATGTGAAGCTTTCGGTCGAACGGGCGAATACAATTAAATCTTATTTAGTGGGATTAGGAATCCCCGAAAGCAGGATAGTCGTTCAAGGTTATGGGAGCATCAAGCCGATAGCCGACAATGGTACTGAGGAAGGAAGGCGTCGGAACCGGAGGGTTGAAATCGTAGAGTTGAAACCTAAAGCATAGAACCTGGCAGCCGTTGATCTCTGTCCTCCGTTGCATTCTGCATTGCCCCCAAGCCTCCGCCTGTATAACGGTGCGCTCAGACGAGTAAGCGTTTTCGACCGCCTCCCCAGCCGTTACCTACCTGTCTCGCGTCGCCTTGATTGACTGGAGCATCTCTTAGCCCCACCTCCTGTTTTGTTTCTTACCCCTCTATCGCTTCGATGGCCTGTTGCAGTCGCTGATCGAACGGGCCGGAGATGATTGCGAATCGCCGTCCGTGGAATTGCAATTCGTCGCGCAAGCGGTCGAAGAACTGTTCGCGCAGGTGCGGCGCGGCGCGGTGCGGGTCGGCCACCCACGCCACATCTGCGGCCAGAAGCAAGTACAAATCACAACGCCGCTCGATGGCCGCACGTTGAATCCAATCTTCGCACGCGCCGAAGAAATGCTCGCTCCAGAGCCGCGTCGTCAGCAACTCGGTGTCGCAGATCAACAAGCGGTTCGCCTGTCGCGCCAGTTGTTCTTCGCTGGCGATCTGTCCGCGCGCAATCTCCGCGATGTCCGCAGGCGCGAGGTCGGCAAGCGGCTGCTCGGCGTTTTTCGCATCGAGATATTCGCGCGCAAATTCGGGAACCCACGCCGTCTGGTAATGCGCCGCGAGCTGCCGCGCCAATGTCGTCTTGCCCGTCGATTCAGGCCCGACGATGGCGACGCGCCTGACGAAGTAAGGCCGCACGCATTCGGGGATGAATGACCAGTTCGCAAACGGGTCACTGCGAATCGCGGTCGCCGACACCGGCACTTGCTGTCGCAATGGGTCAACCGCGATGTGTTGCGCGCCGAGCCGATGCGCCAGCTCGTCGCCATACGTTTCTGAGGTGAAAATTACATCCGGCCCGGTCGGCAGGCGGCGACGAACCGTCTCTGTCCATATCTCCCAGAAGCGCGGATGCTCGTGCGGCTCCGAAGGATTATCGTCCGTTATGTGGATTACATAAGCGTCGGGATACATCTCTTTCATCCACTCAACCCGCAAGCGGCCCGGTATCGGCTCGCGTTCAAGCGAGCAGACGAGAATGGTCAGATGGCCGACGCGCTGGCGTGCGAAATCGATCAAGCGCTGATGCCCGCGATGCGGCGGCATAAACTTGCCGAGGATCATTCCTGTGGCAAACTTCTGTCCGACATCAAGCGGCGGTCTGATGACAAGCTGTTGAGCGACTTCTTCCATTCAATCCATCCGAACGCGGCCAGCGCCAGAAACGCGGCGTAGAGCGCCATCGTCGGGTACAACTCTTTTGCGGCATAGATGCCGATGCTCAAGAGGTCAACCGCGACCCACACGAGCCAGTTCTCGATGATCTTTCTGGCCAGCATCCACTGGGCGACGAGGCTCAACACCGTCGCGGTCGAATCCCAGTACGGCAGCGCTGCGTCGGTCTTTGTCGCAAGCAGATGACCCATCAAAGCCGTCGCCGTCACCGCGATGACGATCAACACGACGCCGAGCCGCAAGCTGATGCGTGTGATGTCGAGCTTGCCGCGCTTGCTGCCGCCGTGCAGCCATTCGTGCCAGCCATAGAGTTGCAGCACGAAGTAGACGACCTGCAAGCCGGCATCGGCGTAAAGCTTCGCGTGAAAGAAGACCACCGCGTAGAGCGCCACCATCGCCAGCCCCGTCGGCCAGCACCAGATGTTCTGCCTGACCGTTAGCCAGACTGAGATAAGCCCCAGTATCGTGCCGATGATCTCGTAGCTAGTCACGCTTCATTCTCTGCCGTAGACCGCCGCCGCTTCTTCGGCAGCCTTGCGCGCCATCTCTTCGCGGATAGCCCGCGCGCGTTCTTCGGCGGCGCGGGCTTCGCGCACAACGCGAGCGCGCTGCACGCTGTTGAGCGTAACGAGCCGGTCTTCGGCCTGCGACTCGGTTTCGCCCGCCGGGCGCAGGCCGAGCGCGTTCAAGCAGAGCCGCGCCATCTCTTCGCGGCGATCCGCATCGTTGATGAACGCTTGTGGTTGCACAATAGCGGCGACTTCATCGAGGCCGCGTGTAAGAAACTCATAAGCCGGCAACGCGAAACGATTGCGTGAGCGGAACCAGGGATCATAAAGCAGCCACGCGGCGACCAACACCGCGCGCAGCAATCGCTCGCGCCGCGCATCGCCGCGTTTGAACTCGAACGGCTCAAGCTGCTGCGATGTGAGCGGCGCACCGCCAAGCTCGCGCAGCAGGTCGAAGACAACGGCAGCGACGACCACATCGCCTTTACCGCTGCGGTCGCGCACTGAGGCCATAAAATCGACCGGGCACTCGGCCAATCGTCGCGTCAATGTTTCTAGCTGCGGCCCCTCTTCATTCATAGTCTTGAGCCTGGAGTCAGGAACCATCGCCTTGAGATTGGCTCTGGAGGCCATTTAGAAGCGGTTGCTGCTTTACTCCAGACTTCTATTCACCGTATTTTTCCTTGCTGAAGGCGCGAGCGAACTCAACGAGCTGATCCCACGTCTGCACGCGGTGAACCTGCCAGCCCTGTTCGTGAGCGCGAACCAGTGTTGCATTTTGCTGCCAGTCCTGCCAGAGATTCAACACCATCGTGCCGCCGCCGCGACCTCGCTCTAACGCCATCTGCGCCACCTCCCAGCCGCTCGCGCCCTTCTCGTCCGCAGCGAACATCGTATCGACGCCATCGTCTGAAATCACCAGCACGTGAACCGGGCGGTCGGTTGGCTTGCGATCTTTGAAACTGTCGCGCAGCAGGTGAATCGGGAACGCCGTCGCGCCGCCGATGTAGCCGGTCAGGATTTTCAAAATGTAATGCTCATCACGAATGAATTCGCCGGTGGTCTGGTAGTCGTTCTTACCGCTCCACAGCGTCGCCTTCACCCGCGAGCCGGCGCGCAAGGCCGACAGCGAAATGATCGCGCCCGCAAGCGTCAGGTAAGAAGTCGCCGCCTGCGGGTTCGGCATCGAGCCGGAACAGTCTACGTACAGGTCGAGGTCAACCGGCGCGCGGCGCGGCTGCTGGCCGGGCGACGTGCCATAGGTGCGCTGTACGGTCGTGTAGCCGGGCACGATCTGCGGGCTTGCAAGCGCGCTCTCGAACCAGTCCACGTCTTCAAGCGGCGAGCCGGTATCCCACACGTCCAGCCCTTCCATCTCCGGCTCCTGCGTCTCAGGGATGATGCGCGCAGGGAAGCGCACGAGGTGAGGAATGGCGCGCTCGCGGTAATAACGAATCGCCACTTCCGAGACGGGCAGGTTGATGCCGAGGCTCTTGAGGATTTCGCCGTACTCGAACGGCTCGCGGTACTGCCTGCTGCTGCCGCCTGCCGGCAACGTCGCGGCGGCGCGCTTTTGTCCGGCTTGTCTCGAAGCGTCTTCTTCTTCATCAAGGCCGGTGATCTCAGGGTCGAGCGCCGGATGTATCGCATCGGCGGCTTCGTCGGCGTCTACTTCAACGAGTCCGTCGGGCAATGCGCCCGCGCCGCCATTCCTGGTATCGAGCCAGCCTTTCAGCAGCCGTCGCACTTGCTCGCCTTCGCCATCGAGCAGGTAAGTCAGACAGAGCGCCGCGAAGCGACCCGCGCCGCGCAGCCAGTCTTTGCCATACACGCGAATGACGCGCGCGCCGAGATGCGCGTCGCCATCAAGCTGCGCGTCAAGCTCGCCTTTGGCCAATGTTTGTTTAGGCAGGCTCCAGAGAATTTCATAGATTCGCATGTAGAACGTCCACATGCGGTCGGTCGAATCATTGCCGAGCGTGCGGTAGACATCGGCCATATGCAAACGCGAGCCGCGCTGCAAGCGGTCGTTGATGAGCAGGTCGGCGTAAAGATTACTGATGAATCCGGCGAGATGTTCTTTAGTCGGCAGCGCGCGGCGCATACGCGCAATCATCCGCCCTTGATCGGTAAGATCAGCCGGGCAGTAGACGTGATGGCCGATCTCGTGGCCGAGGATTTCAAGCGCGTAGCCACCCAGTTTCTTCTCAGCAATCTCGCGCAGGCTGATGACAACCGACGTGTCGTTGAGACGAATCATGGCAAAGCTATCGCTCAAGCCTTCGGCCTCTTCTTCTTTAGCGGTGAAGCACCAGCGCGGCTCGCGCAGCTTGGTGAACTTGCTCCACAACGCTAAGGCTTCGGGCCAGCGCGCCTGCCATTCGGCTTTCAATTTTTCGAGTTGAGCGTTCCCCATCATTCGGTCAGCGCGACGAAGTAGATGCTGTGCGAGCGCGGCAAGGTCACGGCCATCACCGTCTCGCTGGCCGCCGAGCTGCTGGCGTCGGCCAGATAAGCGAACGTCGCCGCCTGTGTGGCTTTCATTACACGCCCACCGGCGTCAATCTTAAAATCGAATTGCGTTGTCTGGTCAGAAGCAGGCGGGCGATTGCCCAGGCGATGAAAGGTCGCGCCGAACAGATCAGCCGTTATCAGCCAGCACGCCTCGCGGTCGTAAGCCAGCCACTCGCCGTCGCGCCTGAGCACGCGCGGCGGCTCGACGAAGACGCCGCCGAAGCCGCGAAACGCGCCGACCGCCGCCACGACGCGCAGCCGCTTCGCTTGGCCGGTTGGATGACTCGCCGCCATTGGCGCGAGCCATCGGTCTTGCCGCAACCGTTCAATGATTGTGGCGATTGGCGTCGCGGGCGCATCAGGCAAGCCAAGCGCGGCGCGTGCCAGCGGCTCATCAAGATTCGAGCAAGCCGCGAGCGCGCCGTCGCGGTAATGCGCCAGGCCCGAACGCCACGCCACGACTTTGCCTGCTTCCAAAAATGCCTGCACCTCGCTGCACTCGTGGCCGAGCCGCGTCATCGCGTCAATCCAAAAGGTCGGGCGTGCCGTCGCTGTCGCCGAAAGGTTGTAGACGGCATTTGTAATCGCGCTCACAAACCGCGACGGCTCGGCGGCGACGAGATGCGGCAGGCGCGGCAACATCTCGCGCCACGCCTTGAGCAAGGCCGGGTAGCGCGACTGTGAGGCGAGAAATCCGCTGCCGATCAATTCGAGCGACAGGTCATACACGGCGTCAACAACCACCTCGATGCGACCCGCAGCGACATTGTGGACAGCGGCGGCAATCGGCGCGACGGTCGCACGCAGGTGCTCTTTCACCGCTTCGCCGTCGAGCGACGGAAAGCGGTGGCGCGCGTAAGCGAACTTGGTGTTGAAGCGGTCGCGCCCGCGCTTGAGCGCGTCGGCGAGCGGCCCTTCAATCTGCGGCGCTTCATTCATCACGCCTTCCATTGCAGCCACTTCAAATAATTCGTGTAGCGCTGATGCAGGTACTTCAACTTGAGGATGTCGTCGAACAGGTGGCCGTAGAGCTTGCGGCCTTTGCTCCATTCACCGAGCGTGCGCTCGATCATAACCAGCCGCGCGCGCGCCTCCTGTTCGTTGACGCCTTCAAGGCCAACCGCGAATTCGGCTTCGAGTTTCGCCACGATGTCATCGCGGTCGCGGTCGAGGCGGTCGTATTCGGCGCACGACAGGTCGAACAGGCGGCGTATCCAACCGATCTTGTCGCTGCGAAACGCGCCGTTTTCCGGCGTGTCAAAGAAAGGCGAATCGGTGTCTTGCACCAGCTTGTCGTGCAGCACGAACGGAATGATTTGCCGCGCGTCTTCAAAGCCGACTTCGCGCCGCCCGCGAAACCACGCCAGCGCCTTGGCAAAGACCATCACCGTCATCAGCGCGCGCACAGACAAGCCGTTGCGCGTCTGGCTGCCCAGGTCTTTCAGCTTGTCTTTGCCTGTCTCGCGCGAGTTCAGCAGGTTGAAGTCAATCGCCGCCAGCTTCACCGTGTCTTTGGTTTTGTATTCGATCTGGTCCGCCGCCGCGTCAAAGAACTCGAAGTGACTGGCGAAGAATTCCATCCGCCGGCGCAGTTCGGGCGCGAGCCGCACGGCGAGAATCTCTTCGTAAGCGCGGTCGAGTTCCGCCTCGCTGAAGATGATCTCGCGCGGCACGACCTCTTCGGGCCGGATGTTCTCTTCGAGTCGCGCCAGCAGGTCGCCGAGGAAACGCGTGTTGAAGTGCAGCGCCTTGACGGTGATGTCTATGCGGTCGCGCAGGGCTTCGATGACTTGATAGGTGCCGCCGCCGGCATCGTCGTTGGCCGTCAAGTACCACGCCGCTTCGGGGCACTCGTAGATTTGATCGAGCACTTCGGCGTAGTTGTCGCCCATCACGGTCAGCAAGGCCGACTGCGTGCGCGTCGGGATGCGATTGTATTCATCAATGATCTTGACGCGCATGCCGAGCCACTTGCGCCAGGAGATTTGCACTTCGTCCATGCTCTTTGCGCCCACCAGCGTCGAAGGCAGCGGGTTGCCCAACAGGTCAGAGATGGTCATCTGCGGCTGGCCGTGCTGAATGGCGCGCTTGATATCTTTGATCGAATAACCGGCGAGCACGCCCATAAGGATGGCGCTGGCGGTCTTGCCGCGCCCCGGCCCGCCGACGAAGAGACAGCGGCGGCGCAGCGCCAGATTCAACAGCGGCATCAGCACGAAGCTCGAATAGCTCTGATCTGACGGCAGCACGAGCCGACTCTTTTGATCACCGAAGGTGAAGGTCTGTGGCGGCCCGTCATTGTACTCGATGTCGTAATATGGGCTGATGATCGCCGTGTTGACGATCCAGAAATACGCCTGCCGCAATTTTTCATCGAGCGCGATTTGCATTGTCGCATCAGCCTGCGCGCTCGATGCCGGGCCTGAATAAAGGTCGGCGACATCGAACGGCTTGCGCTCGACCGCCGGCTGCGGGTTCGTAGGCGCTTGCGAAACTTTTTTGAAGAGGTCGAACGGTGGAGACATAGCGGAAGGGATAACAAGCCGCCCGCGAAGGTGTCAAGACGCCCAAAAGAAGGGCTAGGGGCTGGAGGCTAGGGACTAGCGGGAAACGGAAGCGCTTCGCGCATTCTTTCTACTAGCCCCTGGCCCCCAGCCCCTAGCCCTTTTCTGTGTTCATCTGTGGTTGCGAAAATCTTTTGCTTTTTTTCTGCCGCCGGGAATATTTTGCCTTGCGGCGTTGATCTACAGGGTGGCGGCGGTGTGATCTTTCCCGGCGAGGTATCACAGTGATGTTTCGACGTTCGGCCAAATCTGAAGAGTTCGAGGGCGCGGCGCTGCCGCACGTGAATGACTTGTTCCGCACGGCTCTGCGATTAGTTAGAGATCGCGCCGAAGCCGAAGACTTGGTGCAGGAGGCTTACCTGCAAGCCTGGAAATCGTTTCACCGCTTCGAGCCGGGAACCAACTGCCGCGCGTGGCTGTTCAAGATTCTCTTTCACGTCATCCAGCATCACCGCCGCAAGTGGTTTCGCATGCGACTGGTCAGCGACGAAGACGAGCGCATCGAAGAGACCGTCAGCTACGAGCCGCCCGTGTCGCCGCACTTGAGCGACGAAGACGTGCTGGCCGCGTTCGATAAGATTCCGCCGCATTACCGCGAAGTCGTGCTGCTGGCCGATGTCGAAGAGCTTTCATACAAAGAAGTCGCGGCGGCGCTCGACATCCCGCTCGGCACGGTGATGTCGCGGCTGAATCGCGGCAGAAAATTGCTCAGGCAAGAACTGGCCGAGTTCGCCGAAGGGTACGGCATTCAACAAGGAGGGGGAAGAGGCGCATGAAGGTCATCAATTTCGAGCAGCACCATTGCAAGAAGGTGCGCGCTTACCTGGATTCATACTTGAATAATGAGCTGCTGGTCGAGACGACGCACGAAGTCCTGCGCCACCTTGAGCAGTGCGCCGAGTGTGCCGAGGCGCTCGAAAACCAGCGGCGCGTGAAGGCGCTGTTGAAGAACGCCGTGATGAAAGAGACGGCTTCGCCGGCCCTCGAAGACCGGATTCGTCGTGGGATTCGCAAAGACACGTCGCGCGGCTGGCCGGTGTGGACGCTGATCGCCGCCGCTGCCGTCATCCTCATCGCGGTCGGCATCAGTGGCTGGCGCGTGTGGAATCACACGAGTTCGACGCGAACGAACACCATCGCGCAGACGAGCGGCGCGCAGCTTCTTGAAGTCGGGCTGAAAGATCACGTTCATTGCACGCTCGACGCGGGCTTTGCCAACCGCGAGTTCACCGAAGCGCAGATGCGCGAGCGGCTGGGGCCGGAGTTCTTCGGACTGGTAGCGATGGTCAATGAAAAACTGCCGGGCACGTATCGCGTCGCGGTCGGCCATCGATGCAAAGCGAACGGGCGCGAATATGTTCATCTGATCTTGAAGAGTCCGCAGACGGCGATGTCACTTGTGGTCACGAAGAAGAATGGCGAATCGTTCACCGCAAATCATGTCGCCGCCATTCTGGAATCCGCCGGCGTGCCGCTTTACGGCGCGCGTTTGAACAACCTCGAAGTCGCGGGCTTTGAAACGCCGGACTATCTCGCCTTCGTCGTCTCCGATCTGAGCCGTGATGAGAACCTGCGAATCGCCGCATTGCTCGCCCCGCCGGTGCAGGCGTTTTTGAATAAGCTGAACGCGTGAGCGCGATGAAGCAGCCGGTTGCCAAGCGCCGGCTGCTTCGCTTATCTTCATGGCAGTGCCCAGCGATTCTCAATGCTGGATCAATGAAGTTCCAATGAAGTCCATGAAGACCCTTTATCCGCGCATCCTCGGCGTTGCCTTCGTCGTTCTCGTCACGTCGCTGTCGGCAGTCGCCGCTCAATCCAATCAACTCACAACAGGCACGGTTATCGAGCGCGTCACTTGCCGCGCTGATGGCGGTCAAAGCTACGCGCTGTTTCTGCCGTCGCGCTACACGCCGCAGCAGCGTTGGCCGATCATCTATTGCTTCGACCCCGGCGCGCGCGGACGTGTCCCGCTAGAGCGGTTCAAAGCAGCGGCGGAAAAATACGGCGTCATCGTCGCCGGCTCGAACAACTCGCGCAACGGCTCAAGCGATGTGGCGACGGCAGTCAGCGCAATGATGAAGGACACGAGCGAGCGGTTAATGATTGACCCGCGCCGCGTCTACACGGCGGGCTTTTCGGGCGGCGGGCGCGTGGCGACGAGCGTCGCGCTTTCGCTCGGCGACGCCATCGCCGGAGTCGTCGCCTGCGGCGGCGGCTTTCCGTCGAGCGTCACGCCCAGCAAGACGGTGACCTTCGCGCTCTTTGCCACTGCCGGGACCGACGATTTCAACTATCCCGAAATGCATAATCTCACGCGGGCCTTTGACAAACTGGGATTGCCTTATCGCTTTGCAACGTTCGCGGGCGGCCACGACTGGCTGACGCCAGCGCTCGCCGACGAAGCGCTCGCGTGGTTGGAACTACAATCGACAAAGGCGGGCCGTTGCAGTCGTGACGAGGCGTTCATCAACGCGTCTTTCGATCAAAGTATGAATCGCGCCCAGGCCGACGCGAAGGCCGGCAACAGTTATGAAGCTTACATTCGTTACAGCGACACGGCGCGCGACTTCAAAGGGCTGCGCGATGTCAGCGAAGCCGAACGGCGCGCTGCCGAGTTGAAAGATGACCGGGCCGTCAAGCAGGCCATCAAACAGGAAGAGGAACAGGAACGCGGACAGCAGGCGCGCATTCAGGAACTCTACACGCTGAAAGAGTCGCTGAACGGCAGCGACCAGCGCCCGCTGATTTACGCAGACTTGCAGAAGCGTTTCGCCGACCTCAAGAAGAGATCGGACGCGCCGCAGCCGAGCGTGGAACGCACAATCGCGCGCCGCGTCATCAATCAATTCTTCGTCCACCTCAGCGAAGAAGCGAACATGCTGACGCAGCGCAAACAGTACGCGACGGCGGCAGAGAACCTCGCGCTCGTTGCGTTGATTGCGCCAGACAACCCGCGCGTGCATTACAACCTGGCCTGCGCCTACGCATTGAACCGCGACCGCAGCCGCGCCATCGAATCGCTGCGCCGCGCCGTCGAGAAAGGCTTCAAGGACGCGGCGGCCATCGAACGCAATAATGATTTGGAAGCGCTGCGCGACGACCCGGCCTACAAGCAGATTGTTGAAGGACTGAAGAACAGTAGGCAGTAAGCAGTGGTCAGTGGCCAGCGGTCAGTGGTCAGTAATCAGTTAGTCCCGTAGGGACGCGATGTTTATAGATAATGATGTGTTAGGCGCCGAATATCATCTGGCCACTCGATGGCTTGGCAAACATTAACCGAAAGGAGAGACTATGCGAAAGCAAATCCTGCTTCTTGCGCTGTTCTTGGGATTCGCATCGGTTATTGCGGCACCATCTTCAGGGCTGTATACCGAAAAGGGAATGCCTGACCCAACCCCTCAAGTCTTCTCAAAATTGACATCTGGGGAGTGGTGTCCATTCTGCTGGGATAATCAAGGAAAGAATTGCTGTGGCCGGTGTAATACACAACCTGGTAAAGATTCGGCTGTACTCGAAATTGGCCCAATGCCCGCAGAAATTTGGAGAGATGAGCCGGTGGAAATAAACTTCAAGGTTCGTCGGCTAGGCATCGGTGACCTTGTTGAGCATTCTGAAGGGCATATTGATTGGGGTGATGGGGATATTGAAAGTATCCCTGTCGAAAATGAGAAAGTTGTACGTCGTTCCCATACTTACCATACTGCGGGTACATTCATTATCAGGGCACGTGCTGGAGCACGGTTCAAGTATGATGGCAACGGTTCTTGCTCATATAGTTGCTGTATTGGAAATGCCTCTGTAGTAAAGGTGAAGCTTCCCAAGAAGTAAAAGTGTGAGAGTATTCATCGTCAAACGAAACGGCGCCTAACAACGACATGCACCGGAGCCGCCGAAGCGCAGTTCACATGGTTACTCGTTGTACCGCTCGGCGGCCCGGTGATGTGTGGCGTTAGACGCGGCAACACGAGTTGCTATACTATGCGGGAAGGGGGATTGAACAGTGAAGTATCGGGTATTGATAGAGCAGGATGAAGACGGAGTATATATCGCGGAAGTGCCATCTCTGCCTGGTTGCATTTCTCAGGGGCAAACTCGCTCGGAGGCTCTAGATAACATTAAAGAAGCAATTGCAGGCTACCTTGAGAGCCTAGAAGCTCATAATGAACCTATCCCGCCTCCTATTTCCGAAGAGATCGTAGAGGTTTCAGCGTGAGTGAGATACCTCGAATCTCTGGGCGTGAAATAGTCAAGGCGCTAAAGAAGGTTGGCTACGAACAAGACCGGCAGCGAGGTAGCCACATCATACTCAGGCAAACAGCTTTGCCACACAGACGAGTGACTGTGCCAGACCACAAAGAGGTCGCGAAAGGGACGCTGCGGGCAATAATCCGTGAAGTGGGGTTAACCGTTGATGACTTTAAGGCTCTGTTATGATCACCAAGAGCCGCGTCTAACAAGGCGTTGCAGCGGAGGCCGCGCAGCGCAGTTCTCATACTTCAGCCATTTCCTCACGCGGCCCCGCTGAACGCGAGCGTTAGACGCTGAAGCATGCAGTAACACGATTAACCTACAACCCGAAAAGAAGGAGCTGAGAAAATGGCTACAGACTTTAACCCACCACAAGATTTCATGGACTTTGAAAAAGCCCAAATTTATTTGAGCGCACACACGCCTGAGCAAGTAGCAGTGGACTCGCGCTCTTGGGCTTGCAGTCCTACGGACATTTTGTCGATAGCAGATATGTTATCAATGGCTCTGAAAGCAGATGACCATGCAATTGCACTTTATAAAGATGGGTTGCGGCGATTGAATGAATACCCGGAACAAATTGATCCCGATACAAATATTGCTTTCGCATACGCCAGTCTCGGCCAAGTGCTCACAAGAAAAAATCGAATTGAAGAGGCCATTGATGCTTTGTCCAATGCTGTCAGATCGGGGAGCGACCACTCGCACATAAAGACATTGCTGGCCTTGAATCTTCAGAATACTGGACGCTCGCAAGAAGCCTATCGGCTCATCGAAGAGGTGTTTAGTTGCCCCCAAGCTAAAATTTCAGAAGAGCTTTCCCCTCAATTTTTAGAAATGGCTAAACAATTACGAAGTTATCTCGCGGCAAAGCATAGATCGTAAAACAGCTTTAGTAGAGGAGAAAAATACTCATGCGATCTGACCCCAAACGCGTCTAACAAGGCGTTGCAGCGGAGGCCGCGGAGCAAGGTTCTCATCAACCTCGGAATGTCACACGCGGCCCCGCTGAACGCAGGCGTTAGACCCGTTGACCGAGATCCTATTACTAATGCAAGTCAACTGTTTGGTGTGGAGGTAAGATGAAAAGCAATAAGAGAATGATTGTGACGACCACGTCTACTCTTGATGGCTGGAAAATAGAAGCATACCTAGGCACCGTTTCGACGCACATCGTAGCTGGGACAGGTTTCTTTAGTGATCTTTTCGCGTCATTTTCGGACGTATTTGGCGGGCGCTCCGAATCTTACCAGAAGCAATTAGCCTCGATCCATGATGACGCGATAGAAAAGCTTAAACAGAAAGCAATCTCAATGGGCGCGAACGCAATCGTCGGTTTTCGGATCGATCACGATGAGATTTCCGGAAAAGATAAGCAGATGTTTATGGTCACGGCTATTGGAACAGCTGTAAGGGCATCAAAGTCAGAAGAGGAGCAGGAGGAGGAGCGAAAAGAATATCAAGTCATTGGCCAGGACGACTTCTCTTCATTGGTTCGAAAAAGACAAATAGTTCGTTTGGCACGAGAAGGCGGACTGATGCTGGACGAAAATACTTGGAGCTTTCTTAAAGAGAATCAGGTCCACGAAGTGGCGGCCAATATTTCAGCTACGGTAGGGAAATTTTACGAAAAGGAATTCCTCGACGAGAGCGACCGAGCGTTTATAAAGCATAGCAGGGAGTACTATTCCAGTTTATCTGATGATATCGCCACGAAATATTTGTATAAAATGCTGACCTGATGTCTGGACACATTTCATAAAACAGGCATCAGGTTGAGTTTGGCTGTCGGATCGAATCCATCCCAGCCGCTTTGATCTTTGACAATCAGTTCGGCGACCACACGGATCAGACTACATTCTGACCGTGACCGCCGCCGCGACCTGACTTTGCGCATCTGTTGCTCAAAGGCAACTCGGTTACCTAGCCAGTAACTGCCCAAGCCATACAACACCAGCATGGCCAGCGTCACCAGCAGGAACATTCGCGCCC
>JBJMGV010000105.1:0-24435 GCA_045807725.1 Blastocatellia bacterium | reverse complement strand
TCGCCGTTGGTTTCGCCGCATTTCTTCCGGCCAGAAACCACCACGCCGCGCCGCCGAGCAGGCCGACGAAAAAGAGCGCGACGATGACGCCGACAAGCAGGCCGGCGCGACTCTTCTTCGGTGCTACGGTCGTAGACGCTATGACCGGCGCTTGCGGCGTGATGTAGCCGACATTACTTTGACCGATTGGCGGTTGCGTGACCTGTTGGATGGGAGCAGTCGCTTGCGGCGTGTCAAAGCGGCGTGACTCGGTGAGGCCCTCGGTCTGCGGCGAAAGGTTCGGGATTATCTGCGTCGGCTCTGCAACGATGCGGTCGGTATCGCTGAAGGGAGCGACCGGCGCGGTTGGCGGCTTCGGCGGCGCAACAGGCGGCGCGAAAGGCGCGGATGATGAGCGAGCGTCGTTCTCGAAGGCATCGGGCGGCGCGGTGTTTGTGCCCAAAGCGACTGTGCCTTCGGGCGCGGCAGATTCGACATCGCTGACGAAGGTGAACGTCTCGTTGCCCGCGCGCCCGGCAAATCCCGTCGAGTCAATGCGCGTCACCGGCGCTGCCGGCCTATTCAATTCTGATGATGGCGTCGGCTCGGCGGCGAGCGGCGGCGCTTCGGCGATTGGCGCAACCTCTTCGCCTTCAGCCTCACCTTCAACGGGGCCGGTGTCGCGGTTCATCTGAAGCGCGGCGGTCGGCGGCGGCTGCTCGAACTTCGAGCCGGCGACGCCCGGCAGCATACTCGTGTCGCCGCCTTTCCCGTGCGTCGGCGTAGCCGGCAAAGGCGGTTGCTGCATAGGCGCGGGCGACACGTCCTGAAAGCCTTCGCTGCCTGGCGGCTGAAAGCCTTCGGTTCCCGATGATTGAAACGCTTCGGTTCCCGGCGAGTTGAATGTCAGCGTGTGAGCGCCTGAATCTAGCAAAGCAGGCGGCGAGACGCGCTCTTGCGTCGTGTGCGGCGGTTCACTGGCGCGCTCGGCGGTCGGCGTCCGATGTTCGCCCGACGCCCTGGACTGCAAACGGTCAGAGAGGTCGGGCAGCGTGTTTGAATCTTTGTCGCCGACGACCTGTGTGGCGCGATCATCTTCGGCGATGATGCCTGACGTAACGACCAGCGACGCGCCGCAGACGCGGCAGGCGGTCGAGCCTACGGGATTGAAGCTCTGACACGCGGTACAGATGATGGCCGACTGGCCGAACGGCGTCTGCTGTTCGTAGAGCGCCGCGCCGCAGCCTTTGCAGTAGACGCTGCCGGGATCGATGCGTTCGCCGCAGGTCGGGCAGAGCGCGATGATCGACGTGCTTGGGGTTTCACTGCCCGCCGCTTCGTCGCCGGGCCGCAGGTGCTGGCCGCAGTTGAGACAGTGCAGCGCGCCAGGAGCAGCCACCGCGCCGCACTGCGGGCAGGTCTGACTGGCCGGCTCGCGCGCTATGCTCGTCAGCCGCACGCCGCAGACTTTGCAGAAGGCCCACTTCGGCTGCACTACTGCCGCGCAGTTCGGGCAAGCCTGCAACTCGCTGGTGTCGCGCTGGCGCTCGACCAGCGTCTGGCCGCACCACTTGCAGTAACGCAGCCCTTCCGTGAAATCAATGTTGCATAGTTCGCAGTACATCATGGGAATAGGGGCTAGGGACTAGAGGCTAGGGGCTAGCGGAAAACAGAAGCAATCAGCGCCTTTTTTCTACTAGCCTCTAGCCTCTAGTCTCTAGCCCCTATTCTATATCACATATCGCGCTCGACAATGAAGCGGGGAACGCTCATCAGGGCCTGGCGATAGGGTGAGTGTGGAAAGAGGTCGAGCGATTCAATGGCCTCGTTGGCATAATGGCGCGCGGCGGCGCGAGCGCGTTCGAGCGTGCCGCGCTCGTCAATCAAATGCAGCACCTCTTCGCGCTTGACCGTCTCAAAGCCGCCTTCGCGCATCACTGTCTCGACCATCACGCGGTGTTCCGCGTTGCCTTCTTCGAGCAGGTAGATCAATGGCAAGGTCAGCTTGCCTTCGCGCAGATCGTTGGCCACAGGCTTGCCGAGCTTGGCTTCGGTCGAAACGAAGTCGAGCACGTCATCGACCAGTTGAAAGGCGATGCCTACGGACTTGCCGTAATGAGCCAGCGCGCGGCGCTGCTCGCGGTTCGCACCGGCCAATATGCCGCCGACTTCAGAGCAGAGGCTGAACATGTAAGCGGTCTTACGTTCGACGATATCGAGGTGCTGGGCTTCGGTGATGCGGCTGTTGCCGATGAGCGAGAGCTGGATGATCTCGCCTTCGACCATCAGCCGCGTCATACGTGTGAGCGAATCGAGCACATCGAAGTTACGCTCGCGCAACGAAAGATCGAAGGCCGTCATATAGAGCCAGTCGCCGATCAGCACAGTCCGGTTATTACCCCAGCGCGCATTGGCCGATGGACGCCCGCGCCGCACGCGCGCCTCATCAATGATGTCGTCGTGCACCAGCGTCGCCGTGTGCAGCATCTCCATCACGACGCCCATACGAATGGCGGCAGTGGTCGCTTCGCCGTTGACCGTGCGCGAGGCGAGCATCAGCAAGGCCGGGCGCACGCGCTTGCCGCCGCCTTCGTGCAGGTAGCAGCCCATCGCGGCGACCACCTCCGGCGCTTCGTTGACCGTGCGGCTGAACTCGGCCTCGACCAGCGCGAGATCGCCACGCACGAGCGCAAAAATTTCTTCGCTCGTCATCTGCGCCGCCTCTCCGGGCGCGTCCATTTCCACGCGACTATGCATGTGTTCGATGTGCTCCGGTGCCGGGTTGCTGGCGTTGACTCCTCTTCTCAAGCGAAGCTCATCATAGCAAATTCGAGACTGATGGGAAATGATGAACAGTGATGAGTGATGAGTGATGAGTGGGATGAGAACGCACGAACGCGCGCCCTTTCAGCCATCCATTACTCAACTCAACTCCTTCAACTCATCACTCATCATTCATCACTCATCACTGTTCATTCCTCTATGCCTGTTATAGCCGCGCGAGTATGCGCGGGCAACCGGCGCGAGTTCGCTGCTTGTAAAAGCGGTGACGCGCAGGCTACATTCAAACGGGAGAATGAAAGAGATGGAAACGCTCGAATCAATGGAACAGGCCGGGGCCGAGAGCGCGCCGCGCAATCTGCCTACGGTGGTAATTCTCGGTCGGCCCAACGTCGGCAAATCGACTTTGTTCAATCGGCTGACCGGCTCGCGTCGCTCTATCGTTGGCGATGAGCCGGGCATCACCCGCGACCGCATCTATGGCCGCGCCAATTGGAACGGGCGCGAGTTCCGACTGGTTGATACCGGCGGCATCATCCCCGACGATGCCGAAGTCATCCCGGCCAACATCCTGCGGCAGGCGCGCGCCGCGCTCGAAGAGGCCGGCTTGATCCTGCTCGTCACCGATGCGCGTGCAGGCATCACGCCGCTCGACGAAGAACTCGCCGAGCTTGCGCGCTCCATACACAAGCCGGTCTTTGTCGCGGCCAACAAAGTCGATAGCGCGCGGCTCGAAGCCGACGCGATGGAGTTCGAGCGCTGGGGATTCGACGCGGTCTTTGCGGTCTCCGCCGAACACGGCAACGGCATTGGCGATATGCTCGATGCGGCGCTCGACTTGTTGCCCGCGCCCGAAACCAGCGACGAAAAGCACGACGAGATTCGCATCGCCATCGTCGGACGGCCCAACGTCGGCAAGTCGTCACTCGTCAACCGGCTGAGCGGAGCCGAGCGCGTCATCGTCTCGCCGATCCCCGGCACGACGCGCGACGCCGTTGATACTGATCTTGAATTCGACGGCACGCACTTTCGCTTGATTGACACGGCGGGCATTCGCCGCAAAGGCAAGACCGAGTTGATGGCCGAAAAGATTTCTGTCGTGATGGCGCGGCGGCATCTGGAGAAGGCCGACATCGCCATCCTGTTGATCGATGCCGTCGAAGGGCCGACGGCGCTCGATGCCTCAATCGGCGGTTACGCGCACGAAGCCGGCGCGAGCCTCATCATCGCCGTCAACAAGTGGGACGCGATTGAAAAAGACACGCACACCATGAGCGCTTACGAGCGCCGCATCCGCGAGATGATGAAGTTCGCCGATTACGCGCCGGTCGCCTTCATCTCGGCGAAGACCGGCCAACGCGTCACGAAGTTATTAGAACTGGCCAAGCAAGCCAATGAAGAACGCTCGAAGCGCATATCGACTTCGGAATTGAACCGCTTCTTCGAGCGCCACCTCGAACAGCCGCGCGCGACGACGCGCTCGAAGTATCCGGTGCGCGTGTTGTACCTGACGCAAGCCGGCACGCGCCCGCCGACCTTCATCGTCTTCACCTCGTCGCGCACGCCGAAAGCGAAGCTGCATTTTTCGTACGAGCGTTATCTGGTGAATCGCCTGCGCGAAGAGTTCAGTTTCTTTGGCACGCCGATCCGCATCAAGCAGCGGCGCAAGCCAGAGCGCAAGTCCGATTGAATAATCGTCAAGGGGATAGCGAAGCGCATTGAAGACTTCAGCATCATTGAAACGTATGGCGTGCGCTGCCGACAATTGGCTCCGTGAGGAGCGCGATGTTTATAGTCAACATTACTAATAACGATACAAGCTCCGTCAGGAGCGTGATGTAAACATCGCGCCCCTACGGAGCTTCGTCACATCCTTCAGCCATAACTATCGAGCGTGTCCGAGAAGTCCTGAAAGGGCGAGATTCAATAGCCCGGCGCAACGCGCCGGGTACACTCAGCGACAATGCCTCAAGCCCTGAAAGGGCGTAATCCCCAACCTTATTACGCCCTTTCAGGGCTTACCGATTTGCACCGCATCTACTCTCCCAGGGCGATGCCCTGGGCTGTCGAATCGCGCCCTTTCAGGGCTTTCTTTGGCTTTTCAGACTCGCTCTATAAACATCGCGTCCCTACGGGAATCAACTAAAGACATTCTGAATACGAGCGTGGTTTCGATTGAAGCAGCAAGGCCCGCCGAGTATCAACACTCGCGGGCCTTTTACCTTTTAAGCGAAGCACGGATCAGCCGAAGATGTCTTTGACCTTGTCGATAATGCCGCGATCCTGTGATGGGTCCTCGCGTTCGAGCTTCGCCAGTTCTTCAAGCAGCTTTCGTTGCTCGCGTGAAAGCGAGGTCGGCGTGATGAGATTCACTGCCGCGTACAGATCACCGCGACCGCGACCGCCGAGCACCGGCATGCCTTTGCCCTTCAAACGAAAGACCGTGCCGGTCTGCGTGCCCTCTTCGACTTTGACGTGCTCTTCGCCGTCGAGCGTCGGCACAGTGATCTCGCCGCCAAGCGCCGCCTGCGTGAACGAAATAGGGATCGAGCAATAGAGATTCGCGTCGCGCCGCTCGAACACGTCGTGCTCTTTGAGGTGAACGATGACGTAGAGATCGCCGCGCTGCGCGCCGGGATCGCCGGCTTCGCCTTCGCCGGCGATGCGCAGCCGCGAGCCGTTATCCACGCCGGCGGGCATCTTGATTTCGAGCGTCTTCTCGCGCTCGACGCGGCCTTCGCCGTGACAGGCGCGGCAACGATCTTTAATCACCTTGCCCGTGCCGCGACAGCTCGAACAGGTACGCAAGACGCTCAAGAAAGCTTGCTGATAACGGATCTGCCCGTTGCCGCCGCAAGTCGAACAGCGCACGGGTTGCGCGCCCTCAGCCGCGCCGTTGCCGTGACAGACTTCGCAATGTTCGAGGCGCGGCACGCGAATCTTGGTCTTAACGCCCTGCGCCGCTTCTTCGAGCGAAATCTCGATATCGTAACGCAGGTCAGCGCCGCGCTGCGGCCCGCGCCGCTGGCTGCGCCCGCCGAACATATCGCCGAAGCCGAACAGGTCGCTCAGGATGTCTTCAAAGCCGGGGAAGCCCTGGCCGAAGCCCGCGCTCGCGCCTGCCGCCGTGCCAACGCCGGCGTGGCCGAAGCGGTCGTAACGCGAGCGCATCTCAGCTTGCGATAAGACCTGATAGGCTTCGTTGATCTCTTTGAATTTCTCCTCGGCCTCGTGGTCGCCGGGATTCTTATCGGGATGGTATTGGACAGCGAGGCGGCGGTACGCCTGCTTCAATTCCTGGTCAGTTGCGGTGCGTGTGACACCGAGTATTTCGTAATAGTCGCGTTTGCTACTCACGTTCTCTAATCATTCCTGGTTTATAGTTTCTGATTTCTGGCTCTTGATCCCTGATTGTAATAAACCTTCAACAATCACGAACGAGGAGCCAGAAACCAGGAACCCAAGTATAGCAAACTCTACGACATTTCCGTAACCGGAGTTGCTTTCTCGTCTTCCGATGCGAGAGAAGGGCCGGGCGACATCCCCGTAGGCCGGAACATCGCGTCGGTGATTAAGCGCGCGCCGCGCTCAAGTTCTTCGAGCGCGTAACGCACTTCAGTGCCGTCTTCGGAGAGGACGGCGCGGCGCGAATTGTCGAGCGTCTGCCGCAGGAAGTCCTGATCGTTTTGCGCCAGCATCCAGCCGAATTCGCTGAACGAGCGCGCCGTGTTCTGCATCAAGCCTTCGAGCCGGTTGCGCGCTAGAATCACTTCTTTCAAGCGGCGATCCAATTCGGCGTTGCGGCTCGCCTCTTCGATCAGGTCGTAAATCTCTGATGCAGACAAACCCGAAGACGGCGTGATGCGCATCGCCTGTTCAAGACTGGTCATCTTGTCGCGCGCCGATACCGAGACAATACCGTCAGCGTCTACCTCGAAGCAGACTTCGACCTGCGGCAGACCGCGCGGCGCTGCCGGGATGCCGACCAGTTCAAAGCGCGCCAGGCTGCGATTGCCCGAAGCGATTTCGCGCTCGCCTTGCAGCACGTGCACTTCGACGACCTGTTGGTTATCGGCAACGGTCGTGAAGATCAAGCTCTTCTTAGTCGGGATGGTCGAGTTGCGTTCGAGTATCTTGGTGAACAGCCCGCCGCGCGTTTCGATGCCGAGGCTGAGCGGAATCACGTCGAGCAGGATCAAGTCCTTCACGTCGCCCGACAGCACGCCGGCCTGAATGGCCGCGCCAATGGCGACGACTTCATCAGGATTGATCTCAATCGAAGGCTCGCGCTGAAAAATATCGCGCACGCGGCTGATGATGATGGGCGAACGCGTCTGCCCGCCGACCAGCAAAACTTTCGTCACCTGACTGGCCGAGAGCTTGGCATCGCGCAGCGCCTTCTCGCACGGCGCGACGGTGCGCTCGACGAGGTCTTCGACCAACTCTTCAAACTTGGCGCGCGTCAGCGTCTTGTTGAAGTGCTTCGGCCCCGTAGGGTCGGCGGCGATGAACGGCAGGTTCATCTGCGCTTCCATCACGGTCGAGAGTTCGCACTTGGCGCGCTCGGCGGCTTCCTTCAACCGCTGCAAGGCGAGCCGGTCGTTGCGCAGATCAATGCCGGTCTCTTCGTTGAAGGTTTCGATCATCCAATCCACGATGCGCTGATCAAAGTCTTCGCCGCCCAGAAACGAATCGCCGCAGGTCGAGAGCACTTCAAAGACGCCGTCGTTCATCTCCATGATCGAAACGTCGAAGGTGCCGCCGCCCAGATCATAGACAGCGATCTTCTCGTGCTCGCGCTTGCCAAGTCCGTAAGCAAGCGCCGCCGCCGTCGGCTCGTTGATGATGCGATGGACGTTGAGGCCGGCGATCTTGCCGGCGTCCTTGGTGGCCTGCCGCTGAATGTCGTCGAAGTAAGCCGGCACCGTGATGATGGCTTCGGTGACTTCGTCGCCGAGGAACTCTTCGGCAGCGAGCTTGAGCCGTTGCAGCAGAATGGCCGAGATTTCCGGCGGCGAATAATCACGCCCGCGCACGCGCACGCGGCAGTCGCCGTTCGACGCTTCAGTGATTTCGTAAGCGCAGACCTCGACGGCGCGCTGCACTTCCGGGGAATTGAACTTGCGCCCCATCAGCCGCTTGACGGCGTAGATGGTGTTGGCCGAGTTGGTAATGGCCTGGCGCTTGGCGATCTGGCCAATCAGGCGCTCGCCCTTTTCTGTAAATGCGACTACAGACGGCGTCGTCCGCCCGCCCTCTTTATTCGGAATGATCTGGGTCACGCCGCCTTCAAGAATCGCCACGCACGAGTTGGTCGTGCCGAGGTCTATACCGATGACTTTGCCCATAAAACTGGCCTCCTGATTTCCCACATTGGATAGGCAAGGGCGGGGCTTGAGGTCAACAACGGTAGGGGCGGAATCACGACAGAAGGCAGGAGGCAGGAAGCAGGAGGCAGTTCTCTAAACCGGCAACGTTCCGTTGCAACGCAGCAAATCACAAACAAGTTCCTGACTGCTTCCTGCCTCCTGCCTCCTATTTCTCAGGGCTGGCGGCGACCTTTACTTTCGCGGGCCGCAGCAGCTTTTCGCCGAGCTTGTAACCGCGCTGGAACTCGGCAATCACGGTATTCTCTTCGTGCTCTTCCGATGGCTCTGCCGACACGGCTTCGTGCAGGTGCGGGTCGAAGGCGTGACCGACGGTCTCGACCGGCTCAAGGCCGAACTTCGATAGCGCGTCGTTGAGCTGGCGGTGAATCAGTTCGATGCCTTGCCGCAGGCTCGCGGCGTCGTTGCTGTTGTGCTCAAGACTCGCCAGCGCGCGCTCGAAATTATCAATCACCGGCAACAGTTCCAACACGACTTCGGCGCGCGAGCGGGCGTAAGTCTCGGCGCGCTCGCGTTCGACGCGGCGGCGATAGTTCTCGAATTCCGCGTGCGTGCGCAGCCGCTGGTCGAGCAGCATTGAGCGTTCTTGCGTCAGCGCATCAACCTGACTTTGCAGCGCCGCCAGCCGATCAATATCCTTGCCTGTCGGGTCGTCTGCCGGCGCGTCATTCAACTCAGGGCCGTCGCTATCGACCTGCTCTTCGTCGTTATCAGAGAACTGAATCGGAATCTCCTTCGGCTCGTTGTCCTTTTTGCTCATCGCTAGTTCAGCTTCCTACACTCTTTAACCGGGATACGTCCTCACAGCGTCCGCGCCGGGAAAGGCGACTGATGGCTCGTGTCCAACACGCGCGCGAACAGCCGGGAAATGTAATCGACTATACTAATGAGCCGCTCGTATTCGATCCGCGTCGGCCCGACCACGCCAAGGCTGCCGACCGCGCCGCCGCTGGCGTAAAAGCACGGCGAGGCGATCACCGTACAGCCGTGCAGGTCGGCGAGCATGTTCTCGCTGCCGATGCGCACGGCGACGGCTTCGCGCTCGGCGCTCTCGATGCACTCGTTGAGAATGCGAACGATGCGACTCTTCTCTTCAAACATCTTGAACAGCGCGCGCATACGCTCGCCGTCCATAAAGTCGGGCTTGGCGATAATGTTCGACGCGCCTTCGATGAACACGTCGGGCTGATCGCCTTCCTGTAACGACTGGCTGCACAGCAGCACGGCATTGCGTAGCAACTGGTCGTACAGCGCCTTCTCTTCGCTCATGCGGCGCAGCAGCTCGTCGCGGATTTCATCAAGCGTCCAGCCGCGAAAGTTCTCTGTCAAATAACGGCCCGTGCGGTTCAGCTCGTCCTGCGTGAAATCGCCTTCGACGCGGATCAAGCGATTCTGCACGCGCCCGGAGTTTGACACCGTGATGGCGAGGATACGCCCATCCGGCAGCCGCACGAACTCGACGTGGTGCAGTATGTCCCTGGCAATCGATGGCGATACGACGATGCCGATGTTGTCGGACAATTGCGACAGCAAACGGCTGGTGCGCTCCATCAACCGCTCAGGACTCGTCAACGTCTCTTCGTCCAGCAGGTAATCGTTGATGCGCGTCGCGTCCAGCTCCGACAGCCGCGTCGAGCGAATCACGTTGTCAACATAGAAGCGGTAGCCCTTGTCCGTCGGTATACGACCGGCGGACGTGTGCGGATGCGTCAGGTATCCCTCGTCTTCAAGCTCGGCGCAGATGTTGCGAATCGTCGCTGACGACAGGCGTTCGCTCGACTGCTGCGCGAGTGAAAGCGAGCCGACCGGCTGCCCCGTGGCAACGTGCGCCCGCACAATCGCCGCGAGGATTTCCTTCTTGCGGTCGTCGCTGTTATAACCGCTTCTGTTACGCATAAGAGTCTTACCAGGGGGGCATAGCCGACGAAAATTCACGGCTAACGTACCATCAATCCCCCACCCTGTCAATAATAATGCCTTGACGAATCGGCCTTGCGCAAGAGGCGCGTTGGCGCGGCCTCAACGCGCCGCTAGTTCAGTGAATTTCGATTGCAAGAGGCGCAAAAGCTGATCGGCAGAGGGGTCAGAGTTGAATGGTATTTGCACCACTTTCGGGATCGAAGCGTCGAATGATTTCGCCGTCGTAGACGCGCAGGAAAATCTCGACCGTCACCGACGCGACAGCTTGAAAGAGGTGGCCGCCGTAAACGTGCATCTCGCGGTCGCCGACCGTGGCGTGGCAATGCACGACCGGCTCGCCGTCCAGCCGCGCGAGGTTGCCGATGGCCGACACCAGTTCCATCGAATCCGCGCCGAACTCGCGCCGCAGGTAGCTCTTCGACTCAAGGTCTATGTAGCCGAGCACCACGTCACGCACGGCTCCAATCGCCGTGAACGAGGCTTCGCCGATGCGCTCGGCATCGGCCAGCTTCTTGAGCGACACAATCATTTCGTCGCCCACATCGAGCACGACGAGAAAGCCGGTTTCGTTGCGCCGAATCTTCATAAGGCAGTGGTCAGTGGTCAGTGGTCAGTTGATAGTTGATACCAGTGGCCAGTAGTCAGTTGATAGTTGGTACCAGTGGTCAGTTGATAGTTGATAGTTCCCCAAGCTCCGTCAGGAGCGCAATGTTTATAGATATAGCTGAAGGATGTGACGAAGCTCCGTAGGAGCGTGATGTTTATAGTTCACGATGCAATAGATGATGCAAGCTCCGTCAGGAGCGCGATGTCAACATTGCGCCCCTACGGGGCTTCGTCACATCCTTCAGCCATTTCTATAAACATCGCGTCCCTACGGGACTCACTGACCATCAGCCACTGGCCACTGATGACTAAAAATCATCCTTGCCGCCGAGCCGCTTCTTCGCCTTGCGGGTGTTGCCAGCGCCGCCGAATTGATCGGTCCCGATGCTGCCCAAGCCCGCCAGCGTGAAGGTCACTGAAAAGGCGCTCTCGTTTCTCAGGCCCGCCTTGAACGTGCCATAGTTGAATTGCACACCGCAACAGTCCCACGCGTGGCCGAAGTAGCTGCGCGAGCGCAGCAGCCGTCCATTAGAGATCACGCCGGCGCTGATGAACCGATCCGTGAAGTCATAGCTGATGCGCGTGCCGCCGTACCAGCCGCGCAAGCCGTCGCCAAAGTCTATGCCGACATCCGCCTGATTGCCCGGAAAGGTTCCCGGCTCGAAACTGTTCGGCGCGATCTCAATGCGGCGCGACAGGTAATAGCTGGCTGAAACCGAAAACTTGTCGGCGCGAAAACCCGCGCCAACCACTGCATTGCGCACCGCGCCGTCTTCTGCGCCAACGTCCATTCGCAGGTCGGCGAAGACGGTTGAAAGCGGACGGTAACGCACAGAGACATTGACCGGCGAGAAGCTGCGCGCGCGGCCTCCGAAGGTAAAACCCGACAGCGTGTTGATGGGATAGAACTGATTGCGCCGGCCTTCGACGAGCGCGCCGCCAAAGGTGCGGTCGATGAAATACTTTTGCGCCAGCTTAATGGTCAGGAACTCGTAAGCCTGCGGCGGCGCGTCGACGTTGGTCGCTAAGCCCTGCGCCAATGCCGCTTCCGCATCCGCCGCGTCGCCACTCGCCGCATTGCCGTTAGCCGCATCGCCGTTAGCCGCATCATTGGCTGTGCCGCTTGATGCCGGCGCTTTCGCACTTGTAGGCTTACTTACATCCGCCGAATCGAGGCCATCCGGCGCGTCGTTACGTTGTGCGCGAGTCTCGCCGCCGTGCGTCATCTCTGCCGGCTGGCCGCGCTCAAGCTCCGCCCGCTTGCCTTTGGCGTCGGGCGTTGATGGCGTTGATGGATTCGATGGCGGATTAGCCGGCTGCGCCTCTCCGGCTGGTGGCACGGGCGCTTGCGTCTGCGCCGGCGGCTGGTCAGCAGCAGGCGGTTTTTGTGATGCAGGCTGCTCGCTGCCGGCGGGCTTCTTCTTGCTCTTCTTGCCGCCACCCACGCCCGGCACGACCGGCTCCATATCCGGCGAAGTCTGAATGACGCCGCGCCGTCGCTTGTTGCGTCGCTGATTGATGTCCGCCGCGCTGCGTTGCGTGTAGAAGCGATTGACCAGCGCGTACTCAAACTCGTTTGTGTTCGCCACCGCGTCGCGCTCATCGAAGCGAAGAATGTTGTTGAACTCGTCGCCGATGCCGCGAATCAAACGATAAGTAATGTAAGGCTCGATCAAGTGCTTGAAGCGTGGCGTGCCGTCGTCGTTCGTGTAGGTCTTTTCGAGCGACGGCGGGCGAATGTCTAAGGCCAGCTCGGTGTAGTGGCGCGACTGGCTGTTGGCCAGCACAGGGTTCTGCTGTTCCAGGTTGAACAGCCGCACGGTCGGATCATAGGCGGCGTTTGCCGGATCGAGTCGCGGGTCGGCCAGCGACGTAGCCAACCTGTCCGGGTCGAACTGTGGAGCAAGCGGGTCGAGGCTGCTTGTGTAATACGTCTCACGAAAGCTGAAGCTCGGTGTGATGGCAACGCCGGCAATGGTCGCAAGCGGTATGGTCAGCTTGGGCTGAAAGTCGAAGCGTTGCACGGCAGCCGGCGTGACGAAGACATCGCTGTTGTCCACCGTCTCGACGCGTTTGAGCGCGCCGATGCTCGAATCGAACGAGAAGTAGATCGGCAGATTGTCGAGGATGCGACGCGGGTAGAATGTCATATCGATCTGCGGCGCTTGCCTGATCTTGACATCGATGTTGCTGCCGCCGCCGACGTTCGCTTCGTTGCGGCTCGGTCGGAAGAGCGTCGTCGTTTCGTTCTTCGCCAGAAAATTAAAACTGAAGCTGGGCGTGTTGTTGTACGCGTAAAAAGTGGACTCGCGGCGCGGGTCGATCACCTGGCTGATGTCTTCGCTGAAGACCTGGCGGAATTGCAGATTTGTAACCAACGATACATTGCCGACCGCGACCCAGCCGTGCGGCAAGTACTGCTGGCCTTCGCCGACAAAGGCCGTGCCGCCCTGGCTTACTCCTGCCGGCCCGAACAGACGATCTTTGACGGCGAAGACGCCGAGCCGCATATACGACCGCTCGTCGGTCTGCGCGCGAAAGTCCGCGCCGAACCCCAGCCCGCGCGACGTGTAGACATCGGTGCGAAAGGTGATGTCGGCAGAATCGCCGAGCGTTTGATAATAGGCGAGCTTCAGCGTGCGGCCCTTCTGCGTTGACGTGCCGGTCGCGGGCAGCAGGAATCCTGACTTGCGCTCTTTGCGCGTCGCCGGTATCCAGGCGAACGGCAGCACGAAAGCCGGCAGCGTCTTAATGTGAAAGACCGAGTTGTGCAGCGTGATGCGGTCGCCCATCTTCAGCTCGGCTCGGCGCGCGTGAAAGCCCCACTTCGGGATCACGTCTTCGCAAGCGGTCACGTCAGCGTCGTACAACTCATAAACGGCTTGCCCGGTCTTCTCGACGCGCGCGGCAGTGAAGAAGACGTACTCGCCGGTCTGCGTGCGGTTGGTAAAGCCTGTCGTTTCCCAGAAAGTGCCGCGCTTGGATTTCCAGTTGATCTCGGCGCGGCGCGCGGTGACGCGCTGGTCAGCGCCCTGGTCGAAGATGACGTTGCCTTCGGCAGTCATATCGCCGGTGACGCTGTTGAAGGTGACGTGGTCGGCTTGCAAGCGTATCTCGCCCGCCGACACATTGACGTAGCCTTCGTAGACGAACAGGTCGCCGGTCTTCGTCTGCGAGTCGGCGACGATGTCAACCGCGTCGCCGAACTCAGAACTGATCTTCGGGGCCGACTTGTTGGTCGTCTGCGGCGTTGCGGTTTCGCCGCCGGCCTTCTGCTGTTGTTCGCGCCGCTCGCGCTTGCGCTCCTGCTTGCTCTTTTGATCGTCCTGGTCGGGCCGGTTGTCCTGCGGGTCTTGATTACGAATCGCCTTGCGAACCATCCAGGAGCCGGGCCACGCCTTGGCCGTGAAAGCAGACGACGCGCCAAGCGTGGCGAGCAGCAATCCACACAGCATGGCAGCGACAATCTTTGAGAAGCGAATCATTGAATTGAACGGCTCCGATCAATTGCACAGGTAAAGGCGAGTCTAGCACGCGCTTCTCGCAAGCGGCAATCGGCGCGGCCAAGCGAAATCTGCGCATTGATCTTCGCGGCGCGCTCGGTTATTTTCTGAAGCCTCAACCGACGCCTCTCGTACAGCAAAGGAGAACTCGAATGGCCGAAAGCAAGAGCGCTGTTTCGCTCGACCACCTCGATGCGCCGCCCGGCGTTCGCGCTGCCATCGTTCAGCTTCGTGACGACCTGACTCGTGCGGCGGGAGCGAATCTCGCGGGCCTGATCCTTTACGGCGGTTTGGCGCGCGGGCGTTATCGCGCGGGCAAAAGCGACATCAATCTCGTCGTGCTGCTCGATGATACACACACGTCGGCGCTCAACCTCATCGCGCCTCTCTTACGCGCCGCGTGGCGCGCGTGGCGCGTCGAGCCGTTCATCCTCAAGCCTTCGGAAGTCGAGCGGCTCTCTGTAACCTTCCCTACAAAGCTGCTCGACATCGCGCGCCATCACATCGTGCTGGCCGGAACCAACCCGTTCGTTAACATTCAAGTGCCGCGCGAACAGGTGCGCCTGCGCATCGAGCAGGGCCTTCGCAACAGCGAACTGCGATTGCGGCGTCGCTTCGTTTCGATCTTCGACGATCCGCCGTCGCTCGCAACCGCGCTGGCTGACGCAGCCCTTTCACTCAAGGTCGAGTTCGCCGCGATGTTACAACTTGTTAATCAGGACGCGCCGTCAGAAGCGACTACTGCCGCCGTCTTACAGGCCGCCGCCGAAACATTTGAGCTTGATCCAGAGACGCTCGCATGCATCGCCGCGCTGCGCCGCGAAGCCAACGCGGCAGATGATCTGCCGGCACTCTACGACCGCACGCTCGCGGTCATCGCCGGCGCGGCACAGATTGTTTCGACGATGGAGTGAACACCGCTATGTTGATGCTTCAGGCCAACCCGCTCGATCTGCCCGGCCCGCAGTTTCTGGTCTTCTACATCGCCTTGATGATCGTCGCGGCGATCATTGCGCGATTGATCAAACGGTCGCTGGTCAGCCCTCCCTGGTCGAACACGCAACACATTAACGTTGACGCGTACGAGGCGGCTTACCTGCGCGGCGGCGCGAACGAAGCGGTTGATACGGCTGTCGCCGTGCTGGTGCAGAAACATCGGCTCAAAGTATCCAAAACTACACGCGCCCTTAAGACCGCTGCGGCGCTGCCTGCCGGCGCACACTGGTTTGAAAAGGCTATTCATCACGCGGTCGGCTCGTCGGGCCACACCATTAACGAGATTCACAAGTCCTCGCTTATCGAACCCTACACGGCGCAACTCGCCGGGCGTTTGAAGCAGTGGGAGCTGATTCCTTCCGACAATCGATGGCTGAAAGCGCGCACGGTTTCGGCGCTCGTTATGTTGGCTGTCGTCGTGCTCGGCGTGATGAAGATATTCGTCGGCCTCTCGTGGAATCGTCCGGTAAGCTTTCTGGTCGTGCTCTGTATCATCGCCGGCTTCATCACGCTCTCGGTCTTTAAGAGTCGGCCCGCGCGCACGCATCTGGGCGATCAGGCATTGAAGCAGCTTCAGGACGAGAGCGCGGCGTTACAGATGGCCGCGCGCACGCAGCCCAACCGCCTGGCCAGTCCCGATGTGGCGCTTGCCATTGGCCTGTTCGGAATGTCGGCGCTGGCCTTTGCCGATAACAACTGGACCGATCTGAGAGCCGCGCTGCAACCGCCGCCGTCCGCGAGCAGCGGCTCGTCGAGCAGCAGTTGCAGCAGCAGTAGCTGCGGCAGCAGTTGTGGCGGCGGTTGCGGCGGCGGTTGCGGCGGTTGCGGCGGGTAGCATGAATTACCAAACATTCATATCCAATGTCGGGGTCGGCTGGCGGCCTGAGCTGGCGTTGATGATCGAGCGCGCGCCGGAGATTACGTTCATCGAAGTCGTCGCCGAAAACATCTTGCCCGCTGACATTCCGCGCCCGCTGCTCAAGCTGAAAGAGCGCGGCGCTATCATCGTTCCGCACGGCACCGGGTTGTCGCTCGGCACGGCTGAGCCGCTCGATCCGAAGCGGCTCGCGCACCTGGCACGGCTCGCCGAGAAACTCGACGCGCCGATGGTCAGCGAGCACATCGCTTTCGTGCGCGCAGGCGGGCGCGACAGCGGCCACCTGTTGCCGTTGCCGCGCACACGCGAAGCGCTCGATGTGCTGACCGAAAACATTCTTGCCGCGCAAGCGGCGCTGCCCGTGCCGCTCGCTTTAGAAAACATCGCTACGCTGTTCGAGTGGCCCGGCGCGGAAATGAGCGAAGTGGCATTCATTACAGAAGCGCTCGAACGGACCAACACGCGAATGCTGCTCGACGTGGCAAACCTCTATGCCAACGCGCGCAATCACGGGTGGGACGCGCTCGACTATCTCGATAGCCTGCCGCTTGAGCGATTGGCTTACGTCCACATCGCCGGCGGCATCGCGCGCGGTCATCTCTATCACGACACCCACGCGCACGGCGTGCAAGCAGGCGCGATTGATCTGCTCGAACAACTCTGCGCCCGCGTTCAACCGCCCGCCGTGATGCTCGAACGCGACGATCACTTCCCCGCCGAAGCCGACTTGCGCGCTGAACTCGACGCCATCCGAGAAGCCATCGCGCGCGGCGCGCAAACAAGATCATTATCAATCGCCGCGTCATCAGCGCAAACAGTGAACGGCTATGTCTGAGAGCGCGCGACAACGACTTGCCTTTGAACAAGCGCAACTGCTCGGCGCGCTGGTCACAGGCGCGACTGTGCCCACAGGCTTCGATAACGAGCGCGTTGCGGCAACGGCTGAATCGTTGTTGTCGAAACGTGTGCGCGCGGTCGCTCGCGCCTGGCCGCGACTCAGGCGCGATATGAATGACGAGTTCGCCGCCTGCTTTGCAAGCTATGCTCGCGCTCATCCATTGACGAGCGACGGCAGCCCGCTCGCCGATGGCCGCGCCTTCATTGATTGGCTTGAGCGCGCCGGTCGCTTGAGCGACGAAGGCCGCCTCGAAGCGTTTGCTTTCGATGCGCGCTACCTTATTACCGATGATTGCATCAGGGTGCGCCGCGCGCCGCTCTTGCGCGCCCTGCGACTTCACACTCCGCGCAGGGTGATCGTTGTTCTGCGGCTGCCGCTTGTCGGCGAGCGATGGCTCAACATCGAGTTTCTTTGAAACAACTGTGGCGCGCGCGCGTGTAAGATCAATGTCCGGACGAAGCGCAAGAAAAGCGCAAGCTTCTTGGTATGGTTCGCGCCGCGACGCCTGTGGTATTATTTCACTTGGTTTTGCAATGCCCCGGATCGTCACGCCGGTCACTAGCAACCGGTCATCAAGTTGGGTTCAATCCCTATGGCTGAATACGTTTGCCGATTAGGCACACCAACAGGCGAGATCGTTACTCGCACCATTGAGGCGACTGCCGAACGCGACCTCCGCAGCAAGCTTGAGCGCGAAGGCTTTCGCGTCTTCTCGGTCGCGGCCTCTGGCTCAGCCGGGCTGCGTCGTTCGCTTAGCGGCGAATCGCGCGGCCAGAAGGTTAAAACGGAAGATTTCTTACTCTTCAACCAGCAGCTATCGGCGCTGCTGCGCGCTGGCCTGCCCATCCTTCAGGCCATCGGCATCCTGCGCAAGCGCGTGCCGAACGAGCGGCTGAAGACGGTGCTCGAAAGCGTTGAAGAAAAGATTCGCGCCGGCCTCGCGCTGTCGCAGGCATTCGCGGCGCAGGGCGACACCTTCCCGCGCATCTACGTCGCTTCGATACTCGCCGGCGAACGCTCAGGCTCGCTCGATGAAGTGCTGATGCGTTATGTCAGCTATCAGAAGACGATCACCGAAGCGCGTCGCAAGATTAAAAAATCGCTCACCTACCCGGCGGTGCTGTTCAGCGCGTCGATGCTGCTGGTGATGGTGCTATCGACTTACGTCATCCCGCAATTCATGAAGCTCTACTCCGGCCAGGAGCAGAACCTGCCGACGATCACGGTGGCGGTCGTCGCCATCGCCGATTTCATCAGCGGCAATCTCACATGGTTGATCCCGACGGTGATTGGCACACTGATCTTTCTGTTCGTGTGGCGGCGGACGCCGAATGGGCGCTTGATGATTGATCGTTGGACATTGAAGCTGCCGCTTGCGGGCGAGACCGTCCGCATGCTGACCATCGCGCAGTTCACGCGCAGCCTGGCGACGTTGCTCGCTGGCGGCATCACGCTGCCGGAGTCTGTCGAGATCGCCGGCGAATCGATCACCAACCGCGCACTGAGCGAATCAAGCGCCGGCGTGTTGACAGGGATACGCGAAGGCCGCCCGTTCACCGAGAGCCTTGAAGCCTCTGGCTGGGTGAGCGAACTGGCGTTAGACATGATCGGCGTCGGCGAGCGCAGCGGCGCGTTGCGCGAAATGCTTGACGAGGTCGCCAACTTTTACGACGGCGAAGTCGAAGTGCGATTGAACACGATCACGACCTTTATCGAGCCGGTGATTCTCATCTTCATGGGCAGCCTGGTGATGACGATCCTGCTGGCGATGTACCTGCCGCTGTTCAATATGATCGGCAACCTGAGCGGCGGGCGAGGATAAGAATGGCTGAACAGATCAACACGGGCACGACCAGTCAGATACCGGCGATTCCTGCCGATGGCCAGGGCGAGCGTTTGCCCTCGGAGCTATCGCAGGAAGAGTTAGCGGCGCGCGAGCGGGCGCGGCGTTATCGCTTGCGATTCATTGACCTCAAGAGCGAAGAACCGGCTTATCACCTCATCCACGAGCTGCCCGTCGAGTTGATGGTGCGCCACAGCTTCGTGCCGATGAGCCGCGACGGCAACCTGCTCTATGTGGCGATGGCCGACCCGACCAACCTCGCCGTCATCGACGAGATCGAAGCGCAACTGCATTGCCGGCTCAAGGCCGGGGTGGCGACCCTCGCGGCGGTCGAAGAGGCGCTCAAGCGCGGCGACACGGCGGCGCGCATGCTGCAAGACGCGACCGCGGGCTTCCGCTCGGAGCGCCTGGCGCTGGTGCGCGAAACCGATCAAGGCGAAGAAGTCCTCGATATGGACCGGCTGACCGGCGACGACGACATGTCGCCCATCATCAAGCTGGTCTATACCATCGTGCTGAACGCGCTCGAACGCCGCGCTTCCGACATTCACATCGAGACGCGCGATTCGGACGTGATCGTCAAGTATCGCATCGACGGCGCGCTCTATCGCGCCGCCGACCCCATTGACATCACACACCATCAAACGATTATTCAGCGCATCAAGGTTATGTCGGAACTCGACATCGCCGAGCGCCGCGTGCCGCAGGACGGACGTTTCCGCATTATGCTGCGTGGGCGCAAGATCGACTTCCGCGTTTCGATTATGCCGGCAGTGCATGGCGAGAACTGCGTCATCCGTATTCTCGACAAGGAACAGATCAACGAAGAGTTTCGTGACCTCAACCTCGACGTGGTCGGCTTTGCGCCGCAGGACTTGAAGAAGTTCCGCAAGTTCATCGCCGAGCCTTACGGGATGGTGCTGGTGACGGGGCCTACGGGATCGGGCAAGACGACGACGCTGTATGCCGGCCTCAACGAAATCAAGAACGAAGAAGATAAGATCATCACCATCGAAGACCCTGTCGAGTATCAGCTACAGGGCGTCACGCAGATTCCGGTGAATGAGAAGAAGGGGCTGACGTTCGCGCGCGGCTTGCGCAGCATCTTGCGTCACGACCCCGATAAGATCATGGTCGGCGAAATCCGCGACTCCGAGACGGCGCAGATTGCGATTCAGTCGGCGCTCACCGGCCACCTTGTCTTCACGACCGTTCACGCCAACAACGTCATCGACGTAATCGGGCGTTTCCTGAATATGGGCGTCGAGCCGTACAACTTTGTGTCGTCGCTCAACTGCGTGTTGGCGCAGCGCCTCGTGCGTATGCTCTGCTCGCACTGCAAGCGGACGTTCCGGCCCGCCGACCACGAGTTGACGGAGTCGGGCTTGAACCCTGAGAAGTACCGTGAGCAGACGTTCTACAACGCGGTCGGCTGCGAGGTCTGCAACTCCACCGGCTATCGCGGGCGAACCGCGATTCATGAATTGCTCGATGTTACGGATCACATCCGCGAGATCATCTTAGAGCGCCGGCCCGGCTCTGAAGTGCGCCGCGCCGCGCGCGCCGAAGGCTTGACCAGCTTGCGCGAGTCGGCGCTGGCGAAAGTCTTTTTGGGCGTGACGACGCTGCACGAGATCAACCGCGTCACGTTTGTCGAATAGTTACGGTTTATTTTGAAACCTCTGCGTGATAGAGTAGTTTAACCGAGCAGACACGCTGAGCAATTCAAATATGATGGCGAGTATGATGGCGAGCCAGTAGCAAGACGAACCCTTGCGCGCGAGGCCGCCGGCAATCATCCCAGGATGTGTTGTTGTTCCCGTGTGAGAAATTCTTTTTTGAGGTACTGGGCAATGGCAAAGAGTAGGCTGAAGATTCAACAGACGATGGCGCTCGTGCTGGCGCTGATGCTGATCGCCCCGGTGGCCACACTGGCCGGCAGCGACGGCAAGAAGCGCTTCAAACAGGGCATGCAGTTTGAAGAGAATCGCCAGTGGGACAAAGCTGCCGAGCAGTTCGCGCTGGCCCTGGCCGAAAAGCCGTCGAACATCGAATACCAGCTACACCTGCAAAAGTGCCTGGTCAACGCCGGCGCGATGCTGGTCGAGCGCGGCGACAAGCTCGCCGAGCAGAAAGACTACAGCGCCGCCTACCAGGCTTACCGACAGGCATACTCTTTCGACTCGACCAACGAGATGGCGCTGATCAAAGCGCGCCGCATGCTTGAAAGGCAGGGCTTGCCGACTACCGACCTGCCGTCGGGCGGCGACCCCGCCGGGCCGAAGCTCAAGCCGGAAGACGACCCCAACAAGAGAGCCTCGTTTATGACGACCGGCGTTGATAGTGCGGGCAAGCCGATCCAGGTGCCCGTCGCCAACGGCATGAACTTCAAGAGCCGCAACATTCCAGTGCAACTGCCGGCCATCCCCGGTCGCCGCTTTGCCAAGACCGATGTGGTATACCGCGACACACCGCTGCTGGCAGCCATCGAGCAATTGGCGCAGACCATGAAGCTCAACATCATCTTCGATCAGCAAGTCACGAATATGATGCGCGCGCAAAAGCTCAACGTGGAGTTGCGCGATGTGACCTACCCGCACGCGCTGGAGATGTTGCTGAAGACCAACAACCTGATGTACGCGCAGCTCGATTCGCGCACCATCGTCGTCGCCAGCGACAACCCGCAGTCGCGCATGAAGTACGAACCGTATTCGGTCCGCACCTTCTACATCAAGAACGCCGACATCGCCGACGTGCGCACGGCCATTCAGTCGTCGCTCAACACCAAGTCGGTGACGCCCGTAAAACAGCTCAACGCGCTGCTGGTCCGCGACACGCCGGCCAACCTTGAGTTGATCGAGTCGATGATCAACTCGATGGACAAGGCGAAGGCCGAGGTGCTGATCGACATCAACATCTATGAAGTGTCGCGCAACGACCTCTTGCAGATCGGCAACCAGTTCAACACGTCGGACGCTAACAGCAAAGCAGGCACCTTTCAGGCCTTAGGCGGGCTTGGCGCAGGCGGCCTGGCGTCGGGCTTCGCGCACACTGTCATCAATAATGCGACGTGGGGCTTCACCGCCGGTATTCCGCCCAGCATCCTCAGTTTTTTCCAGGACAAGGGCAAATCGAAGCTGCTCGCTTCGACGCAGGTGCACGTGCTCGACGACCAGGATCAGTCCATCAAGATCGGCCAGCGCGTGCCGATCCAGACGGCCTTCGTGCCGACTTACGGCAGCGTCGTTACCACCGGCAGAAATGGTCAGGTCAATGGCCAGACCGATCCAAATTCGGGCTTCAGTAACTTAGGCTACGGCGGCAGCGGCTACCCGCAGATTCAATACGAGAACGTCGGCCTCAACATCGATATGAAGCCGAACGTCTACGAAGACGAAGTACAGTTGAAGATGAAGATTGATTCGTCGTCGGTCGACAGCAGCATCAACCCGCTGACGCCGACCTTCAATCAGCGCACGATGTCTTCGATGGCGCGCATCCGCGATGGGCAGACGACGATGATCGCCGGCGTGTCGCAGAATGAGCAGGGCCACCGCGTCAAGGGGCTGCCGCTGCTCGGACTGATTCCGATCCTCGGTCGCTTCTTCTCGACGCCTGAAACCAAAGATCGGCAGAGCGATTTCATCATCACGGTGACGCCGCACATCCTGCGCCGCGCCGACATCCGTGACGAAGATCACTATGCCAAGTTCTCCGGCGACGCGCAGAACGCCTTCAACCAACTGCGCATCGAGCAGATTCTTTACCTCGCCGATCAAGAAGACGCGCAAGCGCCGGCGGTAGCCGCCAGTGGCGGCGGGCAGCCGGAAGCGAAACCGGCGTCAACGCCCGTGCAGACGCAAGCACAAGCGCCAGCGACCGGCGTAGTCATTGCGCCGATACCGACGCAAGCGCCGGCAGGACGGCCCGACATTCAGCGCGTGCCGGTCTCTGCGCCGGGCGCGCCGAACAATCAGCGCAAGTCCTCGGAGGATGAAGACGACGGTGACGATGACGACGTGCAGGCCACCGCGCAAGGCGACAAGCCGGCTCAGCCGGTCATCGTCAGCGTGCGCGCGGCAACGCCGGTGGCGACGCGTGGTCAAGACCTTTACGTCGCGATCAATCTGGTCGGCAATAATGAAATTTCGTCGGCGCACATATCGCTCAGCTACGATCCGAATCTGCTTGAGCGGAAGAACGTGCGCGACAGCGGGCTGCTGCGTTCGGGCGGCACGCCGCCGGACTTGCAGTTCAGCGGCGAAGACGGGCTGTTGAACATTCAACTCGATAAGCCGCAAGGCTCGGGCGGCTCGATTGCGCGCGGCCAGTTGTGCCTGATTATCTTCACGGTGAAGAATCCGGGCACGTCGCCGCTGACGATCAACGAAGGACAGAGTTTCCTGCGTATGCCGAACGGCCAGATGCTGCCGCTGAAGATTCAATCAGGACAGGTCGAAACCCGATAACGGCATAGGATGAAGTCAACCATGCAACGCGACCGATTGGGGATTTTGGATTTTGGATTTTGGATTAGCGGGATGAGGACGCGGGTTTGTTCCTCAATCCAAAATCGGCAATCGCCGCGCGCGAAGCGCATCTCCACCATGAAAATCCAAAATCGCCGGGGCTTCACCCTGCTTGAGATCATCATCGTCATCACCATCCTGTCGATACTGACGGCGGCGGCGATTCCGATGGTGCGCAATAGCGTCAAGCGTCAGCGCGAAGAGGAACTGCGCATCGCCTTGCGCCAGATTCGCCAGGCCATTGACAGCTACCGGGATTACTATGACAAAAACCCGACGGCGATCCCGCTTGAGCTGCAAACGACCGAGACGCGGCAGTCGCATTGCCCGCCGACTCTGGAGGTGCTGGCCGAAGGCTTCTTTCCGGCCAACGCCATCGGCACGAGCGGCGCGAAAAAACGCTTCTTGCGCCGCCTGCCCGAAGACCCGATGACCGGCAACACGGAATGGGGCAAGCGCGCCTTTAAAGACGAGGCCAACTCGACCTCGTGGGGCGGCGGCGATGTCTTCGACGTTTTCTCAAAGAGCGACGACACGGCGCTCAACGGCACGAAGTATAAAGACTGGTAATTAGGAGGCAGGAAGCAGTCTCGGAGAAGAAGTATGAGCGGAGATTCAATGATCGAGCTAGTCAATACAGTGAACGTTGCAGGCGACGGGCAGCAAGTAATGCCTCCTGCCTCCTGCCCCCTGCCTCCTGCGCATCAACGCGGTTTCACGTTGCTTGAGATGGTGATGGTGATGACGATCATCGTCATCCTCGCTGTCATCGGCGTGACTTCTTATCAGCAGGTGCAGTTGAAGGCGAAAGAGACGCTGCTCAAAGAAGACCTCAACACGATGCGCAAGCTGCTTGACCAGTACGAGGCCGACCGCGAGAAGCTGCCGCAGACGCTCGATGATCTGGTCAACGCCGGTTATATGCGCGAAGTGCCAATAGACCCAGTCACCGGCGAAAAGGACTGGGTCACGGAGTCGGGCGAATCGACCGTCGCACGCGATGGCGGCCAGGGCATCGTCAACATTCACAGCAACTCGCCCGGCCAGGGCAGCGACGGCAAAGCCTATAGCGAATACTGAAGAAAGGGGCTAGGGGTCGGGGGGGGGGGGGGGGGG
>JBJMGV010000104.1:0-2838 GCA_045807725.1 Blastocatellia bacterium | reverse complement strand
GCAATAGATGAAGCAAGCTCCGTAGGAGCGCGATGTTTATAGATACGGCTGAAGGATGTGACGAAGCCCCGTAGGGGCGCAATGTCAACATCCCGCTCCTGACGGAGCTTGAAGACTCAATCAACTGCGTAACTATAAACATTGCGCTCCTAACGGAGCTTGCTTCTTCTATTGCATCGGTAACTATAAACATCGCGCTCCTGACGGAGCTTGTATCGTCATTAGTAATATTGACTATAAACAGTGCGCTCCTAACGGAGCTTAGACCTACAGGACCGACTGCCTTCTTTTCCCTACTGACCACTGGCCACTGACTCCTGGCCACTGGCCACTGCTTAAAACTCTTCATCCATATCAATCAACTCGTCCGCCTGCGTCAGCGTGAAGTACTGGTCGAATACGTCCGCCGCGCGCGACAGGTCTATGTCGTCGGCATAGAACAGGTATTCGAGAAAGCGCTCTTTCGCCTGGCGCTCGTCGTCTACGATGTCCTGCCCGAAGCCGCCTTGCGTGATCGAGATTACAACACAAGGCAAGTCCGCCTGATCGTCAGCCTGGCCCGCGTCCGGCGCGGCAGACTTGTTTTGCAGCAGCGCCAGGTAGGCGGGCTTGTAGGTGACGACGTAATATGACTTCTGCATTTCCATAGCGTGTGATGGTCAGTACGGCGCAGCCGCCGGCTCAGTTCGCGGCGCTTGCCTGCCGCGCTTCACTGTTGCGGCGGTATGAAGCGCGAATCACCGTCTTGATGTTGCCGCGCACGTTGAAGTCGCCTTCGATCTCGACGGCGAGCGGGTCGCACGCTTTCACAAAGTCATCAAGTAGGCGGTTGATGACGTGCTCGTGAAAGATCTTCACATTGCGAAATGAGTTGATGTAGAGCTTCAGCGATTTCAGCTCGATGCACAGCTCGTTCGGCACGTACTCGATCTTGATCGTCGCAAAATCGGGGAAGTCCGAGAACGGGCAGATGGCCGTGAACTCCGGGCAGGTGAAGTCGATGCGAATCTCTTTGCCCGTGTACTTGTAGGCGAAGGTATCGAGCGGCGCAAGCCGCAGCGCTTCGGGCGGCGTCTCTTCAATCACCAGCCCCGTGTGTTCGAGGATCTCAGTTGTCATTGCATCTCCGTTTGCCGCCGCGCCTGACGCAGCGGTTTTAGACTGTCTCGTGGTGACAGGTTTCAGGATTGCAGCCGACGGTTAGCTTTCAGACTGCGCGAGTAAAAGAAGAGTGTAGCAGCCGGCTCGAAAGGGCTTCAACTGACGCGTGCGGTTACCGCTGCGGCAGCAGTTCGACATAACGCCCCGTACCGTAATCGAGGTCAACATCAATCTCGTCGCCGCGCGTGAACCCGGCGAGTTGTTCAGGTGGCAGCGCCGCGATGGCTCCCTCGTTGAGCCAGACACGCTCGCCGCGAGCCAGCGCCGCGCGGATGCGTTCATTGAAGTCGGCGGACTTTTCAGGCGAGAATCGCTGCCAGCGCGACCGGCGATTGAAGTACTCGAAGGCGGTGTCAATCTCGCTGTGATTGAGGTAGAACACGACCGTCTGTTCGTCCCAGGCGGCACGCGCGGCGCTCGCCTTCTTGATGAGCGGCGACGCCTCTACGTCCGCGTTCGGCAGGATGTAGAACGAAAGATTGAACAACCCCAGAGCTAGAATGGCGAGTGCGCTCGTGCGGAGAAATAGAGTTGACCTTCGCGCCGATGAATCATTGGCTGTCGCTTGCGAGTGGCTGAGCCACGCGGCTACGCCGAGCGCCAGCGCCGGCGCGTAGAACAGACGCAGGTGCGCGTCTTCAGGCTCGAAGAACCAGAGGAAGATGAAGTAAGGCACGATCCACGCGGTCAAGATCAACAGGTGAGGATGCAGGCGCTCGCCGATCATCAGCGGCAGCCTGCGCCAGGCGTGATGCCGTCGCCGCCTTATTACTTCAATCGCTACTCGCCAGATCAACGCAATCAGCGTCGCGCACGCCACCATCGCCATGAGCCATCCGACCGCGCCGGCTTGCGCGCGAAAGAGGCTGAAGCTGTGACCGACGATGAGATCAACGTTAGCGCGCGGACTCTGGCGCAAGCCCGGTAGCGGGCTGATGGATGGAACGATGCGACTCGGATTGGTCGTCGCCCATTTGATCACGCCTAACGGATCGGTGATGCCGTGCAGCACCGCCGCGCACACATAATAAGCCGCGATGCTGATGGTCCAGGCGAGCGCCAGAAAGCGGCAGGCAAATCGCTTCTTTGATGGAATGTTCTGGCTCGAAAAGATCACCGCGACGGCGGCGAATAAAAAGAGCGATGACATCTCGTGCATCAGCATCGCTCCGGCAAGCGATAGCCCGGCCCAAATCCAATTCGGTTTTGCGGCGAGCAGCGCTCGCAGGCAAAGCAGCGTCAGCAAGACCGCCGGGAGGTAAGCGTCCGCGTCGGTTGCCAGCTTCCACCACGTTGCGAATACGGCCAGTGCAGCGGTCGAGGCCAGTGCCGCGTAACGCGAGCGAGTCATCCGTTGCGCAATCGAAAAGAAGATTGCGAGCGCCGTCGCGCCGAGGATTACGTTAGCGCCTTGCAGAATCCACAACGCGCGCAAGGGCACGCCGACCCCGTTCACCGTGCGGTAGAGCAGATAGCCGAAAGCGTTGTAGAGCAAGTGGCTCTGATGAAATAGCAGCGCGGCAGAGCGCTCGCCATCGGCCACCTTCTCGATTTGTAGGGCGAAGGTGATGCCGTCCCAGAAATAATTGGCGGTCAACGTGGACAGGTAGACGAGCAGAAAAAAAACGCCGACGACCACCGGCTGGCCGATGAAATGCAAGACCGCACCGGCGCGCG
>JBJMGV010000103.1:0-11005 GCA_045807725.1 Blastocatellia bacterium | reverse complement strand
GTTGAGATTCCAAGACTCACGATTCAGCCTCAGAGTCTCATCGTTCAGGTTTTACCATTCACGCGTGAAGCTCTGAGACTGAATCGTGAGTCTTGGAATCTCAACGTCGAGAGTCCGAGACTCACGATTCAGTCTCGGAACCTGACCGCCGTAGTCCAAAACTCGGTGCGTCAATCCCAAACCCTCACACGCCAGAATAAAAAGCTGATTAAGCAGGGTAGCTTTGTGGGTATTTTGAAATTGAGCCTTTGCGCCGAAGCGACGCCACTCAATTTCAAAACGCGCTCTGAGGCCGGATAAAGCGAGGCCGCGCCCGCCGACCAGTCCGCACCTTCCTTCAACATCCATCCGCTATCAATCGCGTCTTCAATTCCAACTAACGCTGCCGTTCATCGGGGCCGCGTGTGACACTCCGAGGCTGATGAGAACTGCGCTTCGCGGCCTCCGCTGCAACAGGTTGTTAAACTCCTATCGCTTAGGTTGATTCCTCTCCTCTTCAATTTCTGCAACGATTTCTTCTAGCGACATATTGCTATATATCTCTTGTCTTTCTTCTGTATAGTTGCCATATCCCTTCGTAAACTGGTTAATAAAACGCATCGTATTCGCCGCCCCGAGATGTTTGCACAGGACGCTGATGGCTTCGTGCGTAATCTCCGCCAAGGGCTTAACTTCGAGTGTCATTTTCCACCTCCTCTATAAACTGAATTGGAGAAGCTATCTTCATTCCAGGTTCACATACTGGTTTGGCTTTCTTCAACAGCTTATCATCACACGTGCAAAAAAAATCCGCTCGCGCCTTTTCGGCGGATGCCAAATGCAAAGCATCTAACGCCATAATCCCTGCCGCAGAGAGTTCTTTCGCTCTATTCTTGATCCCCTCATTAAGCCGGATGAAGTGCTTTGCTTTCTGCAACACTTCCAAGGCGTAGTCTCTTCGCGAAGCATTGGTCACGCGCTGGTTTTCGAAAAGCAAGACTTCCGATGAGATCAGGTCTACCAGATCGACTTCGCAGAGAGCAAGGATGACCAAAACAGCTTCGGACTCAAGAGCGATGCGAATTTGGTCTTTGCTATCCAAGGGTCGTTGTAAGCTGCAGGTATCAAGGTAAACCTTCATAACCAAAATCTACTTACCGAAATCGTAAATGGCAACTAGATTGAGGGAAGGGGATCTGACAATGAATTCATTTGAATTTCGTCGAAGGAGGGTTTCAATCCGCTATCAATCGCGCCTTCGATTCCAACCAACGCTCCCGTTCATCGGGGCCGCGTGTGACACTCCGAGGCTGATGAGAACTGCGCTTCGCGGCCTCCGCTGCAACGCCTTGTTAGACGGCTATCGTCAGCCAATAAGCTTGTCGTAATCGGTATGCGAGCCTATCCAGAACCACACCAGATGATTATCGTCCTCTACGGCGAGTGCTCGATAATGGAGACCTACTCGAACAGACCAGAACCGACCGACCTTCTTCAGGTGTAACGAGGCATGCTTGGGGTCTTGCCGCATCAGGACAAAGCTTTTGTCAGCCAGCCTCTGCACATCTTCGGGCAGGTGACGATAAGAGAACCAAAAGCGTCGAGTCGCTTTGTGCTTCACAGATCCGTACTGCGTCCTTCTCTCAAGTCTCGCAAGGCTTCATCAGCAAGCCGGTCCAGCCTGCCCGAAGCGACATCTGCTTCTAGCTGCCTGTCCCATAAAGTTGCCTCGAACTCGGCAAACCACTGTCGAAAAGCGGCCAGGTCATCATTTGAGAGTTGGCTCACAGCATGTTGAATGTCTTGTACTGTACTCATATCGAGAGATTACTAGGTTTGATTTAGTGGCGCAATTACTTCAGCCGTCTAACCATGAATTCATTTGAATTTCGTCGAAGGAGGGTTTCAATCCGCTATCAATCGCGTCTTCGATTCCAACTCACCAAAAGCGTCGAGAACATGGCGAGCGAGGAGTTTCAATCCGCTATCAATCGCGTCTTCGATTTCAACAGACCCCATTTTGCGGCTTTTGTTTTCAGTCGGTTAACTGCCCATTTGGGCTAACCCCTGCTTGTCACCGCTAAATTGGCCTGCTCGGTCATCGTTTAATCAAGCCCTAATCTATTCGATTATCAAATAGCTCAACACTTAACTCTCTTGGGCTAACCTCCCCCTGTTTTTAGCTTTCATGGGTTAGCCCAAACTCTGTTTCGGACGCGCCTACTCTATGATGATTGCTTGCCGCTGTCAATCGCAAAGGCGGTCAGGCGATTACGCAAACCTGTGCGTCGCCATTCAACGCTACGCTCTTGCTGCCCATTAATGGCGAGCGGTAAGGCGCGTGTGCTACCATCAACGTTCAATGTCGAAAGCCGTAGAACAGAACGACGCCGGGCGGCTCCGAGCCAAACTGCTGCGCGTCACCGGGCAGGCCATTAAAGAGTTCAACCTGATCGAAGACGGCGACCGCATTATGGTCTGCCTCAGCGGCGGCAAAGACAGCTACACGCTGCTGGAGTTGTTGCGCGACCTGCAACGCCGCGCGCCCGTGCGCTTTGAATTGCTGGCCGTGCATCTCGATCAAGGGCAGCCCGGTTACGAAGCTCATCGAAACGTGCTGCCGGATTACCTGGCGCAGATCGGCGTGCCTCACCGCATCATTGAGAAGGATACCTACTCGACGGTCATGCGGCTGGTGCCGGAAGGCAAGACTTACTGCTCGGTCTGCTCGCGGCTGCGGCGCGGCATCCTCTACAACACGGCCATCGAGGAGCGCTGCAACAAGATCGCGCTTGGCCATCACGGCGACGATATTACAATCACCTTTCTACTGAACTTTTTCTTCGCCGGCACGGCCAAAGCCATGCCGCCGGTGCTGCGCTCGGACGATGGGCGCAACGTCGTCATTCGCCCGCTGGCTTATTGCAGCGAGCGCGACATCGCGGCCTTTGCCGAAGCGATGCAGTTTCCTATCATCCCGTGTACGCTGTGCGGCTCGCAGCCGAACTTGCAGCGCGCACAGCTCAAGCGGCTGATGGACGAATTGGAAAAGACCATTCCGAACATTCGCAACTCGATGCTGGCGGCGCTCGGCAATGTCGTGCCGTCGCACCTGCTCGATGGCCGCCGCTTCGATTTCAAGAGCGTAGCGCAGGCGACCGGCGATATTGAGGCCGAGCTGGACGCCGCGCTCGGTCACGCCGACGAATTCGATGCGGACCTTGCCGCGCAGAGCGGCGAGGCGGCTTCGACGCTTGTGCCGCTGACTCTGAACCGCGCCAGTTGATATCGTGGCCGACGCTCCAACGCCACAAGCCGTCTCGACCAGCCACGACGCGGGCGCTGAAAGACGCCTTCGCCGCCGCACGGTCGTCATCACCTTCGCTGCTATTGTTTTTATCACCTTCCTGCTGCGCATCTTTTATTCAAGCCATCTTTATCAAGATGACGGGCTGTGGTTCACTGCCGCAGAAGAGATGCGGCGCGGCAAGGCGCTCTATCGAGACATCTACTTCGACAAGCCGCCGGGCATCGTGCTGGTCTACGCCGCGCTGTTCAAGCTGTTCGGTGCGCACATCCTGACGATACGGCTATTCACGATTCTGTATTGCGTGGTCGTGTCGATGATGCTCTACGTCTTCGGCAAGCGGTTGTATAGCGAGCGCGTCGGGTTGACGGCGGCAATGCTGTTCGCCGTCTTCTCGACCGTCTACGCGTCGGGGCACGTGCAGGGACTCAACACGGACTTTCTGATGGCGCTGCCATACACGGCGGCGGCGTACTGGCTGCTGCGCTCGCGCGACGACGTGTTTGGCCGTCAAGTCACGCGGCGGCAGAGCACGGGCTTTGCGGTCGCGGGCGGCGCGAGCATCGGCGTCGCTATGCAATTCAACCCGAAAGGCGCATTCGGCTTTGTCTTCTTCGCGCTCTTTCTGCTGCTCGCTTACTTCTGGAAGAGAGGCGACGCGGCGACGCGGGGACACGGGGACACGGCAAGGGAGGGACAGAGAAACGAGGCGCGGCTCTCTCTCCGCGTCGCCGCGTCGCCGTGTCTCCGTGTCGGGTTCTTCTCTCTCGTCGGCTTCGCGCTCGGCACGCTGCCGTTTGTTGTATGGCTGGCACGGAGTCACGCGCTGGGGTTTTACTGGCTTTATGTTTGGGATTGGGGGGCGCGATACGCGCGTTACTACACGGCCTCGCAGATCATGGCAACAGCGGTCGCGCAGACGGCCAATTATTTCCTGCTCAACAACACGCTGCTCATCACATTGCTGTTCGTAGCGGCGACGGTCTTCAAGCGGATGAAGCGAGCGACCGGCTCAACGTCAGCGGGTGAGATCGCTGCAACCAGCGACGCCGCGTTCAGAGCCGATGTTGCGTTGCTGCTCTGGTTCGTCGTCTCTTACACGGGGATGTCGGTCGGCGGGCGCTTCTATGGCCATTACTTTTTTCAAGTGCTGCCGGCGCTCTGCCTGATCGGCGGGCGCGGCCTCACTGGCATCTTCACGCTTAGGGATTCGGGGCAGGGAAATCCATCGTCAGAGAGAAGCGCGGGCGCTGCCGTCATCATCCGAAAGCACGGATGGCGACGCGCTTTGCTGGCGCTGCTTGTGATCGGCTTCGCGGTGACGATGGTGAGGTTTCATACGCGCACTGCACAACTGGCGGTTGACTGGCTGCGCGGCAGGCCGGGCCAAAGCGATGGCCAGTGGTTTCACGGGCGCTTGAAAGATGAAGAGCGTCAGCTCGCGGCGACGGTGAGAAACATTGATATGGAGCCGGCGGAGGCCGCTCGCCAACTCGACGCTGAAGCGATGCGGCGAGGCGGGCCGCGCGAGCGAGCGCCCGTTGAGCCATCCGATTATCTGTTCGTCTGGGGCTACCGGCCTGAGCTTTACTACTGGTCGGGATTGCTGCCGGCGTCAAAGTACCTGAGCACGCAGCCGCTGACCGGCGTGCCCGCCGACGTCCATTACTTTGAGAGCGATAACCCGTCGGTGCTCGACGAGCGCGACACGGCGGCGGCGCGGCGCGAGCTTGCCGAAGAACTGGGGCGCACACTGCCCGAATACATCGTTGATGAGCTAGGTTTCTTTAATGACAACCTGGCGATGCCGCGCTACAGCGAGTTTGATGAAGTCTTGAGCCGCTATAAACGAATTGGCACGGTCAAGCGGTTCATCGTCTACCGCCGCCGCGATTTGATTAAAGCCGGCAAGCGCGAGAAGCTGACTGGACAAGACCGAGAGCAGGGAATAAAAGACGAAGACGTGATGGACAGATAAGCGCTCATCACGACAGGCAACTGGAAGCAAGCTGAACAGCGAGCCTCCTTTGCTATTCGCGTGCTAATGGTCGCTTTCCTCTTTCTGCTCCTTCGGCTCTACTTTCTGCTGCCATTCATGAAGTAAGTCGGCCAGATGTACTACGTCACCCATCAGGCAGGCGTGGCCGACGCCGTTGATGATCGTCACTTTCGCGTTCGGCATTCGCGTCGCCATCTTTTGCGATTCACGAGCGGACGGAACGAGCAGGTCTTTGTCGCCGGCGATGAAAAGTGTCGGCGCTTGAATCTCTGAGAGGCGGTCATCGAGATTTAATTGAGCGATGAGTCGCAGGCGTTGCAAGTAACCGGGACGCTTCACGGTGCGAATGGCTTTGAAGAATCGGCGGCGGTCTTCGCCGCGAATGCCTTCGGCGCGCAGGCCAAGCCCGTTGGCTACCATTCGCGCTTGCGAAGTCAGCCAGAACGGCATCGCCGTGCCGAGCATCACCGCCATCTTGATCTTCGCCGGCGAATGAAAACGCGCGAATGAATTAACAATCACCAACCGCTCGACCATCGCCGGGTGGCGCAATGCGAACGTGAAGGCCACGCCGCCGCCGAACGATTCGGCGACAATCGTCGCGCGCTGCTCGCCCAGATCATTAATGATCGCCGCCACGTCATCGGCCAGGTCGTCATACGTGAAGCGCTTGTCATCACGCGAGCGGAACGTCACGACGCGATAAGAACGCGCCAGCGCCGGCGCTTGCTTGAAGAACAACTCGCCCGTGCCATCGAGGCCGGCGATGTAGACCAGCAGCGGCCCGCTTCCTTCGACACGATAAGCGGGCGCGCGGCGTTCGGCGCGGTCGTTAGCCGTCATTGAGGCAGGCTCCTTCGACTCACCCTTGTTTACCTTTGTATTCTCTTGCGGCTGGCTCTGAGCCATAGCTAACGCCGATGCCCAAGCCGCAGGCGTTGTCGCTACGAGCGCCGCGACGACAAACAGCACGGTTGAGACATGAGATAGCGAGCCGGGCATAGGTACTCCTTTTGCGGCTTACTGGCTCTGGTCAATCTCTTCGAGGATGCGTTCGGCGGCGGCGCGCGGCTCGGCGCTGTCGGTGATAGCGCGGCCAATGACGATGAAGTCAGCGCCATCGCGCAAGGCGTCAGCAGGCGTAGCGATGCGCTTCTGGTCGCCTTGCGCGGACCACGCGGGCCGTATGCCGGGCGTCAGAATGATGAAGCCTTTGGCGGCGATGCGCTCGCGGATCAAGCGAATCTCGTGCGGCGAAGCGACGATGCCATCAAGCCCGCTGTCGCGCGCCAGTGTCGCCAGCCGTACCACTTCTTCGCGCAAGTCCGAGGTGATGCCTACGTCGGCAAGGTCGGCTTTGTCCATGCTCGTGAGCACCGTCACGCCGAGCACCGCCGGGCGCGTGATCCAGAGCAGGCCACGGTCGCCGACCGAATGCGCGGCGGCCCTCATCATCTCGCCACCGCCGAGCGTGTGAACGTTGAGGATCGACACGCTCAGCCGCGCGGCGGCTTCGACCGCGCCGGCTACGGTGTTCGGGATGTCGTGGTATTTCAGGTCGAGGAAGACGCGCTCGCCTGCACGTACGATCTCGCGCACCAACTCAGGCCCTTCGGCGGTAAAGAGCTGGCTGCCGATTTTGAACATACCGACCAGCCCGCTCACCTGCTCGACCAGCGCCAGCGCGCTGTCACGGTCAGGCACGTCGAGGGCGACGACGAGGCGGTCTTTAGCGGTCGTTGGGGTGGTCAGGGTATTCATGATGGCTACTCGCTTTGTATGAAATGTCGCGTTCAGCGTCGAGGTACGGCGCGACTGATTCGACTATAGAGGAGCGGCGCGCAGCCTTCAAGCATACGGCCCGCGCTTTAGCGACGCGGGCGCAAGAAAACATACGACGCGCTCGGTCGCGCGAGTGAGAGGAGTGGTAATGTGAAGGGCGGGCTGTTGCGGCTTACGCGCCTTTGGCGACATTGGCCGGCGGCACTTCTTCGAGCTTGCGATTGTTTTCCTGGCTCATCTTAATCGCGCCGTTAAAGATTGCGCCTTCGTCGATCACCAGCACAGGCGTGATTAAATCGCCGTGGACGCGGCCAGAGCGATGGATTTCGACCTTGGCCCTGGCAATGAGGTTGCCGTGCAGCGCGCCTTGAATGACGCAAGTGCCGACATCCACTTCAGCTTCGATGCGGCCCGATTCGCCGATGACCAGCGTGCCGCTCTCGGAAGAGATTTTGCCTTCGACCTTGCCGTCAACCCGAAGCTGGTCTAAGAAGAAGATGTCGCCCGACACTTCGATGCCGCGACCGATCAGCCCCATATCCGAACCGCCGCTCTCGGACTTCACGAGATTGCTTTTCAGTAGTCCCATACGTTTCCTCAACCTGGAAGTGCCACTCTCGACCATCGGGCGAGAGGTTGCCCGCGAAGCGTTTGCCATTGAGCCTTATGGTTTATCGCGCTGATGAAGTGGGGCAGCCGTCGTTATACGCCGCCCATGCAGGCAAAGTCAAGCTGAGTTACGTCAGGGCAAAAGAAGAAGCAACCACAGATGAACACAGATAGAAAGGGCATAGAGATTCACGTTTATTCTTCTATCCGTGTTCATCTGTGTTCATTTGTGGTTGCCATTCTCCTCTCATTAAAAACAATAGGCCGCCCGCTACGGATTCGAGCGGGCGGCCCTGAGCAATATGATTCATCGCGCCTTATGGCGCTGTGCGCTTAGCCGATCTTCACTTCGATCTGCTTCGGCTTGGCCTCTTCGCGCTTCGGCAGCGTCAGCCGCAGCATGCCATCCTTGAACTGCGCCTTGATGGCTTCGGTGTTGACGTTGGGCGGCAGCGTGAACGAGCGATAGAACTGACCATAGCTGCGCTCGATGCGGTGATAGCCGTCGCGCTTGTCTTCGTTCTCGATCTTGCGCTCGCCGCTGATCGTCAGCGTCTGATCGTTCAGGTTGATCTTGACATCGTCGCGGTTGACTTCGGGCAGCTCTAGCTTGAGCACGTACTCGTTTTCGTTCTCGAAGATGTCAACCGCCGGCGTCCAGGCGCTCAGGGCGACATCATCGCCAGCCGTCCTGCCATTGTTGAAAAGCTGGTTGATGCTGCGCTGCAACTCCGTCATTTCGCGCCAAGGATCAAACGTCATCAGGTTACGGTAGCCCCGCGCCGGGGCCATCTGAGTTCCGGTCTTTGCCATAATTTTCAACCTCCTGTGAGATTTATTTTTGAACCGAACCCGGCAGGTTATTGAAAGTTGTAAATCTGCTGAATTCGACTCCTGTAATCTAATGACGATTGAAATATAAAATATGAGTCTTTACCTGTCAAGTATTTTTTTAGGCATAAGAAAAGCCGCGAGCGTGAAGCGATTCACGCTCGCGGCTCGTTCAACTTGGCGGCAAGGGAGATTTAATTCGCAACGGCCAGTCGCGCCTTTTTGCTGCTGACAAGGGCCGACACCACATCTTCAAGCACCTCCGGCTCGACCGGCTTGCCAAGCACCGCCGCGCAGCCGAAAGAGGCGGCGCACTGTTCGACTTCGGCGGTATTCCATCCCGTCAGCAGGATCGTCGGGATGTGCGCGTTGCCGTCACTCAATCGTCGCATCAGGCCAAAGCCGTCCATCGTCGGCATCACGAGATCGACGATAATCGCATCAGGCTCATCGCGGCGTATCTTCTCCAGCGCGTCGGCGGCAGAGTTCACCACCTCGACCTGATACTTATCAACGAAGAAGAGCCGCAGCGCGTCCGTCCAGTTGCGGTCGTCGTCAACGATCAACAACTTGTGCCGGTCTGCCGTTTCTGTGTTAGCTTCCGTAGCACTCATAGCCATCCTTGCCTTTCTGCCCGGCCACGCGCAACGCTCGTCTGTCGGCCTCTTGCTCATCTCAGGCGATCTTGGTCTGCCGCGACGATTTGCGCCCGAACGGCGAATCATAGCGGCTCGAAAAGATGCTCGTGATGTTCTGCTTCAAGAAGACCAGCGTCTGCTCGTCTTTGGCCAGGTCAACCAGTATCACGTCGCCTTCGCTGATCTGCCGCGTGGCGATCAAGTTCGACAGCGGCAGAACGATATTGCGTTCAATCGTGCGCTTGAGCGGGCGCGCGCCATAACGCGCGTCTGTGCCTTCCGTGAGCAGGAACTGCTTGGCGCGGTCGGTGTAGCGCAGGATGAAGCGACCGCTGCCCGTCGCCAGCACGCGACGCTGCACGGCGTGCAATTCAAGCTCAAGAATCTGTTGCAGGCACTCTTCGCTGAGTTGCTTGAAGACGACAACTTTATCAATGCGGTTCATAAATTCGGGCGAGAACTTGCGCCGCGCCGCCTCGACGCCGACTTTGCCGAGATGGTTGTTCATCACTTCAGCCGGCGTCGCGCAAGGCAGGCTGAAGCCGAGCTTGGTCTCGGTGAGCTTCTCCATATCGCGTGCGCCGAGGTTTGAGGTCATCACGACGATGGTGCGCGAGAAATCTACGCGGCGGTTGTCGCCGAGCGTGAGCGTCGCTTTGTCGAGCACGCCGAGCAGCAACTGCCACAGCGCGTCGCTCGCCTTTTCGATCTCGTCAAACAACACCAGCGTCAGCTTGACGCGCTCGGTGTGATAGCTGTTGATGTGCTCTTGCGTGAGGATCGGCGGCGTCTCGCGGTGGCCGAGATAGCCCGGCGGGCTGCCGATCAGCTTAGCGATTTCATGCGAATGCTGGAACTCCGCACAGTCCACGCGGATGAATGAAGTCGGGCTGCCGAACAAAATCTCGGCGGCGGCTTCGACTGACTTCGTCTTGCCGGTGCCGGTCGGCCCCAGAAACAGCAATGTGCCGATGGGACGACCCGGCATGTTCAGGCCGGCTTGATAGACCTGATAAAGCTGAGCCAGCGACTGCACGGCGCTATCCTGGCCGATGACCCGTGAGCGCAGTTGATGCTCAAAGTTCAATGACTCTTCTGATTTGGTGCTGTGATCGAGCATCGTGTAGTCAGAATCGCTGACCGCCCTTAAGCTCTCGCCGAAGTAATTGAGTTGTGCGACCATCTCACCCTCCCCTGTCCGTTTAATAACAAACCACTGAATTAGCATTAGCTAGGCAGAACCGACTTGTTTAACGTCCGCGTGTTCGGCAACGTAGTGGGCAAGCCTTATGCCAAGCGACATTCGGTAACAGGCATCGGAACTCCGCGTCGCCTTTGGCTTCGCTCGCACCAATTGATAGGCATTGCCGCCTCACCTTCGTTTCCATTGGTCACAGGGCCAGGGGATTTTTTGGACGAATCATCTAAGGCTTTTGCCTGATGCGGCTCATCGCTATCGAATCGCTTGTACTTATAAAGTGCATCAAGCTGTCAGCACGTACGCTATCCGTCCAAGCGACGCAGAAAACCATTGAGAAAGCTGCTTTAAGGCTCCGCCCTTACAACTATTCGACAGCCTGTGACACAACCGGCACATCCTGATAAATAGAATATGCGAATCAAGAGTAGAAAGTGAGCAGCAAACAGGCCACAGCCAGTTTGCCGTAGCAATGAACTAACAAGCCTTGCGCTGAACGCACCCGCGAGGCGTTCTGCACATCGGTTCTTTGAATCAGCCATCCGAACAAACTTTCTATCGGTTGCCTGATGCTTGAAACAAAGCGATTGAACAATCTCGGCACTGCCGTCTCCTCCTCGTTGCGTTTTCGCTTGTAGGGCGTCACCAGATAGACACCGCGT
>JBJMGV010000102.1:0-8075 GCA_045807725.1 Blastocatellia bacterium | reverse complement strand
CGCAAGCAGCTTTTCGCGCAGGGCATCATCTCGAAGAAAGAACTTGACGATAGCGAAAAGAAGATTGCCGAAGCGCAGGCGAAGATTAACGGCTCGCGCAAGCAGATGGCTGAAGCCGACGACCTGATCGCCGAGTCGAGCGTCGTTGACGATGACGAACCGACACGCGCGCCGAGCCTGACAGGCCGCTACACCTCGACGCCGGCGTTGATACGCTATACGGGCACAGCCCACTGGGCGCTTGCCGACGCGGCGAAAGTCGGCAGCTACTTCATCAGCCGCTTCGGCCACCAGATGCCGATTAGCGCCTACGGGCAGACCGGAACGCACGACCGGCTGGGCTTTGACCACCGCAACTCTGTTGACGTGGCCGTGCATCCCGACAGCGCCGAAGGCCAGACGTTGATGACTTATCTGAAGAGCGCGGGCATCCCGTTCATCGCCTTTCGTCATGCCGTCGCGGGATCGGCTACCGGCGCGCACATACACATCGGCTATCCGTCGCACCGCATCAATGTTTCGGCGTCGGCGCGTTGATCGAATCTAAATAAGCCGCGCGCCATTGATCGCGCATCAATGAATCGACCGCAGGGGCAACGGCCTCTGCGGTTTTTTATTCTCACGTTTGAAGTCTTATCTGCCTGCGCCCTTCTTCTCTTGAGACGCAGCGCGATATATCGCGCCGACGCGAAATTTCGTGTCGAACTCCTGTCGCTCTTTTAGAGCAACCAGAAAAAATGTTAAAAAATTCAAGCTTTTCGCAGGTTTTTCATAAGGAAAAGAGAAGAGGTTATGGCCGCCAGTTTGCACTAATGATGAGTGGAGGATTGAGTAATGGCGAGAGTTATTGACGGAATCAAAAATGCCAATACTGCGGAAGTAGACGAACAGTATCAGGATGTGCCGGCGATTGCCGACGACGAGCTGGAAGCGATGATGCGCGACGAGCAAGAGCCGCCGCGCAATAAGAAAGAGGCGAAAAAGGCGAAGCTGCCATTCTACAAGCGTGTGCGCGTGATGATGATCGCGGCTGTCGTGTTGCTGGTCGGCTTGACGTTCGGCGTGCGTTACTTCGTTTATGCCAGCGCGCACGAATCGACCGACGACGCCTTCATCGAAGGACACGTTATTCAGATCAGCCCGAAGGTCACGGGCCACATCGCTAAGGTCTACGTCTCGGACAATCAGCACGTCAAGAAGGGCGACCTGTTAGCCCAGATAGATTCGCGCGATTACGAGACGCGATTGGCGCAGGCGAAAGCGACCGCGCTCGCCGCGCAATCAAAGACGCAGGCCGCTTCGATTAACGTCAACGTGACGAGCACGACCGCCGGCGCGGGCGTCGAGCAAGCTTCGTCGAGCGTGCAGACGGCAAAGTCGAACGTCGAGAATGCGCGCGCTTCGGTCGAAGCTACGCGCGGAAGGCTCGAACAGGCGCAGGCGCAGGTGAGAACGGCACAAGCCAACGCCGAGTCGGCGCGGGCGCAGGTCACTGCTGCCGAAGCCGAAGCGACACGCGCCAACGCCGACGCGCAACGCTACTCGGAGCTTTATAAACAGGACGTGATTTCGCGCCAGCAATACGACAACGCGATTGCGCAGGCGCGAACCGCTACGGCATCGCTCGAATCGGCGCGCAAGCGGGCCGCCGCTGCCGACGCGCAGATCGGTGAAGCGCGGGCCGCCGCGCAGGCAACCGCCGGGGCTGTGCAGCAAGCGCAGGCACAAGTCGGTGTCGCGCAATCGCAGGTCGGCGAAGCGTCGGGCCGCCTGGCTGCCGCGAACGCTGCGCCGGAGCAGGTTGCCGCGAGCCGCGCGCAAGTGGCCAGTGCCGCCGCCGATGTTGAGCAGGCGAAGGCCGCCGTTGAGCAGGCTGAATTGAATTTATCTTACACAAAGATCTATGCGCCCGAAGACGGCATGGTGACGAAGAAGGCTATCGAAGAAGGCACATTCGTTCAGGTTGGCCAGGCGTTGATGGCCATCGTGCCCGATGAAGTGTGGGTGGTGGCGAACTTCAAAGAGACGCAGCTTGATTCGATACGTCCGGGTCAGCCGGTTGACATCAAGGTGGACGCGTATCCGAGCAAGACCTTCAAGGGCCACGTTGACAGCATACAGACCGGCACGGGCGCGCGCTTCAGCATGCTGCCGCCTGAAAACGCCACGGGCAATTACGTCAAAGTCGTTCAGCGCGTGCCCGTGAAGATCGTCTTCGACGAGCAGCCCGATCCGCAATATCCCATCGGCCCCGGTATGTCGGTTGAGCCGGAAGTGCGCGTGAAATAATTAACAGATCAACCTTCGCGGTTGAGCAAGGTTTCACGCGGAGGCGCAGACGCGAGGTCGGTTAGGAACCTGCAAAGCGCCGCCTCGCGCGCGGCCCACTGGGTCTGTGTCCCAGCGCCTTCGCGTGAAACAACTCTGAGAATCGAAGCGCAGACCGCAAGCGCGCTTCATTGAGCCGTTGCAAAGCAAAACGTATGAGCAGCGAAACGAACAATATCCCCGCCAGCACACGAGCCGCGATTCAGGCTGCCGAACAGTGGCGACCCAGCTTCAATCCCTGGCTCATCGCTGTCTCTGTGATGCTGGCTACTTTTATGGAAGTGCTCGATACGTCCGTGGCCAACGTCGCGCTGCCGCACATTGCCGGCAACCTGTCGGCGAGCACAGACCAGGCGACGTGGGTGCTTACGAGTTACCTCGTATCGAACGCCATCGTGCTGCCGGCGACGGGCTGGTTGAGCACGACCTTCGGGCGCAAGCGGCTGCTGATCTTCTGCATCATCATCTTCACGGCGTCGTCGCTGCTGTGCGGCGCGGCGACCAGCCTCCCGATGCTGATCCTGGCGCGCGTTCTGCAAGGCGCAGGCGGCGGCGCGCTGCAACCCATCGCGCAGGCAGTGATGCTCGAAAGCTTCCCGCCGCAGAAGCGCGGCGCAGCGATGGCCGTCTACGGTATGGGCGTGGTCGTCGCGCCAATCATCGGGCCGACGCTCGGCGGCTGGATCACCGATAATTATTCGTGGCGATGGGTCTTCTACATCAACATCCCCGTAGGCATTCTTGCCGTCTTGATGTCGCAGTGGTTCGTCGAAGACCCGCCCTACATCAAGAACGTCAAGCGCAGCAGCATTGACTATATTGGCTTCGGCTTTATGGCGTTGTGGCTGGCGACGCTACAAATCATGCTCGACAAGGGGCAGGACGAAGATTGGTTCTCGTCGCCGTTCATCGTCTGGTTGACGGTGATCTCGGTGGTATCGTTCGCGGCGTTCGTCGTTTGGGAGCTGCGCGTCAAAGACCCCATCGTCAATCTGCGCGTCTTGAAGAATCGCAACTTCGCGGTTGGCACGGGGCTGATTGCCGTCGTCGGCATTGTGCTCTATGGCACGACGGCCTTGCTGCCGCTGTTCCTGCAAAACCTGCTCGGCTATTCGGCGTTGCAGAGCGGTTTGGCGGTCAGCCCGCGCGGCTTCGGCTCGATGCTGGCGATGATTATCGTCGCGCGTTTGATCGGTGTGATTGACACGCGCTGGTTGATCGGCTTCGGCTTCGGCATTCTCGGACTGTCGGTGATGTGGTTGGGCGGCATCAATCTCAACATCGCGCCATCCACGATTCTCTGGCCGATCATCATCAGCGGCCTGGCGATGGGCTTCATCTTCGTGCCGCTGTCAACGACGGCTGTGGGCACGCTGCGCAATGAAGAGATGGGCAATGCTACCGGCCTTTTTAACTTGATGCGCAACATTGGTGGCGGCATCGGCATCTCGGCAGTCACGACGATGTTGGCGCGCGGCGCGCAGATACATCAAGTGCCGCTCGCGTCGCACCTGACGCCGTATGACAATGCGTTTATGCAACAGCTTCAAGTGCTGACGGCCAAGCTCACGCCGCAGGTTGGAGCGGTGGCGGCGCAGGCCAAAGCGATGGCGATGATGTACGGCACGGTCGTCAAGCAGTCGATGCTGCTCGCCTTCGTCGATGAGTTCCGCTTGCTCGGCGTGCTGTGCCTGCTGTGCATACCCACCGTGTTGCTGTTGAAGCGAGCGAAATCGCGCGGCCCGGTCGCGGCGCATTGATGCGCTATCAAGCCACCCTTTTATAAACCGCAGAGGACGCAAAGGACGCAGAGGATTGTTTATACCTCTGCGTCCTTTGCGTCCTCTGCGGTGAATCAGGTGATTCTCGCTTTATTCAAACCGGCGGATAGGATAACCTTGGTGCCGAATGACCAGCGCGCCAAAAGTAAAGAGCACGCGAGCCGCACGGCGGTTGAAGCGATGGATTGCCGCGCCGTTCGTCTTGCTCGCCGCCATCATCATCCTGATTGAAGACTGGCTGTGGGATGACCTCGCAAGACTGGCTGCCGCCATCGGGCGCTTGCCGGTCTTTCATCAGATCGAGACGCTGATTGCCAGCCTGCCGCCTTACGCCGCGCTCGTCTTCTTCGCTGTGCCGTCGCTGTTGCTGGTTCCGGTGAAGCTGCTGGCGCTTTACTTCATCTCGCACGGTCACGCGCTGTTCGGCTTGCTGACGGTCATCGGCGCGAAAGTCGCGGGCACGGCACTGGTCGCGCGCGTCTTCACGCTGACGCGTCCGCGCCTGCTGCGCATCGGCTGGTTTGCCTGGGCGTACGAGCGTTTCATCGCGTTCAAGGCGAGCATCTATGCCGTCATCAAATCGACGGCGCTTTATCGAATCGTGCACCGGAAGCTGGAGCGCATTCGCGCTGCGCTGAAGGCGTGGAAGGCGAAAGGCAAGAGTGACTGGCGACGGCGCTTGGACGCTGCCTTCAAATACTCGCGCCGCCGTAAGCTCACTCGTGACTGAACAATCTTCTCACTTACCCTACTGACCAATTAACTGCCGCAGCACGTAATGCAGGATGCCGCCGTGACGGTAGTAGTCCACTTCAATCGGCGTGTCGATGCGAACGGTCAACGGCACCCGCTCAGCCTCGCCGTTTTGGCGATGAATGATCAGCTCGACATCCTGACGCGGCTTGATGCCGGCAGCCGTGCCGACCAGATCGAACGTCTCGCTGCCATCCAGTTGTAAGCTCTGCGCGCTCGCGCCTTCCTTGAACTGACAGGGCAGCACGCCCATGCCGACAAGGTTGCTGCGATGTATGCGCTCGAAACTCTGCGCGACGACAGCGCGCACGCCGAGCAATCGCGTGCCTTTCGCGGCCCAGTCGCGCGAGCTGCCCGTGCCGTACTCCTGGCCCGCGAAGACGACGAGCGGCGTGCCTTCCTGCTGATACTTCATCGCCGCGTCGTAGATGCTCATGCGTTCGCCGTCAGGCTGATGCACAGTGACGCCGCCTTCAGTGCCGGGAACCATCAAGTTCTTGATGCGCACGTTGGCGAACGTGCCGCGTGTCATTATGCGGTCGTTGCCGCGCCGCGCGCCGTAGCTGTTAAAGTCGGCCACGGTCACGCCCTGCTCTTGCAGGTAGAGGCCGGCAGGACTCGCCGGCTTGATCGCGCCCGCCGGGCTGATGTGATCGGTCGTCACCGAGTCGCCGAAGATCGCCAGCGCCCGCGCGCCGCTGATCTCGCTGACCGCTTCAGGCTGCATGCTGAAGCTGTCGAAGTAAGGCGGCTCTTGAATGTAAGTAGACTCTCTGTCCCATTCATAGACCGCGCCGACCGTCGCCGGAATCTCGTTCCACATCGGGTTCTGTTCGGCGAAGCTGCTGTAAAGCTGACGGTAGGTCGCCGCGTCAAAGGCCGAGCGCACAAGATCGCGCACTTCATCCATCGTCGGCCAGATGTCGCGCAGGTAAATCGGGCTGCCATCCTTGCCCTTGCCGAGAGGTTCTTCTGTAAGATTGATGTTGACGCGCCCGGCCAGCGCGAAGGCGACGACCAGCGGCGGACTCATCAGGAAATTGGCTTTAACGCTTTGATGCACGCGCGCCTCGAAGTTGCGGTTGCCGCTCAATACCGATGCCGCGACGATGTCGTTATCATTGATGGCTTCTTCGAGGCCGGGATCGAGCGGCCCTGAATTGCCGATGCAGGTCGTGCAGCCATAGCCGACCAAGTTGAAGCCGATCTGATTGAGGTAAGGCTGCAAGCCGGCGCGCTCAAGGTAATCGGTGACGACGCGCGAGCCGGGCGCGAGCGAAGTCTTCACCGTTGGGCGCACGCGCAGGCCGCGCTCAACGGCCTTCTTTGCCAACAAGCCGGCGGCCAGCATCACGCTCGGATTCGAGGTGTTCGTGCAAGAGGTGATGGCAGCAATCACAACATCGCCGTGACGCAAGTCGGCGCGACCGACGGGGAACTCCTCTTCGACCATGTCCACGCGGTCGGGCGTCGGGCGGTTGTTCATCATCTCCCACTCGGTGACAACCGCCGTGTTCTTGTCGCTCATCAACCCCGCGCCGCCCGGCACGGTGTGTGCGCTCTGATCGCCGCCGCCGGTCACGGGGTCGCGCAAGGCGGAATCCTGCACACCGACGTGCGCGAGGACGCACTTCTCGATGTCTTCAGGCGACAGGTTGTAGCCGCTCTCATTGACCGGCTTGACGAGCAGCTCGCGGAACTTCTCTTTGAGCGACGAGAGCGCGATGCGATCCTGCGGGCGCTTCGGCCCCGACACTGAAGGCTCGACCGTGGCGAGGTCAAGCTCAAGCACCGTACTGTAATCCACTTCACCTTTGCGCGGGATGCCGAACATGCCCTGCGCGGTGAAGTAGCTGCGGATCAATTCAACTTGCTCGTCGCTGCGGCCCGTCGCTTTGTAATAAGCAATCGTCTCTTCGTCAACCGGGAAGAAGCCCATCGTCGCGCCGTATTCGGGCGACATATTGGCAATCGTCGCGCGATCCGTTGCCGATAGTGACGCCGCGCCGTCGCCGTGATACTCGACGAACTTGCCGACCACTTTGGCTTTGCGCAACATCTCGGTGATTGTCAGTACAAGATCAGTCGCCGTCACGCCTTCGCGCAACTGGCCGCTCAGGTGCACGCCGACGACATCCGGCGTCAGGAAGTAAACCGGCTGACCGAGCATACCGGCTTCGGCTTCGATGCCGCCGACGCCCCAGCCAACAACGCCTAACCCGTTAATCATCGTCGTGTGCGAATCCGTTCCCACCAGCGTGTCGGGGCAATAAACGCCGTCGCGTTCCTGCACGCCTTTGGCGAGGTATTCGAGATTGACTTGATGGCAGATGCCTATGCCGGGCGGCACGACGCTGAAACTGTTGAATGCCTGCATGCCCCACTTCAAGAACTGGTAGCGGGCGCGATTGCGTTTGAACTCCATCTCCATGTTTTTGATGAAGGCGTCACTGGTGCTGGCGAAATCGACCTGCACCGAGTGGTCGATGACGAGGTCAACCGGCACGAGCGGCTCGATGATCTGCCGGTCGCGGTCGAGCCGGGCGACGGCTGAGCGCATCGCCGCGAGATCGACCAGCAGCGGCACGCCGGTGAAGTCTTGCAGCAGGATGCGCGCGACGATGAAAGGGATTTCCTCTGTGCGCTCGCCATTCGGTTGCCAGTTGGCAAGCCCTCGGATGTTCTCTTCGGTGATGCGTTTGCCGTCATAGTTGCGCAGCACGGATTCGAGCACGATGCGGATGCTGACGGGCAGGCGCGAAACGGGACCGACGCCGGCTTTCTCAAGTTGCGGCAACGAATAAAACTCGCCTTGGCGATTGGTTGCGATGTCGAAAGTCTGGTGTGAGTCGAAGAGATTATGAGTCATAGTTTTTTCAATCATCCGTGGTGTTGGCGCGTTGGGTTGCGCGGTCTGGTTATCGGTTGTACTGCCTGATGCCTGTGAATTTCAGTTTAGAGTTCACGCGCCGCAGCGTCAAGGAAGATGCCTCGCTCACCGCCCCCCGTCTTCAGGATTTAGCTCCAGCGGCCTTGGCGCGGCTTTTTACAGGCTTTTCTTCCTTCACCAACTTCAGATCACTTAAACGCAACGCCAACTTCGGCAGTTGTTTGATAATTTCGTCGCTTTTTAACAAGCCCGAACTCAGCGCATTGCGCCCCACCGACAGCAGACTTCGCCGTGGCCCTTTCTTCGTCCAGTTGAATTGCGCT
>JBJMGV010000101.1:0-31584 GCA_045807725.1 Blastocatellia bacterium | reverse complement strand
GCCCGCCAATGAGCCGCAAAATAATTATAGATGCGGCGTTGGCTGGTGAGTCCTTGCAGATGGCCGAATAGGTACATGGTTAGCAGTTCCTGATCGGTGAAAAGAGGCTTGAAATTGCTCAAGCGTTGCTGATTCAGGAGCGGTTGTTTATCGTAGAAGTCGCAGATTAGCAGATAGAGTTCAATAAGATTTGTTTCCACAAAACCATCTTACAACTCCCTGCTGATCTGCTCCTTTCTACTCTTGATTCGCATTGCTTATATCTTTTATCTCCATGCCACTTTTGGTGCAAAGCTGTGAAGGCATTTCAATGCCTGCCTAAACTCAACTGCCGCTACGCGGCATTGGTCGCCTGAGTTTTCCAGCCTGCGTAATCGCTCGCCCTTAATCATCTACCGCTTCTGAATCAGCCGTCACTCTCTGGGCGCGCACCAAGTCTCTGTCGGTGCCTTGTTGGCCGTTGGGATTGGTCTCTGTGCGGTCTTCGGTATCGGGCAAGCCCTGCACGCCGCCTGAGCCGCCTTGCGTCTCGCCGCTGTTATCGCCAAGCTCCGAGCGGTTGCGGGCCACATCCGCCATATCTCTGTCACGTCGTTCGGCCATTGGTTTCCTCCTGTTGCGGTCGGTCAAAATAGGAAAGGGGAGCCTCGCGGCCCCCCTTCATCCTCACAATCATCTTAGCGACATCACGTCTGGTTTTAATAAGGTTTTTCAATAAACGAGCGCGTGCGCTGTGGACGCTTGTGAGTGTTCGGTTACTAACCCAAACGCTGATTACCTATTCAAACGGTGTGCACAAACTTTCGCGCATCCCGGTTTTTTTGCTAAATGCAGGAACGAACGAAGAATAAAGTTTTGAGCCGGCTTGATCGCGCCACCTGCACACAAGCCTTGCTGCACATTCGTTGCACAAAGCTGAGTCAGGATTGCGGCGATGAGTCGCAGGCCACGACCGTTTGGTGTTCGCTTGCCGGAAAGCGTCGATGCCAATGGCGAAGAGCGCGGCAATGAGCCGGGCTGACGTGAATAGGGATTGCTTAATTGAATGGCGAGCCGCGCCATTGCAGAAGATGCGCGGATAAGTGTCTTCAATTCATTGAGGCAGGGCAAGCGATGAGTACAGTTGATCCGGCAGCACGCAACATTCAAACAATCGCCGCGCTCGAAGAAGAAGCTCTGCGGCAACGCACCACCGCCGAGCGCTTCAGCGACCGCATCACGAAAGTCATCGGCAGCATGACGTTCGTCGGCGTTCACCTCGTCGTCTTCGCGCTGTGGTTTCTGGTCAACGTCAATCTAATCCCCGGCCTCGCGCCGTTCGACCCGTTCCCGTTCGGCATCCTGACGTTGATCGTTTCGACCGAAGGCGTGCTGCTGGCCATCTTCATCCTCATCAGCCAGAATCGCATGAGCCGCCAGTCGGACATACGCGATCACCTCGCTCTGCAAATCAGCCTGCTGTCCGAGCAGGAGATGACCAAGCTGCTCAGGATGGTCGAACAGATTCGCGCCCATCTTGGCGTCGAGCGAGTTGAAGATGACAAGATCATCGAGACGCTGGTGAGCGATACGGATGTCAATCGCCTGGTCCGCGAGATTGAAGAGAAGCTGCCGAATCAGTGAGCGCAGGCCGGCGCTAACAACTAACATCTCGATCAGAGCAATCCCTGTGAGAGCAATCCCTGAGACTCAATCTTGCCATGCTGTGGTTCAAGATTGTTACTCAAGCCCCAACATTTTTGAGTCGCTCGTGGCCTGCGCTTGCGTTGCTCTAAGCGGCGCTGGCCGTACTCTCCAGCCAAACCGCAGCGGCGCGCGCGCCGTCTGCTGACCCGCGACTACTCGCTTAATTGTTCTACAAACGTTGCTCTTGCGTGAATGCGCCACCGGCGGCGATTCGATGAATGTGTAGCCAGAGACACATTGCGGCGGCGCGAATGAGTAATGCGAATGGGCAAAGCGTGATGCCAACGCGCCTGCGCGCCGCAAAGGAACAAACCTTGCTTTAACGCAGGTAGCCGATCAGTGCGAACAACGAACAGATAGGGAGGGCGGGAGCATCAGAACTCAGTGATAGTGTGCGTTCATCAAGACAATTGTTGATCATCCCCTTCCCGTCATCCGAAACGGGCGCAAGCCGTCAGGCGCTCGCATGCAGTAATACCAATGACCGCTGATCCGTTCGCGTGGTGCAGGCGATTGAGCCGCGCAGCAGTTCATTCATTTCGCGGCAAGACGCCGGCATCCTCTTACGCGCAGCCGAGGTGTGCCTGGGATGCGCGGCTCAGCGGGCGCGGCGGTGTTGATACGAGTGGATGGCTGGTGGGCTTCAATTAAAGGAGAGAGTGAGGAATGGCAAGGCATGTTCTGATCACGGGCGGCGCGGGGTTCATCGGGTCGCATCTGGCCGACGAGCTGTTGCGGCACGGCTATCGCGTGCGGGCGCTCGACAATCTGTCGCCACAGGTTCACGGGCCTGACGCACGACGGCCTGACTACCTCGACCGCGAAGTCGAATTGCTGGTCGGCGATGTGCGCGACTCGCATATGGTGCGCCGCGCGCTCGAAGGCGTTGACGCAGTCTTTCACTTCGCGGCGATGGTCGGCGTCGGCCAGAGCATGTACGAGATTGCTCAGTACACCGAAGTCAATAATCTCGGCACGGCGGTGCTGCTCGAAGCATTGATCGAACAGCCGGTCGAGCGCCTGGTGGTGGCGTCGAGCATGAGCTTGTATGGCGAGGGCCTTTACCGCGATAGCGACGGCGCGGTCACGGCAGGCTGCGCGCGCAGTCTCGATCAATTGAAGGCGAAGAACTGGGAAGTTCGCAGCGCTGCCGGCGATGTCTTAACGCCGCTGCCGACGCCGGAATGGAAATCGCCTTCGCTCGCGTCCGTCTACGCGTTGTCGAAGTACGATCAAGAGCAGATGTGCATGATGATAGGCCGCGCTTACGGATTGGCGACGGTGGCGTTGCGCTTCTTCAACGTCTATGGGACGCGGCAGGCGCTATCGAATCCTTACACAGGCGTGCTGGCCATCTTCGCCTCGCGGCTGTTGAACAACAACCCGCCGATGATCTTTGAAGACGGCTACCAGCAGCGCGACTTCGTCAGCGTCAAAGACATCGCGCAAGCGTGCCGGCTGGCGCTCGAACGCGACGAGGCGGCTCATCAAGTCTTCAACGTCGGCAGCGGCGATCATTACACCGTCCGCGAAATTGCCGAGCGCGTCGCCCGCTCGCTCGACAAAGCCCACATCGCGCCGGAGATCACCGAAGCCTGTCGCGCCGGCGACATTCGCCATTGCTTCGCCGACATCACGGCGGCGCGGCAGCGGCTCGGCTATCAGCCGCGCGTCACGCTTGAAGAAGGATTGGCGGAACTCGCCGAATGGCTCGAAGGACAGATTGCCGTTGATCGCGTCGCCGAAGCCCGCGCGGCGCTGGCGGCAAGGGGGTTGACCGTATGAGCGAGCGAAACGGGAAGGGAAGATCGAACGGGCATGCGCCCGCGAACCTGTTGAAGCTGACCAGACCTAACGGTTCACACGCCGTAGCGAATGGCCGGAATAAGCCTGTGCTGATTACCGGCGGCGCGGGCTTCGTCGGCACTAACCTGGCGCACCGGCTGCTTGAAGACGGCAGGCGCGTCTTGCTGCTCGATAACCTGTCGCGCGCCGGCGTCGAAGAGAACCTGCGCTGGCTGAAGCAGACCTATGGCGAGCGCGTGCAACTGGCGGCTGTTGACGTGCGTAACTTTCCAGCCGTGCTCGACGCCGTCAGCCGCGCGTCGCAGGTCTTTCACTTCGCCGCACAGGTCGCGGTAACGACCAGCCTCGTCGATCCCATCCATGACTTTGATATCAATGCGCGCGGCACGTTGAACATTCTTGAAGCCATACGCTCGCAGAAGCAGCCGCCGCCGCTCGTCTTCACTTCGACCAATAAAGTCTATGGCGGCCTCGAAGACATCGTGATGCGCAAGGCGGCGACGCGCTACGAGCCGGCGGATACAGAGGTGCGCCGGCACGGCATCGGCGAAGCGCGCCCGCTCGATTTTCACAGTCCTTATGGCTGCTCGAAAGGCGCGGCGGATCAATACGTGCGCGATTACGCGCGCTCTTATGGCTTGCCCGCAATCGTCTTTCGTATGAGCTGTATCTACGGGCCGCACCAGTTCGGCAATGAAGACCAGGGCTGGGTGGCGCACTTCCTGATCCGCGCCATTCAGGGCCAGCCGATCACGCTCTACGGCGATGGCTTGCAGGTGCGTGATGTGCTGTTCGTCGAAGACCTTGTTGATGCGTTGTTGCTGGCGCAGACGAATATGGATGCGCTGGCCGGGCAGGTCTTCAACATCGGCGGCGGCGCGGCCAACACGACGAGCCTGCTTGAACTGCTCAATGTCATCGAACGATTGCATGGCCGGAGCGTGGTTGAATTTGAAGATTGGCGCGTTGGTGATCAACGTTACTATGTTTCCGACACGCGCAGGTTTCAGCAAGCCGCCGGCTGGTCGCCGCGCGTCACCGTGACCGAAGGCATCGAGCGATTGTATGCGTGGCTGAACGAATCGCGCCGCTCGCTTCCTGCGCGGCTGATCGCGCGCCGCACGGCGACGATGAGTCAGCAGTACTGAGCTTTGCCCATCAACCTGGAGGACAATTGATTTGACTGCTCAACCTGCCGGCGTCGGCCATCGGCCAGCGCCCACAACTATGCGCGCCGCTATCATTCAAAGCCCGCAGCGGATCAGCATCGACGAAGTCGCGCTGCCGCAGCCAGCGGCCAATCAAGTGCGAGTCCGCATTGAAGGCTGCGGCGTCTGCGCCTCGAACCTGCCGCTGTGGGAAGGGCGCGAATGGTTCACCTACCCGATGAAGGCCGGCGCGCCCGGCCACGAAGCGTGGGGCCGCGTTGACGCGGTTGGCGACGGTGTGAATCACATTACAATTGGCGACCGCGTGGCGATGCTCTCGTACAACGCCTACGCCGAGTACGATGTCGCCGACGCCGGCGCGGTCGTTAAACTGCCGGACGCGCTCGACGGCCAGGCTTTTCCGGGCGAGCCGCTGGGCTGCGCCGTGAATGTCTTTGCGCGCAGCCACATCGAATCTGGACAGACGGTCGCCATCGTTGGTGTTGGGTTTCTTGGAGCCATCGTCACGCGGCTGGCGACGAACGTCGGCGCGCGGGTCATCGCCATCTCGCGTCGTCCTTTCGCCCTCGACGTGGCGCAAACGATGGGCGCGGCTGAACTGATTGCGATGGACGATCATTACGAGATCATCCGGCAAGTAATGAATCTTACAGATGGCAAAGGCTGCGAGCGCGTCGTCGAAGCGGTTGGCTTACAATGGCCGCTCGATCTCGCGGCGGAACTCACCGCCGAACGCGGGCGACTCGTCATCGCCGGTTATCATCAGGACGGCTTGCGGCAGGTCAATATGCAGTTGTGGAACTGGCGCGGGCTGGATGTCGTCAACGCCCACGAACGCGACCCGCAAGTCTATGTCGCCGGCATCCGCGCTGCCGTTGCCCGCGTCACGAGTGGTCAACTCGACCCGTCGCCGCTTTACACTCATCGATTCAAACTCGACCAACTGGCCGACGCGCTCAACACGATGCGCGAGCGACCGGATGGATTTATGAAGGCGTTGATCACAGTATGAGCCAGGCCATTCAACAACCACAGGCGCGGCGTCCGCGTCTCGGATTCTTAGGCGTTGGCTGGATCGGTCGCCATCGCCTCGACGCGATTGCCAGAGCTGGTGTAGCCAACATTATAGGGGTGGCCGATCCGCAATTCGACGCGGCGCGACAGGCTGCCGCCGCAGTGCCCGATGCGGCTGTCTTTCGCTCACTCGAAGAGATGCTCGCGGCGGAGCTTGACGGCGTCGTCATCGCTACGCCGAGCGCGTTGCATACGGAGCAATGCATCGCGGCGCTCGAACGCGGCCTCGCGGTCTTCTGTCAAAAGCCGCTCGGTCGCACGGCAGCAGAAACCGCGCGCATCGTTGAAGCGGCCCGCCGCGCCGACCGCTTGCTCGGCGTAGACCTATCGTACCGCTACACGATGGCGATGCGGCGCATCCGCGAACTGATTCGCAGCGGCGCGCTCGGCGACCTCTACGCGCTGAACCTCGTCTTTCATAATGCCTATGGCCCGGACAAAGCGTGGTTCTATGACGCGAAGCTTTCGGGCGGCGGCAGTGTCATCGACCTCGGCATACACCTCGTAGACCTGGCGCTCTGGTGTATGGACTTTCCGACCGTCGCCGACGCCGCCAGCCAGTTATTCGCGCAAGGCAAGCCGATCAGCCGTCGCGGCGAGTGTGTTGAAGATTACGCAGCGGCGCAACTGCGCTTTGACAATGGCGCAGTGGCACAACTGGCTTGTTCGTGGAAACTGAACGCGGGTTGTGATTGCGTGATCGAAGCGTCGTTCTACGGCACGCGCGGCGGCGCGACGTTCCGCAACGTCAACGGCTCTTTTTATGATTTCGTCGCCGAACGCTTCGACAGCACGCGGCGCGAAACGCTCTCATCCCCGCCCGACGAATGGGGCGGGCGCGCAGCCGTGGACTGGGCTGAAGCGTTGGCGGCGGGCGGGCGTTTCGATCTCGAAGCCGAGCGTTTTGTCGAAACCGCCGCCGCGCTCGATCACATTTACGAAGGCCGATGATAGAACTGATAAGCGAGGCGTAGACCGTGCTGGAACCTTCTTCATTCATCAAGCCGCAGCGCATACTGATGACCGCCGACACGGTGGGCGGCGTCTGGACGTATGCCGTCGAACTGGCTCGCGCGCTCGCCCCGCACGGCGTCGAGGTGGCGCTTGCGACAATGGGTGGGCCGCTCACGCGCAGCCATCGTGAACAGGTTCGCCCGCTCACCAACGTCGGCATCTTCGAGAGCGCTTACCGGCTCGAATGGATGGAAGACCCGTGGCGCGATGTCGAAGAGGCGGGCGATTGGTTACTTGAGATTGAGCGGCGCACGCACCCTGACTTGATACACCTGAACGGCTACGCACACGGCGCGCTGCCGTGGCTTGCGCCGATGATGATGGTTGGCCATTCGTGCGTGTTGTCGTGGTGGCGAGCCGTGCGTGGCAGCGATGCGCCGTCATCGTGGGCGCGTTACCGCGACGAACTGCGGCGCGGACTTGCGGCGGCGCGAATTGTAATCGCGCCTACACAGGCGATGCTCGACGAGTTGCGGCGTTACTATGGGCCGTTTGCCGAGGGGCGCGTGATTGCCAATAGTGTTGACCCGCTGTTGTTTACTCGCGCCACCAAGCAGCCCTTCATCCTGTCGGCAGGCCGGCTGTGGGATGAAGCGAAGAATATTGCCGCGCTGGCCGAAGCCGCGCCGCGACTCGACTGGCCGGTCTGTGTCGCCGGCGACCACCGCCACCCCGACGGCGGCGAGGCGACGCACGCGAAGATCAGATTTCTTGGTCAGCTTCCGCATCAAGAATTGGCGTCGTGGTTCGCGCACGCTTCCATCTTTGCGCTGCCGGCGCGTTACGAGCCGTTCGGCCTGGCCGCGCTCGAAGCGGCGCACGCCGAATGCGCGTTAGTCCTGGGCGACATTGCGAGCTTGCGCGAGCTGTGGGATGGCGCGGCGCTCTTCGTCTCGCCCGACGATGCCGACGCGCTCGCCGACGCGCTCCGAATGTTGATTGCCGATACGACGCAACGCAAAGCGCTGGCGGCGCGGGCGCGGTTCCGTGCGCGCGACTTCACGATTGAGCGAACAGCGGCGGGCTATCTGGCGGCTTACGCCGATCTGCTCGGTTCAGCCGCTCGCGCCAAGGAGGAAGCCGCGTGCGCGTAGCGATGTTCTATCACTCGCTGGTGAGCGATTGGAATCACGGCAACGCGCACTTCCTCCGCGGCGTCGTCGGCGAGTTGCAGGCGCGCGGCCACCGGGTTGATGTCTACGAGCCGGAAGACGCGTGGAGCGTGACCAGCCTCGTCGCCGAACACGGGCAATCGGCCATTGAGCAATTCCACGACGCCTTCCCGACGCTGCGTAGCATTCGTTACAAACCTGATTCGCTTGATCTCGACCGCGAGTTGGACGGCGTTGATCTTGTGCTGGTTCACGAATGGAACGCGCACCAACTGGTCAGCCGCATCGGCGCGCATCGCGCCCGCCACGATCATTACCGTTTACTCTTTCACGACACGCATCATCGTTCAGTGACCGAGCGCGATGCGATGGCCGCTTATGACTTGCGGCACTACGACGGCGTGCTGGCCTTCGGCGCAATCATCCGCGATCTCTACTTGCGAGAAGGATGGACGCCGCGCGCCTGGGTCTGGCACGAAGCAGCGGACACGCGTGTATTCTATCCGCAAACGGGAAGCGCGACGCGGCGACGCGGCGACCTCGTCTGGATCGGCAATTGGGGTGACGACGAACGCACGGCGGAGTTGCAGGAATTTCTGATTGAGCCGGTGCGGGCGCTGCAACTCAAGGCGCGCATTCACGGCGTGCGTTATCCCGAAAGCGCGCGGCAAAGGCTCGCGGCTGCCGGCATTGATTACGCCGGCTGGCTGCCGAATTACGAAGCGCCGCGCGTCTTCTCTGAATTCAAAACGACCGTGCACGTGCCGCGTCGCCCGTACGTCGAAGCGCTGCCGGGCATCCCGACCATCCGCGTCTTCGAGGCGCTGGCCTGCGGGATTCCGCTGGTGTCGGCTCCTTGGAACGACACGGAGCACCTGTTCACGCCCGGCGCAGATTATCTGGTGGCACGCGATGGCGACGAGATGAAGCGCCACCTGCGAGCTATCTTGAACGATCCGGCGATGGCACGCGAGCTGAGCCAGCGCGGGCTGCGAACTATCGCCGAGCGCCACACCTGCGCGCACCGCGTTGACGAATTGCTCAACATCTATCACGCGCTCCGAGGTAACAACGAAATGGCAAACGTTAATGCGGCACGGCTGCCGGCCCTGCCGGTCACGGGTGAAACTGGCTCTGCAAGCCAGTCTGAAGTCGATTGCAAGAGGATGGTGATCTGATGACGCGAGGATTGAACATCGCATTCTTCGGCTCAAGCCTGGTGTCGGCTTACTGGAATGGCGCGGCGACTTACTATCGCGGCATCATCCGCGCCCTGGCCGAACGCGGCCACCGCATCACCTTCTACGAGCCTGACGCTTACGGTCGTCAGCAGCACCGCGACATCGCTGATCCCGAATGGGCGCGCGTCGTCGTCTACTCCGGCGAAGGGACGGACAGCGTCAGGCGCGCACTCGAATCAGCGCGCGATGCTGATCTCATCGTCAAAGCGAGCGGCGTTGGCGTCTTCGATGAATTGCTCGAACGCGAAGCTCTCGACCTGCAACGGCCCGGCACGATGGTGGTGTTTTGGGACGTTGACGCGCCGGCGACGTTAGACCGTGTTCAGCAAAACACGGACGACCCGTTTCGCGCGTTGATTCCGCGTTACGATCTGGTCTTCACCTATGGCGGCGGGCTGCCGGTCGTTGACGCTTATCGAAAGCTCGGCGCGCGCGACTGCGTGCCGATCTATAACGCGCTCGACCCGACTACACATTACCGCGCCGCGCCTGATGTGCGGTTCGCGGGCGACCTCGCTTTCTTAGGCAATCGCCTGCCCGACCGCGAAGCTCGCGTCGAAGAGTTCTTTCTGCGCGCGGCTCAGCTATTGCCCGATAAGCGATTCGTGCTCGGCGGCAGCGGCTGGCAGGACAAAGCGATGCCGGCCAACGTTCATTACGCCGGCCACGTCTACACGCGCGATCACAACGCCTTCAACTCGACGCCGCGCGCCGTGCTCAACATCAACCGCGAGAGCATGGCGCGTTACGGATTCTCGCCGCCTACGCGCGTCTTTGAAGCCGCCGGCGCGCGCGCCTGCCTGATTACCGACGCGTGGGAAGGCATCGAGACTTTTCTTGAACCGGGCCTCGAAGTGCTGATCGCGCACAGCGGCGACGAGGTGGCCGAGATCGTCAACCATCTGACCGCCGAGCGCGCCCGCGCTATTGGTGATGCGGGTTACAAACGCATTTTGTCGGCACACACCTATGCCCATCGCGCTGCCGAAGTGGAAGACGTGTTGAGCAGAGGCCAGCAAGTGGGGATCGGGGGACAGGGGCCGGGGGCCGGGCAGGAACTATCTTCCAACTATCAAACTGCCGATTGAGCGCCGCAGACTTGGAAAAGATGATCAGAGTTGAAGACGCAAATATGACTGTTCATCGCAAGCAGGGAAGGGCATCAGCCGGCCCCCGGCCCCTGCCGTCTGGTCCCCGCTTGCGCATTGTCATTCTCGGATTGTCGCTCACATCGTCGTGGGGCAATGGTCACGCGACGACCTATCGCGGGCTGGTGCGCGAACTCGATGCGATGGGCCACGACGTTCTGTTCCTTGAACGCGACGTGCCCTGGTATGCCGAAAACCGCGACCTGCCGCATCCGCCTTATGGGCGAACCGAATTGTATTCTAGCTTACGCGAACTCAAGCGGCGCTTTGCGACCGCCGTGCGTGAAGCCGATCTGGTCATCGTTGGCTCGTACGTTCCCGAAGGCATCGCCGTCGGCGAATGGGTGACGAACACGGCGCAGGGCGCGACCGCGTTTTATGACATCGACACGCCGGTGACGCTGGCGCGGTTGAAGCACAATGACGCCGAGTACCTGACGCAGGAGTTAGTGGCGCGCTACGATCTTTACTTATCGTTCACCGGCGGGCCGACGCTCGACCTTATTGAGACGCGTTATGGCTCACCGATGGCGCGACCGCTCTATTGCTCAGTCGATCCCGACCTCTACTTCCCGGAAACGTGCGAGCCGCGATACGATCTGGCTTATATGGGAACCTACAGCAGCGACCGCCAGCCGACGCTTGAGCGGTTGCTGATCGAGCCGGCGCGGCGCTGGACGAAAGGGCGCTTTGCCGTCGCCGGGCCGATGTATCCGCAAACGATCAACTGGCCGGCGAACGTCGAACGCATCGAGCACCTATCGCCCGCCGAGCATCGCGCCTTTTATAACTCGCAACGATTCACGCTCAACGTGACGCGCGCCGATATGATTCGCGCCGGCTTTTCGCCGAGCGTGCGATTGTTTGAAGCCGCCGCCTGCGCCACGCCGATCATCAGCGATTACTGGCAAGGGCTGGATACATTCTTCGAGATCGGCGAAGAGATACTGGTGGCGCGCTCGCCGCAAGAGGCGTTGCGCTTCATCAAGCAGATGCCGGAAGCCGAGCGCGTAGAGATTGGCCGGCGTGCGCGTGTGCGTGCGCTCGCCGAGCACACGGCCCGCCACCGCGCCAGCGAGTTAGTCGCATACGCAGGCGAATTGCTGGGCAAACCGATTGCGGCGGGCTGATCGAACGCTTTCTATTTATCAAGCAAGAGAGCAGGTGAAGGGATGAAGCTGGTCATCTTTGGACTCACTGTCAGCTCATCGTGGGGCAACGGTCACGCGACGCTGTGGCGCGGGCTGATTCGAGCGTTGGCGCGGCGCGGTCACACCGTCATCTTCTTTGAACGTGATGTGCCTTACTATTCGGCGCATCGGGACTGCGGGGAGATTCCGCGCGGCGAGTTGCTGCTTTATGCGGACTGGAATGACGTGACGCCGGCGGCGCAAGCGCATCTCGATGAAGCCGACGTAGCGATAGTGACTTCGTATTGCCCCGATGCGGTCGCGGCTTCTGACCTGCTGCTTGATTCGCGCGTGCCGCTGAAGCTCTTTTATGACCTCGATACGCCGGTGACAATCGATTGTTTGCGCGCCGGGCAAACGGTCAGCTATCTGCCGGCGCGCGGACTCCGAGATTTCGATCTCGTGTTGAGTTACACGGGCGGCGCGGCGCTTGATGAATTGCAATCGCGGCTCGGCGCACGACAGGTCGCGCCGCTTTACGGCAGCGTTGACCCGGACGCGCACCGCCCGGCGACGGCTAGGCCAGAGTTCGCTGCTGACCTGTCGTACCTCGGCACTTATGCTGAAGACCGGCAGGCGGCGCTCAACGCGCTGTTCATCGAAGCGGCGCGGCGGTTGCCGCATCAACGATTCCTCATCGGCGGCGCGCAATATCCCGAACGCTTTCCGTGGGCCGAAAATATCTTCTTCGTTCAACACGTGCCGCCGCCGCTGCACTCGGCGTTTTATTGCTCGTCGCGGTTGACGCTCAACGTCACGCGCCGCGCGATGGCCGAGATGGGCTATTGCCCTTCGGGTCGTCTGTTTGAAGCGGCGGCCTGCGGCGTGCCTGTGCTGAGCGATTGGTGGCAAGGGCTGGATCAATTCTTCGCGCAAGGGTCAGAGATTCTCATCGCTCGCAACACGGACGAAGCGGTCGCCGCGCTCGCTCTGCCTGATGAAGAGTTGGCGCGCATCGCCCGCGCCGCGCGTGAGCGTGCGCTCGACGAACACACCGCCGATTGCCGCGTTGATGATTTTATAGCCGCGCTTGAATTAGTAAGGCAGGCTACACAAGTAGAACGAGCGCCACTGGCAGCGCGTGCCGGCACTCGGACGCAACTCGCGTCGGGCGCGGAGGGCTAACGTATGCTGGGCATCATTCCAGCGGCGGGCGCGGGCAGTCGCATTCAACCGCTCGCCTTCTCGAAAGAGCTGTTGCCGGTCGGCAGCCGCTTTGACGGCGACACCGAACGACCGCGCGCCGTCAGCGAATATCTGGTTGATCGAATGATACGCGGCGGCGCGACGAAACTGTGCTTCGTCATCTCGCCCGGCAAGTCAGACATCCTTGAATACTATGGCGGCGCGGTCGGCGGCGCGTCGGTCTGTTATGTTGTGCAGCCGCGGCCCGCCGGATTATGCGATGCGTTGTTTCGCGCGCTGCCGCTCGTCCACGCTGATGAGCCGGTGATGGTCGGGCTGCCCGATACGATCTGGTTTCCCGAAGACGGGCTGTGCGCGCTCGGTAATGACGCGCTGTCGTTTCTGCTCTTCCCGGTCGAGCGGCCCGAATTCTTTGACGCCGTTGTCACCGATGATGAAGGCCGCGTCATCGAGATTCAAGTCAAGCAGGCAAGCGCACGCTCGACGTGGGTCTGGGGCGCGTTCAAGATGCCCGGCACGGTCTTTCACGAATTATATGAGTTGTGGCGGCAGCCTGAGCGCGGCGATGAATACATGGGCACGCTCGTCAACGCTTACATCGAGCGCGGCGGTCGCGCCTTCGGTGTGCGCGCCGGCCTTGCTTACGTTGATGTCGGCACGCTGCACGGCTACCGCGAAGCGATAGGATTATTGAGCGGCAAACCGGAATCGATAGCGGCAGTTCAAAGGTTCTAGCGCCGCTAATCGCAGTCTCGTTAGGGACGAAATGTTTATAGCAACCGGAGGTTAAGTAGACTCAAGCCCCGTAGGGGCGGGATGTCAACATTGCGCTCCTGACGGAGCTTGATACTTGCTCTGATCGGGTAACTATAAACATTGCGCTCCTACGGAGCTTTCTTTCAGAGGAACACGATGGGCGAACGGACGATAAGGGCATCCTCAATGGCCTCTTCGCAACTCAGCCGCGAACAGATCGAGCGGCGCGTGCGCGAGCTGGGGCAGTGGTTTCATAATCTCGACCTCAATGGCGTGCAGACCGCGCCCGATCACTTTCTCGGCGACTATCCGGCGGTCAAGTGGCGGCGATTCGCGCACGCCATCCCCGATGACCTTACGGGCAAGAGCGTTCTCGACATCGGCTGCAACGCCGGCTTCTACTCGCTGGAGATGAAGCGGCGCGGCGCTGAACGCGTGGTCGGCGTTGACTTCGACGAACAGTACCTGGCGCAAGCGCGGTTCGCTGCCGAAGTCGCCGGCGTGGAGATCGAATTCAAAAAGCTCTCGGTCTATGACGTTCACCGGCTCGGCGAGCGTTTTGATGTAGTGATCTTCATGGGCGTGCTTTATCACCTGCGTCATCCGCTGCTCGCGTTAGACCTGATCCACGAGCACGTCGCCCGTGACCTGTTGATCTTTCAATCGATGCTGCGCGGCAGCGACGAAGTCGAGCCGCTCAACGACGATTACACGTTTTGGCGCGACGACATCTTTGAGCGGCCCGGCTTTCCGCAGATGTATTTCATCGAGAACCGCTACGCCGGCGACGCGACCAACTGGTGGATACCCAACCGCGCCTGCGCCGAAGCGATGCTGCGCAGCAGCGGCTTTGACATCGTCAGTCATCCCGAAAGCGAAGTCTTCATCTGCCGCCGCCGCGAACTGGAAAACCAGCCGGGCGCGATCTACGCCGCGATGCGGAGGGATGATCATGATTGAAGCGGTGATGTTCTGGAACGAGCCGAATAACAAATCGCACTGGGACTTCGAGCTTGACCCGGAGTGGACGACATTTGGCACGATGGTCAAGCAAGCCGCCAATGCCGTCGAAGCCGAAAACCCGCGCCTGTTGCGCGTGCTCGGCGGCATCTCGCCGATTGATGCGAACTTCATTGCGAATATGCGCGGCCAGGGCGTGCTCGATCAGTTGAACGTAGTGGCCGTGCACGGCTTCCCTTTGGATTGGAATCACTGGCAGATTGACGAATGGCCCGACCGCCTGGACGAGATTCGCTCTGTAACGAATCTTCCAGTCTGGGTTACTGAGGTCGGCGTCTCGACGTTTGGCGCGGAAGAGGTGCAGGAGTTCGGTCTGCGGCGCACGGCAGAATTGTTGATCGGTCGGGCCGAGCGCATTCACTGGTACAGCCTTTATGACTTGCCGCGCGCGTGGCCGGCGACGACGCGCCACCGCGAAGCCGAAGGCTCGTCTTACTATCGCCACTTCTATATGGGCTTGCTGCGCGAAGACGGCACGCCGAAGCGGGCGCTCGGCCTGTTCCGAGATTACACGCCGGCCTTAGGCATATGCCAGTGGTTTCACTTTGAAGACCACAGGCTTGAAGACACCGTCGGCTGGCTGCGCCGTCTCGGCGTCACGCACCTGCGCACGGGCTTGAGCTGGGCCGATAGCCACCGGCCTTATGCTGAAAAGTGGTTTGATCGAATGATGCGGGCGCTGGACGAGTTCACGGTGACGGTGACGTTCTGCTTCACGCCCGGAAGTCGCGGCGTGCGGCCCGATCACACCAGCCCGCCGCTGCACTCGGAAGAATTCGCTGAGTTCTGCGCCGCGATGACGCGACGCTATGCGTAGGGCGACTGGCTAATCAACAGGCCGGCCCTGTCGTACAGACCAGCGGTCGAATAACTTTCTTATAGATTCATCGAGAAAGGCGGAACGAACATCATGGAAGTCGTCGTCGTGGGTGCGGGATATGTCGGGCTGGTCACTGGCTCGGTGCTGTCTTACATCGGCCACTCGGTCACGTGCGTTGACGTTGACGAAGCGAAGATCGCCGGCCTACAGGAAGGCTGCTCGCCGATCTTCGAGCTTGGCCTCGAAGAACTGATCCGCGTCGGCTTTGATAATCACCGCCTCTTCTTCGCCACCGATTATTCGTCGGTCAACTCGGCAGACGTAGTTTTCATCACAGTCGGCACGCCTTCGATGGCGACCGGCAACGTTGATCTCAGTTACGTCAAGAGCGCGGCGATAGAGATCGGCTTGAACCTTGATGCGTCGCGCATGCAGATCATCGTCAACAAATCGACGGTGCCGGTCGGCTGCGGCAACTGGGTTGAAATGCTGGTGGCGCAAGGGCTGGCCGCGCAGCAGGCGATGGCTAACGGCAAAGCGCGCGGACTGGCAAAGTCGGCGACGGTCGGGGCAGATAACGCCGCCGCAGCGGCCAGCATTACTACATCATTGCCGCAACTCGATCACAAGTTCGTCGTCGTCAGCAATCCCGAATTCTTGCGCGAAGGCTCGGCAGTCTTCGATTCGTTCTTCCCTGATCGCATCGTCATCGGCACGACCGACAAGCAGGCCAAGAATGTGATGCGCGAATTGTACGCGCCGCTCCTGGAACAGAACTTTATGCGACCGAGCTTTCTTGAAGCCGACCGCGAGCGGCGCGGCGCGGTTCCGCTGGTCGTCACCGACCCGACCAGCGCCGAGATGATCAAGTACACCGCCAACGCATTCCTGGCGACGAAGATCAGCTTCGCCAACGAAATCTCGGCCATCTGCGAAGCGGTCGGCGCGGACGTGACCGAGGTAATGCGCGGCGTCGGCCTCGACCATCGCATCGGCAAAGAGTTCTTGAACGCTGGCATCGGCTGGGGCGGCAGTTGTTTTGGCAAAGACCTCGGCGCGCTGATGGCCATCGCCGACGAGTACGAGCTGTCGCCTTCGATCCTGAGCGCCGCCAAGCAGGTCAATGTCGCGCAGCGCCGCATCGCCATCAAGAAGCTGCAAGCCTCGCTGAAGATCATCAAAGGCCGCACGATTGGCTTGCTCGGTCTCGCCTTCAAGCCGAATACGGACGACGTGCGCGACGCGCCGAGCCTCGACATCGCCGAGCAGTTGTTGAACCTCGGCGCGCTGGTCAAGGCTTATGATCCGGTGGCGATGCCATCGGCGCGGCGCGCGCGCGGCGACCTCGACATCATCTACTGCCAGTCGGCGAAAGAAGTGGCGAGCGGGGCCGACGCGCTGGTCATCGTCACCGAGTGGGAAGAGTTCCGCTCGCTGAAGCTGGGGCTGTTGAAGAAGAACATGCGCACGCCGATCATCGTTGACGCGCGCAACACGATCAGCCCATCAGTCGCTCGCAGCGCCGGCTTCGACTATTACGGCATTGGGCGCTGACGGTGAGACGATGACCACGTTTTTATTAATCCGCCACGCGCAGACCGACTTCATCGGCTCGGCGCTGGCCGGTTGGATCGAAGGCGTGCGATTGAATGAAGTGGGCCGCGCGCAGGCCGAACGCCTGGCCGAGCATCTCGCGGGCGTGAAGGTCGCGGCCCTCTACAGCAGCCCGCTTGAACGCGCATTAGAAACGGCTGCGCCGATGGCGGCACGCTTTGGCCTTGACGTGCAGCCGCTCGAAGAGGTGGGCGAGCTACGTTATGGCAGTTGGGAAGGGCGCAGTTTTGACGACTTGGCGAGCGACCCGGCGTGGCATCGCTTCAACGCAATGCGTAGCCTGGCGCGTATTGCCGACGGCGAGATGATGATCGAAGCGCAGGCGCGCGTGATCGCGGCGCTGGAACGATTGAGATTGTCGCATCGTGAAGCGACTGTCGCCGTCGTCTCTCACGCCGACATCATCAAAGCGGCGCTGATGCATTATCTCGGCGTGCCGATGGACTTCGTGCATCGCCTCGAAATCAGCCCCGCCTCGGTATCGGTTATCGAAGTAGACGCGCTCGCCGTGCGCGTCGTCGCCGTCAATCAAACGGACGAAGCGATAACGCGCAATGCTTGAATGGCGAACGCGGCTCAACGCGGGATTTTGATGGTGAAATATTTTTCGGTGTGAATCTGTATCTTCGGAAAGCGGGCGCGCTGCAAGATGGCGCGGACGTTTTCGACCATCACCGGATGGCCGCAGGCGTAGGCAATCGCCCGCCGATGATCGAAGCCGAGCGCGTCCGCGTGCTTGCGCAATACGTCTTCGATGCGGCCCGTTTCGCCTTGCCAATCCGGCTCCTCTAGCGGGCGGCTGATCGTCGGCACGTAATGGAACCAGCCCTGCCGCGCGATCATCGCCATCTCTTCACGATAGTAATCTATCTCACGCAAGTAGCTCGCGGCGTGAAGCATCGCAAAGCGCATCTCGTTGTGTAATCCGCGCTCCAACTCGTGTTGGTGTGCGCGAATCATGCTGACGAATGGCGCGATGCCGGTGACGGTGCAGAGCATCAGGTGAGAGGTGTGGCCGGTCTTGCGGTCAAGGTAGAACGTGCCCGCCGGCTTCTCGCCGACCAGCACGCGGTCGCCGGCGCGCAACTCCCAGAGTCGCGGCGTCAATAGTCCGCCCGGTACGAGTTCAAGAAAGAATTCAAGCAGCGGCTCGTGCGGGGCCGACGCCATCGAATAAGGCCGCTGAAGAATGCGGCCTTCGTCTTCCACTCCGAGCGAGACAAACTGGCCCGGCAGAAAATCTATGCGCGCCGGCGGTGCGACGCGAAAGATGGCAAGCTCCGGCGTCAGGTCAATGCGTTCGGCGATAGTTGCCGCTTCAAATTTCGCCGCCACTCGTTTCGGCCTCCTCTGCGATGCGCCTGAATTAATAGAGTAGCCTGCACCATTCAACGCGCAAGCCACTGACGCACGGCACAGCCATACTTAGAGGGCAAATCCGATGCCATCAGGAAGGGGAGAAGAAGAGGCTAGAGGCTGGAGGCTAGAGACTAGTAAGAAAAAAGGCGCGAAGCGTTTCTGTTTTCCGCTAGTCTCTAGCCTCCAGCCTCTAGCCCCTTTCCCGCCGATCAGTTCTTGGCCAGCGGGTTACGCAACTGGCGAATCATATCGTGTAAGCGCGCGGCGTCGCGCGTTGTCGGGGCCAGCGTTAAATACTTTTCCAGTTCGGCGGCGGCGCGCGCTTCACGATGCAGTTCGATGTAGACGCCGGCCAGAAAGCGATGCGCCTCGCCGCCGCCGATTGCGTCGCCGCCAATCTTGATCGCTTCGTTCAACTGGCGTTCGGCTTCCGGCAGACGATTCAAGCCGAGCAGCGCGTGGCCCAGATGCAGACGCGCCGTCGCCGAGTCGTTCTTCTTTTCAATCGCCGACTGCAACGCGACAGCGGCCCGCCCATAATCTTTCATCTGCAACAGCGCGATGCCGGTGTTGAGTCGCGGCTCGAAGGCTTGCGGCTCAATCTTGCTTGCGGCGCGCAAGGCGTCGAGCGCCTTCGCCGCTTCGCCGAGTCGCAGGTGTTGTACGCCCATCTCATTCCACGCCGTCCAAAAACTCGGACAGAGAGTGACGGCGCGCTCCAACAATTCGAGCGCGCGCTTGCGGTCGCCGCTTGCTGCCGCCGTGACCGCCTGTTTGTAGAGCGTCAGCGCCTCTTCAGAGATGACCGCGACGGTGCCGACCGCTTGCGGCGTCGAGAGCTTCGCGCGCAGCTCTATTCGCACGCTGACGGTTTGCGCCGGGTCGCTGTTGCCGCGCCCGCCGCCGCCTTCAAAGACATCGACCGTCTCGCTGGCAGTTTCATACTCCTTGCCGGCTTCGACCGTGACGGTATAGCTGCCGCCGCGCAATCCCGCGAAGGTGAACACGCCGTTGTCATTCGTGAAGGCGAATCGCTCAGGCAAGTTGACGCCGCGCAGCGTCACCCTGGCGCGGTAATCCAGCCGCCGCCCGCCGGGATAATGGACAGCCCCCTGGATCATACTCCTGCCGCCGCGCTCAATCGTGTCGGATTGAATGTCCGTGCCGGTCTGCGCCTGCGCCGCCTGCGTCATCGAAATCAGCAGCGTCGCTCCTACCGTAATCAGGCGAGCCGATACGGGTCGCCCTACCCATCGCTTGAAGAGATGCAAGTAGACCATTGCCGCCTCCACTGGTGCTGACTTGTTGGTTTAGTTGTGACCCTTGGATTGAACCTGAGAACTTAAAGGTGAAAGACGGCGCGGATGATAGCACAGGCAGGTGCGGGCGGGAAGCAAAAACTTCGGCAGGATGAATTACACAAGTCGCAATCGATCAATCATCGTGCGGCCTTAGGTGAGGAAAAAAAATGGGGAGCCGCGCGGCTCCCCTAGTCAGGCTAATGAGCTACCCCTTAGGAGGATCATTCACCCAGGTCAGAAAAGAATCTTGGCGGCCAACTGTACGTTGCGGCGTCCATCGTAGAACGCCGGCACGTAGCCGTTCGAGACTTCGTTTGCCGGGAATCCGTAAATCACGAACGCGTTGGCGTGGTTGAAGACGTTGTAGGCTTCAAGCCGCATTTGCAGGTTGACGCGCTCGTTGAACTTGAAGTTCTTGTAAAGACCGCCGTCGAAATTCCACAGGCCCGGCCCACGGAACGCATTACGCCGGGTCATATTTGACGGGAACGGGCCAGGGTCGTTGCTGCCGGTGATGGGGTTGACGAAGGTGCCGGGCGTGATGCCGGTCAGGTCAACGTAGCGGTAACGATTCGGCTGGTCAACGACGCCGACATCCTCGCGGCTGATGTTCGGGTTGAAGTTGAGCGGCCCATTGGCGATGACGCGAATGCACGGCGATTCGGCGAAGACCGAGTTCGTGCAGTCAAAGACGCTGAACGGCGTCCCTGTCCTTGCCGTGATGATGCCGGTCAGCTCCCAGCCGCCCAGGATGTGGTTGAACAGGCCACGGGCATCCCTCACCGTCGGCACGCCCCAGGTGAAGCTGGTGACGAAACGATGGCGTATGTCGAAATCCGCGTACCCGTAATCAACGTCCGGGTTGAACGGATCGAGGAAGCCCAGGTTGAAGTTGTTGCTCGATTCCGAGAAGGTCGAGCTGAGATTGTCTCTGGTCATAGAGTAGGTGTAGCGCGCCGACAGTCGCAGGTTCCAGCGCTGGAGGTTGCTCGAATCGAACGACAGGATCATCGCGTTGTAGTTCGAGCGCCCGCCGTTCGAGCGCCAGTTGATGTCGGAAGCGCCGGCGTTGTTCAAGCGCGCCGAGCCGAAGCCCGACGTGGTCAGCGTGTCGCCGAGATAGACGTTGCCGAAGCCGCGGCGGTTGATGTTGGCGATTGAATAAAGGTCGCGCCCCGCTGAACCGGAGTACTCAATCGAGGCGACCGAGTTGTTGAAGACGCGGCGCTCAAGGGCCGCGCTCCAGAAATGCGCATAGGCGTTGACGATGTTCGGGTCAACCGCGCGCAGGCTGGTGGCCGGTAGCGGGCGGGTGATGCCGGAGCCGGCCAACACCCCGAAGTTACTGCCGGTGAGGGGCAGGATGCCGCCCGGCACAACCGACGGCGTGATCTGCACCGTCGCGTAGTTGGGCGGGTTCTGGATGACGTTGAACGTGACGTTACCGAAGTTACGTTCATAGGCCATGCCGTAGCCGCCGCGTAGACTGGTCGAGCCGTTGCCGAAGATGTCCCACGCGAAGCCGAGGCGCGGCGCGAAGTTATTGTAATCTGGCTTCCACAGCCCGCCGACCGGAGAGTCTTCAGCGCGCAGGATGCGGCCATTGCGAATCTGCTCGAAGATATTCGCGCCGTCGCCGAGGTAGAAGTTGGCGTCAAGGCTCGGATCGGCGCTGTGCTGGACTCCGTAATATTCATAACGAAGTCCGAGGTTGAGGGTCAGGTTGTTCTTCACCTTCCACGAGTCGTTCACGTAGGCCGCCCACTCGTGATAGCGATTGCTGCGGCTGAAGCTCGGGCTTGAGACGGGCGTCGTGATCGAGCATTCCGGCGTCACGATGGTCGCGCCGGTCGTCGGGTCACGGAAGCAGGGGAACGCGCCCTGCGGGTCAATGGCTACCTGGAAGGCCGCCAGTCGCCCCGCGAGCAGATTACCGACCGCATTCGAGAAGTTGGTGCCGAGCGTCGCCACCGCGTTCTCGTAAGCGCCGAAGGTGCGGTTGTCGCGGATGTGAATATACTGGCCGCCGAAGCGCCAGGTGTGATTGCCGCGCGACCAGTTGAGGTCTTCATACGCCTGGTAGAAGTTCTGCGGGCCGCCGAAGGGAATGGCGCTGCCGGGGCTGGTCGGCAGGTAGCCCGGCAGACGGATCGGGAAGCCGCCAACCGTTCCGACGGCGTTGCTGAAGAAGAAGAGCGTCGGCCCCGGCGGCTGGTCGGCGTTCAGGCCCTGGTTTTGATTCAAGCGGTTGAAGACGAACTTGGTCTGCGACACCAGGGTCGGCGAGAACGAGTGCGTCACGTTGGTCAGGTAGTTCTGATTACGGTAATCGAACCCCGTGTTGAAGCCCTGGTACGGGCTGAAGCTGACCGTGCCAGCCGGGTTGTCGCCTTGCTGGAACGCGCCACGGAAGTAGACCTGCGTGCGCTCGCTCCAGTTGTAGTCGAAGCGACCAACCGTCTGCCAGTCATTGCCGGGCGTGCCGCCGCCAAGGTCAGTGGCGCGCGACAGGCGCACCTGACCGAAGGCCGGCGTACCGGCAGGTAAGCCGGTAATGCCAAGCTGGCCTGCCGTGTAGAGAGTGCCATTGATCGGCGTCACCAACTGGAAGTTGTTAAAGAAGCTTTGCGTTGCCGCGCCCGACGCCGCGAGCAGTTCGGGCGTCGGCACAATGCTGATGACTTCGCCGGTCGAGCGGATGCGCGTCCACTCGGTCGAGCTGAAGAAGAACAGCTTCTGCTTGATGATCGGGCCGCCAACTGAATAGCCGAACTGGTTGCGCGTGAAGACGCCCTTCGGGATGCCCTGCGCGTTGTTCTCAAAGCCGTTCGAGGCCAGCGCCGAAATGCGGTTGAACTCGTAGAGCGAGCCGGTAAGCCGATTGGAGCCGGCCTTGGTCGCCACGTTGACGATGCCGCCCGATGCGCGGCCATATTCCGCAGAGAAGTTGCTGGTGATGACGCGGAACTCCTGCACGGAATCGAGCGGCACGCTCTGGCCGACGCCGGCGGTGAAGACATCGACGTTCTCGCCGCCGTCCAACAGGATGTTGGTCGAGGCGGCGCGCTGGCCGTTGATCGCGTAGCCGGTGCCGCGCGCTGATGGGTCGCCCGGCGAGACGTTGCCCGATATGCCGACCAGATCATATGGGTTGCGCGTGATTGTCGGCAGCTCGGTGACTTGCGCCTGCGAGACGATGGTGGATAATTCCTGCGTTTGCGTGTTGACTTCGACGCCGCCTTCACCGGCGACGACGTTGACGACTTCGCCGCGCGCCTGTGCAGACATCGCGGCTTCGACCGTCAAGCGTGCGCCGACCGTCACCTGCGCCTGTTGCGTGAAGTTGGCGAAGCCGGTCGTGCTGACCGTGACTTCATAAAGGCCGGGTTGCAGGTTAGTGACTGTCGCCGTGCCTTCATCGCTGGTCGTCACCGCCGGCAGCGTCGTGCCGCGATCAACTGAGCGCACGTTCACGGTCGCGCCGGGGATGACTGCGCCCTGCGGGTCAGTCACCTTCACTGTAATCTGTCCGGTCTCGGTTTGCGCGAATGCGGGAAGCGCGCTGAAAGGCAACAACAGCGCCATCAGGCTTATAGCGAGGGCGCGCTGCACCATCTTCCCACCTAGGCGTAATCTTCTTTGGCGAAGATTCATGTGTTAGTACCTCCTTCAAACATCAGATAGAGCGGCACAGACGCGCACGGGTAATCAACAGGCTCCGGCTCGCTCTACCTGTACGGAATGGTTTGGGTGTTTTGGGTGGAAACTCCGAAGAGTCCGGGACAACGACTTACATAGAATCAATTATCCTTGATCGACCAGAGTGATCCCGTACTTCCTACCCCACTGGCTCGCCCTCTTTCGGCAAAATTTATGCCAACCATTTACGCGGCTTGCGCCCCGCCTGATGCCCGCATGCGGGCCGTGCGACGCCTTTGCATCGCAGAAGTTTCTCACGTTTGACTTAATTCTGTTGCCGGGTGTCACCACAACTCCTCAGTGCATTGCTAGGACGGCTGATGCGCTCTTGATCTCGCAAACGAAATCGCTCGGCGCGATTGATCACAACTACCAGCCGGCGCGACCCGTCTGGTTGAATGTTTATCAACCGACTCGTCAAGTTTCGGTACGCCTGTTCGACTCGAATGTATGCGCTGCCATCGTTTACTTTGTGAACAAGTGGATGAAGATAAAGCGCGCCCGCAATTTTTGTGAGCCGCCTGTTGGTACAGGCAATGCATAAGGCGACGCTAGACGCTGGTTGCTGAATCAAGTTCTTTCAAAAACCCAAACCAGACTCCTCGAACAAAAGGGAATGGGTATGAGATCCTTAGCTGTTGTGCTAATCCTGTCCGCACTGTTGACGCCCGTAGTGGCGCAGCAGAACCTTCGCGCGAGTGCCAAAAAACCAGAAGCCAAAGCGGCTGCCGAGCCGCCAACCAATTGTTCGATGGCGACGCACACACACCGCTACGAAGATATGCGCCTTGCGATGGTGGAAGTCACATCGGACGACGATTGCGGTTTTAGTTACAACAACCTCGAAAGCAATACGACCGGCCCGGACAATCACTTTCAGTATGGCCAGGGCTTTCTCGTCGCGCGCACAAGCGACTACAAGTCCAATGCGCCCTTAATCCAGTCGGATGTCTTGACTCGCAAAGCCATTCATCAAGGCACGCGCGGCATCGCCGTCTACTGCGAAGCTTGCAGGGTTATTATGATGTTCAAGATCGTTAAAGGAGAGTGAGTGGTAAAGGCCGGCGAACGACCGTCATTACGGCTGTCGCTCGCCGGCGCGTGACGGCCTCAGTCGTCGCCGGCGACGCCAAGCCCCGTCGCTCCCTCATCCGGTTCGTTAGTGCCGCCGAAGGTGCCGCCTTGTACGCCTGTGATGTTGCCACCGGGCGTGCTCTCTGAAGTCTTACCGCTGCCACCGGCTGAAGACGACTTGCCGGTAGACGTGCCGACCGTGTCAGTATCGTCGGCGCTGCCGCCGGCTGCCGCCGCGCCGCCGCTCGTGCCAGCGCCGCTGACCGGAATATCGCTGTCGTGAAAATCTTCTTTCGCTGCCATCAGTGTTCTCCTTTGCTTGATCGATTGTGGAATGTGCCGCTTCAACGCGGCCTTGTTGCCGCCGGAATCGACGTAGCCGTTGCCGCGCGAACCTCGCGCTCGGCGACGCGGTTGATGAAGCGGACGAACTTTTGAAACAGAACGTCGGACTGCGCGTCGCTCAGTTCAAGGCGCGACTTGCGCTCTTCAAAGCCAGTCGCCGTCAACTGCACGGGCGGGTCGTGCAGCAACATCTGAATCAAGGTGTTCGAGATGACGAAGCGGATCACGCGCGGCTTGCCGGTCAGTGTCGAAGCCGGTCGCGCTTCGTTGCGCAACCCGAGCAAGGCTTGCGCGGCGGGCGATAGCTCACTCGTCCATCCCTCGCTGGTCGAGTCGATGTTGCTCAGCGCGCGCCGCGCCATCACGACACGGCTGCGGGTCGGGTCGAAGCCCGGCGAGCTGTTGACGATGCCGGCGGTCGGCGGCAGAAAGAGCGGGTCGCCCGGATGCGGGTTCAGCCGCTTGTAAATTTGCGGGCGGAACAGGCGGGCCGAGTTGCAAGCGGCAATGACGCAAAGCCGCACGCCGAGCGGCTCAAGCTGCTCCTGCAATGCGCCGATGGAGATATAAGAACGCAAGGCGCGCGGCCTTTCGCTCTGCTGCAATTTCAAACCGTTGCCATTCGTCCCGTGCGTTTCGATAATCAGCGTCTCAATCTTGCTGTTTGATGAGTCGTTGTGGCGGCGAATCTGTTCGATGACGTTCGACCATCGCGGGTCTTCAAAGTAGGCGAAGCCGAGCTTCTCGTAGAACTCGCGATTGCCCGGCGCGCTGAAGTCCGGGCTAAAGACGACGCCTTTGCCACGCCCGATGTCGGCGAGCCGCTGAGATTCAAAGCCCGCCGGCCAGACTTCTAACGCGTCGCTCGTTGCCGTCGCGTTGCTGATAGGCGGCGGCGCATCTTGCCGACCGGCGCGCGATTGCTGACCGGCGCTTGCTGCGACCGCCAACGACAGCGCCGTAATGAGCGACAAGGCCATCTGAAGAAGAGAGCGTGTTAATCGCAACGGTTCAACATCACTTCGCGTTATCATCGCATGCTTCTCGATTCATAAACGGGCCACGAACATAAAAGCGCGGGCCGGTATGATCACCAGCCCGCTCTTGCTTTGAATTGCCGCGCTAGTCTCAGTGCTTGCGCGCGTGGCGGCGCGAACGGCGAGTGCTCGTGCCGGCAGTGCCGGTCGTCGTACCGTTCATCGTATCCGACTGCGTGGTTGACTGGTCGGACATCGTGGTGCTCGTGCTGTTGTTCTGCTGGCTTGAGCTGCCAGTGTTCTGCTGATCGGTGCTGCTGCTATTTTGCTGATCGGTGGTGCTGGGGTTTTGCTGGCTCGAATTGCCGGTGTTCTGCTGATTCGAGCTGCCGCTGTTCTGCCGATTGTTCTGCGTGTTGCTGGTGCCACGAGTGCCGGCAGGCGTGTCCATGTTCTGAGTCCGGTTGCCGGTCGTGCTCTGACCGCTTTGTGAACTCTGACCACTTTGTGAACTCTGCCCGCTCTGCGGGTTCTGCTGTGAACTGCTCTGGCTGCTTTGATCCTGAGCGTAGACCATTGACGCCGCACACAGGCTGGTCGCCATCGCTATGGAAAGAATCGTCCTTTTCATCTCTATCCTTCAACCTCCCCTAAATAATTTCTTGATCGGCTTTGACAGACGCCTCCGTCATTGAACGTAGCTGCATTCGCTTTCAACCGGGTCGTCTGCACGGCGTCTTTCAAGCCAATCGAATCAACTTATTCACTGGCAACCGCTGTGCCCATACATCACGATGACCGTCGTACGCACGCGATAGAGGCGCGAGCCGAGCCTTGCGCCCACGCTCGCGGCGGCTCGGACAATTCGCCTGGCGAACCGCGTTCATTGATTCAGGGAGTTCCTGTAGGCGGCGCACGCGGCGTCTCAACGCGGGCTGTCTGGGATGCGTTCAGCCGGAATGAAAAGTGATGCAGTCACGCGTTACCTCGCGCCGCGCAATCAGAAATTCAGATTCATTCTTTATTGCCGCCGCGCGCTCGTCTCTTTTGCGCACAGTGCCGCGCTTGACTCTGCCAGAGCGTTGCGTTACTATGCGGCCCGATTATTTTGAATTTGCTTGAGCGATTTGTAGTTTTGGCTAAAACTCAGGACAGCTAAAGCGAAAGCCGCAGAGGGATGCTCTTAGTGAAAGAGCGTCGCTTTGCGGCTTTTTTGATTTAAGTCAGGCGCAATGGGCGAGCGTTGGCCCCTCGTTCGGCGCGCACCACCCGACAGGCGAGTTCAGACAGTGGAATTCCGCATTCTCGCGGAAGGGGTTCGCACGAGGCGCTGAAACTTGAATTGTAATTGGAGGAGCATCTATGGTCATCGCACAGGGCAAGGTCAAGTGGTTCAGCAACACCAAGGGGTATGGGTTCATCGAGCAGCCGGGTAATCCAGACGTGTTCGTTCATTATTCTGCCATCCAGGCCGAAGGCTACAAGACGCTGAAGCAAGGCGAGATGGTTGAGTTCACCGTCATCGACGGCCCGAAAGGGCCGCAGGCTGAAACGGTTCGACGAATCTGAAGGGCTTAAACCGTCAAGCCATTCGCCTCGCTATCAGACAGCGGGGCTTTTTCATTTTAAGTATCACACCTTGACCGAGTGTGGCCAACAAGCGCGTGTTTAAAGATGGTGTGGTGCCGCGAAGCGGCAGCGAGAAGGTAGCCAGAGGTAAAACCTCTGGAAGAAGGTAGCCAGAGGTTTTACCTCTGGAAGAAGGTAGCCAGAGGTGAAACCTCTGGAACCGGCGGCATCAACCTTCCCGCGTTGAAGACGCGGCCAGATCGTCTGGCACTCCTTCAAGGCACGGTGAGCAGTCCAGACGTTGCACGTCTGGCTACCTTCTCAATGCGTCTTCGGCGCAAAGGCCCGATTTCAAAAACTGGCTTTGGACTCTTGCATCGCCGGGCGGGCAGTGAACCGCACGCGTCCGTTTTCGACGCCGACGACGAACTCGATGGCGTCAGCCGCCAACTCGCGCCGCAACTGTTCGGCCCGCGCACGCAGAAACTCGGCGAACGTTTCAAGCGTCAGCGCGCCGACGCGCTCGCCGCACTGGCGTTTGGCGGCGACCAGTGTGTCGTAGAGTTCGCTGATCTTCTCCGGCTCATTGCGCAGATCGTTGAATCGTATGGCCGCCAGCCGCTCGCGCGCCGCCACCTGCGCTTCTGCGGTTGGCGGGCGTCCGCTCTCTTCGCGCTCCTGCGTCTGTCTGCGCCACAACTCGCGCATCACATTGTAGCGCGCCACCAGTCCGTTATAACGGAAGCGGTGGCTGAACGACATATTGCGCGAATCATAAAGTCGCTTGATGGTCGTCTCGACGCGCCCGCGCGTATCGGTGGGTGGTCGGGCGGTGCCGCCGTTGAAGAAGATGTCGTACTCGATCTTCAACCGGCGCATCTCGTATTCGAGCCGATCAAGCTCTTCATCAATGGGATTGACCTGTTTAGAATCCATCGCTTCCTTGGGGCGGGGACTTCGCGGCGCGCGGCGGCGTCGTGGTAGAATGTACGGTAGGCATTATAGCAAGTCAACGGTAATCGCATGGCGAATGAAGGATTGAGATCGCTGCCCTCAGTCGAGCGGTTGCTCGCGCGCCCCGTAGCCTTACGCCTGGCCGAGCAACTGGGCCGCTCGCACGTGCGCGACCTGCTGCGCGTCATCCTCGACGAGTTACGCCAGGAACTTTTGGAAGTCAGAAGTCAGGAGTCAGAAGTCAGAAGAGAAGCGGAAGCGACAGCCGACTTCCTCAGTCATTCTGACTCCGGTCTTCTGACTTCTGACTTCCTGCTTGAAGAGATCGAGCGGCGGCTCGACGCGCGCGGCGCTAGAGCGGCGCGGCCTTCGTTGCGGCGCGTCATCAACGCGACGGGCGTCATCATTCACACCAATCTCGGTCGCGCGCCGCTTGCTGAAGAGTCGGTCGCGGCGCTGATGGAAACGGCAGCCAGCTACTCGAATCTCGAATACGACCTTGAACGCGGCGAGCGCGGTCAGCGCGAATCGCATTGCCGCGAGCTGCTGGCGCGACTCGCAGGCAGCGAAGCGGCTATCGTCACAAACAACAACGCGGCGGCGGTGATGCTGGTGTTGAACACGCTGGCCGAAGGCGGCGAAGTGATTGTCTCGCGCGGCGAGCTGATCGAGATCGGCGGCAGTTTTCGCATCCCCGACGTGATGGAGAAAAGCGGCGCGCGATTGCGCGAAGTCGGCACGACCAACCGCACGCGCATCTCGGATTACGAGCGCGCCATCAACGACCGGACGCGCCTGCTTTTGCGTGTTCATCCATCGAACTATCGCATCGTCGGCTTCACCGAGCGCCCTTCGCTCGACGAACTGGTCGAGCTGTCGCGGCGCACAGGCATTCCGATATTTGAAGACCTGGGATCGGGCTGTTTAATTGACCTCGCGCCTTATGGCATAAGCGACGAGCCGGTAGTCGCCGCGTCGCTTCGGGCCGGCATCTCTGTTGTCAGCTTCAGCGGCGACAAGATGCTCGGCGGGCCACAGGCCGGTATCATCGCCGGCACGCAAGCAATCGTTGACCGCGTGCGCCGCAATCCGCTGATGCGCGCGCTGCGCTGTGACAAGCTGACCTACGCGGCGCTCGAAGCGACGCTGAAGCTTTACGAGCGCGGCCTTGCGTCCGAGCGCGTGCCGGTGATTCGTATGATGGCGATGAGCGCAGCCGAACTCCGCGACCGCGCCGAGCGCTTCTGTGATCGACTGATGCAGGCGACCGGCGCAAGCCTTCGCGCCGAGATCGAAGCGGGCGAGTCGGTGATCGGCGGCGGCTCGGCTCCCGAAGTGAAACTGCCGACGGCGCTGGTGGCGATTCATCAAGACGGTTTGAGCGCGTCGGCGCTTGCTGAACGATTGCGCTCTTCGCGCACGCCGGTCATTGCGCGCACAGAGCGTGACCGTGTGTTGATTGACCTGCGCACCGTCGCTGCCGATGAAGAGAGTTTGATCGTCGAAGCTCTGACTGCCATCGCGCAACCCGTGCCGTTGCCGCTGGCATCAGTGAAGTAATTGCGGATTGCCGATTGCAGATTGCGGATTTGCCGTGGGAACTTGTCGGGTTGAATCCGTTATCTGCCTTCTGCAATGGGATGAAAGACATCGAGTTCTAGAATCCGCAATCCGCAATCCGCAATCCGCAATCTGACGAGGTAGAGAACGATGTCATTAGCGATGTTATTCTGGCTGCAAGCGCAACCCTTATCGAAGACGGTGATTGCCGTCGCGGCCTTGCTGTTCGTGCTGGCCATCGTGCTGGTCGTTTACTTTGTTCGCAAGCTGCGGGCGAACAGCAAGACAGACGATGACTGGAGCCTGACGCGCAGCAGTCTCTTCGTCGAGCCGTCACCGGCACAGACCCCAGCCGATGCGACTACGGATGCCGGCGCGAATGATGCTGGCACGACTGACGCGCCTGAGCCGGTTGAAACCGAGCCGGGCGAAACGCGATTGCTTGCGAGCGATGCGGTTGAGGCCGAACCGCGCCTCAACGTCGCGCCGCCTGTCGCGCCGCCCGCTGCTTCGCAAGAACCAACGCGAACCGCAGAGATGATCGCGCTGCCGAAGTCCGAGCTGAAACCCGATGACACGCCGCCAGCCACCGAGTTATTATCTGCGCCTCAAGCCGAACCGCCTGCCCGCGACGAACGCCGCACACAGGTCTTCAGCAGCCCGCCGCCGCCGCGCGAAGAACGCAAGACCGAAGTGCTTTCAAGCTATCAGCCAGAGCCGTTGGCCGCGCCCGCAGAGATTGTCACGAACGCGCCGGTAACGAATGATGTAACGAGCGATGTGATAAGCGCCGCGACGACCGATGACGCCACCCCGTTTGATGAAGGCGTATGGGCCGGGTTGGACGCAGTCGAACCGCCGGCGGCTCCTGACGCGACGCGTGAATTGCGCTCGCCCGCCGGCACGGTCGCGCCGCGAGCCGACATTGATGAGCCGCTGCGCTCGGCGCGCGTCGAACAAGAGCCGCCGCGTGCGCCATTCACATCGCCGGTCGTTGAACCGCCGGGCCAGTCGCGTGCTCCGTTCGAGCCGCCCACGATCAATCCCATCACGCCGCGTGAACAGACGGCGCTGCTCGGCTCACGAAAAGAATCCGCGCCGGCCCGTCGCAACCTCGACTCGCCCGATGAACCGTCGCGTCCATCTGTCGAAAGGCCAGCGGCGACCGAACGTGATGGCCATCACGAACCGCACAGGCTGACCGTGCCGCTTTATTCCGACCGCTCGACGCCTGAAGCGAGTGAACCGATTGGCGACCGCGCCTGGGATGAGGCGGAGCTTGCACAAGCCAGTCGCGCACGATCAACGAGTCAGCCCGCCGGCAACGTGCTCGGCTTGCCGATGGAGATGAGCCGCGCGCCGCTCGTGCTCGGCACGCCCGTCAAATCGCGCGAAGAGATTGGCATCGGCAGCCTGACCGGCTATGGCCGCGTGGATAAGGAAGGCGGGCGCGGCGGCTTGATTGTATTGGCCATCGCGCTGTTGCTCTTTGGTGGCGCGGCGCTGGCTTACTTCTTCGTGCCGTCGGTACACGAGCGCGTCAACACGTGGACCGCGCGCGCACGCGGCCTCGAACCAACCGACCCACTGCTGGCTAAACCGATGGCGATGATCTTCCCGTCGCGCACGCCGGAAACCGACAAGAACACGGTGCACGCCAAAGGCGCGGTGCAGAATATCTCAAGCGTGTCGCTTGAGAACCTGTCGCTCGAAGTGCAGTTGAACAAATCGAACGGCGAAACCGAGATGCTCAACATCCCGGTGACACCGGCGCAGCTCGCGCCCAACGATCAGGGCGCGTACGCCTTTGACTACGAGGCCAAAGGCGTCCTGAGCTACACCATCAAGCGCCTGTTCATTAATGGCAAAGAGTCGCGCTTCACTGCGCCCGGACAGAAGTAGGGGTCGGGGTCAGGGGCCGGGGGGCGGGTTGGGGGAAAGGGGGGAAGG
>JBJMGV010000100.1:0-4098 GCA_045807725.1 Blastocatellia bacterium | reverse complement strand
GCGCTGCGCTTGAGCTTTCCGCCGACGATTCGGGCGAGAGTCAGAAGAAGGCCGAATGGGCGCGTGCCGCGCTCGCCTTCTGCGAAGCGGTTCGCGCCGCGCACACGACCGCCGAATTGCCCGTCCTCGTCATCTCTAAGAGTCACCGCCCGCAGGACAAGCTCGCCGCGCTCAATCGCGGCGCGACCGATTACCTGCACAAGCCTTATCAGCGCGCCGAGCTGTTGAGCCGCGTGCGCTTCCACGTGCGCGCGTGGCAGATGGAGCGCGAACGACTGGCGCGCTTTCAGCAACTCAACATCCTGCACGCGGTGTCAAGCGTGCTCGCCGCTTCGCTCGACCCCGACCAGCTCTTGCGCGATGCGCTCGCCGTGCTCACAGAGCAACTGGGCGTGGACGGCGGCATCATCTATCTCCGCAACGAAGCCGCACCGTCGGTAACGCTCGCCGCCGTCGAAGGCTTCGACCTGAGCGACGAAGTGCGTATGGGATTGCTTGAATTGCACTCTCGCACGTCGCCGTTGATGGACAGCACGCCGCTCGTACTTGAGCCGCTGCCCGGTTCGGCTCGCAAGGGGCTGGCCGGCGAAATACTCTCTGACGTGCAGGCGATGATGTGCGGCGCGATTCGCATCAAGGGCAATGTGGTCGGCGCTATCTTTCTGCTGTCGAAGAAGCAGACCGCCTTCGCCAGGCAGAACGCCGAGGTGCTGGCCACCGTTTGCAATCAACTGGGCGTCGCGCTCGAAAACGCGCGACTCTATGTTGAGACCAAGAAGAGCGCCGCGCAACTGGCCTTCGTCTATAATCTAGGTCACAATCTGATGACCTCGCTTGAGATGGACGAGCTGATGGGCTATGCGGTCTTCACCGTCGGCAAGAGCCTCGACTGTGATGTCTGCGCCGTCATCGTCAAGTCGTCCGCCGCCAATGAGAAGTTCGCTTCGGCGATCTACTCGCGCACGCCGAACGACAAGCCGCAGCGCACCGGTTGGTACGACGAAGAGCGTGTCGCGCGCTACCTGAGCGCCCCGGAGCGCAGCATGCAGCCGGCGGTCGAAGTTCGCGTCGTCGAGCGCTTCCTGCGCGACTCGAAACTCTCGGTCGAGCTGACCGTGCCGCTAATGTTCGACGACCAGTTGCTCGGCCTGTTGATTTGCGCAAGCTCCACCGCGCGCGCCATCAATGCCGACGATCAGCGCCTGCTCGGCGCGGTCGCACAGCAACTGAGTCTCGCCATCCGCAACACCGAGCTTTATCGGCGCACGAAAGATACGTCGATCAACCTTGCCGTCGAAGTCTCGGAGCGCACGCGCGAAGCCGAAGAACAGAAACGCTTCACCGAAAAGATCATCGACTCGCTGCCCGTGTCGCTTTACGTGGTTGACCGCGATATGCGCATCGTCGCCTGGAATCGCAACCGCGAGCTGGGCGGCAGCGGCATCTCGCGCGACGAAGTGCTCGGCAGGAACGTCTTCCGCGTGCTGTCGCGCCAGCCGCGCCGCGTGCTCGAAGACGAATTCACCACCGTCTTCCGCACAGGCGAAATCGTCCAGATCGAGCAGGAATCCTGGTACGAAGGCGAGCGGCGCATATGGAAAATCTCGAAAGTGCCGATGCGCGTCGATAACGCCGAAGTCTCGCACATTATCACGGTCGGCGAAGACATCACCGATCAGAAGAAGATGAACGAGGCGGTCATCCACGCCGAGAAGCTCGCCTCGATTGGCAGGCTCGCCGCCGGTGTCGTGCACGAGATCAACAACCCGCTGGCGACGATTGCCGCCTGCGCCGAAGCCTTGACCGCCCGCGTCGAAGACATCGACGACTCGGCGGTTCACGATGACTTCAGCGAATACCTGCAAATCGTCCGCGACGAAGCCTTCCGCTGCAAAGCCATCACCAACAGCCTGCTCGAATTCTCGCACCAGCGGCAGGCCGAAAAGAGCATCACCGACATTAATCAGATCATCGAGCAGACGCTTCAGCTCGTGAAGCATCACCCGAAGCTCGGCAAGTTGAGCATCAATAAACAACTTGATCAGTCGCTGACGCCCGTGCTCGTCAACGAAGGCCAGATGAAGCAAGTCTTCATCGCGCTGATCTCGAACGCCTTCGACGCGATGGAAGGCGACGGCACGCTGACAATCCGAACCCAGTGGAGCGACGCCGAGCCGGTCGCAACCGTCTCGGTCGAATTCGTTGACACAGGGTGCGGCATCCCTGCGTCGCACCTGCAAAAGATTTTCGACCCCTTCTTCACCACCAAGCCATTAGGGCGAGGCACAGGGCTGGGCCTCTCGGTTTGCTACGGCATCGTCAGCGAACACGGGGGACGCATCGAAGTGACCTCAACCGAAGGCGAAGGCGCAACGTTCCGCGTTCTTTTCCCGATCCATCAATATGCCGATGTTGAACGGGTCAGGCAGGACGCGCACGACGATCTGCTAATAATGGAGGCACTGCCGTGAGTTCAAATGCCAGCATACGACTGCTAATCGCCGAAGACGAAAAGAACCTGAGCATGGTCTTGCAGAGAGAGATGGAACGCTTCGGCCATCAGGTGACGCTCGTGCACGATGCCGAAGCGGCCATCGCGGCGGCGCGCGAGACTGAGTTCGATGTGGCGCTGCTCGACATCATGATGCCGGGCCGCAGCGGTCTCGAAGTCCTGCGCGAACTGCGCCAGCAGGAGCAGCCGCCCGAAGTCCTGATGATGACCGGCCACGCCACGGTCGAGACGGCGCTGCAAGCCATGAAGCTGGGCGCATATGATTACTTGACCAAGCCGTGTCACATCCGCGAGCTTGAGGCCATCATCAACAAGGCTTACGAGAAGCGGCAACTGCGCCAGGAAAACCTCATCCTGCAATCGCGCCTCACCTACAAAGAGAAAGCGCCCGACATCGTCGTCAAGAGCGAGAAGATGATCGATATTATGTCGATTGTGCGCAAGGTGGCGGCCTCGAATGCCTTCGTGCTGGTAATGGGCGAATCGGGAACCGGCAAAGAGATCGTCGCCAACACGGTGCACAATTTCTCGCCGCGACGCAACGGGCCGTTCATCGATATTAGCTGCGCGGCCATACAAGAGACGCTGCTTGAATCGGAACTCTTCGGCTACGAGTCGGGCGCATTTACCGGCGCGCGACAGCGCAAGCTGGGGCTTATGGAATTGGCGCACGGCGGCACGCTCTTTCTCGATGAGATTGGCGAGATGAATTTGACCTTGCAGGCGAAGCTGTTGCGCGTGCTCGAAACGCAGACCTTCTTTCGCGTCGGCGGCACGAAGAAAGTAAGCGTCGATGTGCGCTTCATCGCCGCGACGAACCGCGACCTTGACCGTTATGTCGCCGAAGGCAAGTTTCGCGGCGACTTGCTCTTCCGCATAAACAACTTCACCATCCCGCTGCCGCCGCTGCGCGAGCGCCCGGAAGATATCGCTTCGCTGGCCGAGCATTTTCTGGCCCGCACCAGCGGCGGCCAGACTATGCGTATAAGCGGCGAGGCGATGGAGGTGCTGAACAGCTATGACTGGCCGGGCAACGTCCGCGAGCTGCGCAATGTGATCGAGCGCGCCGTCATCTTGTCGGCGAGCGACGTGATTACCGCCGATGACCTGCCGCTTGAAATGCGCGCGCGCCAGGTTCGGATGATCGAGGCCGAAGAGATGGTGATGGGTGTAAATGGCAGCCTCGATGAGCTGCGCCGCAAGCAGATACTCGCCGTATTGGAGCAGACCGGCTGGCATCAAGGCCGCGCTTCAGAGATACTCGGCATCTCGCCAAGCACGCTCTACCGCCAATTGAAATCCTACGGCCTGACGCGCTCGCGCCGCCTGACGAATTGAGCAGTGGCCAGTGGCTAGTGGCTAGTGGCTAGTGGATAGTTGTGAGTTGATAGCTGTGAGTTGATTGTTGTGAGTTGATTGTTGTGAGTTGGTAGTTTCCCAAGCTCCGTTAGGAGCGCGATGTTTATAGATAACGATGCAATAGATGAAGCAAGCTCCGTAGGAGCGTGATGTGGACATTGCGCCCCTACGGGGCTTCGTCACATCCTTCAGCCATTTCTATAGAGCGTGTCTGAAAAGCCCTGAAG
>JBJMGV010000099.1:0-2711 GCA_045807725.1 Blastocatellia bacterium | reverse complement strand
CGATCTTCGGCGACCGCGTCAGGGCGCGGCAATTTGCCGGGCAGGCGACGCAGGTGCTGGTCAGGTGTGCGGCATTGAACACCATGACGCATCTGGGAATGCCCGACAGTTATGCCGTGTGAATCGTTTTTAAGTTCAATGTTGTGGAAGATTGCTTCCATTTTGGTTTATACAACAAAGCCGATATAGATGAAGGATGTGACGAAGCCCCGTAGGGGCGCAATGTTGACATCGCGCTCCTGACGGAGCTTGATTCTTCTATTGTATCGTTGACTATAAACATCACGCTCCTAACGGAGCTTGTTTGATCTATTGCATCGTGAACTATAAACATCACGCTCCTAACGGAGCTTGCCCGAACTAACAACTAACCACTGGTCACTGACTACTGGTCATTGACTACTGGCCACTGACTACTAACCACTAGCCACTGACTACTGGCCAGTGGCCACTGACCACTGACCACTGCTTTACATTGCGGCGACGGTTGCGCCGTCGTGCAGGCGGTCGGCGTTAGTGGTGATGACGCGGTCGCCGAGCTTGACGCCTTCGATGATCTCGACCAGCGAGCCATCGCGCGGGCCAAGCTTCACGAGGCGCTCGGTGGCGCGGTCGCCGTCGAGCACGAAGACTTTGTTGACGCCGGCCAGCGAGACGATGGCCTTTTCGGGAATCATTAGCGCCGTGCCTTGCCGGTTCGCAACGACCTCGGCGCGCACGAACATTCCCGGCCTGAGCAGCGCGTTGTCATTCTTCACCTCGGCTTCGGCCACCAGCGAGCGATTCTTTTCGTCAACCGATGGGTTGATGCGGCGAATCGTTCCTTTGAACTGGCGGTCGGCGAACGTGTCTACCTTGAGCGTGACTTCCTGGCCGATTTTTATGTTGGCGGCAAAGGCTTCGGGCACTTCAAGCTTCAGCCGCAGTGGGTTGATCTGCACGATGGTGACGATGGATTTGCCCGGCTGCATATACTCGCCGCGCGAGGCGATCTTCTCTTTTACAACGCCGCTGATGGGCGCGACGATGGTCGTGTCAGTGAGTTGCTTATTGGCGAGCGCCAACGCCGCGCGCTTCTCTTCGATCTGTGCCACAAGGTTGCGGACGTTTTCAAGTGAGGCTTGATAACGCGCTTCAGCCTGGTCGAAGGTCTTCTGATAAACATCGAGCTGCTGCTTCGAGATGTCGCCGTTTTCAACGAGATTCTTCGCGGCGTTCAAGTCATAGCGGGCGCGTTCGAGCGCCGCCCGCGCTTGACGCACATCGGGCGTACGCTCAGGGTCAAGCTTGCTGTCATGCGCGATGCCGAGCCGCGCTTCGGCCTGTCGCAGAGCGGCTTCGGCCTGCGCGACTTTCAAGTGCAGCTCGCGCGCGTCGATGCGCCCAATAGACTGACCGCGACGCACCTGCGAGCCTACATCAACCGTGATCTCATCGAGGTTGCCGGCAGCCTGGCTCGAAACGGTCACGTCGTCCTCGGCTTCGAGCGAGCCGACGACTTCAATGCCGCGCGTGGCGGCGCGCTCGACGACCGGCGCGATGGCGACTTCGATGCGTTCAGCGGCGCGGTTGCTGTTGCCTTGCGCTTCGGCTTTTTCGATAGCTTTCTTGCCGCAGCCGGTGATGATTAACATCGTCGCCAGCGTCAGCGCGATGAGCGTGCTTGTGAGGCGTGCCGGGTTCATCGTTGTGTCACCTTGCAGAGGTCTTTATGAGGGCCGCTTGGTTTATGTCGTGTGTGGGCCATCAACGGCTCGGTTCGCTGACGCCGTTGAGAAAGATTTCGACGAAGCGCTCGGCGAACTGTTTATTCGATAGCTTGATGTCTTCGGTGTCGCTGAAGATGGTCCGCACCTGCACTTGATGCAAGACCATTCCAACGAAGGCTCGCGCCGCCACAGCGGGGTCTACCTGGCGGAAGGCACCGTCACTGATGCGCTGCTTGATGTAGCGGCGAATCGAATCTTTCACGTCGCGCGCCGCCGAATGAAAGAAGATGTCCGAGAGGTCGTGGCCTTCAAGCCCGCTGAACAGCAACAGCCGAATGAAGGTTTGATCCTTGCAATGAAATTCGAGCATCTCGAAGGCGAGCACGCCGAAGAAGGCTTTATCGTCTTTGCGGCTCGCGGCTTCGCTGAGCTGCGCCTTCATTCGCTCGGCGGCCTGCTGAATTTTGGACGTGAGAATGGCGGTGTAGAGTTCGTCTTTGGTGGCGAAGTGGCGAAAGATGATGGCTTCGCTGACGCCGGCGCGTTCGGCGACCTCTTTGGTCGTCGTGCCGCGAAAGCCTTTCTGCGAAAATAACTCGCCGGCGATGGCGACGATCTGCTGCCGGCGGTCTTCTGCCGACATACGCGAGCCACCGCCTCGCTCCGATGTTGATGATGCCATCTCGTGCCCTCACCTGAGAAGTAAGTAAGTGCTAACATACAACTGTGCGTGGGGACTGTCAATTGGGTGGTCATTCAGAAAAGAGGCTGGTGGAACAAGCCGCACCTGTCAAGCTAATCTTTGAATGTGCAATACAAAGAAATCACCTGTCCGAGGTGCGGCTCGCTGTCTATTAAAAAGAATGGCATAACACCTAAGCAGAAGCAAAGGTATAAGTGCAAGGCCTGCTCGCGCCAGTTCATCACCGACTACTTCTATCAAGGCTGCAGGCCGCAAGTCCGTGACTTAATCGTGCCAATGACGCTTAACGGCTCCGGCAT
>JBJMGV010000098.1:0-17965 GCA_045807725.1 Blastocatellia bacterium | reverse complement strand
GAGCGTGTCTGAGAAGCCCTGAAGGGGCGCGATTCAATAGCCCGGCGCAGCGCGCCGGGTACACACAGCGACCATTCCGCAAGCCCTGAAAGGGCGCAATAGGTGATCGGTTATTGCGCCCTTTCAGGGCTTACCGATTTGCACCGCATCTACTATCCCAGGGCGATGCCCTGGGCTGTCGAATCGCGCCCTTTCAGGGCTTCTTTGGCTTTTCAGACTCGCTCTATAGTTCACGATGCGATAGATCAAACAAGCTCCGTAGGAGCGCAATGTTTATAGTTACGCAGTTGATTGAGTCTTCAAGCTCCGTCAGGAGCGGGATGCTGACATTGCGCCCCTACGGGGCTTCGTCACATCCTTCAGCCTTATCTATAAACATCCCGCTCCTGACGGAGCTTGCATCATCAATTGCATCGGTAACTATAAACATTGTGCCCCTACGGGGCTTCGTCTCTTCTTTCAGCGATTACTATAAACATCGCGTCCCTACGGGACTCACTGGTCAATGACAACTATCAACTATCAACTGACCACTGGCACTGGCCACTATTCGTATCGCAATGCCACCATCGGGTCTACTTTAGTGGCGCGACGCGCGGGGATATAGCAAGCCACCAGCGCCACACCGCTCAACAACACGGCGACCGTGGCGAAGGTCAACGGGTCGGTCGCTTTCACGCCGTACAACATGCTCGTCAGGCTTTCGAGGTACCTGATTAATACGTACGCGCCGGCGATGCCGAGTGCAATGCCTACAAACGTGAGCGCCATGCCCTGACGCAAGATCATCTTCAGCACGTCGTTCGACGATGCGCCCAACGCCATACGTATGCCGATCTCGTGTGTGCGCTGCGAGACGCCATAAGCCATCACGCCGTACAGACCGATGGCCGCGAGCTGTTGCGCCAGCAGTCCGAAAAGCGTCAGCATCTTGGCAAACAGACGTTCCTGCCCCAGCGTCTGTTCGGACTGTTCAAGCTGTGTGCGTACGCCGTTGAGCGGCAGGTTGCTTTCCACGTCGGCGACGGCCTGACGGACGGCGGCGGTAATCGCGGTCGGCTCACCGACTGTGCGGACTTCAAAGGTCACAGAGCTGACAGAGCGCATATCCTGTTGCCAGGGGATGTAGATGGTCGGCGGCGTTTCGTCGCGCTGGCGGGCGTACTTCGCATCTCTGGCGAGGCCGACGATCTCAATCTCCGCCGGCTTCTGCCGGTCAAAGCTGAAGCGTTTGCCAATCGGATCATCGCCGGGGAAGTAACGCTCGGCGAAGGTCTGGTTGACGACGACGACCTTCGGCGCTTGCGTGTCGTCGTGAGTCGTGAAGCCACGGCCCGCGAGCAGCGGAATCCCCATCGCCGCAAAGAAATTCTCGCGTACGTGATGAACGTAAGGGCTGGAGTACGTCCTGTCGGTGGAATCGGGCGGCTCGTTCGCGCCGGGCAGAACGATTGAGCTGCTGCTTGAGCTTTGCGCCAGCAGCGGCACGCGCGAGAAGGTCACGTCGCGCACGCCGGGCACGGCTTCGATGTGCTCTGAGAGGTTCTTGTAGAGCGTGGCCAGTCGCTCGTCCTTATACCCGATCAGGCCCGGATCAACGCTGAACAGTAAGAGGTTTTGTTGATTGAATCCGGCTTCGATCTTTTGCAGGTTCACGAGCGTGCGCAGCAATAAGCCCGCGCCGACAAGCAGCAGCAGCGAGACGGCGACCTGCGCGACGATCAGCGACTTGCTCAGCCACGAGCGCGCAGCGGCGCTCGAACTCCTGCCGCTCTCTTTGAGCGACGGCGTCAAATCAACCCGCGTCGAGCGCCACGCCGGCGCGAGGCCGAACAGCACGCCGGTCACGAGCGACAGCAGCATCGTGAAGCCGAGCACGCGCAGGTTGAGCGCCGGCGCGAGCGAACTCATCTCCGAATAGCCCCAATCGCTCACCGCCAGCAAGCTGTCTTTGATCCACATCGCCAGCAGAATGCCGACTGCGCCGGCGATCACGGCGAGCAGCACGCTTTCCGTGAGCAGTTGCCGCACCAGTCGCCAACGGCTCGCGCCCAGCGCCAATCGCACGGCAATCTCTTTTTGCCGCGCCGTGGCGCGCGCCAGCAAGAGATTGGCGATGTTGGCGCACGCGACCAGCAACACCAGCCCGACGACGCCAAGCAGCAGGTAGAGTGATGACGCGTAAGACTGCCGCGTGTTCTGTTCGCCCTGGCTGCCGGAGATGACGCTGAGACGCGGATAATCTTCGGGGGCGACTGCTTTCATCGGCGGACGGCCCATCGCCTGCCGCATCGCCTGAAACGTTTCGCGGTGTTCGCGCACGGATTGCTGAAACGCCAGCTCAAGGTCTGTGCGCGCCTGCTCCATCGTCGCGCCCGGTTTCAGCCGGCCCATCAATCTCAGCCACCACATCACGCCCTTCATACGCGAGCGTTCGGGGCTGACCTGCTGCTCCCACGCAATCGGGATGGTCACGTCTTTCGATTCGCCGACCTGCATCGCGCCGTCAAAGCCTTCGGGCGATACGCCGACGACGGTGAACGCCATATTGTTAAGATTGATCTGCTTGTTGACGATGTTTGCATCGCTGCTGAAGCGCCGCTGCCAGTAACGATAGCTGATGACGGCGACCGGCTCTGCGCTGGCGCGGTCGTCTTCATCGTTGAGCAGGCGACCGATGAGCGGCGGCACGCCTAACCCTTCATAATAATTTCCCGACACCGCTTGCCCGCTCGCTACATCGGCCAGCCCGTCGGCGTTGACGTTCAATTCAACGTCGCCGAACGCGAACAGGTCAGAGAGCGCATTCGTTTGCGCGCGCAGTTGTTGATAGCTCTGATAAGGGAACGATGTGCCGACCGACCACCCCGTCGCCTGGTTTCTATGCGTGCTGCCGTTATAACTGCCGGGGCTGAAATTCCTGCCCCACTCGGCCTGAAAGAGCACCAGCCGATCCGGTTCTTTGACCGGCAGCTTCTTCAACAGCACGGCATCAATGATGCTGAACAGCGCCGTGTTCGCGCCGATGCCGAGCGCCAGCGACATCACCGCAATCGCCGTAAAGCCGGGCGCTTTGCGGATCATCCGTAATCCATAGCGCAGGTCTTGTAGCAACGTGCTCATAAATCCTTAACCCCTTATTCGTAACGAAGCGCGATCATCGGGTCTACCTTCGTGGCGCGGCGGGCCGGCACGAAACAGGCTGCCAGAGCGATGCCGGCGATGATGGCCGCGATAGCCGCAAACGTCAGCGGGTCTTTCGCGCCGATGCCGAATAACAACCCGGCCATCACCTTCGTGACCAGATACGCGACGGCGAGGCCAATGCCGACGCCGACCGCGACCACCAGCATGCCTTGCTTGACGACCAGCGCCAGCACGTCGCGCGGACTCGCGCCTAAAGCCATGCGTATACCGATCTCGTGCGTGCGCTGCGCCACCGAATAACTCATCACGCCATACAATCCGATCATCGTCAGCAGCAGCGCCAGCCCGGCGAAGATCATCAGCAGCAGCGCGATCAATCGCGGCTGTGCGACCGACCGCGACAAGTAATCGTCCATCGTGCGGATGTTGAAAAGCGGCAGGTCTTTGTCCATCGCGCGGACTTCTTCGCGCACGGCGTTGACGATGCCGTGCGGGTCACTTGCGGTCTTTACTACCAGCGTCATCGAATCGAATGGAATCTGCGATTGCGGCACGTAATACTCCGGCGTGAAGTCACGCGTGAGTGACTGGTGACGGACGTTGCCGACGACGCCGATGACTTCGCGCCAAGCGGGCCGCTTGCCCGTCTCCACAGAGATGCCCGGACGTATGCGCTTGCCGAGAGGGTCTTCGTTGGGAAAGTAACGCTCGGCATACGCTTCATTGATGATGATGACGGGCGCGGCGTCGTAACCGTCGCGCTCGTTGAAGTCGCGTCCCTTCAACAGCCGTATGCCCATCGCGCGGAAGTAATCGAGGCTGACGGCGCGGTAAGCCGATGACGGATGCTGGCCGGGCGGCAGCGGCTGGCCTTCGATCTCAAACGAGATGCCGATGTTCGAGCCGCTCAAGGGCAAAGGCAGCACGGCGCTGGCCGCTTCGACGCCGGGCATCGCCGCGAGCCGCGCTTGCAGTTGGCGGAAGAACTCGGACTGCTTCTTGGCGTCGTACTTCACTTCCGGTACGCCGAGTTCAAACGTCATCACGTTGTGCGGGTTGATGCCGGCGTCAACCTTCTGCAAGCGCCACAGGCTCTGGATCAGCAGGGCCGCGCCGACCAGCAGGACGACGGCGATGGCGACTTCGACCGTAACGAGCGCGTTGCGCAGCGACACACGTCGCCCGCCGTCGCTGGTTCCGCGCCCGCCTTCTTTCAAGGCTTCGTTCAAGTCGGTCTTCGACGAATGAATCGCCGGCACTAATCCGAACAACATGCCTGTGAGCACAGACACCAGCAGCGTGAAGCCGAGCACGCGCGGGTCGAGGCCGATCTGCGCGGCGCGCGGCAGCTCGTCGCCGCTCGCGGCCACCAGCGCGTCCGTGCCCCACAGCGCAATGAGCATGCCGAGCGCGCCGCCGATAATAGCCAGCACGATGCTCTCGGTGAGCAATTGGCGAATGACTCTTATGCGGCTCGCGCCGAGCGCGGCGCGAATCGCCATCTCTTTGTGACGCGTCGTGGCGCGGGCCAGCAACAGGCTGGCGACGTTGCTACAGGCGATCAGCAACACGCAGGCGACCGCGCCCATCAGCAGCAGCAGCGCCGGCTTCACGTCGCCGATCATGTCTTCGTGTGTCGAGCGCACCGTCGCGCTCCAGTCGGTGTTGGTGTCGGGGTACTTTTCGCTGAGCCGCCTCGCAATTGTCGCCATCGTGGTCTGCGCCTGTTCGATGGTGGCGTCGGGCTTGAGCCGCGCGATGACTTGCAGGAAATGTGCGCCGCGCTGTTCGGCGATGGTCGGCCCATCGGTCGGCGTCAATTCGCTGGCAAAGGTTGCCCACATCTGCACGGGGTCATTCTGTAAGGGAAACTGAAAGCCTTCGGGCATAACGCCGATGACCGTGTAGCTCTTGCTATTGATCGTCAGGCTGCTGCCGATCACGCCGGGGTCGCCGTGATAGCGTTGCTGCCATAGCTTATGACTGAGGATGACGGTAAGCGGCGCGCCGTTCTTATCCTCATCGCGGCTGAAGATGCGCCCGGTTGCCGCCTGCGCGCCGAGCAGCGGGAAAAGGTCTGCCGAGACGACGAGGCCCGGAATCCGCGCCGGGTTGTCATCGCCGGTCAGCGTGAAATCGGTGAAGTGATAACCAACGGTGTATTCAAAGACATCGTTTTGATCGCGCCAGTCGGCGAAGTCTGGATACGAAGCGCTGTTTCCCGTGATGCCGCGTTGCGGTCGAGTCGCCCAGACGTTGACCAGCCGTTCGGGCGCAGCGTAAGGCAACGGGCGCAGCAATACGGCGTTAATGATACTGAAGATGGCGGTGTTCGCGCCGATGCCTAAAGCGAGCGCGAGCACCGCCACAACGGTGAAGCCCGGACGCTTGATGAGCATTCGCAGGCTATATCGCAAATCTTGTAATAAGGCTTCCATTTGTTCCCTTGTAAAATAGGAAGTCAGGAGTCAGAAGTCAGAATGAAAGAGGAAGTCGGCTACCCCCGCCGCTTCTATTCTAATTTCTAAACGCTCCCTTCCTTTTCCATTCTGACTTCTGACTTCTGACTCCTGACTTCTCTCTTCTGACTTCTATTCGTATCTGAGCGCGATCATCGGGTCTACCTTCGTGGCGCGGCGCGCGGGGATGTAACAGGCCACCAGCGCGACCGCCGCTAAAACAATGGCCACCGCCGCGAACGTCAGCGGGTCGGTGGCGCTGATGTCGAAAAGTAATGTTGCTAACAATCGGGTCAACGCCACCGCGCCCGCCAGTCCAACCACCAATCCCGTCGCCACCAGCCTGAAGCCGCGCGCTAAAGTCAGCTTCAAGATGTCCGTGACCGTCGCGCCCAAGGCCATGCGTATGCCGATCTCCTGCGTGCGCTGCGTCACAACGTAACTCATCACGCCGTAGATGCCCGTCACCGCCAACAACAAGGCGACGACCGCGAAGACGCCGATGATGACGAGATTGAAACGGCGCTCGGCCAGCGACGATGAAAAGATTTGCGCGACGGTGCGGAACTTCATCGGCACGTCGCGGCTCAGCGCTTCGACGGCGCTGCGCATTTCGGGAATCAAGCTCGCCGGGGCCGCGCTGCTGCGCGCCACGATGGTGAAGTCATTCGCCCGGCGCGGTCGCTGCGCGTAGTTGACGTAGACCATCGGCCTGACATCTTTGGTAAGCCCATACTCGCGCACGTCGCCGACGACGCCGACCACGTGCAGCGTGTGCAGGTCGCCGTCCATATTGCCGAACTGAATGCGCTTGCCAATCGCGTCTTCGTCGGCGAAGTACTGCCGCGCCAGCGACTGGCTGATGATGGCCACGTGCGGCGAATTGGCCGTGTCGGTCTGATCGAAGGCGCGCCCGCTGACCAGTGGAATGCCCATCACCGCGAAGTAATCGGCGCTCGCTACGCGATATTCAGCCGAGCCTTTGCGAACCTGCGGGTTCTGCGCCAGCGCGATGTAGTACTTGATGTCGTGAAGCTCGGCTTCCGTAGGGTCAGCGGTGTTGACGATGAGGAACTGACCATTGCTGAGGCCGCCGGTCATCGGCATCAGGTCAACGCCGCCCGCTACGGCGACGCCGGGAATACGATTGATGCGTTCGAGCAAGCGTTCGTGAAACTGCGCCACCTGCTCAGGCTTCGTGCTTTGAAGCGAGATGTCCATCGCCACCGTGTTGTCGGCGCGAAAGCCCGGATCGATCTGCAAGACGCGCAGAAAGCTCTTGCCGAGCAAGCCCGCGCCGACCAGCAGGATGAGCGTCAACGCGATTTGCGCGACGACCAGCGCGCTACGCAGTCGATTCGTCGCGGCGTGCGCCAGCGACCCGCGCCCCGCTTCTTTCAAGCCCGTGTGCAAGTCCGTGCCCGACAGCCTCAACACCGGCACGAGTCCGACGATGATGGCGACCGCGAAAGCGAGCGCGAGCGTGAAGCCTAACGCTTTGGCGTTGACGCTGATCTCGCCGGCGCGCGGCAGGGCGACTTGATTCAAGCTGAGCAGCGCGTCAACGCCCCAGAAGGCCAACAAGACGCCGACGACGCCTGCGGCCAACGCGAGCAGCGCGCTTTCAGTGACGAACTGTTGAGCTAAGCGGCGGCGGCTTGCGCCGAGCGCGCGGCGTACGGCGAATTCTTTATAACGAGCCGTCGCCTGCGCCAGCAGCATATTGGCGACGTTGGCGCAGGCGATCAGCAACAGCAAGCCGACCGCCGCCAGCATCACCAGCAAGACAGGCTTGGTATTGCCGACCAGATATTCGCGCAGTGGAATGAGCGTCATATCGGTCGCATCCACCTGATTGCCGAACTGCGCTTTGAACTGGCGGGCGATGCTGCTCACATCGGCTTGCGCCTGTTCGAGCGACGCGTTGACGTTGAGGCGTCCGACCACTTCCCAGTTGTGCGCCGAGCGCGACGTGTTGGGCGGATAGACGCTGCTCGGTATCCACACCTCGGCGTCTTTCGGATACTGGAAGCCTGCCGGCATTACACCGATGACCGTGAAGCTCTGGTCGAAGATGTTGAGCCGCGCGCTGCTCAGGTCATTTCGCGCGCCGAGCAGCCGTTGCCAGAAGCCGTAGCTGACGACCGCTACGTCGCCTGACTTATCATCAGCGGCAAAGACGCGACCGACGACGGGCTGCACGCCGAACACGTTGAAAAAGTCTTCGCTGACCGCATACGTGCTGGCGCGCACAGGCTCCGCGCCGCCCGTCACTGTCATCTCGCCGCCGCCGTAAGCCGCCAGCGCGTCGAGGGTGTGATTGCCGTTGCGCACGTCCTCGAAGTTCGGCTGAGTCACGGGCATCTGCGAGCGGCGTTCGCTCACCTCTTTGATCTGGACGATTCGCGCCGGCTCAGAATAAGGGAGCGGGCGCAGCAGCACGCCGTCCACGATGGAGAAGATGATCGTGCTCGCGCCGATGCCGAGCGCCAGTGACATAATCGCCGCGAACGCGAAGCCGAGCCGCGCGCGCAGCATGCGCGCAGCGTACTTGAGGTCTTGCCATATCGTCATCGCGGTTCTCCTAATCAAAGCTCAAGGCCATCAACGTGGCGTCATCTTGAAAGTCGCCGCCGCAGAATTCGGTCACGCACTCCATCACGACTTCCTGCAAGCGCGCGGCGGCAAGCGCGCGGTTCGCCGTCAATATCTCGATCAGCCGCGCTTCATCGAACTCGTCGTCGCAATCATTGTTGGCTTCGGTGATGCCATCGGTGAACAGCAACAAGCGGTCGCCCGGCTGCAACTGTATCTCGCCCTGCTCGAATGGCAAGTCAGGAAAAGGGCCGAGCATCAAGCCGCCGGCGGCGAGCCGCAACACCTCGCCGCTCGTGCGTATAAGCACCGGCAGGCAGTGGCCGGCGTTGGCATAGACAAATGTTTTGCGCTCGGTGTCGAGCAGGCCGTAGAAGAACGTGATGAAGCGGTCTTCGGCGATGTTGCCGCAAGCGACGCGGTTCAGCTTGGCGCACATCGCGGCAGGCGCAAGGTCGCTTGCGGCAAACGCTTTGACCGCCGCCTGCACGTTCGACATCAACAGCGCCGCCGGCATCCCCTTGCCGCTCACGTCGGCGATGCAGACTGCGGCGTGGTGCTCATCAAATTTCAGCACGTCGAAGTAATCGCCCGACACGGTGCGCGCGGGCCGCCACGCGGCAGCAATCTCGCCGCCTTCGATTTGCGGAATGACTTTCGGCAGCAGCCGTTCCTGAATCAAGCGCGCCTCGGCCAGTTCGCGCTCCTGGCTGCGCAGTTGAAAGCTGCTGATGCCGGAAGCAATCTGCTCTGCCGCTGCGTCGAGAAACTTCAGGTCGTCGGCGTCAAAGCCGTCGCCCGCGCGGTGGTCGGCGACGCCGAGCAAGCCGGCAATCTCGTTCTTCACTTTGATGGGAACGATCAACGCGGGCGACTCGCCGGGTAAGTACGCAGCCTGCGACTCATCGAACGCGGCGTGCGGCAAGCCACGCGCCTGGGTCGCTTCAACGCGCCATTCGCGGTTGGCCATACGCGTCAGTTGCGCCAGCGTTTCCGTATCGCCGACGGCGGCAACCGGCGTGAAGGCGTGTTCGCGCGGCGCTCGCGTAAAGATGGCCGTCGAACGATCAAGCGCCTGCGCGACGCGCCCGGCGATCATCCCAAGCATCGTGCGCTGGTCGGTTGCTTCTAACACGATCTGCGCGATCAAGCGGCGCTCGGTCTTCAAGTGCTCTTTGTGGCGCAGAGCGCGACCGGCTTCGATCTGTGCGCGCAGCGTGTTGACGAGCCGCGCGTTCTCCCACGGCTTCAAGACGAAATCGCGCACGCCGCGCCGCATCGCTTCGACGGTCAGCTCGATGCTGCCCCAGGCGGTCATCACGACGATGGGCAAGGTGTCATCGAGCGCGCGCACGGCGTTCAACAGGTCAAGCCCTTCCTGACCCGACGTGGTATCGCGGGCATAATTCAAATCCATCAACAGCAGATCGTAATTGCGCGCCCGCAGCGCTGCGATCACTTCGGCGGGCGACATTACGGCATCGGTGTAGAAGCCTTCGCCCTTCAGCAGCAGGCGCAAGGCTTCCAACACGTCCGGCTGATCGTCGGCAATCAGGGCACGCCAGGGGCGCGATTGTTCACTTATGGCTACGGTCATCGTCTTGGCTCGTCGGTAAAACTCCGAAGCATTAGCCAAGTCGCGTGCCAAGCGGCCAGGATTCAGGATTCAGGATTCAGGATTCAGCCCGAATTCGTTTGCGGAAGGCGCGCAGAGATGGATTAAGTGAAAGTTTAACGGAGGTTAGCTTGACAGCTCGATGTCCAGGCGAATATCTGAATGTCTGCCAATCGTTCTTCCCTGAATCCTGAATCCTGAATCCTGAATCCTTGTCTCTGTTCGCATGTGGGATTGGCCATTCCCACATCCGCTTCGGCGGTTTCGGGGTCAGGTGAGAGTGAGTTGCGGCGTTTGATTAATCAGGCGGGCGAATTCGACGATCATCGCTTCGGCCCAGAAACGGCTCTCGCCTTCGCCCGTGGCCGAGATGAAGCCGACGTGGCCGCCGTGATCGGGCGTGAGCAGCGCGACGTTGGGATTCGCACTGACTTCCGTACGCTCGAACGGAGCGAAGGGAATGAACGGGTCGTCTTTGGCGTGGACGATCAGCGTCGGCACGTTGATCTGTTTGATGAACGGCAAGGCGCTGGCCCGCTCGTAATAGTGCGCGACGTTGCGAAAGCCCATATGCGGCGCGGTGATTAGATCGTCGAAGCGGCGAATCGTCCACACGCCGCGCAGCCGCGTCACGTCAAAGCGGTCGGGAAAGAGCCGCGCTTTGCGGCGCAGGCGGTTGCGCAGGCTGGTGATGAATTTGAAATGATAGATCAGGTTCGAGCGCATCTCGATGGCGTCGGCGCAACTCGCAAGGTCTATCGAAGGCGACACCGCGATGACGCCGCGCAGTTGTGGCGGCGCTTGCCCGCCGTATTCGCCCGCCAGCTTCAAGACCATATTGCCGCCGAGCGAAAAGCCGGCCAGATAAATTTCACTCAAGCCATCGCGCTCGCCCAGCTCATCAATCACTTGCTTGAGGTCGTCGGTCAATCCCGCGTGATAGAGCGTCGGCGTCAGGTGCTCTGTGCCGCCGCAGTTGCGCACGTTCATACGGATGACGTTGAAACCGGCTGCCAGAGCCTTTTCTGCGGTTCCGAGCATATAACGCGATTCGGTCGAGCCTTCCATTCCGTGCGCCAGCACCAGCGTCGGGCAACTGCTTCGGTCGGCCTGCCACGAACAGTAGCCCATCACGCGCATCCCCGGCGCAATATCAAAGAGCCGCTCTTCGCGGTTCTCGATCACGCGCTTGAAGCGGCGCGGGATGAGCGCGCTGGCCAACGTCTGCGCGTGGCCGTTCTTTAACGCCGGGTGCGGCGCGAAAGGTTGTTTGCCTAGCTCGTCGAGGATTGCGTCTTTCATCATCGCGTTTTCTGTTGCTACACTCAGCCGGCGTCGCTGCGCGGGACAAGTGGTCACAGGATGATTGTAGATAGCCGCGCGCAACGCAGCAAGGATGATGATGGCAAAGGCGAGAGACGAACGGCATCGCTATGGCCAGCACTACACGCCGAATGAGGTGGCGCGGCTGCTGGCCGCGTTTGCCGTGCGCGCAGCGGGTGATCTGGTATTCGACCCGGCCTGCGGCGATGGCCGCTTGCTCGCGCAAGCCATCACGGTCAAGCAATCGTTCGCGGCACGAAGGCCGTCGGCGCAATCGCAACGCGAAGTCTTCGGCACAGAGGTTTCGGCAGGTGCGCTGGCGCTGGCGCGCGAGACCGGCGCGCAGGTGGCGCTAGCCGATTTCTTCGACGTAGAGCCGGGCGCGTTCTTGAATGAGTCTGTTCGCTTGCCTGTCGCGTTCGACGCGGTGATCGGCAACCCGCCTTACATACGCCAGGAGGTGATGGGCGCGCACGACAAGCGACGCATTATGGATCGCCTGGCCAGTGATCGACGCAACGCAAGCGATGTAAGCTGGCCGCGCTGGTCAGGCCGCTCGGACATCTACGTTTATTTTTTTGCGCGGGCCGTTCGCTTCCTGCGCGCCGGCGGCAGGCTGGTCTTTCTGACGGCGAGCAGTTGGCTCGATGCCGGTTACGGCGCGGCATTGCGCGAGTTCCTGCTGAACAACTTTCGCGTGATCGCGGTGATCGAATCTGCCGCCGAGAGCTTCTTTGGCGATGCGTCGGTCAACACCTCGATCACAGTGCTTGAACGTGAGCCTGACGCTGAACAACGCGCTGCCGGCATCGTCCGCTTTGTTCAATTAATCGAACCGCTCTCCGAAATATTGAACACGAAACGAGATGCCATTGCAGCGACAACGGCCTTCGCCCAGTTCGTTGAGCAGACGGATGCGGCAGAAACAATCGCTGCGTATCGCTTGCGTCTGGTCACTCAAGCGGCGCTGATGGAAGCAGGCAAGGCGACCGAGGTCGCGACGGGCTGGGGCAAGTACCTTCGCGCCGATGACATCTTTTTTCGCATCCTCGGACGCGGCGGCGCGCGCCTGCTGCCACTGTCCGAACTGGCGCAAGTGCGCTTCGGCGTGAAGACCGGCGCGAACGATTTCTTCTACTTGCAAAATCCTCGCCGACCGGCGGTCGCAAGGCAAACGGCAAACGGCAAAAAGCAAACGGCAAACGGCGCGCTGCTGGCGCTGGATCGCATTGCGCGAGTGCAGCGCGGGCTGACGACCGGCGCGAACGAATTCTTCTACCTTAAGCCTGTGCGCCCTCCGAACGGTTTGAACGGAACATTGATTGAAGTCGAGAGCGCGGCGGGCACGCGCCACCAGCTCGAAGCTCGTTTTCTCGCGCCTGTCGTCTTTTCGCTGAAAGAGATTTCTTCAATCTGGCTGGAGCGTGCCGAGATGCCGCGCCTGTTTTTCAACTGCCCGCTTAACCGTGATGAGCTGCGCGACACGCAGGCGCTTGCTTACATTCGCAGCGGCGAGCGTGCTGGTTATCACTTGCGCCCGACTTGCGCGGCGCGTGATCGGTGGTACGCGGTGACGCGACAGCGGCAGCCCGCGCCGCTCATCTTGCCCTCAAAAGTCGGCGAGCGTTGGCTGGTGGCGATCAACCGCGCCGGCGTCTTTGAAGATAAAAAACTTTACGGCATCTATCCGCGTCGCGGCGTATCGATGTTGCTGATTGCGGCGCTGCTCAATTCGACTTGGGCGCGTTACTACGCCGAGGTGACTTGCCGGCAGATGACCGGCGCGCAGGCCATCGCCGACATTGACGTAGCCATCGCCGAACGCCTGCTGATCCCCGACCCGTACGCGTTGTCGTCATCACTCAAACGAAGACTCGAATCGGCATTGATGCGGCTGGCGCACAGGCCGGTGCTGTCGATCTTTGACGAAGCTCAGCGCCAAGACCGCCGGCGGCTCGACGAGCTGACGCTTGAGGCCATTGGCTTTCGTGACCGTGCCGAGCGCCGCGCCACGCTCGGCGAACTGTATACGGCTGTCACGCGATTGGTGCGCGCGCGAATCGGAAAGCAGAGATTAGAGGCTGGAGGCTAGGGACTAGAGAAGAGAGTAGAGTGCAGCCGTCACTAGCCCCTAGCCTCCAGCCTCTAGCCCCTGCCCACTGCCGCTTGTGTCGCGCTGACGGACGGCATAGAATCGCAGGCGGGAGAACAGGGATGATTGAACAGCCATTCAATCGCATCGTGCTGATCGTGCTCGACAGTGTTGGTATCGGCGAGATGCCCGACGCGGCGGATTACGGCGACACGGGCGCGGATACGCTCGGTCACACGCTGGCGTCGCGCGAGGTGCGCATTCCGAATCTGCAAGCGCTGGGACTCGCCAACATTCGCCATCTTCCGGTTGCGCCCGCGCCGCAACCCTCAGGGTTTTACGGTCGCGCCGCCACCGCTTCGCGCGGCAAGGACACGACCACCGGCCACTGGGAGATGAGCGGCATCATCACCGCGAAGCCGTTCCCCACTTATCCAAACGGGTTTCCACCGCGCGTGCTTGAGCCGTTCGAGCGCGCCATAGGTCGGCAGGCGCTCGGCAATAAACCGGCGTCGGGTACTGAGATCATCAAGGAACTGGGCGAAGAGCACGTCCGCACGCGCCGCCCGATTGTCTACACTTCCGCCGACAGCGTCTTTCAAATCGCCGCGCACGAAGAGGTCGTGCCGCTCGAACAGCTTTACCAATGGTGCCGCGTCGCCCGCGAGTTGTTGACCGGCGAAGACGAAGTCGGTCGCGTCATCGCTCGCCCGTTCGTCGGCACGCCGGGAAGTTTTCGCCGCACCGAAGCGCGCCAGGATTATGCTATTGACCCGCCCGCCGACACCTTGCTTGATCGTTTGAAAGCGGCGGGCTTTGCGGTCGCGGCGGTCGGCAAGATCGGCTCGATCTTTTGCCATCGCGGCACGACCGAAGAGTTGAAGGCCGGCAACAATGATGCGAGCGTCGAGCAGACGCTGCGGGCGCTTGAGACGACCGGGCGCGGCTTGATCTTCACCAACCTCGTGGACTTCGATATGCTCTACGGACATCGCAATGATGTGGAAGGCTACGCCGGCGCGCTTGAAGCGTTCGATGCGCGGCTGCCGCAGATTCAACAAGCGATGCGCGACGACGACCTGGTGATGATCACGGCGGATCACGGTTGCGATCCGGGCGACGTTTCGACCGACCACACGCGCGAGTACGTGCCGGTGCTCGGTTGGGGCCGACGCGCCAGAGCGGGCGTTGATCTCGGCACGCGCGCTTCGCTCGCCGATGTCGGGCAGACCATCGCCGAAAACTTCGACCTCGACTTGCAGGCGGGCCGCAGTTTTCTGGGCGAGATTGTCTGAGCAAATGATAGAGCCACGACGCGCTCTCACACGTTTGGAATTCTTGTTTAAGGAGCGATCATGAAAGAACAACTGGTATCTTTGCTGGTGTCGAAAGTCGGACTGGATCAGGCTAAAGCCGAACAGGCAGTGGACACGGTGTTGAATTTCTTCCAGGAACACCCGGAGCAGGCGTCGTCGCTGCTCGGCAAGCTGCCGGGCGGGCTGGGCGACAAGCTCGGCGGAATGTTCGGCGGCTAATCCAGTTCAAAGATGGATGGCGCAGTATGAAGCTCAAGATAATTATTGCAGCTTGCGGATTAGGTCTCGCGCTTTCGCCCGCGACGCTTTGTGGCGCGCACTACTTTTATTCTGCGCCTGGGCAGAAGCCCGATGCGCTCGCGCAGCAGGTGCAGCGGTTGAAGAGCGCCTCGGCGGCTGACCGCCACGACGCCATCGACAAGCTGGCCGAGATGGAAGACTCGCGCGCCATCGAGCCATTGATGGGCATGCTCAAAGACCCCGAATCCGAAGTGCGCGCGGCGGCGGCCAACGCGCTCGGCGTCGTGCCCGACCGGCGCGCCGTCGAGCCGCTCATCGCGCTATTGAAAGACGAGGTGGCCTTCGTGCGCAGCGCGGCAGCGCGTGTGCTCGGCCAGTTGAACGACCCGCGCGCGGTCGAGCCGTTGATGATGGCGCTGAAAGATTCAAACACGAGCGTCTGTTCGGCAGCCGCGATGGGCCTGGGCGCATTGAAGGATGAACGGGCTGTGCCGGGACTATTGGCGTTGCTGCGAGAGCCTGCGCCGGATGTGCGCTCGACGGCGGCGGCGGCGCTCGGCGACTTACACGACCGGCGTGCCGTCGAGCCGCTGATGGGATTGCTCAAGGATGAATCGAGGACGGTGAAGCTGGCGGCGGCGCTGGCGCTCGCGGACATCGGCGACAAGCGCGCTATAACGGCGCTGACCGAAGCCGTTGCCGGCGAGCACGACGAAGAGACGCGAACCCAGATGCAAGAGGCGCTGCGCCGACTGCGCGCTGTTGAATAGTGGTCAGTTGCCAGTTAAGAAGATTTCGGTTCTCTTACCATGAACTGACCACTGGCCAGTGCTTATTCGTCGCTGGTCGTGCGTTTGCGCATGCTCTTGCGGGCGCGGCGGCGGGCGACTTGTGATTTGAGGCGGCGGCGCTCGCCCGGCTTCAGATAAAAGGCGTGCTTTTTGGTGTCGGTGATAATGCCTTCGCGGGCGACGGCGCGCTTGAAGCGACGGATGGCGCTTTCGATACTCTCGTTATCGTGAACTTGTACTCTAGCCACTCAAAACCTCCAGAAACTCATAACCGATTTGCGATGCCTCCCGCTGGCTCAGTCAAAGCCGTCATCATTCTCGATGCGAACGGGAGCGGATCAGCCTACAGATAAGATTCGATAAAAATCGAATCGCTTTCAAGCTTGTTAGCTTACCAACGCCGCACAGGGCTGTCAACGAATAGTTCCGCGCCGGACTTACCATGCTAAGGCGCGGAGGCGGAGCGAAAGCTTCATTGTTACCTGCTTCGGGAACTGATTTATTGACAAGCGCCAGGGCGTGCGGGATAATCGGAGCCTGCGAATTAAACCCATTGAGTCCCCGCGCAGATGATCTTCTTGACTGGAACATTGGAGGCGATAAGTGGAAAAGGAGCGTGAGATTCGGCTGCGTCAACGTATCGAAGAGCTTGTGCGTTCGCGCGTCGGCGTGCTCGAACAGGACATCAGCCGCTTGCAGCGGGAGATCAATCAGTCGTTCACTCAATTGTTGGAACGCACCGACGTGGCGGCGAGTATGCCGGAAGGCGACGAGTTGCTGGCGCAGATTTCAGCGGAGGTGACGGCCCAGGTCGATCAGGCCGCCGCCGAGAGCGTGCGGCTTGGGGCCGACATCGCGCTGCTCAGGGATTCGGTCGTCGAGCTGAACGAACAGCACACCCAGGCTGAAGTGCTCAATGCATTGGTGGCGCGAGTTGCCAACTTCGCGCCTCGCGTTGTCTTGTTCGTCGTCAAAGGCGCGAACGCGTTGGCATGGACGGCGCGCGGGCTTGACGAGACGGTGGGCAACGCGTCTGTGCGAGGGCTGACAGTCTCTTTGCAATCCGACACGGTTTTGCGCGGGGCGCTCAACGCGCAGCAGACCTTTTACGGCTCGCCCGATCAGCAGGCGGAAAACTCGCTCGTCTTTGGCAAGCTCGCCAACCTCCGACCGCAGCGCGTGCTCGGCGTGCCGCTCAAGGTGCGCGGCAAAGCGGCGGCCATCCTCTATGCCGATTCGGCGGAACGCGGCGAAGCGGCGATCAACGTCGAAGCGATTGAGTTGTTGGTCAACACCGCCGGTATGGTCGTCGAACTGGTCTCATTGCGCGCCCGCATGGTCGAAGGCTTGCAGGCCAAGCCGGCAGCGCAAGCGCCGCCTCCCGCTAAACCCGTCGAGCCACCAGCGCCGCCGCCTGCTCCGCCCGTCGCCGCTCAGCCGCCCGCGCCCGTGCCACCGCCGCCGGTCATTGAGCGGCCCGCACCGCCAACTAACGATTGGCAGTTCCAGGCAGCCGGCGCGCCCGAACCGCCGCCCGCGCCGCGCTCATTCGCGCCCGCCGCAGAGCCGCAAGACGTTCATCCCAGCCCGCCGCCCGCGCCGCCTTCTCGTATGTCGGGCGATCTCTGGGGAGCGCGTCAGAGCGGGGCGTTGAATGCGCCGGTCGAACCGCCGCGCGCGACTGAGAGCGCGCCATCGTTTACGCCGCGCAGCGCCGCCGATATGAGCGACGAAGAGAAAGCGCACAACGATGCGCGCCGCTTCGCCCGCTTGCTGGTCAGCGAGATCAAGCTCTACAACGAGCAGAAGGTTGCCGAAGGCCGGCGCAACAACGACCTTTACGACCGCCTCAAAGAAGACATTGACCGCAGCCGGCAGATGTATGAGAAGCGCGTGACCGCGAGCGTCGCCGCCAAGTTCGATTACTTCTACGACGAGATGGTCAACACGCTGGCCGAAGGCGACGCCGCGCGCCTCGGCTCGGATCATCCCGGCCCATCCGTAGCTGTATAGCAGTGGCCAGTGGTCAGTGGTCAGTGATTAGTTATCAGTGGCCAGTGAGTCCCGTAGGGACGCGATGTTTATAGATATGGCTGGAGGATGTGACGAAGCCCCGTAGGGGCGCAATGTTGACATCACGCTCCTGACGGAGCTTGTATCATCTATATATATGCGAATCAAGAGTAGAAAGTGAGCAGCAAACAGGCCACAGCCAGTTTGCCGTAGCAATGAACTAACAAGCCTTGCGCTGAACGCACCCGCGAGGCGTTCTGCACATCGGTTCTTTGAATCAGCCATCCGAACAAACTTTCTATCGGTTGCCTGATGCTTGAAACAAAGCGATTGAACAATCTCGGCACTGCCGTCTCCTCCTCGTTGCGTTTTCG
>JBJMGV010000097.1:0-11772 GCA_045807725.1 Blastocatellia bacterium | reverse complement strand
TTGTGAGTTGATTGTTGTGAGTTGATAGTTGACAGTTTCCCAAGCTCCGTTAGGAGCGCAATATTTATAGTTACGCAGTTGATTGAGTCTTCAAGCTCCGTTAGGAGCGCAATGTTTATAGTCAACCGCTGGTTTAATTTTCAAGCTCCGTCAGGAGCGGGATGCCAACATTGCGCCCCGATGGGGCTTCGTCACTTCTATCAACCATAACTATAAACAGGTCGTCCCTACGGGACTCACTAATTGCTCACAAACTGGCCACTGGCCACTGACCACCGCTTCAATCCGCGATCTCGACCGTCACGTCACCTTTGACGATGGCTTGGCAGCCGAGCCGCGAATGCAGCGTCACGCTGTCGGCCATATAGATGCGGTCTTCTTCGTCCTCATCCATCTCAGTCAAGTTCGCTTCGCCCTGCTTGACGATGACGTGACAGGTCGTGCAGGCGCAGTTGCCGCCGCAGCTATGCTCAAGCTCGATGCCATAGTTCAGCGCGATGTCGAGCAGCGAGCCTTCCCTGCCGTGATCGTGATAAGGCGTCACGCCCGGCTCATACTCGACCGTCACCGGCTCTTCGCCTTTACGCAAGAATGTAATTTTATATACTCGTTGCGCCGCTTCGGGCTGTTCGTCCAGCACGGCGCTCCCGGTCGCTTCTTTCGCTTCCATAATTCAGCCTTCCGCCACTTCCGACGCCTTGCGGTCTTTCAATGCCGCAAGCAGCGCATTGTCCATAATCAACTCGGCGAGGTGGTGCGCCGCGTCGTCCAGTTGCTTGATGCGTGAGCGAATCAAGCGATGATCTTCGCCGCCGACCGCGTCGCGCAACTCAGTGATCGCCTGGCGAATCGCTTCACGCTCGTCTTCGCTCACCAACTCGCCGCGTTCGGCGAGCGCACGCTCCGAAGCGCGCAGCACGGTGTCGGCTTCGGTGCGCGCCTCGACCAGTTGCCGCTTGCGCAAATCTTCTTCGGCGAATTCCATCGAATCCATCAGCATCTTTTCAATCTGCTCGTCGCTCAGGCCGTAAGACGGTTTGACCTCGACGGACTGCTGCTGACCCGCGCGCACATCTTTGGCGCTGACTGTGAGGATGCCATTGGCGTCGATCAAGAACTTCACTTCGATGCGCGGCAGGCCGGCGGGCTGCGGCGGGATGCCTTTCAGCGTGAACTTTGCCAGGCTGCGACAATCGTCGGCCATCTCGCGCTCGCCTTGCAGCACGTGTACGTCGATGCCGGTTTGATTGTCCGCCCACGTCGTGAACATCTCGGAGGCCGACGCCGGAATCGTCGAGTTGCGGTTGATGATCTTCGCCACCACGCCGCCCATCGTTTCAATGCCGAGCGAAAGCGGCGTCACGTCGAGCAGCAACAAATCACGGCGACCGCCGGCGAGAATGTCGGCTTGAATCGCCGCGCCGAGCGCCACCACTTCGTCGGGGTTAAGCTCGATGTGCGGCTGGCGCTTGAACAACTTTTCAACGCGGCGGCGCACCAGCGGGATGCGCGTCGAGCCGCCGACCATCACCACTTCATCAATCTGCGTCGGATCAAGATCAGCATCCTTGAGCGCCTGCTTGCACGGGCCGAGCGTTTGCTCAATGAGATCGGCGATCAAACGCTCGAACTCGTCGCGCGTGAGCTGGCGGCGATAACTGATGCCGCTCTCCGCAAGGTCAATCGCAATGGTCGCGTTGTCCGCTTCAGACAGGTCGTGCTTGATGGCGATGACGGCTTTGCGAATCGCCTGAAACGCGGCGTGGTCGCGGCTCAGGTCGCGGCCCTTCTGCGCCTTGATCTCGTCGAGCACGAGCGCGATCAAGCGATTATCAATGTCGTCGCCGCCCAGATGCGTGTCGCCGTTCGTGGCCAGCACTTCAAAGATGCCTTCGCGCAGGCGCAGGATCGAAATGTCGAACGTGCCGCCGCCAAGATCATAAACAGCGATCAACGCTTCGTCGCGCTTGTCTATGCCGTAAGCCAGCGACGCCGCCGTAGGCTCGTTGACGATGCGCAGCACGTCGAGTCCGGCCAGGTGGCCCGCGTCTTTCGTCGCCTGCCGCTGCGCGTCGTTGAAGTAGGCCGGCACGGTGACAACGGCTTGCGTCACCTCTTCGCCAAAGAAGCGAGACGCGCGCTCTTTCAGTTCGCGCAGCACGAATGCCGAAATTTCCGGCGGCGTAAACTGGCGGTCGCCCATCTGAAAGCGGATGACGTGCTCGCTGCCGGCGGCGATTTGAAAGGGCACCAGCATCAGGTCTTCCTGCACGTCGGCGCTGCCCTTGCCCATAAAGCGCTTGACCGAATAGATGGCTTTGCGCGGCTCGGTGATCAACCGCTCGCGCGCCTCTTCACCGACCAGCAGTCGCTTCTCCGCGTTATCGTAATAAACAATCGAAGGCACGAGCGCGTTGCCTTCACGGTCACGTATCACCTGCGGGCCGCTCTCGGTCATATAAGCGACGAGGCTATTGGTCGTGCCCAAATCAATGCCGACGACGCGGCTCGATTTGGGGCGGCCCGTCATACTCAATTCAATTCGTGGCATTCGTTACAATTCCTCTCTGATGTCGCGGACGAGGTTGCGAATGTAAGAGCGGTGCGACAGCAATTCGCTTATTCGGTCGAGCACAGGCCGACGTTCCTGTTCGTCTGCGCCGCGATCAACTGCCGCGTCCCAGTCCGCGAATACGGCGAACAGTCGCGCGTCAATGCCGTCCAATTTATTCTTCAATCCGCCGAGCGCCGCTTCGAGCGAAGCCCGCGCTTCGCGCACTTCATCTTCGTCGCCCATCTTTTTCGCGGCCTTCAACTCTTCGACCTGCATATTCAACTCGAAGACTTCTTCGAGAAGATCGGGCGGCGCTTTCTTCTCGGCCTCTTTGTAGCCCGCGAGTTGTAGCAGATACTGGGCGCGTGCCGTGCGGTCGCGCAACGTGCGGTAGGCGTCGTTCAGGCGCGAGGCACGTTCAACGCTGGCCGCGCGCTCGGCCTCCGACGCGTTCATGAAATAGTCGGGATGAAGCTGGCGGCTGAGCGCGTAGAACTCTTTTTCAAGCGCGCTCTCGTCCAGTTGAAGCTTGCGCGGCAAGCCGAAGAAGACAAAGTAATCGCTGCCTGCGGCCAGGGGAAGAATTTTGCCGCAGGCCGCGCAGAAATGCACACCCTCCGTCTTCGCGCCGCAATGCGGGCACTCACGCGGCGGTGTCTCACTGCTCGTTACTTCGGCCATGTTCTACCGTCAAAAAAATAATGGTTGAGTCACAGCGCACTCAACCATCGAGCTTCTATCGAAACGGATTCCCGACCGACGCGCGCCGCTAGACTGCGAACGATTCGCCGCAGCCGCAGCCGCCCGACGAGTTCGGGTTGATGAAGGTGAAGCCGCGCTGCATCAATCCCTCGTCTTTCCAATCGAGCGTTGTGCCGCCCAGGTAAAGCAGGCTCTTCATATCAACAAAGACCTTGACGCCGTCCTGCTCGAAGACGCGGTCGCCCGGTCGCTGCTCGGTGTCGAGCGCCAGGTTGTAGCTCAGGCCCGAACAGCCGCCACCCTGTACGCCGACGCGCAGGCCGCCTTCGCTGAGACCGTTGTCATGCATAATCTCACGGATACGCGCCGCAGCTTTTTCAGTCACTTGAATCACTTTTCACACCTCTTCACATCGCGCCGCGTCAACGGCTGATGCGCTAAGCCCGTCACGCGCTGACGCTGATCTCTTCGCGCCTCTCTTCAACGTCGCCCTGTTTCCCTTTGTAGTCGCGGATGGCCGCTTTAATCGCATCTTCCGCGAGCACCGAGCAGTGAATCTTGACCGGCGGCAGGTTCAGCTCTTTGACGATCTCGGTGTTCTTGATCGTCAACGCTTCGTCCACCGTGCGCCCTTTGACCCACTCGGTCGCAAGACTTGAACTGGCGATGGCCGAGCCGCAGCCGAAGGTCTTGAACTTGGCGTCCTCGATGACCTGCGTCTCCGGGTTGATCTTGATCTGAAGCTTCATCACGTCGCCGCATTCAGGCGCGCCGACCAGGCCCGTGCCGACATTCGGGTCTTTCTTGTCGAGGTTGCCGACGTTGCGCGGGTTGTTGTAGTGATCAATTACTTTATCTGAATAAGCCATTTCGCTTTTCCTCTCCTGTCACTTGCGTTCGAGTCAAACGTTCAAACTTTTCCAGCCGGCGGCGCGCAAAGCTATTCGCCGGCCCACTGCACTTTGCTGAGATCAACGCCTTCCTGCACCATCTCCCACAGCGGCGATAACTCGCGCAGGCGGTTGACGGCTTCGTTGACGCGACCAATCGTATAATCGACTTCCTCTTCAGTGTTGAAGCGGCCCAGCCCAAAGCGTATCGAGCTGTGCGCCAGTTCTTCGCCGACGCCCAGCGCCTTCAGCACGTAACTCGGCTCAAGACTCGCAGACGTGCAGGCCGATCCCGACGAGACGGCGATGTCGTTGATGCCCATCAGCAGCGACTCGCCTTCGACATAGGCAAACGAGATGTTGAGGTTGCCCGGCAGCCGATGCTCAAGGTTGCCGTTGACGTACACGTCAGGAAGCTCGTCCATCAGACCTTGACGCAGCTTCTCGCGCAGTCCAAAGATGCGCTGACGGTCGCTTTCCATATCGCTCTTGGCAATCTCTGCGGCAGCGCCGAGGCCCACAATGCCGGTGACGTTCAAGGTGCCGCTACGCATACCGCGCTCGTGGCCGCCGCCGTCGATCATCGGAACCAGCATCACGCGCGGGTTGCGGCGTCGCACGTAGAGCGCGCCGACGCCCTTCGGCCCATACATCTTGTGCGCGCTCACAGAGACGAGGTCAACGTTCTGCTCGTTGACGTTGAACGGAATCTTGCCGACCGACTGCGTTGCGTCGGTGTGGAACAAGACGCCGCGCTCTTTGCAGACCTTGCCGATTTCGGCGATGGGCTGCAAGACGCCGATTTCATTGTTGGCGTGCATCACCGAAACCAGAATCGTCTTGTCGGTGATCGCGTTCTTCACGTCGTCGGGCGAAATCAAGCCGTCGCTGCCGACCGGCAGGTAGGTGACTTTGAAGCCGCGCTTCTCAAGCTTCTTGCAGGTGTCGAGCACGGCCTTGTGCTCGGTAACGACGGTGATAATGTGGTCGCCGCGCTCGTAATACATCTCAGCGACGCCTTTGATGGCGAGGTTGTCGGACTCGGTCGCGCCGCTGGTGAAGACAATCTCTTTCGAGGTCGCGCCAATCAAATCGGCGACCTGCTTGCGGGCGTTCTCGACCGCCTCTTCGCCCTGCCAGCCGAACTCGTGATTGCGGCTCGCAGCGTTGCCGAAGAGTTCAGTGAAGTAAGGACGCATCGTCTCGAAGACGCGCGGGTCGCACGGCGTCGTCGCGTGATAGTCCATATAGATGGGGAGCTTCAGCGCCATATTCTCTCCTTAACAAACTCGTATAAAAATCGGCTCGCTCGTTGTGTCGCTGCGGCCCGTCTCGCTCAAGCCACTTCCGCCGTTTCGGCTAGTTCCGCCACTTTCGCTTCCGGCGTTTGCATGCCCTGTCCAGCGTTCTCTAAAATCCGCTGTGACTTGATGCGCAGGCCATAGACGACTTCCGGCTTCGACTTGTTCGCCAGATCGGCCAGCGTGATCGAATCCAAAAAATTATCAACGTGCTCGGCCAACTGCTTCCAGATCGCGCCGCCGATGCACGAATCGCTGATGCGGCAGTTATCGACCGGGCCGTCGTTGCTGAAACACGAACTCGTGTAGAGCGGCGGCTCGATCAGCCGCACGATCTCGCCAATAGTGATCTCCGCCGCGTCGCGCGCCAGCACGTAACCGCCGTGCGGCCCGCGCAGGCTGTTGACGATGTTGCCCTTGCGCAGCGGCTGAAAAATCTGTTCGAGAAATAAAAGCGATATGCCTTCGCGCTTCGAGATGGCCACCAGCGTCACCGGCCCGCCGTTGGAATTCTGCGCGATGTCGAGCATCGCGCGCACCGCATATTTGCCTTTCGTGGAAATCTGCATCCTTCGGCCTCGCTTGAAACTTCAATCCTTATTTTATATACCCGACCGATAAAGTCAAGTTTTTCCCGACCAAAATGCTCAGGATTATTTTAACCGCGCAACTGGCAAAATAGTTCGACTTAGCAATTCAGCTCGGAGAGCGATTGGGGCTTTGTAAAGCCGGTGGCCGGTCGCGCGCCGGTTGGTCAGGATTGAATAGGCGAGCAAGCTGGCGTAAGCTTCTGGCATCATCTTGCAGAAGGCTTACCGCCGGGAGGCACAGCTATGGCAGCTCAAGGTAAACCGCGTTGCACCTTGGCAGAGTACCTGGAATTGGACCGCACTTCGGAAGAGCGTTTCGAGTACTGGGACGGCGAAATCTTTGCAATGAGCGGCGCAAGCGAAGGTCATCTCGAAATCGAAGCTAATCTGGTCGTGCAATTCAGAGCGGCGCTGGCCGGACGCAACTGTCGCGTCTTTACGGCTAATGCGCGGATTAAAGTGCCGACCGCGCCGCCTTATCGCTACGCCGATCTTTCGGTGTTGTGCGGCAAAGCGCAGTTCGAGGAAATCAGTGGCGTTGATGCGCTGACCAACCCGACCTTGCTGATTGAGATTCTTTCGCCTTCAACCGAAGCGTATGATCGCGGCGACAAGTTTTCGCGCTATCAATCCATCCCCGGTTTCCGCGAGTACTGGCTGGTGGCGCAGCACCGGCCACACGTCACCCAGCTCGTTCGCCAGGATGATGGCGCGTGGCTGCATCGTGAGTTCAATTCGCTGGATGATGTGTTGAAGTCGCCTTCGCTCGATTGCCAGTTGGCCTTGCGCGATATTTATCAGGGCGTCTCTTTCCCCGCCGAAAGCGCCGAGCCGCCGCCCGAATAAACGCCTCACCACGAAGTCAATTAATACCATCGGGCGACCTCGTGTCGCAGATCATCGCGCTAATGATTTCAATTTCTGCAAACGTTCTTCAGCCGCCGCGAGCGTCTCTTCTTTCTTGCAAAACGTGAAGCGCACCTGATGCCGGCCAAGCTGGGCTTCGTGATAAAAGCTGCTGCCGGGCACGACCGCGACGCCAATCTCTTTCACCAGGAACTTCGCAAACTCTACGTCGTCCGTATAGCCGAAGGCGGTGATGTCGGTCATCACGTAATAGGCTCCGTCCGGGTCGTAGCAGCGAAAGCCGACATCCTTCAACACGGCCAGTATGCGCCGGCGCTTTTCGTCGTAGTTTGTCTGCACCCGATCATAGTAATCGCGCGGCAACCGCAACGCGTGCGCGCCGGCTTCCTGCAAAGGGGCCGCCGCGCCGACCGTCAGAAAGTCATGCACTTTGCGGATGGCCAGCGTGATCTCAGGCGGCGCTATCGTGTAGCCGACGCGCCAGCCGGTGACTGAATAAGTTTTCGACAGGCCGTTGATTGTGACCGTGCGGTCGCGCATTCCATCGAGCGTCGCCATTGCGATGTGCTGCTTGCCGTTGAAGAGAATGTGCTCATAGATTTCATCAGTAATGGCGATTACGTTCCACTTCTGGCAGAGCGCGGCGATGAATTGCATCTCGTCGCGGCTGAAGACCTTCCCCGTCGGATTGTTCGGCGTGTTGATGATGATCGCTTTGGTGTGATCGTTGAAGGCGGCGGCCAACTCGTCTTCGTTGAAGTGCCAGTCCGGCGCGTAAAGCGTCACGTAGCGCGGCGTCGCTCCTGATAGTATCGCGTCCGGCCCGTAATTTTCATAAAACGGCTCGAAGACAATCACCTCGTCGCCCGGGTTGATGATCGCCATCATCGCCGCCATCATTGCTTCGGTCGAGCCGCAGGTGACGCAGACCTCGCGCTCAGGGTCCACTTCCAGGCCGAGATACCACGACGCCTTTTCGGCAATGGCATTGCGAAAATTCTTCGCGCCCCAGGTGATGGCATACTGATTCACGTCGGCCATGATGGCATCGCAGGCGGCGAGCTTGATCGCTTCGGGCGCGGCGAAATCGGGAAAGCCTTGCGACAGGTTGATCGCGCCGTAGAGGTTGGCCTGCCGCGTCATTTCGCGGATGACCGATTCGGTGAACTGCTCGGCTTTGTGAGAGATGATCTGTTTGCTCATTCTTGCTCGTTGTTTTCGTTTTTCAATTGCTCGATGACGGATTCAGCCGCAGAAGCATATTCGCCTTCCGGGTCGAGCCGCAAGTAGTTCCGATAAGCGGCAATCGCTTCTTTGTTGCGCCCGGCCTTTTCCAAAATCTCGCCGAGTTGATAGTAGAGCACCGGCTCGGTTTCCATATCCTGAATGATGCCGGCGCGGTACTCGCGGGCGATTTCGTCGATCAGCCGTGGGTCGTTCATCTCGTTAAGCGCGATGGCCAGCCCGATGTGCGCTTCAAACGCGTTGTCACGGGCCAGGCGAATAGCTTTGCGATATTCGGTGATGGATTCTTCGATGAGTCCTTGATGGCGGCGCAGGTTGGCGAGCACGGTCTGCGCTTCGGCCTGCGTGCGGCCCGTTGATTTAAGCGCCGCCGTGATCTGTGTTTCGGCTTCCTGAAAATCTTGCAGCGCCGTCAGGCTGCGCGCCATTGCGATACGCGCATCGGCGAAGCTCGGTCGCAAGCCAAGCGCCTGACGGTACTCTTCGACGGCTTCTTTATTCTTGCCGCGCTCGCGCAGCGCGTCGCCTCTTTGATAATGCAGCGTCGCTTCGTCTGTCGTCGGCGGCTGTGTGACTTTGACGGTGCGCGACGAGTTAGCAATGATGACGACCGAGCCGTTCCAATCATTGAAGCCGACGGTGCGAACGCGGATTGGATAAGAGCCGGCGCGGACGCGTGGCAAGTCGAGTTCGCCTTTGTCACTGGTCGCGCCGTGCCGCACGTTGTTGATGAAGACGACTGAGCCGGACTGGCTGGTGATGACCTTCAGCGCGCCGGTTGCCGATGACGAAGTGGTCGCCGGCGCAGGCTTGCGCGCACGTTGTACGCTCGGCGCAAAGGCCATCGCCGTGATTGCGACTAACGCAATCACGCCGCAGATCACAATCATTCTAGATACACGATTCATCTTGTCACTGTTCACTTGTCACTCGTCACTCTTTATAAAGCCGGCGGTAGTTGGCGGCATAACGCAGCACGCCCTGGACGTAGCCGCGCGTCTCGGTGAACGGAATCGTCTCGATCCACTCTTCGATGTCGAGGCCGCCGCGTTCAGCAATCCAGCGTTGCGCGCGGCCCGGCCCGGCGTTGTAAGCCGCCGCCGCGTATTCGATCCTGCCGAACTGGCCGAGCATCTGCGCCAGATAATTCATGCCCAGCTTGACGTTGATCGTCGGGTTATACAAATCCGCCGCTGTGATTGAGCCGATGCCCTGCTTCCGCGAGATCAATTGGCCGGTCGCCGGCATCACCTGCATCAAGCCGCGCGCGCCAACACGCGAAATCGCCGTCGGGTTAAAGACGCTCTCCTGACGAATCAAGCCGGCGGCCATATACGGGTCGATGCCATAACGCTTGGCCTCCTGCTTGATTGTAGTCCACGCTACAAGGGGAAACATGATCTCCCACGCTTCGCGCGGCACGTCCGCTTCTTTGTAAGAATAGATGTCCGGGTAGCCGCGCCGCAGCACCAGCGTTGCTTGAAAGTTCTCGCCGCGCCGCGCGTAGTATTGCGCGATGCGTAGATTGATTCGCGGCGAAGCGGGCGCGCGCTCCTGCACTGCATTCAGTTCTTTGATTGCGAGATCGCCAAGCCCGATCACTTCAAAATCATCCGCCTTCGCAAAGGCCGCGCGCTCTGAGCCGTCCGCCGTCTCTTCGATCTTCTCGACATAAGTCACGTTCTGGCGAATGCGCTCAAGGTCAGAGCCGGGCTTTGCCGCTTCGGCTTTCAATGACGAGTCGGCGGCGCGCAGATTGGCGGCGCGCATACCGGCAAGATAGCCGTGATAGCCATAAGCGTAGCGCGCTTTGACCAGATCATAGAGCGCCAGCGCCCGCGCGCGATTGCCCATTCGCTCTTCGGCCTTCGCGCCCCAGAAGCCGGCCTCGCCGATGAACTTGCTTTCAGGATAGCGATAGTTGGCGAGGTGCTGTTCGAGCAGTCGCGCCGCCTCCGCATACTGCTTCATTCGGTAAGCGTACCAGCCGAGTTGATACGACGCTTCGGCGGCGTACGCAGTCTGCGGGTACGAAGCGACGAGTTGACGATAACGCGTCATCGCTTCACTGTCGCGGTCGGCTTTGTCGAGATCGCGCGCCAGATTGTAGAGCGCGTCCTGCGCCCACTTGCTCTTTGCGTACTGCTTCAGCAAGCGATCAACGATGACGCCGGATTCAGCGGCGCGATTCGAGCGGCGCAACGCTTCAGCTTGATTGAACAGGGCCTCGGCTTTCGTCTCGGCGTTGGCTTCGCTGACCCGCGCGAGCGGCGCGACGGCCTGCGCCGGCTGACGCGCGTTGACCAACGCTTTGCCCAATCGCAACTGAATGGCATCATTGCCAGCCGTTTCAGGGAAGCGCGCGATGAGGTTCGTGTAAGCTTGCGCCGCGTCGTTGAACTGCTTCGATTCGAGCAGCGCGTCGGCGCGCGCCCTCTCTTCGTCGAGCGAGCCGGGATTATCTTTCACCGCCGCGCCGAGAGCGGCCAATCGCTGTTCGGCCTGCACGCTCGCCCGCGTCGCCGCAAGCTCATAATAGACTCGGCGGTAGAGCTTGATGGCCTCATCGTTTTTGCCGGTCAGCTCATAACTCTGAGCCGCGATGTACACGGCGTCGGCGTCATCGGATTCGACCAGTCGCGCGACTTCGCGGCGGGCGCTCTCAGGATCACCGAGGGCGAGCGCCATATCGGCGGCGCGCAGCTTTGCGGCTTTTGCTTTCAGCGAGTCGGGGTACTTTGAATAGACGCTGTTGAAGTCGCGCCGCGCCTGGCTCTTGGCGTCGCCCGTGGCTTCACTCTCGGCGCGATAAAAGAGCGCGTAATCGCCGAGCGCGCTCGCTTCATCAATGCCGCGCGCATCGAGCGCGTCAATCGCCGCCGCGTAGTTTTGCGAAGTGTAATAAAGATAACCACGCAGGAACCGCGCCAACGCCGCCGCGCGGCTGCGCGAATAACTGCTCTCGATGCGCTGCAAGTCAGCGGGCGCGGGTCTGCCTTGAGAGCTAACGACCAGCGCGCTCAACTCACTGATGCCGCGCTCAGGGTCAGCCGACCGGCGCTGGCATGAAACGTTAAGCGGCGCAGCCAGGCTCATCACCAGAATCAGCGGCAAAGCGCGGGCGAAGAAGCGACGTTGAATGACAGCAAACGGGTGGCGCACGGCGCGGCCAATCAGGTACGACATAGAAAACTCCCCTCGTGGAATGAGCAGGCGATGATGTCAGTCATGGGGCTGATGAAGATTATCAGTCAGGTGGTTCGCTGCGGACAAGGAAAATCAGTGGCCAGTGGCCAGTGGCCATTGGCTAGTTGATAGTTGATCGTTCCCCAAGCTCCGTCAGGAGCGCAATGTTTATAGTTACGCGGGCGGTTTAATCTTCAAGCTCCGTTAGGAGCGCGATGTTTATAGTTACCGATATATATATGCGAATCAAGAGTAGAAAGGAGCAGATCAGCAGGGAGTTGTAAGATGGTTTTGTGGAAACAAATCTTATTGAACTCTATCTGCTAATCTGCGACTTCTACGATAAACAACCGCTCCTGAATCAGCAACGCTTGAGCAATTTCAAGCCTCTTTTCACCGATCAGGAACTGCTAACCATGTACCTATTCGGCCATCTG